>NZ_CP051180.1:688855-1377711 GCF_012295575.1 Ferrimonas lipolytica | reverse complement strand
ACCAAGCGCATTTGCTGCCATATTCATGGTTATTGAGCCTAAAGCCGGATCGCCTTTGGGTACCTCTGGCATTAATCGGCTAAATAGCGGCGCTAGCAGCACTGCCAGCTTATCGATCAAGCCGGCGCGTTCGCCTATCTTCATTAGCCCGAGCCACATCGCCATCATGCCAGCTAAACCAATACCGATATCAATAGCCAGTTTGGCCATCTCAAATAGCTGTTCAACCCAGCGGGCAAAAACCAACGGATCGTTACCAACCAACCACTGCCATAAACAGCCAACCGCGGACACTAAAAAGAACATGCCCCATACTCTATTTAACAACCCTGCTCTCCTTGCATTAGCTATGGTATAGTTTGCGCCGTTTTCCCGCAGGAACCACGTTATGGTCGACTTTCCTCAGGCATTTCTAGATCTTATCGAGTCAACTATGCCGGCTCATCTTACCCTTGATGAGTTCGTTCGGTACAGCCAACTCCCTCTTCGCCGTTCGATAAGGGTGAACACCCTCAAAATTAGCGTCGAAGATTTTAACCAGCGTATGACCAAGAAAGGTTGGCGATTAACGCCGGTGCCGTGGTGCCAGCAGGGTTTCTGGCTTGACGGTGAACAGGACGACATTGCGTTGGGTAATATCCCCGAGCATTTAGCAGGCCTGTTTTACATTCAGGAAGCATCATCGATGATGCCACCATTTGCGCTGTTTCACTTCCTCAATCAGCCAGAATACGTATTGGATGTAGCATCGGCACCAGGGTCCAAGACCTCTCAGATCGCTGCATTAATGGATAACAGCGGCTTGCTTATCGCCAACGAATACTCCTCTTCTCGAGTTAAGGTATTGCACTCCAATTTGCAACGATTGGGGGTACGTAACGTTGCCTTAACCCATTTCGATGGTCATGTGTTTGGTCCAACATTACCTGAACAATTTGACGCCATCTTATTGGATGCCCCCTGTGGCGGCGAAGGCACAGTGCGAAAAGATCCGGACGCAATGCGTAATTGGAGTTTGCAATCGATAGACGAAATTACCCAAGTCCAGCGTGGACTGATCGATTCTGCATTCTGTGCACTGAAAAGCGGCGGCGTAATGGTCTATTCAACTTGTACCCTTAACCGCCAAGAAAACCACGACGTCTGCAACTACCTCAAGGCGCAGTATCCAGATCAAGTAGAGTTTCTGTCGCTAGCAGATCTATTCCCTGGTGCGGAACAATCTTGTGGTGCCGAAGGCTTTCTTCATATTTGGCCGCAGATCTATGACTCGGAAGGGTTCTTCGTCGCAGCAATCCGTAAAACTGGTAGCGTTGACAGCACCTACATCAAACCGCGCTTGGGCAACTTCCCGTTCAAACCTGCTGATGCTGAAGTGACCGCACAGATCACCAACTACCTCGAACAACAACTGGGAATAACCGTGCCTGCTGATGGTGTCGTTATGGCTCGTGATGCCGAGCTATGGTGGTTCCCGCAGAACCTAATGCCGTTGCTGGACAAAATCAGGCTACAACGGCTGGGCGTAAAGCTCGCTGATGTGCATAAAAAAGGGTTTAGAACCCACCATCAAGCGGTACTGGCGTTACCCTGCGACCAAACCAGATGTGTTGAGCTCACATTAGAACAGGCGGAACAGTACCTCATGGGCCGCGATATTCCGATGGGCGAAGCTGGCGGAAAAGGTGAAACCATCGTTTGCTTAGATGGCACTGTGTTGGGTCTGGCGAAGTGGATTAATAGCCGCCTTAAAAATGGCTTACCGCGAGATCTGGTAAAAGATAAGATCAGCCACTACGCGTAGGCACAGAGTTAACCTTTGCCAGCAACGATGATCGCTTCGCTACTAAACTGTGCAGCAAACAAAGCGAATCAAACCATACATTAATCATATTTCGGTTAATTATCGGTTCGATTCGCCCCAGTTGTAGAAAAGCAAACTACGCTTAATGACATTGGCACATAACGACACAATGCGTTGTCCCAACACAGTTAAGTTCCCCTAAGCCTGCGACAAATAGGAATAGTTGCGGGCTTTTTTTTGCCTGTGTACCAACGAAGTGTTGTTCTGTCCAATACTGTTAAAGCACCGGCAACGCAGCTTTGCTACAAGGGGAAAGCACTACCGCCGTGACCTTTTGCCGCATTGGAGCAGTCCAGCTAAGCGTTTTTGACTGCGACCTAAGGCAGAGGGGGATTCCAAAGGGGGCGGAGCTCGCCCCTAATGCATACAAGAATGTGCCGTCGCCGCCGCGACATCCTCACCTAAAAGCACCGCAATCGGTGCAGCCGAAGGCTAGATATAAACCTCAACAGCTAACTACGACACAGCCTTTTTTGCCTAACAAATCTACTTCGCTAGTGGAAACAATCGATGATAATTGGCGGCGGTGATCTGGCACAGTTCTTCGTAGCGGATCTGCTTTAAGTCAGCAACATATTGCGCCACTTCACGCACATACGCAGGCTGATTGGATTTACCGCGATATGGCACCGGCGCAAGATACGGCGAGTCGGTTTCCACTAACAATCGATCAAGTGGCATATTACGCACTACATCGCGGATCTGCTCAGCATTTTTAAAAGTAACGATGCCAGAAATTGAGATGTACATACCCAACTCAATTGCTTCTTTGGCCATCGCCCAATCTTCGGTAAAACAGTGCAATACCCCAGTCACGGGGCCATGTTCGCGCAACATTTGCAACGTGTCTTGCTTAGCGTCTCGGGTATGGATAATCACAGGCTTATTGAGTTGCTTAGCTACTTTAATATGGTCAATAAAGGCTTGCTGCTGCTCGGCAACGTTATCTTTATCGTAGTAGTAATCCAAACCGGTTTCGCCAATAGCGACAACTTGCGGGTCATCAGCGTGTTGAGCCAACCATGCTTTATCATAACCGTCTTTGACGTCTAAGGGATGAACGCCACAGGAGATTGCTACTTGGGTATAGGGAGCAACAACCTGTTTCATCCGTTCATACCCCTTTTGACTCACTGAAACGCATAGCATTTTTTCAACACCAGCTTGTTTAGCGGCGTCCAATACCGGCTTTAGTGAAGTAGCATCATCGCCTTCGATAAGGCGATCAAGGTGGCAGTGGGAGTCAATTAACACAGGGGAAATCCAACAAAATTACGTAATGCGCACAGGGTAATGACATTTGCTTGTTGGATCTAGTTTGGCGTGGGATTACATCGTTGAAGTAAGTTGGCCTGAGGTCATTTCGCCCACAAGCGCTTTCTCTATTAGATCTCGATGTTGGTTATTTTCGTGTTGAAACGCGACGCCAACTCCCGGCGGGCGCCCCCCTTGCGAACCCAGCGGATTACACCAAACCACTGGCCCCTCAAAGGCATGCCATTGCAAATCACCGGGGATCTGATACCGAACTGAAAGCAGTTCACCCAATTGAAACTCTTTGCTGGTCACAAAGAACAAGGCGCCAAAGCGAATAAACGGCATATAAGCCCGATACAATTGGGTACTGGTGACAAACTGGGCCTCTAACGCGACCATAAACATCCTTGTAAAACACGCAATTTACTGGGCTTTTTGCCGAATTGCGGTAATTAGCTGTTGAAACACTGCCACTAGATTAATGCCGGACTGCCGTTCTAACCAAGATATTTTTTCGATAACTTGCTGAATCGCTGAATAATGCTCAGCTAACCATTGCGGTCTTGAGCGGCCAATAAACAGCAGTTCGTAATAAAGGACTTTTAACACTAACGCCGCCGACTCACTATCAACAGCAGCAAGTTGGGGTTCGACTAAACCGCTTTTAAGACTGGCTCGCCACCATTTTCGCCATTGGGTAATGGTGGCAATATTATCGCTATCAATAGCCGCTTTCATTGCCAACGGCCCTCCAAGTAACGCTTGCCAATAAGGCCAGTTTCCGAGTTTTAGTGAAGCTTCTCCAATAAATTCATTGGTTTGAGTTAACGTCGGCATCGCAACTACTAACCGCTGACAACGGCTGGTAATGGTAGGCAATAACCGTTCTGGCGCACTGCAAAGCAGCAATAAATAGACACCATCCATGGGTTCTTCTAAGGTCTTTAGCAAAGCGTTAGCAGCTGCCCCGTTGAGCTTTTCAGCTTGGTCAATCACCACCACTCGTGCCCCACCTTGATGGGCTGTCCCTTCCAAACGGCTGATCAATGCACGTATCGCCTCAATCTTAATTTGGTTTCCGTCTGGGCCGATATCGATACGATCCGGATGATGGCCGGCTTTCAATAACTGACAGTGACGACAAAAACCACAGCCATCGCCGCTGTCACACAGAAGTGCGGTCAGGATCTGTTCCGATAGAATCTCTTTGCCGCAGCCGTCTGGTCCTTGTAACAACAGTGCATGGCCAAGTCGACCCAATTGCCGCCGCTGCAGCCATTCGTGCCATGGCGTTGTTAACCAAGGAGCTTGTTCCAGTCGGTGCGGCAGCTTAATCAAAGGGACTGCTCCAAAGCGCTGATGATATCCGCTTGAACCGCTTCAATCGGTTGTGACGCATCGATGGTTACAATAGCACTGTCGTTTTCTGCAGCGACGAGGTAGCACTGTCGTGCCCGCTCGAAAAAGCTTAGCTGTTCCAGCTCAATGCGATCCAAGGCACCACGCTGGCGTGCTCGCTCTAATCCAATTGATGGTTCAATATCGAGATACAGCGTCAGCGTTGGTTTAAACTCACCTAAGGTGATGTTCGATAACGCCTCTACCTGCTCCGACAAGTGACGACCGCCACCTTGGTATGCCACAGAGCTAAGGTTATGGCGGTCGCCAAGAACAACCGCACCGCGTTCAAGGGCCGGTTTAATTACCGTTTCCACCAATTGCGCACGACAGGCGTATACCATCAGCAATTCAGTGATTGGTGCCATCGGTTCTTGCCGTGGTTGTTTCCAGATCTCGCGGATCTCCTCGGCCAATGGCGTGCCACCGGGTTCACGGGTATTAACGATCTCACGCTGGGGAAAGCGTTTCACTAGAAAGTCATTAACCAACGCCACCGCGCTGCTCTTACCGGCTCCTTCGAGCCCTTCAATTACGATAAATGTGCCAGTCATTATTTATTCATTTTTAGGTAACGCTGTACCGCGCGATTGTGATCTTTCAGGTTCAAGCTAAAGGTGTGACCACCCTCACCGTTGGCAACAAAGTACAGGTATTTACTTGCCTGTGGTGCTGCTGCCGCCTGAAGTGAAGCCAACGAGGGGTTGGCAATCGGCGTCGGAGTTAGCCCATCAATACGGTAGGTATTGTATGGAGTGGTTGTTTTCAAGTGCTTGCGGGTAATGTCACCGTGGTAACTGTCCCCCAAGCCATAAATTACGGTGGGATCGGTTTGTAATCGCATCCCTTTGTTAAGGCGATTAATGAATACCGACGAGACCAGCGGGCGCTCAGCGGCAACCGCGGTTTCCTTCTCGATAATCGAGGCGAGAATCAGCAGTTCATAGGCGGACTTTAGCGGCAGATCTTGCTGTCGTTCGGCCCAGGTTGTTGTTACAGCTTGCTGCATTCGCTGATGAGCACGACTAAGCAGGTCGACGTCGCTGCTGCCAACACTGTAGGAGTATGTGTCTGGATAGAACCACCCTTCTGGATTGGCGTCATCAATATCTAACGCCGCCGTAAGTTCTTGAACCGATGATATGGTGTGCACCAAGCGTGGGTGCTGCTGGATCTGGGCTAACCACTCTTTGATGGTACCGCCTTCCACTAAAGTGATACTAAATTGTGCTTCAACACCCTCTTTAAGGTGCTGTAACGCCTGTTCTACGGTCAAATCATCCGCTAAGTGGTAGGTACCAGCCTTAATGCCAGCCAATTGTGGCTTAAGCTTTAACGCCAAGCGCAGCCACAATTCAGAGTCGATCCATCCGCGCTGTTGCCACTGCAGTAATAACTGCCGCACTGATTGCCCTGGTGCAATGGTAACTTCGGTCGTTGCATCAATCCTTAATTCAGCGGTTAACGCCTTTTGGACCTGCTGCGAAACGAACAGCGCTGCAGCAGCGGTTATCGTCAATGCGATACCAAACGCAATGAGTAGGCCTTTAAACCAACGGGTCATAGTGTCCCTGTAA
Source organism: Ferrimonas lipolytica (assembly GCF_012295575.1). Lineage (NCBI taxonomy): Bacteria > Pseudomonadati > Pseudomonadota > Gammaproteobacteria > Alteromonadales > Ferrimonadaceae > Ferrimonas > Ferrimonas lipolytica. The sequence continues at coordinate 1,371,615 of NZ_CP051180.1, read as the reverse complement.
CGATGTTGCGAGTGAATGAAGAGTGAGGTGCTGTTGCCCAATGTAATTGACGGGAACAACTCCCATCAAACAGTTACAGATAATGGCCTGCTGACAGTGTTTCAGTTCCGCCAGCTTAAGGGGTCTAACCTGCACTTGATAACCAAGCTCGGCAATGTCCGCTAGCAGCCTTTGGCGCATAACCCCAGCAATACCACTGTGACTTAATTGTGGTGTAACTACGGTGCCATCAATAACCACAAACAGATTACCAGCACTGGCTTCAATAACGTTGTCGAAAGGATCCAGTACGATGAGATCGTCTGCTGGCGACCGAGTTAGTTCATGTTTAATAACAACCTGCTCAGCACGACCAATGGTTTTTACACCAACTAGTGGTCCACCGAAACTCAACCGAGTGGTGGCGATGTCGACCGTAATGCCCTGTCGTTGCCATTGCCCATAGTGACTTGGAAAATCTGAAACAGAATAGATCCGCGTGGCATCCACGCCCCACTTACCTTGATAACCACGGCCAGAACAGCCTCGGGTTAAGGTTATCCGTAAGCAACCGAGCTCGACGTCGGCGATAACTGCCTTCAACTCAGCATCAATGCGCTCCCAGTCGATGGCGGCAAAGCCCAGCAGCGCGTTGGCATTGGCCAGCCGCTGCCGGTGCAGCGGCCATAACTCCATTGCGCCATTCACCACCTTAACGGTAGTGAAGTGGCCGTCCCCAAGCGATAAACCACGGTCAGCGATGGCAATCTCATCCGCCGCTACGCCGTTAAGCCAAAATCGCATAATTAGTCGTCCTGACTGATCCGGCTCGCAACCGCACCACTTTGACCACGATACTTCGCATCGGAACGCGAATTGTACGGTTTAGCGCAATCGCGGCTGAGTTTTTCAAAGTTAAGCGCGCCAATTGCCATTCGCGGGCTTAATGCCAGCGGCAATTTGCCACTATTGAAGAACTCCAGCACGATGTTGCCAGACCAACCTGGATCAATGCGGTGAGCGGTAACGTGTACCATCAAGCCAAGACGCGCTAACGATGAACGACCATCCAGCCAGCCAACAATGTTAGCTGGTAAGGTAACCGCTTCAAGAGTAATACCAAGCGCCAGTTCACCGGGATGCAGGAAAAACTGCTGATCATCAGCGATCACCAGCTCGTCACTCATTACGTTGTTTAGCTGCGCCTGTACCATCTCTCGTGGCCCAGAAAGATCGATGTGTGATGCGGTATGATCCTTAAACACTCGGAATTTATTACCAAGTGACACATCAAGACTAACCCCACTGATTTTGTCGGCGGTTGGTCGTGGTTCTACCACAATCAAACCATCGTCTAAGTGTTGTTCAATCTCTACATCCGTTAAGCGCATCTATCAATCCTTATTGTTATTATTAGGTCTTAGTTTTAACCGTTTACCAGCTGGCGGATCTTAGCCTTCAAAATGTCGATAGCGATCCGGTTCTTACCACCACGAGGAACGATGATGTCCGCGTGTTGTTTGGACGGATCGATAAACTGCAGGAACATCGGTCGCACCGTACTCTGGTACTGACCAATAACCGACTCCATCGAACGGCCTCGCTCTTCCACGTCGCGGGTAAGACGGCGGATAAAGCAGATATCCAGCGGCGTATCCATAAATACCGACGCGTGCATCTGTTGACGCAACGCATGATTGGTTAACAACAAAATCCCTTCCAAAATGATCACCTTTTTCGGCGTAACCGTGTTGGTTTTGCTCATTCTGGTGTGTTCTACATAGCTGTAGGTCGGCACTTCAACCGCCGCGCCAGACTTAAGCAATTGCAGGTGGTGTGCCAGCAAATCATGATCAAGTGCATTGGGGTGGTCATAGTTCGTCTTTACCCGTTCTTCCATGGTCAGGTGAGATTGATCTTTGTAATAGGCGTCTTCATTGATCACTTCAATTTGATCAGTACCTAGATCCCGCGTCAGTTCTTCATAGATGGTACGAGCAATTAAGCTTTTACCAGAAGCCGAAGCTCCGGCGATACCGATGATGACGCATTGCTGTTGGGAGCTCATAAATTCACTTTCTCACACAGAAGTTGGATTGAAGGGGCCACAAGGGCCCCTCCATGGGTTATTCATTGGTGATTTCGATACTCAAGTCGTCTGGCTGTGAGAGCAAAATCAGTGAAGCGGCGACGTTGCGGGCAATGGTTTGGTATTCATTACTAATCGCACTTTCAGGCTCAGCGACAACCGTTGGGGTACCGTTGTCCAGATGCTCTCTAACCGTCACATTTAGAGGCAATTCCCCTAAAAGCGGCACATTGTACCGATTTGCGGTAGCCAGTCCACCGCCTTGCCCAAACGGATGCTCTTTCGAACCACAGTTTTCACAAGTGTGGTAGCTCATGTTTTCAACAATACCTAATACTGGCACATTTACTTTGTTGAACATGGTGATCCCTTTACGGGCATCCAAGGTGGCAATCTCTTGTGGAGTAGTCACAATCACAGCCCCTGAAACCGGGAACTTTTGCGACAGCGTTAGCTGAATATCACCGGTGCCTGGTGGCATATCGATCACCAGATAATCCAGTTCAGGCCAGTTGGTTTCATTCATCAACTGTTCCATCGCCCCAGCCGCCATTGGCCCGCGCCATGCCGAAGCGTTGTCGTCGGTAGCTAGGAAGCCCATCGACATCACTGCCATGTTGTGGACGTAGGCAGGCTCCATGGTTTTACCATCTTGACTGGTTGGCTTGAAATCAATACAACCTAGCATAGTCGGAATTGACGGGCCGTAAATATCGGCGTCCAACATCCCGACACGGGCACCTTCAGCCGCAAGTGCAAGAGCAAAATTTACCGCCGTAGTGGATTTACCAACCCCGCCTTTACCCGAGCCAACCGCAATAACATTACGGATCTTTGGATGTGCCTTGGCGTTACCGGAATTGACCGCTGCTACGTTTAAGCCAATTTCACACTCAACCTCATCAATGCCCTCAATAACCGCCAAGTGATTGGTTAGTGCCATTACGAGGTCGCGATACTGCGATTGCCCTGGGTATGGCATTACTAAACCGACCTGCAGACAACGACCATCAATGGCAAGACCACGAAGGATTTCAGCGTCAATCAGGTTTTTATTCAGTAACGGTTCGTTGAAGGTTTTAAGCTGCTCCAAAACTACTGTAGATAGCGGTTCTGGAAGGGAATTATTGATTACGAAAGCGGTCACAAGCCATGTCCTTTGTTTAGCAATTAGCGAGAGTGTACCAAAAGGCGGCGACAAAGCGCGCATAAGCACGCTCCGCTAATGAAAATTTTGAGTTCATACGTTAGAATTGCGCCTTTATTTCGTATCTACAGAAGAATCGAGAGACGATGGCAGTCGAGAACAGAAAAATTCTGGTGACCAGTGCGTTACCTTACGCCAATGGTTCAATCCACTTAGGCCACATGCTTGAGCACATTCAAACCGACATCTGGGCACGGTTCCAAAAACTACGTGGTAACCAGTGTATTGCGGTATGTGCTGATGACACCCACGGTACGCCAATTATGCTTAAGGCGCAGAAGTTGGGCATGACTCCTGAGGAGATGATCGCCAAGGTTTCTGAAGAACATCAAGCCGACTTTGCCGATTTCTTGGTTAACTACGACAACTACCACTCTACCCACTCGGAAGAGAACCGTAAGTGGTCGTCTGAGATCTACAACCGCTTAAATGACAGCGGCTACATCAAGACCCGCGTCATCGAGCAGCTGTTTGATCCAGAAAAACAGATGTTTTTGCCTGACCGTTTCGTAACTGGTACCTGCCCTAAGTGTAAGGCTGAAGACCAAAACGGCGACAACTGTGAAGTGTGTGGTGCAACCTACAGCCCGGTTGAGTTAATCAATCCGAAGTCTGTAGTGTCCGGCGCAACCCCAGTAATGAAAGACTCTGAGCATTACTTCTTTGACCTGCCCCAGTTCAAACAGGTGCTGCAAGAGTGGACCACCTCTGGTGCATTACAGTCAGAAATGGCCAACAAGCTGAATGAATGGTTTGAGTCTGGCCTGCAGCAATGGGATATCTCCCGTGATGCACCATACTTTGGGTTTGAGATTCCAGGCACCGACGGCAAGAAGTTTTTCTACGTTTGGCTAGACGCGCCAATTGGCTACATGGGTTCATTCGACAACTTATGCCAAAAGCGTGACGACTTGGACTTCAACGAGTATTGGAACAAAGACTCGAAGACTGAGCTTTACCACTTCATCGGTAAAGACATCATCTACTTCCACAGCCTGTTCTGGCCTGCAATGTTGCACGGCGCCAACCTGCGTAAACCAACCAACGTGTTTGCTCACGGCTACGTAACCGTTAACGGCGCTAAGATGTCTAAGTCTCGCGGTACCTTTATTAAGGCACGTACCTACTTAGATCACCTGCACCCTGAATACCTGCGTTACTACTACGCCGCCAAGCTTAACGACCGCATCGATGACATCGATCTTAACCTTGAAGATTTCGCCCAGCGCGTTAACTCTGACATGGTCGGCAAACTGGTAAACATTGCTTCCCGTACTGCCGGTTTCATCGCTAAGCGTTTCGACGGAAAGTTGGCTGACGGTATTGAGAATCCTGAGCTATTGGCGGAGTTCCAAAACGCCCAAACCAGTATTGCAGCCCTGTTTGAAGGTCGCGAGTACGGCAAAGCGATTCGCGAAGTGATGGCGCTGGCTGATAAAGCTAACGCCTACATTGCCGATATGGCACCGTGGTCAATGGCTAAACAAGAAGGCATGGAGCAGAAGACCCACGAAGTCTGCTCGATGGGTATCCACCTGTTCCGTATCTTGATGACTTACCTCAAGCCAGTACTGCCACAGATGGCTGCAAACGTTGAAGCCTTCCTTAATGCTGAACTGCGTTGGGATAACATCAACGACACTTTAACCGGTCATGAAATCAATAAGTTTAAAGCGCTTATTCAACGTATCGAACCGGCTAAGATCGAAGCGATCATCGAAGCGACCAAAGCAGATTTGGCCGCTGAGCAGGCTGCTGAGCCACAGGCTGAAGCCGACGTATCAACTGGTGCCAACGATGAGCTTGCCAAGGATCCAATCGCTGACACCATCGATTTTGACACCTTCGCAAAGACCGATCTACGTATCGCTCGCATCGCTAAAGCAGAGCACGTTGATGGTGCTAAAAAGCTGATTAAGATGACGTTGGATCTGGGCGGCGAAACCCGCCAAGTATTCTCCGGGATTAAATCGGCATACAAGCCTGAAGATCTCGAAGGCCGACTCACCATCATGGTAGCCAACCTTGCCCCTCGTAAGATGAAGTTTGGTATGTCCGAAGGGATGGTACTGGCTGCTGGCCCGGGTGGTGAAGATATCTACCTACTGAGCCCTGACGATGGCGCTATTCCAGGCCAACGCGTGATGTAATCGTAACTGGTGATCATTTGATCAGAACAACGCCGAGCTTAGCTCGGCGTTTTTATTGGCTGTGTCGTAGTTAGCTATTGAAGTTTATCTTAAGCCTTCGGCTTCACCGATTTCGGTGCTTTTAGGGACTATGTCGCGGTGGCGATGGCACATTCTTGTATGCATTAGCGGGGATCTTCGCCCCCTTTGCCTTAGGTCGCACTCCAAAACGCTTCGCTGACCTGCTCCAATGCGGCGCAAGAGCAACGGCGGTAGTGCTTTACCCTTTGCATCAAAACTCGCCTAGCCTTTGCTTTAACAGCATTGAAAAGAGAACCACTTAATTGGTACACAACCTTTTTATTGCTAAGAAACAGCGCTACATAACCGCGCCGCGCCTACAACATCGCCAGTTTTGGAAACAATGTTCCGCCAAAAGCACTAAGTATCTACCTGCTATCACAAACAAATTAGAACAAATCCCCGCAAAGCAAACGATTGACTCAACTCACAGTCAATGGTTTAGACGGTTGGTACTGTTCAAACACAATTCGAACAACCAACTGATCGGTCATGACCGTCGATTCACCACTACAACAGCTTAAAAGCCAGCTTGATCACGCTGTGATTGGACAACAGCATCTGTCCGAAGCACTTCTTATCGCGTTACTTTCCAACGGTAACCTGCTACTCGAAGGGATGCCGGGCACCGCCAAGACCCGCGCCATTAAATCCTTAGCCGATGCGATGAAGGTCGATTTCGGCCGCATTCAGTTTACCCCTGATTTACTCCCTTCCGACGTCACCGGCACCGAGGTGTATTCGCAGCTAGACGGCGTACCTAAACTGCAGTTCCAACCGGGGCCAATATTTAACAATCTTATTCTCGCCGACGAGATCAATCGCGCCCCAGCCAAAGTGCAGGCGGCGTTGCTTGAAGCGATGGAGGAGCGGCAGGTAACCATTGCCGGCCATAGCCACGCCCTACCCGCACTGTTTATGGTACTGGCAACACAAAACCCAATTGAACAGGAAGGAACCTATCCGCTACCCGAAGCGCAGATGGACCGATTCTTAATGAAGGTAATCGTTGATTACCCAAACGATGAAACCGAAGCGCAAATCATCGAACTAGTACGAGCCGAAGAAGCGCAAACAGAACAAGCGCCGCTGCATTTCGATTCAAACTGGCTTAACGTGGCCCGCCAGCAGGTGCAATCGATTCACGTCAGTAAAGCAATTGTCGATTACATCGTTGCTTTAGTCATGCTCACTCGTAAACCTGAACGGGCGGCAGATAGCGAGCTATCCCGTTGGATTGTTGCTGGGGCAAGTCCACGCGCTAGCTTAGCTATTGATAAATCGGCCCGAGCGATGGCCTATCTCCAAGGGCGCAGCTTTGTCGATCCCGATGACGTTAAAGCAGTTGTCCATCGAGTACTGCGCCATCGGCTCATTCTAAGCTACGAAGCACAGGCAAACGGCATCAGCGCCGACGATGTGATTGATGAAATTATCCGCAACACCGCATTGGCATAAGGGCTTGCTATGAGCAGTTCCATTCATGTTGATATGCCGCAACTGCAACAGCTTAAGTTTCAGGCGCAAGGGCTCTCGTTTGTCTCCAAACGAAAAATTAAGCGACAACCACTTGGCCAACATCGCTCCTCTTTGCATGGCCGCGGCTTGAATTTCGAAGAACTGCGGCAGTACCAGCATGGCGATGACATTCGTACCATGGACTGGAAGGCAACTCTACGCACCAGTAAGCCTCATGTGCGCGTTTTCAGTGAAGAGCGCGATCGCGACTTATTGATTGTGCTAGATCAACGCCAAGCGATGTTTTTTGGCAGCACCGGCAAAACCAAGTCGGTGATCGCTGCAGAGCTGGCGGCATTATCGATGTGGATTGCCACCCAGCAAGGGGATCGCACTGGGTTATTGGTATTTTCCGATAGCAGCAGTCGCCAATTGCAACCCAAACGTAACCAACGGCACCAAACGCAACTGCTGCAACAGATAACCGCGTACAACCAATCGTTATCGGTTGCGCCGCTCACGCATCAAGCGGCGCCTACTGCCTCTCATCTGCATCAAGTTCTGGCGCAATGTAACGGAGCTAGCCTAGTGCTGTTGATCTGCGATCCCAATGACTGGGATGACGATACTTTTGCTGCCTTAAAGCTATTGCTGCAGCAGCATCAAGTGGTGCTTTGCCATGTTGCCGATCCACTGGAGCAGCAACTGCCAGCAGACGCAAACCTTATCCTTAGTAACGGGCTGGAGCAGATCCAAGTCGACGGTAACGATAGCGCGCTAACCACCAAGATGGCCCAACATCAGCACCACGCTGAACAACGCTTCGAAGCCCTTGAGCAGCGTTATCCATTTCAACGTTTCATGGTCAGCACCATAAAGCCAATAACGGCGCAGTTACGCACCTGGTTGGAGAGTCGCTGATGTACGACTTCGGGCCCGAATGGGGCAACAGTAAGCTTACTTACTTCATTGAGACCGCAATACCGACAGAGATCAGTTGGTGGCCGCAAGGCGATGGTTGGTTAGTTATCAGTGCTTTTGTGATTGTCTGCCTCTGCAATAGCAGCGTTAACGCCTATCGCCGATATCAACGTAATCGCTATCGACGCGACGCATTAACGTGGCTCCAGCCGCTGTTATCCGTAAATGATAATAGTAACCAGCGTTTGGTTGAAGTGCCGACACTGCTCCGTAAGACCGCCATCGCCGCCAGCTGCCGTAATGAGGTTATTGGCTTGCATGGGCGTGCGTGGGAGCAATGGTTAGATCAGCGTTGCCCCGATTGCACATTTAGCGGTGATATGAGTGGCCTACTTCACCAACTAGCCTATGGCCCCAACCAACTTACATCCTCGCAATTGCAACAACTGTTACTACAGGTGCAGCTGTGGATCCAAAAGCACCGGAATGATCATGATTGAACTTAGCCACCCTTGGGCGCTGTTGTTACTGCCGCTGCCTTACCTTGTTTATCGTTATGCAACGCCTTTTAAGCAACGACGTGACGCGGTGTTTGTGCCGTTTTTCAATCAACTAGCCCAGATCAGCGGGCAACAACCAACAACCGGTGCGGCCATCATCGCCAAATCAGGCTTTGAATGGGTGTGGCTTATCCTTGGCTGGCTAGCGCTGTGCCTAACCTTAGCCAAACCGATGCTGGTGGGCGAGCCTATTGAACAGCGCCAGCCTGCCCGGGAAATTCTGGTGGCGGTAGATCTGTCCCGTTCAATGTATGAAGAGGATTTTGTTGATAGCAATAACGACACCATTAATCGACTCGAAGGTGTTAAGCAGATGATGGCTGAATTTGCAGCCAACCGTCAGCATGACCGCCTCGGCCTGATCTTATTTGCTGACAAACCTTATCTGCAAGCTCCCTTTACCGACAACATCGACACCTGGTTAACCCTATTACAAGACAGCCAATTGGGCATGGCCGGTTCAATGACTGCCATAGGCGACACCATCGGCTTAGCAGTAAAGGTATTCGAACAGGGGGAAACCAAACAACGGGTGCTGATCTTAATCACCGATGGCAAAGACAACGCCTCAACCATGCCGCCGGTAGAAGCTGCCCAAGTCGCAGCAAGCTACGGCATTAAGATCCACACCATCGCTATTGGTAACCCCAAAGGGCCGCGCCACAGCCTGCCCGATTTCGAACAGCTAACCGCAATTGCCACACGAACCGGCGGCGCCGACTTCCGCGCGGCAGATCGTAACCAGTTACTGGCGATCAACAATCAACTTAACCGGCTTGAAAAAACCGCTTATGACACCCAGTCATACCGACCACGGCAAACGCTACATCACTGGCCGCTGTCAATCTGGCTTGGTTGCTGGTTAACGGCTGTATTTATCCGCCATAGTTACGGACGCTTGCTGGGCCAATCACAATGAATCCATTGCTTTCCCTGTCAGAATTTCATTTTCTTCGTCCTTGGTGGTTATTGGCGTTGGTGCCATTGCTGTTGCTACTAACCCGAACCAACGACGCCCCGCAGCAGCTGCAACATTGGCGCAAGTACCTTTCAACCGAGATGCTCGAGGCGCTTACCGTCTCAGAACACAAACCAACACGGTTTCGGCCACAAACGCTGCTGGTGCCGTTGGCGGCCTTAATCGTCATCGCTCTGAGTGGCCCAAGCTGGTATCGCGGTGAATCACCATTGTTTACTGATCAGTCGGCACTGGTGATCGGCTTAAATTTGTCGCAAACAATGGAACAAGCAGACATTAGTCCCAATCGGTTAGTGCGGGCTAAGCAAAAGATCACTGATCTTATTGCTGCCCGTGGTGACGGCAACACCGCCTTGCTGGCCTATGCCGGTAGCGCCCATGTTGCCATGCCGATAACCAATGACCGCAATATGATTCACCATTTTCTCGATTCGTTAAAACCGCAAATGATGCCGCTGGCTGGCAATGCGCCGGAAACCGTGTTGCCTTTGCTAGAGCAACTGCTAACAGCAACCCATACTGGCGGCACAGTGTTGTTGCTTACCGACGACATTCCCGCAGTTTCGATCAAGCCACTGCGGCAACACCTAGCGCAAAGTCAGCAACAATTAATTATTTGGCAGATCGGCTCTACTACTCGGGTTGATGGAATAAACCGTGCGGCGCAACAACGTTTTACTGCGCTTGCTGATGCCGGAGCCATCATCGAGCCAATCGCAATCGACGACCAAGACATCACTAATCTTCTCAGTCGCATCAATAGCCATATGCAAACCATTAATAATAGCAATCAACCCTTTTACGACAGCGGCTACCTGCTGTTCTGGCTCGCAGCCCCACTGGCACTAATATGGTTTCGCCGTGGGTGGAGGTTTGCATGGAACTAGCCCAGTTATTCCGCACACGGATTGCGGCGATTGGTTGGCATAACGGCAAAATGAGCCTAGCGCTAATTGCGCTGCTGGCGGCATTATCGAGCTCGCACCCACAGCCGATGGCAGATGCCTTTTTTAGCCGCGACCAACAAGCGCGAATTTGGTTCGAGCTTGGCCGTTATGACATCGCCGCTCAGTACTTTGATCAGCTCCAATGGCGCGCATACAGCTTCTATGGCGCTGGTCAATTCAAGCAAACCGCTGCAATCCTTGCGGATCAAGCCGACTTTGAGGATCAATTCGCCCGCGCCAATGCTTTAGCTCACAGCAAAGAGTATTACCAAGCACAGGCTCTATACCGGCAGATCCTAACCAACCAGCCCGGTTTTAACCCGGCATTTGTCAACCTCGAAATGGTTAATGTGCTAATCGCCGCAATGGAGAAGCAAAGCTCTGGCAGCAAGTCTGGCAAACGCACTGCGTCAATCAAACCGGAAGCAAGCAAAGAGCAGAAGCGACGCCAAGGGCAAAAGCAGCAACAAGGCAACGGCGACCCTAGCGACAGCAATGAGATGCGCCAAGCTGGTATTCCCAAACAAGCCTGGTTGAAGCAACTTGACCCACAACCGCTCGATTTTTTACAACGCAAGTTCGCTATGGAACTGAAACAAAGACAACAGCAGGAGCACCCAAGTGACGCCAACAACTAAATTGTGCGGCTGGCTACTCTGCTTCTTTGCCAGTCATGCAACAGCATTGAGTAGCAGCAATGAACCGGTAGCTGGAATAACCACCACCGTCAGCGTGAGTGATGAAAGCCCATTACTGCCTAACGTCAGAACCACGGTTCAGTTACGGCTTGAGGTAGTTGGCCATATCTATGGCGACATTGATTTGCAGCAACCCAACATTGACGGCGCAGTGGTGTTGTACGATCCCAAGGTGAAGTTTCTCAAAGAGCTGGAGCGACAAACAGACCAACCCAAGCAGATTATCACTAAAGATTTCGAGCTATTCCCCCGCCGCGCTGGTGATATTGAAATTGCTCCGATCGAGATGGGTATTGTTTATTTTGATCAGCGAGACGATGAGTATAAACAAGCGAACATTCAAACCGCGCCATTAACGCTAACGATATCGCCGCTGCCGGGACTCGCCGCAGACGTGAATGCGCTAGTGAGCTCAGAGGTTCAGTTGGGCAGCTCAAGCATTCCCACACAAGCAACGGCGTTTGAAGTTGGCGACAGCGTAGAGCTTAGCTATTCCATCTACGCAAAGCAGAGCCACTCAATGTTATTGCCACAGTTCGACTTTCCCCACATTGAAGGCACCAGTCGTTACCTCAAACCGGCGGTAACCAAAGACGCCCGCAGTTACCAAGGCGATCCCGTTGCCATTCGCAGCCAAAAGGTAGTTTATATCTTTGAGACCGGTGGCGAGTTTGAATTTCCACAACAACAGATAGAGTGGTGGGACAGCGTCAATAACCAATTGCAACTGAGCAGTGTTGCTGCAATTAGCTGGACCGTCGCCGCAGCACCTGTGCCACTGTGGTCATGGGATAACGGCTTTAAATTGATAGCATTACTCGGTGTGGTTGCCATTACTGCTTACCTATGGCGACAGCGACGCATCGGCATCAAGCTATTCCATCGGCTTAACCGTACTGAGCGCAAAGCACTAGAGCGTCAATTTTGGCTAGCCTACCAACGTTCGGACTGGCAAGCGCTGTGGTATCAACTGGAAAGGCTGTTACAGCAAAGCGATTCATCCAAGCTAAGTTTGAGGCAACAGCTTGGCAAAACCAGCGCCGCAACAACCTTGTTGCAATTGGCCTTTAATAACGGCAACGGCACACTTACTAGCACCGAAGCTCAAGCACTATTAACTCAAGTCAGCTCCAAGCCTCGACAGGCCAAGGCAGAGTTTTCGTTAAACTTGAATCATTAGCCTCAATTGAACTACAGCGCACTATTTTAGGTGGTAGTGCTCCTGTAGGGCGTTGTAGAGCCAACGAATGTCGTTATTATTTAGCCCTTTACCAAGCTCAACCTGGCGTTCATCGGTGCGAATCAATAACCGTTGTGGCACCTCAGACAGATGCAATGTGGCAACCTCTTCGGCACTAAAGTCGATTCGTCGGATCGCATCTTTTCGCTGCCTACGGGAGCGCTTATCGCTGCCCTTGACTGCCCTCATAGCTGTGCGAGCAAACTTGGCACTTTGCACTCCGGGTTTATAGGAAAGTTGTGGCCGATTAAGCAGTAATCGCTCGGGCCGAGGATAGATGACATTCTGATAGAGCTTTCGAGCTAACACCACGCCGCCGCCAAGCCACAGCAGTAACCATATCGCCAAACCAATATTACCTTCGCCAGCCAATAGCGTTGAAGCTGCACTGTATGCGCCCATTCCCCAACCGATAAACCACAAGCTTAAAAAGGCCGCAGTAACATAGCGGCGGTGACCGTTGTTATTTGCTGCAATGGTGATCAATGGAAAGCCATTGAGTTCAGTTAACACGATGCTGCTTAAGGGTGGAGTTGGCTGCATTGCACGGTAAACCTAAGACGGGGTTAGATAAGCTACTATAAAATAAACCAGTTAAGAATGATCGAGTTTGGATCGGTGCCGGCATCGATATTAACGTGATGTGCGGCCTTTAATCCGCACGCATGTTTAGCCCAATGCCGATAATTACAGTGTAGGTGCAGTAACTTGGACTCGGCAACCTCACTGCAACGCCTAGCTGCGTTACTAGCGGTTTCACCACCGGTTAAACGTCACTGTCGCCAATACGTTTGAGATTCAAGGAACCGAATGTCACCACTAATGATGTTATGCCTTATCGGACTGGCCAGTATTTTGTGTCAATGGGGCGCCTTTCGCTTAAAGATCCCTGCAATCTTGCCATTGTTGCTCACCGGGTTACTGCTAGGGCCAGCAACCGGCATACTCAACCCAGATCTGTTGTTAGGGGATATTCTATTCCCGTTAGTCTCCGTCGCTGTGGCGATTATCCTTTTCGAAGGCAGTCTCACCCTAAAGTTCAGTTCGCTGCAAGGGCAAAGCGCGATGGTGCGCAACTTGGTTATACATGGCATGCTAATTACCTTTGCTATCGCCACCTTGAGCGCTCATTGGCTACTGGAACTGACCCTACCGGTTGCCGCCCTGCTCGGGGCTTTGGTGGTGGTAACCGGACCAACAGTAATCGCACCGCTGCTGCGTAGCATACGGGCCACGCCGAAGGTAGCGACCATACTGCACTGGGAAGGGATCCTCATTGATCCTATCGGTGCGCTGCTGGCGGTTTTGGTGTATGAGTTTCTTAATGCCAGCCAGGGAGCGGCGCTATCACACGCTTTAACCACCTTTGGCTTAACGGTAGCATTGGGGCTAGTGGCAGGCATCGTCGCTGGTTACCTATTGGCTCAGGCGTTAAAACACCGTGTATTTCCCCATTACCTACAAACCGTGGCGGTATTAACGTTAATGCTGGCGGCATTTGGCGTCAGCAATGAGCTGATGCATGAATCAGGCTTATTGACGGTAACGGTTATGGGGATCTGGCTAGCCAATGCTAAAGACGTTGAACTCGAGGAGATCTTAGAGTTTAAAGAAACACTAACCATCTTACTTATCTCAGCACTGTTTATCTTACTGGCGGCGCGGCTTGATCAATCAGCCTTTGCGGTTATCGACCTCTCCACCGTGGTGTGGTTGCTGGTGCTCTTGCTGATAGCTCGGCCAATTGCGGTGTTTGTTTGTGGTCTTGGTACCGATCTATCAATTAAAGAACAGCTACTTATTGGTTGGATTGCGCCGCGGGGTATTGTTGCCGCCGCAATCTCTGCGCTGTTTGCACTGAAGCTGGAGTTTCTTGGCATTGCCGGTGCCGATAGATTGGTGGCAGTGGTGTTTATGGTGATCATCAGCACCGTGGTTCTACAAAGTGTTGTTACCCCGCTGCTGGTAAAATGGCTCGGTCTGCAAGCGCCAGATAAAAATGGTTACCTTATCTACGGCAGCAGCTTGCTGGCTCAAGCCATTGCCGACACCCTAACTAAGCGAGATATTCCGGTAGTGCTTACCGATACCAACTGGGACAACATTAGTGCCGCTCGAATGAAAGGCTTGTCGGTATATTGGGGTAATCCGGTTTCCGAGCATGCAGAAGCACAACTAGACTTGTCGCTTATTCGACGCTTACTGGTGCTGTCACCCTATCGGCGTGCCAACACCGAAGTCGCTTTTCATTACCAAGATCTGCTTGGCAATGAAGAGGTCTATCGCTTACCTGAAAGCCAACGCGATGATAGCCCGCGTAAACAGAGCCGAGATAAACATCAGCGCTTATTTGGTGATTACAGCTACGCCAAGCTAGAGCAGCAAATGCGTGAAGGCGCCCAGATCCGTACCACCAAATTGTCTGACAGTTTTACGTGGGAGCATTACCAGCAACAGCACCCAACCGCCCTGCCGCTATTTTTGGTAACCAACAAAGGTAAAGTCACTGTAGTCACCGGTGAACTAGCCAAAGTACCGGAACAAGATTGGGAGGTTATCGCCTTGCACCCTGAGGCGGATGGGGATGCCAATTAGGATTGGTTAGTACAGCAACAAACTCGTGCAATGGCCTTATCGACTGCATGTTATCTGGTTGCGCCATATGAATCGCTAGGTATACAAGGCTTCACTGCGATAACGGTAAACGTAGATGCTATCTATTTGGGAATCTACGCTTCACCTGCCTACAACCCCTATCGTTGGCTTGGTGTTTTGCCTTAAACCCCAGCGCCGACGTGTAGCGTCTAGGCATAATTAGATTGGCTACCTTCGACTTTGATCTAGATTAAAACATGCCGATTTTTTTAACAAAAGCGGCATGAATTACTTCAACCGCTAACAAATATAAAGCATGCTTGCGTACAGAACTAAAGCGTGTAGCGATACGGTATTACTTACCCAACCATATCGGTTGCCAATGCGAGTTGGAGTCACTCAAGGCGCAATTGAAGGTAAATTTAATGTGAGTGATTATTCGATTAATCGCAGAAGTTTGAGCAGAAGACTGCTTGGCATGTTTTCTACAGGCGTAGGCGCTGTATCGCCCACCAAAAACGGTTTTCGATGGCGCGGTTTTAGGTATAAGCCATTTAAAATAAAAGCAAAAATTAACGAAGATGGCTTTAGGTTAAAAGGACATACGATGCCCGAGGCATTGTGTGTTACAAAGCCTCGGGCATCATAATAAGCTGTTAACTCTCTGAGGAAGTCATGGAAGAAGCTGGAAGTTCTATTAGTCCAATTATTAGCGGTTTGATTGGAGGCCTTATTGCCACTTTAATGGTGGTATTCACTAAAAGTAAAAGCGAGCGAGTCGGTGATGTTCGACAACTAACATTTGGAATCTTCTTTAAAGCATTCTCTTTTCTATTGGTTCCTTTTACTTTTTTTATTTTGTACGCAATCTCACAGTCCTATGAAGGACAAGAAATCGCAGCAGGCCTTGTTGGCTTGGGGTTTTTCTTGGGAGCTATCTTTTTTCCATATCAAGCTTTTTTCGTTGAATTTGCCTACGACGATGAAAATGTTTATTTTAAAAGCCCTATAGCTGGAGAAAAAACTGCGAGTTGGAAGAAATTAGACAAAGTTGGTTATTCTTGGTTACTACAAGCTGACTATATTGTGGTTGATGGTATAGGAAAGATTTGGTGTTCTAATATGCTTCAAGGCTTTGAAGAATTGATGGAATTTGTCGCTAAGGTTGAGAAGATAAACGAGAGTTAACAAGCTGTTTAACAAGGACAAAATACAGTTGGCTTTTGCTCCTTCGTCGCTAATTTTAACCAACTATTTTTTGCCTGTTAACAGGGCGTTAGCTTTATCAGGAGTTTGGTGTAAATGGATACATTAGAGGGAATTTGGACTTTATTAAAAATGTTACTTTTTAGTAGTCAAACAGTGATCAACCCAACCCCTATAAATATCAACCAATCTATAACTACCATAAAGTTAGATAACCCTATATCTGCCATTAACTCAGGGGCTAACATTCAAGTAGATGTAACTCATATTGTGGGGGAATATGAAAATGTAGTTGCAGGATTAGATAAAATTTCTGAGGTTTACCCTAAAGGCTGCATAAAGGGACAATAGATTACTGCTGATGGTACAGTTGTGCTTTTAAATGAAGCAGTTGGAACTGTAGGTAAAGATAATAGCTACGTCATATTTCATACATTTCATACATTTAATCCATTACCAACGGATATAGAATTCAGCACAATAAAAGTTTCGTCATGCAACCCTATACCCAAAGCAACTTTAGTTTGGCGAAACAGTGGTAAATAAAGCTAACAAGGCGTTCAAACGGACAAAAACAGTTGGCTGTTTCACTCCGTTCACAATTTTAGCCAACAATTATTTGCCTCTTAGCGAGGCTAAGAGCACGGAAGGTGGATGAATGTATAAAGTGGAAGTAGAAGAAATCGAGAGCAAGCTCAATTCCATTCGAAAACATAAAAAGGATTTTCTCTTTTTATCGTTGTTATTTTGCGGACTCATTGCATTAGGTTTTGCTTGGGCAGGTTCTGCTGACGATATGTTATTAATGTTATTATTTTCGTTCTCCTTTGTTCATGCGTTTGCTTTGTATTACTACATACTTCCACTTTTAGGGAAGATTGATTTGCTAGAGCAAGACATAAAGAATCTCAAAGCTGCAACTAATGTTGAAGATAAGAGGCTGTACTAGCGTGCCGGCAAATAGCTAGGCGCAGAATTTGGCACATTTGTTGGTCATGTTGATTGTGAACAACAATACCAACCTGCACGCGCAGGTTCGCTAAACGTTATGTAATTTGTGGACAATTCGTACCCCTTTTCGCTAAAATGCGGGCTCGCGGCTGCACATGAATTTCAGTCAACTTTAGAGCAAACACAATGATTGTAGAAAATGTGCTTCCAGACAATTATGCAGAAATGCTTAATGTTTGGGAAAATTCAGTCCGAGCAACTCATAATTTCATTACAGAAGAAGATATTGAGTTTTTTAAACCAATTATCATTGAGCAGGCCTTCCCAGCGGTCACATTAAGATGTGTAAAAGATGAAAGTGGTTCAATCCTAGGCTTCGTCGGTACATACGAACTTAAGGTTGAAATGCTGTTCATCTTAAATGAAGCACGAGGGCAAGGTATAGGTAAAGTACTGCTGCAATATGCAATAGAGCAGCTAGGCGCTACTAAAGTCGACGTAAACGAACAGAATCCACAAGCTATAGGTTTCTATCAGCATATGGGATTCAAGGTCATTTCACGTTCTCCGCTGGATGAAATGGGAAACCCTTTTCCGATTCTGCATATGACACTTTAACGCTCGGTTTGTCGTAACCAAGTTTGTTAGAAGAAACGCCCAAAGCTAATAACTTTGGGCGTTTCCGTATCTGGATGCCAAGCAACGGCTGTGTCGTAGTTAGCTGTTGAAGTTTATCTTAAGCCTTCGGTTCACCGACTTCGGTGCTTTTAGGGAACAATGTCGCGGTGGCGACGGCACATTCTTGTATGCATTAGGTCGCAGTCCAAAACGCTTCGCTGGACTCCCCTCCAATGCAGCATAAGATCAGCGGTAGTGCTTCCCTTTTTATCAACACTCGCCTAGCCGGTGCTTTGGTAGTTCCCCTTTTAACAACATTGGAAAGAACAACACTTAATTGGTACACAGCCAACAAAAAGAGCACCTTGCGGTGCTCTCGTATATTTTATACGCCTACAATAAATCCTTTACGGTGCAATAGCGAACAAGCACAGGCGTAAGAACAGCTGTAATGGCAGTTAATGTAACTACTGCCATAAACACACCCGTTATGTATTACAGGTTATCAAGACGAATATGGCTATTCATCAGATCATCACGGCTGATGCCAGTGCCATTATTCATGCCGTTGAAATGACGTAATAGCTCGGTAATAGCTTCAATCGATGCCAATAAATCACTGGTATGAGCCGACTCCGACGAGGTGTGCATGTTGCGGATCGGGTAGCCAATTGTCATCGCGGCGCTGTCTACCGCAGCCAAAGCAGCGGCCATGCCATCGGTGCCCATGTCGCGGCCGGAAAAGTCCAACTGATATGGAATATCGTTAACGCCACACAGTTCGACTAAGGTTTGCACCAAAAACTCAGACGCAACAGAGCCTCGACCAATGGTGAAGCCTTCACCCATTTTTAATGGATTCATGTTACGGCTACCTATGCCCGGCGCGGCTTCGTAATCGTGATTTACGTCGGTTGCGATAAGAATATCTGGCTTAAGCTCGCCAACCACTTGGGTCGAACCAAAACGGCCAATCTCTTCGTGAGTGGCAATGGTATACAGCACCCGAATGTTGTCTAAACCTTCGTTAGCTAGTGTGCGTGCGATCTCTGCAACGGAGAAACAGCCCAAGCCATTATCTAGGTATGCGCCGTAGAAGGTGTCTGCAGCCACACCGCGTTTAATTGGACGGTCCAGCAAGATTGGGTCACCCGGGCGAAGGCCAAGGGCCTCAACCTGAGCTTTGCGATCGTCACCGTGCATGTGCAGTTCTAGGTAGATGGACTCAGGCTTGATTCCCTGTTCGCCGCTGCGTTGGGCTGGGCTAGAAAAATGAATAGCGCCTAAAGACTCAACGGTACAACCCTCAATCACCTTGTATGCACCTGGCTTAGCTGGGTTCTGGCAAAAAACCTTAACCTCATGGCCAATCAAGGTGGTTGGTAGGAACGAATCGGTATTGATCCACACCTTGCCGTCTTTATCTATTTTACGCACCTGCATGCGGATCTTGTCGGCATGACCCACGATCATCACACTAGTGAGATCATCACGGCCCGGATGAGAATCAAACACCAAGCTGGCGTTGCTCTTAAACTGCGTCACGCCCCAAGTTGCTGGCATAAAAGACTCAAACTCAGGCTTAATAACGCCGTAGCTCATTGCCGCTTCAAAACCAATTGGAGATGGTGATGCTAATACTTTAGCCATGAAATCAAACTGCGCTTGCGGCATCGGAGCTGCCCAAGGCTGGGAACGGTTTGTGGTATCGGTCACTGCTTACTTCTCTTTCTATTATTATTGTGGGTGTTGTTTAAACTGGGTTGGGCGTATCAACAAAAGTAACACTAACGTCAAACTGACTTGCAAGATGTTCACCTAACGCCTTAATACCACCGCGCTCGGTCGCATGGTGGCCAGCACTAAAGTAATCAGTACCCTGCTCTACCGCACTGTGATAGGTGCGTTCTGATACCTCTCCGGAGATAAAGGCATCGATCCCCATGGCGGCAACTTGGTCGAGGTAATCTTGCGCGCCACCGGTACACCATGCCACGGTTTTGATTGGCCGTGAATGGGCGGCAATATGCAGTGGGCTGCGTCCTAATTGCTGCTCAAGCAGCTTGGTCAAAGCGTCACCACTTAAGCTTGGCTCGAGTTCACCACGAAGCACCAAACAGGTATCGTTACCCGCTTCAAGTGGGCGAATATTGTTGATGCCCAACATTTGGCCTAACTGGGCATTGTTGCCAAGCTTG
This sequence comes from Ferrimonas lipolytica, assembly GCF_012295575.1. NCBI lineage: Bacteria > Pseudomonadati > Pseudomonadota > Gammaproteobacteria > Alteromonadales > Ferrimonadaceae > Ferrimonas > Ferrimonas lipolytica. The sequence goes on along the minus strand of NZ_CP051180.1, from coordinate 1,351,759 downwards.
GGGTGGATATCCAGCGGCAGGTGGTAGCCAATTAGGTTGATGTCGTTGCTGAGCAACGCCTTTAATCGGCGTTGTTTCATACCAGTAATAACCGCCGGCTCACTCTTCCAGAAATAACCGTGGTGAACTAACAGGCAATCCGCACCCAACTCAACCGCGCGGTCAACCGCATATTGATCGGCAGTTACGGCGGTAACAATGGTGCGAATATCGCTTTTGCCTTCAACCTGCAAACCATTAGGGGCATAGTCTTTCACTAACCACGGTTTTAGCAGTCCATCAAGATAGCTGATCAATTCGTTTGTTTGCATAGGGCTACTTAAGTTCGTTGCCGCTGCTCTTACCTTGGAAGTATGACTCCAAGTTGTGCAGCGTTGTTGATGCAATCTGTTCTAGTGCTTCTTTGGTAAAGTACCCTTGGTGGCCGGTAACCAGTACATTGGGGTAGCTCAACAACAACGCAAACACATCATCATTAGGAACTCGGCCAGACAGATCGCGGAAGAACAGATCGCCTTCCAGCTCATAAACATCAAGGCCGAGGTAACCTACCTTGCCAGACTTCATCCCATCAAGCGCATCTTGGGCATTAACCAAACCACCACGGGAGGTGTTAATAAGCATGACATTGTCTTTCATTTTGCCGATGCTGGTTTTATCAATCAGGTGGTAGGTGTCGTCAGTTAATGGGCAATGCAAACTGATTACATCTGAGCGAGCGTAAATGGTGTCTAAGTCGGTGTATTCTGCCAATTCAGCGGCTTCTTTCGATGGATACGGGTCGTAGCAAAGCAGCTCACAACCAAGGCCTTTAAGCGCCCTTAGGGTGGCAACACCAATCTTACCGGTACCGATAATGCCAATGGTTGCCTTAGCGAAGTTAAAGCCTAACAGCCCCTCTAGGTCAAAGTTATGCTCCTTCACTCGAACGTTAGCGCGGGTAATTTTACGGTTAAGTGCGAACATCATCGCCAAGGCATGTTCTGCCACCGACTCCGGAGAGTAGCTCGGCACATTACATACGCGAATGCCAAACTCATTTGCCGCTTCCATATCGACGTTATTGAAACCAGCACAACGCAGGGCAATCATCTTTACCCCAAACGCTGCTAATTGTTCGATCACTGAGCGGTCAACAATGTCGTTAACGAAACAGGAAACCGCATCGTAACCATCACACAGTTTAACCGTGTGTTGTCGTAGACGAGTCTCGAAGAAGTTCAGTTCCACGCGGCCATCATGGTTGGCAGCTTCCAAAAAGCGTTGATCGTATGGCTTTGTTGAAAAAACAGCCACCTTCTTAATTTGCATACGCTTTTCTCCTTTTTGCGATTGTTACCGTTATAGCTAAATTGGGATTTTTACACCAATAGCTTACGCCTACATCACTAATTTCGCCCTAAAAGCGTATCCGATGTAAAGCCAATTGCTTGATAGTTATGATCAGCTGCACTGATACAACCCCCTTGGTCAGTATTAATACAGCGAAAGTTGAACAGTTAACACTTGGGCTGTATTATTGCGCGCTGAATTTGAAGCTAATATAGACTTATCCCATGTCAAAACTTATTAAGGAAGAGGTGATCGCGCAGTTCACTGCAGCGTACCTTGCCCAACATGGTAAAAAGCCTACCATCGAACAAAAAGGCAGTTGGTTTAAAGTAGACGACGGAAAATCCGTTCGCCTAGGTGATTTGGCCCAGATGGCAACCGAACTTGCTAGCGCACAAGCACCTGAGGTTGTGGTTGCAGCACCTAAACCAAAAGCAACCAAACCAGCTAAAGTAAAGTCCTCTAATAACGGCGGCCTAACCCCTGCCCAACTATGGGCACAAAAAGTCGGTACGGGCGGTAAACTGCCCCGCGGCCTTTAACAGTTACACAAATCGCCGACCTATATGGTCGGCTTTTTTATGGCTGTGTCACAGTGAAGTGTTGAGGTTTATATCAAACCTTCGGCTGTGCCGATTACACTACTCTTAAGGGGTAATGTCGCGGTGGCGACAGCACATTCTTGTATGCAATTCTTGTATGCAATAGGGGGAGGGAGCTTCGCCCCCTTTGACCGCTCCTTGACTTAGGTCGCAGTCCAAAACGCTTCGCGGGACTGCTCCAATGCTGCAGAAGAGCAACGGCGGTAGTGCTTTATCCTTGTATCAAAGTTCGCCTAGTCGGTGCTTTAACAGCATTGGAAAGAACAACACTTAGTTGGTACACAGCCTTTTTATGCCTATCAATTCTATGCAGCTAACCCATCCACTGGCTCGTGACCTCACGTGGGTATTAACGGCCCCTCCGTTATACCAACAAGGCCCGTTCATCGATTCGAATTTTATCGAGCAGTTCGCGGCGCCCCTGTGGCCGCAGCTCAATACCATCGCAGCTAACCCCTGCCCTCAGTTTAAGCTGGGTCATCGTCGTCTCGGCAGTTACTACGAACAACTTTGGTATACCTTGCTTCGCTGGCACCCCGACTATCAATTATTGGCAACCGATAAAGTTATTTGGCAAGGGCAGCGAACCAAGGGCGCATTGGACATCGTCGTTAAGCATCTACCGAGCGCAACCATCGAGCATTGGGAACTAGCGATTAAATTTTACCTTGGGGTAGATGATGGTCTTGACCCATATCAATGGCTAGGACCAGGCAAGCATGACTGCTTAGGGAATAAGCTCGAACATCTACTAACCAAGCAACTGCCCTTAAGTAAAACCACCGAAGCTAAAACGCAGTTGCAGCAATTGGGCTGGCGTGTAGATACGCAGCGAATCGTAATGCAGGGGCGGATCTATCTACCACAACAACAGTTCCCATTACCGCCACGGTTAAACCCGGCAGCGTTGCAGGGACGTTGGTATCGGGTCAACCAGTTGCCACAACGAAATTGGCGAGTATTAACCAAACCAGACTGGTTGGCGGGCAGGCGCTGGCAAGTGCTACCACGATTTGTAGCTGACAGCAGCATGGATTGGCCACGGCACATCTATTGTCCCGATGCTAATCAACATGCGTTCGTGGTGCCAAATAATTGGTAAACAGTAGCGAATAAAAAGGCTGTGTCACAGTTAAGTGTTGAGGTTTATATCAAGCCTTCGGCTCTGCCGATTGTGGCGTTTGAACGGGCTATGTCGCGGTGGTGACGGCACATTTTTGTATGCATTAGGGTTGAGATTCGCCTCTTTGGAATCCCCCTTGCCTTAGGTCGCATTCCAAAACGGTTCACTGGACTACTCCAATGCGGCAGAAGATCAACGGCGGTAGTGCTTTCGCCTTGTATCAACACTCGCCTAGCGGTGCTTTAACAGCATTGGAAAGAACAACACTAATTGGTACACAGCCAATAAAAAAGGGAAGCTCAATGAGCTTCCCTTTTTCACAGGTTAATTAAGTAGACGCCACAAGGGCAATTACTTACTTAGCCAGAGCTTCTTTAGCTTTTTCTACCAAAGCAGTAAATACTACTTTGTCGAATACAGCGATATCAGCCAAGATCTTACGATCGATTTCAACAGACGCCTTTTTCAGACCGTTGATGAAACGGCTGTAAGACATGCCGTTCTGACGAGCAGCAGCGTTGATACGGGCGATCCACAGCTGACGGAACGTGCGCTTTTTAACGCGACGGTCACGGTAAGCGTATTGACCAGCCTTGGTAACGGCTTGGAATGCTACACGATAGATACGGCTACGGGCACCGTAGTAACCTTTAGCCTGCTTTAATACTTTTTTGTGACGAGCGCGAGCGGTCACACCACGTTTTACACGAGCCATTTTTAACTCCTACCAGTCAATTATGCGTACGGCAGCATGCGCTGCACAGAAGCCACGTCGGTTTTAGCAACCATTGCGCCAGCACGCAGATGGCGCTTACGCTTAGTGGATTTCTTGGTAAGGATGTGGCGCAGGTGTGATTGCTTGCGCTTGAAGCCGCCAGAGGCAGTCTTCTTAAAACGCTTTGCAGCGCCTTTATTGGATTTCATCTTCGGCATGAAGAATACTCCGCATTGTTAAGTTAATGAACGTAAGGCGAATAAAAGCAGCCGAGACCTAAGCCTCGGCTGGCTTTATTACTTGTAGGCTCTTACTGTTTCTTTTTAGGTGCGATAACCATAATGGCTTGGCGGCCTTCCATTTTCGGGAAAGCTTCAACTTGGGCAATCTCTGCTACATCGTCTTTAATACGATTTAGCAGGTCAAAACCCAATTGTTGGTGCGCCATTTCGCGACCACGGAAACGAAGTGTACATTTCACTTTGTCACCGTCTTCCAAGAAGCGAGTCAGGTTGCGTAGTTTTACCTGATAGTCGCCTACATCAGTTCCAGGGCGGAATTTAACTTCCTTAACCTGGATCTGTTTGGTCTTTTTACGCTGCTCGTTCGCAGCTTTACTCTTTTCGTACAAGAACTTTCCGTAGTCCATGATGCGGGCTACCGGCGGTTCAGCATTTGGAGAGATCTCTACCAAATCCAGCTCAGCTGCTGCAGCCATACGCATAGCTACATCTAAGCTCTGAATACCAGCTTGTTCACCAGCGGCGTCAATCAAACGTACTTCACGAGCACGGATTTCACCGTTGATAGCATTACGGTCTTTACTTACAGGACCTTGTTTTCTTCCGCCTTTAATCGCTTATTCCTCCAGCATATTAAGACTACGGTTGTTAACCTCTTTGGTAAGCGCATCGGCAAATTGCTCGATTGTCATCTTACCCAGGTCAACACCATTTCTAGTACGAATTGCGATTTCACCGTTTTCCATCTCTTGATCTCCACAGACCAAAAGATACGGTACTCGCTTCAAAGTGTGTTCGCGGATTTTAAAGCCAATCTTCTCATTTCTCAAGTCGGCTTTTGCTCTAATGTCACGATTATTGAGAATTTCTACAACTTCTCGAACATAATCCGCTTGTTTGTCAGTAATGTTCATTACTTGAACCTGTGTTGGACACAGCCAAGTAGGTAACTTACCGGCAAACTCTTCAATCAATACGCCAATAAAGCGTTCAAGAGACCCTAGGATAGCACGGTGAATCATTACAGGCACTTTACGAGTGTTGTCTTCTGCAACGTAGCTCACATCCAAGCGATCTGCTTGCGGCATAGAGAAGTCCAACTGAATGGTACCCATCTGCCATGCACGGTCTAAACAATCGTGCAGTGTAAATTCGATCTTAGGACCGTAGAACGCACCCTCTCCTGGCTGCAGTTCGTAATCCAAACCATTGGCTTCAAGTGCATCAGCCAACGACTTTTCAGACTTGTCCCACAGCTCGTCTGCACCAATACGGTGTTCTGGGCGGGTAGACAGTTTGATATCGATCTGTTCAAAGCCAAAGGTTTTGTACGTATCGAATACCATCTTGATGCACGAAGTCACTTCATCAAGGATCTGCTCTTCTGTACAGAAGATATGGGCATCATCCTGAGTAAACGAACGAACACGCATCAAACCGTGCAGTGAGCCTGAAGGCTCATTACGGTGAACCAGACCAAACTCAGCCATACGGTACGGCAGGTCACGGTAAGATTTTAAGCCTTGCTTAAAGATCTGTAAGTGGCCCGGACAGTTCATCGGCTTAACGGCGTAAGTACGCTTTTCAGATTCAGTGGCGAAGATCATCTCGGAGTACTTGTCCCAGTGACCAGAACGTTCCCACATTACACGATCCATAATTAATGGCGTGCGGATCTCTTCGTAGCTGAACTTGCGTAACTGCTTACGCATGTAGTTCTCAAGTTCTTGGTAGATTGTCCAACCATCTGCATGCCAAAACACCATCCCCGGCGCTTCTTCTTGCCAATGGAACAGGTCTTGAGCCTTACCAATTTTACGGTGGTCGCGTTTAGCTGCTTCCGCCAAACGGTTCAAGTGAGCCTTAAGCTGCTTTTTATCAGCCCAAGCGGTACCGTAGATACGTTGTAACTGCTTGTTGTCAGAGTTGCCACGCCAGTACGCACCAGCAACACTCATCAACTTAAAGTGATGGCAGTGGCGCATGTTTGGTACGTGTGGGCCACGACACATATCGATGTATTCTTCGTGGTGGTACAAACCTGGGCGATCGTCCTTGGAGATGTTCTCATCAAGGATTTCGATTTTGTAGGTTTCGCCGCGAGCTTCGAATGCATCGCGTGCTTCCTGCCAACTTACGGTTTTCTTTACCACATCGTAGTTTTTCTTGGCCAACTCAAGCATACGCTTTTCAAGCGTTACTAAGTCTTCGTCGGTTAGACGGTGCTCAAGATCGATATCGTAGTAGAAACCGTTGTCGATGGTAGGACCAATCGCCATCTTGGCGTCTGGCCATAGCTGTTTAACTGCATGACCAATAAGGTGAGCACAAGAGTGGCGGATGAACTCTAAGCCTTCTTCATCACGACTGGTAATGATGGCAAGTTCAGCATCGTTCTCAATGAGCTCACAAGCATCGACCAGCTCACCGTTAACGCGACCTGCCAAGCATGATTTTGCTAGGCCAGGGCCGATGTCGCGGGCAACATCCATTACAGATACGGCTTGATCGAATTGACGTTGGCTACCGTCAGGAAGGGTAATAATCGGCATGACTTTCTCCATCAGTGGTGACCCACACCAAGGGCCACATGAGTATAATATTTGAATTTGGTTAAATTACTCGAAGCAGCCCTGAACCTTACCAAAGCCAGCTAACCACCTCGAACTCAGAGAGTTTACTTAGATAAACACAGTGGAACAAGGATAACGCTGGCGATTGCAGTAATCGGCGAAGGGTTAACGACTACTATTGAAGTAACTGGTGCAATTATTAAGCAAATATTGTCCTTGTCGACTTTGTTTTTGCAGCGATTATGATACAACCAAGACAGTAGGTTGATGTTCGGAGGTTGCCACTATGTGGAATGCAATAGGCTTGCAGATTTCAGATGCACTTGGTCGAGATTTTGCCATCAATGAGAAACACAGCATTGTTGGTGGAGATATTCATCAAGCCTTTAAAATTAACGACCACCATTGTGCCCTGTTCGTAAAGCTGAGCGACAAGCACAATGTTGAGATGTTTGAGTCTGAAGCCCATGCTCTGCGGCTATTGCGTAAGCAAACCGGGCTAGTAGTGCCAGAAGTTGTAACCACAGGCACAACCTCGCACAACTCATTTATCGCACTAGAACACCTAAACCTTGGTAATGGCAGCAAAGCCGATTGGTACCGTTTTGGCCAAGAGTTAGCCCAGTTGCACCGCACCCAAACTCAGCCGCAATTTGGCTTTGACGAAGACAACTATATTGGCACCACCGTTCAACCCAACCGATGGCAAAACAATTGGGCTGAATTTTTTGCTGAACAACGAATTGGCTGGCAACTAAAATTGGCGCAAGACAAGGGCTACAACTTTGGCGGCTGCGATAGCATTGTCCGTAGATGTGCAGAGAAGTTACGCAAACATAAACCAGTAGCGTCACTGCTTCACGGCGATCTGTGGCGTGGCAACATCGCCTTTGTGGATGGGGTTGGTGCCCTATTCGACCCAGCTAGCTACTATGGCGACCGTGAAACCGATATCGCCATGACCGAGCTGTTCTCGCCATTACCAACTGATTTTTACCACGGCTATAACGCCGAATGGCCGCTACCAGACGATTATCAAGCACGTAAGCCGATCTATCAGCTTTACCACTTGCTCAATCATCTTAATCTTTTTGGCGGCAGCTACCTACAACAGTGCCAATCATTGATTCAGGAACAGCTTTGTGAGCAACACTAAAGTCATTCTGGTTACCGGCAGCGCTAAGCGTGTTGGTGCTGCCATTATCAGGGCCTTCCATAGCGCTGGATACCGTACCATCATCCACTGCCGAGATTCGGTTGACGACGCCAACCAACTTGCAACAGAGCTTAACCACCAGCGGCCAGATAGTGCGGCAGTACTGGTACAAGACTTAACCGCCAGCGGTGGTGCCGTCCTACTTGCCCGTCAAGCGCTTGCCCTTTATGGCCGAATTGATGTGTTGATCAACAACGCCTCCAGTTTTTACCCTACCCCAGTTGGTGAAATAACCGACCAAAGCTGGACCGATTTGGTTGGCAGCAATATGCATGCGCCGCTGTTTTTAAGCCAAGCATTGGCGCCAACACTGACTCAACACCATGGCGCGATAATCAACCTCATTGATGTCCATGCCAACACGCCTTTGCAACAACACACGCTATACTGCATGGCTAAGGCGGCGCTATTGATGATGACCAAATCGTTAGCGCTCGAGCTGGCACCCAACGTCCGCGTAAATGGTGTCGCACCCGGCGCCATTTTGTGGCCTAACCAAACACCAGATCAGAGCGCTCAAGAGGCGCTGCTTAAACAGGTGCCATTGGGTCAATTAGGACGGGTTGAGGACATCGCTGCTACAACCCTGTTTTTAGCTAAGGATGCGCCGTACATTACCGGACAGGTCCTTGCTGTCGATGGTGGCCGTTCGCTTGGGGCATTAACCGGAGCATAAGCATGAAACTTGGTAATCAAATCCACGACATTAACTGCCCGCATTGCGGCGCTACGACACGTGTTGCTTTCGATACCAGTGGTGGTGAGGAGAGTTTTATCGACGATTGTGTGGTTTGTTGTAACGCCATCAATTTGCGCGTTGATATCGACGAACAACATCAGCAGATGAGGTTGTTCGTCGATGCTGGAGATGAGCAGTATTATTAACTTAGGTCTAGCTAAGCTTTTTTGCTGCTAGTACCCGTTCAACGGTATCAACAATGGTCTGGGTTTGGCTGTCGATCTCAATATTGATGGCGTCGCCAACTTGACGCTCGGACAGGTTAGTTAACCGCAGTGTTTCTGGGATCAAATGGATATCAAAGCCGTGTGCATCAACGTTACCAACGGTTAAACTGCACCCGTCTATTCCCACAAAACCTTTGTGCAAAATGTATTTCATCCATTGTGGTTCAACCTGCAAACGCATGCGGCAATTGGTGTCACTTTGTTCAATCTCAGCGAGGGTGGCCATGGTATGCACATGGCCAGAAACCAAATGGCCGCCAATCTCTTTGCCAAAGACTAAAGAGCGCTCAATATTAACCGAATCTCCGACTTGCAACGCCGCCAAATTGGTCTTGCTAAGCGTTTCTTCCATCACATCAAAAAACACCTTATCATGCCGCTGCTCGGTCACCGTCAAACACACTCCGTTGTTGGCGACACTTGCTCCGATCTCTAGGTTATCCCTTAATCCTTCTGGTAACGACACAACCAGGGTACGTAACTGTGGCTTTTCGATGATATCGACCACGGGAGCGCAGGTTTGTACGATGCCTGTAAACATAAAATTATCTCGAACTACTTAATACAAGAATGATGGCAGTACAAAATGCATAACTCTGGCTACCAAGTCAAAAAACTGGTGCAACTAGCAGTTCCAGTGCTCATTGCGCAAATCGCCCAAACGATGATGGGATTCATCGATACAGTAATGGCTGGCCGTGTTAGTGCAGTCGATATGGCAGCCGTAGCGGTTGGTACCAGTCTATGGCTACCGACGGTACTGCTGTTTGGTGGTGTTCTTATGGCTACACCCGCCGTTATAGCCCAATACCACGGGGCGAAACAAGAACACAAATTGCGGCCGCTTATCCACCAGATGCTCTATCTCACCGCGATTAGCTCCGTTGTGGCGATGCTGCTACTGAAAAACGCTGCTTTGATTTTAGCTCAGATGGATCTCGAGCCACGGCTATACGATCTGTCCGTCGGTTACATTGATGCGGTGTTATGGGGCGTGCCTGGTTTCTTGTTGTTTATCGTTATCCGAAGCTTTACTGAAGGACTATCGACCACCAAACCTTCAATGGTGATCGGCTTCGCCGGTTTGCTTATCAACATTCCAGCCAACTATATCTTCATCAATGGGCATCTAGGCATGCCAGCGATGGGTGGAGCTGGCTGTGGTGTCGCTACCGCCATCGTGTTTTGGGTCATGGCGCTAGCAATGGCAGGTTACGTCAGTTGGGGCAAGCGCTTTGGCCACTACCAGTTATTCCATGAGTTTTCTCGTTTTGATGGCGCGGCTCAAAAAATGCTGTGGAAACTCGGCCTGCCGGTGGCACTGGCGATATTTTTCGAAGTGACACTGTTTGCGTTTGTGGCGGTGATGATCGCCCCACTTGGCGCCATTGAGGTCGCGGGCCATCAGGTGGCAGCGAACTTCTCGACCCTTATTTTCATCATTCCATTGTCCGTTGGCATCGCAGTAACCATTCGGATCGGCTATTACTTAGGACAGGGTAAGCCTGAAATTGCCGCCATGGTTGCGAAGATCGGCATCATTCTTGGAGTCATCCTCGCTGCAATTACTGCCGCCATTACGCTAATAGGTGCTCAGTTTATCGCTGAGTTGTATACCGGCGATGTATTGGTAATCACCTTAGCGGTCGAGCTAATGTTGCTATGTGCGATCTATCAGATCTCCGACGCAATACAGGTAGTTTCGAGTGCTTGTCTACGTGGCTATAAAGACACATTACCGTTGTTGTGGATCTCCTTTATCGCCTACTGGCTGATCGGCATGTCCGTTGGCTACGTATTGGGTCTTACCGACTGGATCGTACCGGCAATGGGCGCCCATGGTTTTTGGATTGGCTTTATTGCCGGACTAAGCAGCGCAGCAATAATGCTGATCGTCCGACTAAAGGTGGTGCAGAAACGACATGCGGTGGCTAACGCGAACTAGTTTCCTTGCTGTGTTGATTATTACGCTGACAGCGTGTCAGCGTAATAATGTCGACTACGACGATTACCTCGAGCGGCTCGAACGGGTACTGCAATCCGAACGAAATGACGTACAGTTGCAATTGCCCAGCAAACCGCAGCGCCACCAATTTGAATTACCCACACCAACGCACTACGGCTTGTACGAGAGCTTTGCTTTAAAACCTTGCGGAGTCATGACCCTGATTGGCGAACATAACGCCCAGCTTGGTAAAACCGCTCCCCCCTCACAGCAGCTTATCTATCACCATCAACTAGGCCACTTACTGCAGTTGTGCGACCTAAAACAATTGGACGATGCCGGCATTAAACTACGGCAACAAGTGTTATCCGATAAGCGTCGGTCACTCCCAACCTACAGCGCTAGATTAATGCTCCTAAGTGATGAGATATGGCATAACCTCGACGCCAGCAGTTACCCAGCTCACTCCATCAGTAGTGAGTTTATCCAAACCCTGTATGGGCTGGTTGAACTGAAAGCGATATTTTCCGATCCGGAACGGTCGATGTCGGTACCCAGTCGTCACCTTGAACAAGCGCTAGCAACCTTGCATCACCAACGCCAACCAAGAAAACTACACCGAGCAATGGTTAACGCTATCGACGGCTTAAACCAAGCAACTCAGATGCTCGCAGCGGCAAAACCGACGCTGTGCGGCAAACCAGAGTTCACCATTCTCAATAACGTGTTGCACCAAATCTACGCCAAACGGATACAACCGAAACTGGTTGAGATCCAACGTGCTGATCGTCAAGTGAATGAAGCATTGCAACGATTGCTGTCACCGTGGCCAGATCTGCCCTACTTTCACTTTTACCTCAGCAACGAGCCAACCAGTTTGCGTGGCCAGTTCCAGCTTGCTATCGACCGCCACAGCCAATCATGGCAGCAGCTATTGGGTCAATGCGGCGCCCTACCAAACGGACAAAACTACGCAATGTCATCAAGTTGGTGAAACTAACAGCAATCGATCACGCTAACCGTAAGAAAGCCTTGCAGCCTAGCTGCAAGGCGTTTTAGTATAGCTCCGCTGTTAAGCAATCGCGTCCTTAGCTCAGTTGGTAGAGCGCCGTCATGACATGGCGGATGTCACTGGTTCAAGCCCAGTAGGACGCACCAAATTATCAATCGATGTGCTTTCGCTTGTCGATGCAAGAACAAAGCGTCCTTAGCTCAGTTGGTAGAGCGCCGTCATGACATGGCGGATGTCACTGGTTCAAGCCCAGTAGGACGCACCATCCACAAAAAGCCCGCTCAACTGAGCGGGCTTTTTGCATCTACAATACAGTAGCTCTGCCCAGCAATATTTGAGGCAGTTGGTAACATTTTGCCGCTAGCATCAGCGCTAAATGCCGTTACTATGACATCTCATTTGTTTTAGGTACTTAGGTACCTTTTTGGCATAGATAGAGTAGTGATGACCGCATTCAAACAATTACAACAACACGCGAAACAAATCTCCCACTTTAACCACTTGGCTGCCATTTGTGGCTGGGACCAAGCCGCTATGATGCCAGCTGGCGGTAACCAAGCTCGATCCGAAGCAATGGCGGCATTATCGGTTCATATTCATCAACTGCAGACTCAGCCACAGTTAACCGAGTGGTACGCCCAAGCAGAAACCGAAACCTTAACCGATACCGACAGTGCAGCACTGCGGGAGATGAAACGCCAATGGCAACAGGCAACAATTCTGCCTGAGGCTCTAGTGCAGGCGAAGTCCTTAGCTGGTTCAAAGTGTGAGCACGCTTGGCGGACTCAACGTGGCAGCAATGATTGGCACGGCTATGAAAAGAATTGGGCTGAAGTGGTAAAGCTATCCCGCGAGGAAGCGCAGATCCGCGCCGAAGCAACCGGCTTGTCTTGTTACGATGCGATGCTAGATATCTATGAACCAGGGGTCACCAGTACAAGCTTAGATACCCTGTTTGGTGACGTAAAACAGTGGTTACCACAGATGATCAACAGCGCCTTGGAAAAACAGCAACAGCAGCGCTGTATTGAACCAAGTGGTGTGTTCCCTGCGGCGCAACAAAAAGCCTTAGGGCAATCAATAATGCAGCTACTGCAATTTGATTTTAACCACGGTCGCCTTGATGAAAGTGTCCACCCTTTTTGCGGCGGCGTGCCGCAAGATGTTCGCATCACCACCAGATATTCTGAGTCTGAATTTGTGCAATCGCTGATGGGCATTGTTCATGAGACTGGCCATGCTCGCTATGAACAAGGGTTACCGAAATTACTCGCAGGCCAACCTGCCGGCGAAGCCCGTTCTATGGGGATCCACGAGTCGCAATCACTATTCTTTGAGATGCAGTTAGGTCGCAGCGCCCCCTTTATCGAACATCTAGCTAACAATGCGCATCAGCATTTCAGCGGGCAAGACAGCAAGCTGCTCAGTGCCGACAATTTCCAAGCACTTTATACCAAGGTTGAGCGTGGTTTTATTCGTGTTGATGCCGATGAACTAACCTACCCTGCCCACGTGATCCTCCGTTACGAGATTGAACGAGATCTTATCAATGGCGCAGTGGATCACAAAGATATCCCAGAGCTATGGGATAGTAAGATGCAGCAATACCTTGGGCTATCAACCGCAGGCAACTTTAAAGACGGCTGTATGCAAGATATCCACTGGACTGACGGGGCCTTTGGCTACTTCCCAAGCTACACACTTGGCGCCATGTACGCGGCACAATTTATGGCAGCAATGCAACAAACAATCGACGTTGACGCGGCAGTACGCAGTGGTGATTTGACGCCAATCTTTGTCTGGTTAGAGCAACATATTTGGAGTAAAGGCAGTCTATTAACCACCGACCAACTGGTTAAACAAGCCACTGGCGAAACACTCAACGCCAACCACTTTAAGGCTCACCTAGCGGCGCGTTATTTATAAATAGCGCTAAATAGAGATTCAAATAAGCATGTGCACTTCTAGTTATAATCGCTCGATTAACTGGAAGTGCACATCATTTAACTATTACGGCCTAAATGGGCGATTGGGCGCCACTAGCAGTTACTGTTGCTCGACAATCAAGCGCTGTTGTGCGCCTTTCTTAAGCTGGTGCAGCTGTTCGATTAAGCCTTGTTTGTCATCAAGGGGGTGCTTTTGGCTAGCCTTTCCTAATTCAATCAGTTTGCTGGCTTCGGTCATACCGTTGCTAAAAGGGTGTGCCGTTAGGTGAACCGAAATTGGCTGTTGATTATCTTCAACCAAACCTTCAATTCGCTCGATACTTTCAATATAGGCTTCAACCTGCTCTGGCCCACCTATCGCATTAAGCCCTAAACCACCAATCGAGATGGCTCGATAACTATTGGCACCGTCTGCAACATCAAACACATAAGATGCTGTGCCCCACGTATGGCCAGGAGTACTTAGCAAGGTAAACTCTCTGCCGCCAACAGTGAACGAGTCGCCGTCTTTAGCGACGATATCCGCTTCAGCTAAAAAGCGATTGTCCCAATATGCCTTTGGTCTTTTGTTTGCGTCTTCAAACGCTTCATTCCATCCCTCTTCGGTCATAACAAATTGAGCGTTCGATAACGCCTTTAACTTGCTGGCACCACCAGTGTGATCAAAGTGCCCGTGGGTCATCAACACCAATTTAATGTCCTCTGGTTGTACCCCGACGCTCTCAATATTGCGGATAAGCTGATCGGAAAACGGCCCGGTAAGCGTATCAATCAAGACTGCACCTTCATCGGTTTTTATTAGCCAAGATGACACCCAACAAACACCGACATAGTAGACATTATCGAACGCTTCATAAGGCTCGATATGTTGTGCTTGTGCATCATTGAGCCAACGGTGAAGCTCTCGATCCATCTTACCGGTGCGGCCAAATTCGGAGAATGCAGCATTGATAGTTGCCGATGGGCAGCCCTCAAGATCCGCAGGTGTTAAAGGTTGGGCGAATACACTTGAACTCAAAATGCAGCAAGTGGCGGCTAAATTTGTTAAAAGCTTAAACATTAGTCAATACCTATCATCGTCAATGAAAACGATGATAGTTGCTTTATATGCACGGATAAACCGCATTATGTGGCACAATCGGTTGCATAAATCGAACGCTAATGAGGTAACCATGGATAAACTAACCGGTATGCGGGTGTTTGTCGCAGTCGTAAATTTAGGAAGTTTAACCGCAGCCGCCGGTAAACTTGAGATGTCTAGATCCATGGCGACAAGACACCTTGCCTCACTTGAAAAGTCATTAGGAGTGAAGCTGCTTAGTCGCAATGCTCGCAAGTTACAGATAACCAGTGCGGGCGAAGACGTATTGCCATACTACCAGCAAATCTTATCGTTAAATGATGATGTAACCCATATTACCAATAGCGACGATTCTGAGCCGCAAGGCTTAATTAGAGTGGCTTGCAGTGTCTCTTTGGGGCAATCGCATATTGCAAAACTAGTACGCCAATTTGTTACTCTTTACCCTAAGATCCAAGTAGAACTGACACTTACTGAGCGCAACATTGACTTAGCAAAAGAGCCTTTTGATATGGTTATCCAAGTTGGTCGAGAGCTCGATCCGCGCATGGTCTGTCGCCAGTTAACCACTTGTGACTCTACAATCTGTGCGGCGCCGAGTTATTTGGAGCAACACAACACACCAACCAACCCGAGCCACTTAGTCAGCCATAACTGCCTGTTGCACACCAATCTAGGCGGTAGTTTATATCTACACAATAAATCCACAGCAGCGGATCAGTCCATCCAGGTTTCAGTGTCGGGTCAATTCAAATCCAATGACGTAATGGTGCTTTTAGAAGCCGCAATCGCTGGAGAGGGAATCACTTGCTTACCCTCCATAATTGTCCAGCCTTATATCGATAACCATCAACTGACTCCCCTACTGGAAGAATATGTAATAGGTGATATCGCCATAAATATTGTCTATCAGTCACGCCAGCATCTTGCCAAGCGAGCCCACAAACTGCTCGATTTTCTGGTAGCAGAGTTTGCCGCAACTTGACTCTGTAATAACTAACAGCAGTAAAACCGTTAAGGTTGTTGGTATGCTATCAATTTGCCCTTTACGCCAAGGTGCTGGCTATCCATTACCAGTCGCCTTTGAGAAGTAACTTAAGTTTGTCAAAGCTCGCATCGCCCAAGCTGTCCTTCAGTTCAGCATCGAGCTCACTTTTTATCTGATTGATTTGCTGGCTCAGTTCTTTACCCGATGAGGTGAGGCTAACGATTTTTTCACGCCGATTGGATTCAGAAATGGTTAGATCTACAAAGTTAAGACTGACCAGATGTTTAACGTGTTTGTGTGCCGCCTGTCGGCTGATATTCATGTATCGCGCCGATTCACTGACACTCATGGCTTCATACTCAACAAGACTGATTAGATAAATATCCATTTGCGAAAAAACGTTGCCA
This sequence comes from Ferrimonas lipolytica, assembly GCF_012295575.1. Lineage (NCBI taxonomy): Bacteria > Pseudomonadati > Pseudomonadota > Gammaproteobacteria > Alteromonadales > Ferrimonadaceae > Ferrimonas > Ferrimonas lipolytica. The sequence goes on along the minus strand of NZ_CP051180.1, from coordinate 1,335,611 downwards.
AACTGCAGCTCTACCCGTTTCATCATTCTAGCTCTTAGCTGTTTGTGTTTTTCACTAATGAGATCAACCAGCCCCAAGGAATTCAAAAAACCTTCATTATCCATATCTTACTCTTTGTTGTGGTAACCCGGAGTCGATGCCTCCATCGAAGCTCGATCAATACCGTCAACCAAGTTGACATTAATCGTGGCGCCTCTATTATTGTCAACTTAATTGACACTAAAGTTTAGAGGGCTTATGGGCAAAAATATATATGAAAACTTGGTTTTCTCAGTCATGGTTTGTTTCCTTATGGTTGTAGGAATGACGATATATAATTCGTGGTTACTTTCGCCGGGGATTGCAGGGGTAATGAACGCGCTATCATCGAACCAATTCATCATGATATTGCTTACAGCGCTTGTTATTGAATGTGTATTGGTTGCGCCGGTAGTAAAAAAGATCGTCAGTAGATTAACCAATGAACACACACCCTTTATCAAACGCGTCATGCTTATCTCTGCTCTAATGGTGCTATTCATGTGTGCTTCAATGTCACTGGTCGCGACACTTATTCAAGGTTATCAAGACCCATTGCTATTGGCGTATGGTAAAACGTTTTTACTCAACCTTGTTATGGCGTTTCCATTACAGTTCCTTATCGTCGGCCCTATCGCCCGGGCGATATTCTTCAAGCTATTCCCACCAGCCGTAGCCGTAGCAATAACTTAATTAGCCTCAATTTTTGGCTGTGTTCCAACTAAGTGTTGTACCAACCAATAGTGTTGAAGCACTGGCTAGGTGCGTCCCAATACCAGCGATAAAGCATAATCGCCATTAATCTTCTGCCGCATTGGAGCAGTCCATTAAAGCCTTTTGGACTGCGACCTAAGGTAAGGGGAATTCCAAAGGGGAGCGAACCTCACCCCTAATGCATACAACCATGTGCCGTCGCCACCCCGACATAGTCTCTCGCAAACACCACAATCGGTCGGCCGAAGGTTTGATATAAACTTCAGCAACTAACTACAACACAGCCAACTTTTTTAAGTTACTGCCCCCCAAAAAAACCATAAAGCCCGCACATGTCATCGCAGCAATGAAACAAACGACGTAAACACTGTAGTTTGGTGCGTGCATTGGGTAGCCCGCTGCTTTGGAACTGTTTTCTAGATAGGTAGATTTGCAGGTTTGGCTAACAGCTAATAGTTCGCTTGTGGCTAATAAACTGCTTCAGCCAACCCAACAACAACTTAACTCTTTGAAAAGTAGCGAATTAACTCAAGTTAACAAACGCAGCAACCATTACAACATCAAAGATGTGATCAATAAGTTGGTCGTATCCAATTGAATCGACCAATATTTAGGTCATTGTAGAGGTTACTGAGCACCCAAATTATGGCAACGCACTGCTGCGTTTATGGTCGCGATCCGGTACACATCGTCACACCGTTATTAGATGATTCAATCGATGTCGACCAGTTGGTACTGTTCTGTGCCAACGCACAACAGCAATCGGCGCTATTGGTAAAGCAAGTGCTTGAACAGCGCGGTATCAACGTAAAAGTTAAGCCCTACGGCCAGTTTGAAAATATAGATACCATCCAACGCTATTTTTCCGACGAACTAACCGCTCTGATTAGCCAGACAACGGAAATCTATTTTAACACCACTACCGGCGATCGTCTCATCACCCTCTGCGCTTATCAGGTCGCGCAATCGCTCAAGATCCAAAGCTACGTAATTGATAATCAACGCGACCAGCTACACTGGCTTGCTCCTACGACGAGAAGCAGCCACCCAATAGCAGACAAAATGACGATCCCAGAATTCTTATTGCTGCATGGCTCTACTCTTATTGGGCGCCATCAGCAGCTCCGTGCTGAAAAAAAGATCCAACAATTGGGTAATGACTGGGCTGCCCACGCGAAAGAGTTGGCTACTGGGCTGGGAAAACTAAACAGCATTGCTACTTATGCTAATAAAAGCCACGCCAATGACATCAACAAAAACTTTAACGATCCGAACCTGTTTCGCTTACTTAAGGATATGAAAGAGCTTGGATTAATATCGACGCTCACCTCCTCATCAGTACAATTTACCAATTTAAAAGCTCGCCAATTTGCGATGGGGGTTTGGCTCGAACAATGGGTTTACGCTGAAGTGAAGGCACTAACGGCTTCCTATTCGACCATTCAGGACCACGGCCAAAGTGTCGAAGTCGAGCGTCAGTACAAGCAACAAGCTATTCGTAATGAGATCGACGTAATGTTGCTCGCCAACAACCGGCTACACCTAATTGAGTGCAAAACTAAACGTATGGGCAGCGAGTCGTCTCAAGAGGCCATTTACAAACTCGATACCCTAGTAAAAAGCCTTGGTGGAAGGCGGGCTAAAGGCATGTTGATTAGCTACCAACCCCTCTCCGCAAGCAGTATTGACCGCGCCAAAGACTTAGGCATTAGTGTTATATCGCTTAATCAAATTCACAGCTTAAAGGGCATTCTAATGCGCTGGTTGGATGATGCTTAAGCCACTAATGACCACCAATGTATGTAGGCAACAGTGATATTACCAAACGATTTGTCCCCTTAGCCTGCTTCTACTCTGACTTTTAGCTGAAATCGGCTATCATACGCGCTTTCAAATTTGACAGAGTTTTACCATGACAGACGCCATTAAAATCCCAGCAGAACTCAAACAAGTTCTAGAGTTCATGCAAGCCGTACCTGAGCAGTATGAAGGTGTAGCAACCATCTACAATGCAGTTGAAGCACCACTTCGTGCCGAATGGGACAAACTGCCAGGCAGCGCGCAAAAGGTTGTAGAGTCGTTCGAACAGTTTCAAGCGGTTGTGTCGTACACCTTAGTTGGCCCGTGTGCAGAGTTGCTGCAGATGATTGAGAAAACCAACGAAGGCGATGCAGAAGCCGATGAGCAACAAGCTGACGCAATGATGCAACAGCTGTTTTCTCAAGGCATCAAAATGATGATTAAAGATCTAAAGGCCGCTCGTCGTGACATCCCACTTCGCAACGAACTGATTGCCCCTTTCAAAGCGTAATCTGATCCAGCGCCTACGAATAAAATGACCAAGCACCAGCTTGGTCATTTGGTCTTACCCAGTAAAGCACACTGAGTAAATTAGATAGCCACCTTACTAACCCCTCAACAGACGCCGCCAACCCCATCCTAAGGTCAATAAGCCGCCGGGGTAATTTGCTATTCCATATCACGCCAAACGTTGTCACAGGCATTTTAAATGCCATTACCCCAACTCGAATGCTTTCGCCCTAACCGGCACTTAACGCGATCGACTGTCGGATTACTTTTGCTTAACGCCTATAAAAACTACATTAGTTACAACAATGGTTACATTGTGTAACTTAGCTGGATTGACGTAAATTAGTGAGATACTGATGCCATTGCTCCGCCGCTGCGACCAACTGTCGTTGATCAAGCAACTGAAAGTGCGCATCCGAGATGGGCAAGCCAGTTTTGGCCAATACACTACCCTGCTGCTCGAGCCAAGAGTGACCGAACTGACAAATTTGGGTTGCGGTAAATTGGTCAGGCAACTGAAGATGTTGTTTAAGAGAAGCAAGTAGTTCGCTTGGGTAACGTGCTGGCATCGGTTTATGGTGATGCTTAAGGGCACTAAATACCCACGGTTGAGTTCCCCGCTGCTGTCGCTTTCTATTCTCTAAAAACTGCAGCGCACTGCTCGATAGTGGCAACCAGTTCAGACGGCCTTGTTCGTTAGGTAAGGCGATACACTGGCGGCGCCAATCAATATGTTGCCACTCAAGTTTGCATAGCCACGAAAATGGACACAGTAAATTTAGTTGGAGCATCAATAGACCCTTCACGTCTTCATTGATCGGCAGGCCAACTAACGCCTTTAGGTAGCGTCCAACATCACCGGCAAATAATGGCGCCGCTGATTGGCTTTGTCGTTCTACACTGAGCCCTTCACAGGGGTTAGCCAGATCAGCATCGATCCACGGCGCTCCCTGCGCCAAATATTCGCTTTTACCACGAGCAACATCGAATAAATGCCGTAACAGCGTTAGCGCACTCTCCTTCGCTCGTTGACCTTGATGCCCAGCATCAAGCGCGCGTTGCTCTACCGCTGCTAAAATCCTACCTATAACCTTGGTGTCAACCTCACTGACGTCATGATGGCCATAACGATCACCCAGAAAACGTTCCAGCAAACGTCGCTCCGCCCGCCACTCTTTTCGGTATTGTTGGGCATATATCAGGTAATGCTCAATCAGTTGGTTAACCGAAAAAGTTGTAATAGGCTCTTGCAGCACGTCGCTGTGTGGGTATTTGACTTCGTGCCACGCCGCCCTAGCTTGTGCTACCGACATCTCGGGGAAATAGCCTAGTGTCTGTTGTTTGGTCGATTTAGCCCCGACTGGGGTATAGCGAAAGACCCACCGCCGTTTGTGCTTTGCCACCTTAAAAACTAAGCCCGGGTAGGCCGGATCAGACACGTCTATGCTCGCCTGGCGATAAAAGGCGTCAGTAAACTCGTCTTTGCGTTCAATTTCATTGCGCGCGTGCTTAACAACTTCCGCTAAACGGCCGCGGATCCCAGTTTGTAAGCATTGCTCCAACAACAGGAGAACTTGTTGTTTTGGGGGAAGTTTATCCATAGAAACGCCCTATTCAATCCTTGAAGGTTGATCCTTTCAGATCCCAGCGCTAATGCAAAGCACTAACTCACACATAATCAGCGGGTTTAGCTTGCGCCAAGGGCAAACATGGGGGAGGATCCGCTCACACAAACATAGGAGCCAAACATGTCCGCATCAGAAACCAATTTAGCCAACTTTACCGCCGCCGTAATTGAAGCGCGCCAGCTATGGGTGTTAAGTGCTGGTGACGAGTACGTTGTCGTGGATTCCATCGAATTTGAAAACACCGACGTAATGCCATTATTCTCCGCACAAGCTAATGCACAGGCACTGTGTGTTGAAGATTGGTCTGAGTACAAGGCTGTCGCGGTTGCAATCGACGACTTCTTTGACGAATGGCTGCCAAGCTTAGACGAAGATGGTGTGTTGGTAGGTATTGATTGGAATGCCGACCTAACCGGTGAGGAAACCGACCCATTCACCTTAGCTAAGCTACTGGCTGACAAAGAAGCCTAATCTGAGCCTTATTAGCTCCCCAAACACAACAAACCCGCTTAAATGCGGGTTTTTTGTGTTTGGGGCGAAATGTTGTTGCCGCAGTATTGCGATCCTAATAGTCGATTCAACTTATATTTGACACTGATTGGTGTGATTTAACTCACAATAATCCACAGGCTACATGATTAATTATTCTCGACCTATGCAATAATGCGTTTACGCAACTGTGGACGTTACAAACATTATGGAAATCAAAGGCTCAAGTATCGAGAAGTACGAAGAATATGCTGCCATTATATCAGCTTTGCCCGATCTATTATTCGTATTAACCATGTCTGGACGGTATGTCGAAGTACTGGGGCAACCGGATTCCAGCATCTATCTTGAGGCTAAATCTTTGAAGGGTAAGACTCTGGCTAGCGTCTTACCTGCACAAATCTGCCAGCACTTCCTCGAGATCATTCAACAGACCTTGGAAAATGATAAACTGACGGTCTTCGAATACTCGCTTGGGGATGACGACCTCAATTATGATCGACTAACCTCATCCCAACCTTCAGCACGGCAACGTTTTGAAGGTCGCATCGCGCCAATCCATTCAGCTCGCTATGGCGAACCTGCGGTTGTATGGGTCGCTCGCAACATTACAGAGCGCTACGAACTTGAGCAGAAACTCAAGTACCAATCGGAAATTGATCACCTCTCTGGCTCGTTGAATCGGCGCAAGCTTTTCAGTCATCTTAAGGACGCTTTCTACACCTTTGGGCGTTATGAGCAAAACTCCAGCTTTTTGCTGTTAGATATTGATAACTTCAAGCGAGTAAACGATACCTTTGGCCACCAATGTGGTGATAACTCTATCCGTAAAGTGGCTGAGTTGTGTCAGTCCGAGCTACGTCAAACCGACATCCTGGGCCGCTTCGGAGGTGATGAGTTTGGTATTATCCATAAAAGTGATGACACCCAGTCTGCAATCGCCCTAGCAAGGCGTTTAAATCGGATTGTCTGTGCTGCTACTAACGAGACCTACCCCGAACTGTCGTTGTCGATCAGCATTGGTATCAGTCATTTCAAAGCTGACGACCGTAACATCGATGACATCTATAAACGTGCTGATGAAGCGTTGTACCGTTCGAAACGCAACGGTCGAAATACCTACTCGAGCGCTTAACTACCGCCGCCGTTGCAACCTATATTCGCCCCAGCAATAACCCAAGAGACAACCGCTATCTAATTAAGGTCACATCCACACTGTTGTTGCGCAATCAGCCTGGCCCCATAACGACAAAACCCGCTAGCTCATTTCTGAGTTAGCGGGTTTTGTTTATATATGGCGGTGAGCCAGGGATTCGAACCCTGGATACCTTACGATATACGCCCTTAGCAGGGGCGCGCCTTCAGCCACTCGGCCAGCTCACCTAAATTGGCGGAGGGATAGGGATTTGAACCCTAGAGGAGCTATTAACCCCTGCCGGTTTTCAAGACCGGTGCATTCGACCACTCTGCCATCCCTCCGACGAAATGCATAGTAGTCTAGCGCTGCGGGGAAATAAAGGCTTTATGATTCAATTGGCTAAAGGACAAACTAAGTTGGGTTCAACTGATTTATCTTTAGCCATTATTGCCTGCCAACTTAAATTAACCGGTTAAAAAGCCAGCTAAGTTATCTCGCCAATTTTATAGGCGCGGTCGCGACGGCACATTCTTATATGCATTAAGGGGGGAGCTTCGCCCCCCTTTGCCTTAGGTCGCAGAAGATCAATAGCAGTAGTGCTTTGCCCTTGGTATCGCGACTCGCCTAGCCAGTGCTTTAACTGTATTAGGAAGAAGAAGAACACTTAGTTGCTACACAGCCAATTAAAACCAAGCTTCGCTCGCCAGTCCTTCACGCCGAAAATCATCAATAATGTAAAACAAGCGGTAACTGCAACCATTAGCTAGTTGGTCATGTATGCAGCCCACAGACCATAATTGGTTAGCGCGTACTGGCTCTTTTAGTGGCTCTGGAACATTACGTTTCAGTTTGGCCTTAGGGTAAATGCCTAGGTTCAGTGCCAGTTCACAGTAGATGGGGTAAACATGTTTGTGGTTCCATTGATTTACCTTCACATTGCGTAAGTAATCACAGCAGAGGCCAAAGCCCAAATCGTTCTCGGCTTCGGTTAGCATGATAAGCCAAGATTCAATTTCAGTGTTTTCATTGGTTAACTTGGGCTGATATCGATAGAAGATTTCACTTAGCGAAAACACTCGGCAAGCAAAGCAAATAATGATGTCATGGCCATGATATAGCTGTCTGTGTATCGCGATTTTTTCATTTTCGAATCTCCTGTGTTTAACCTACGAGAAAATTCTACTTTGACATCAGTTAGTTAATCGGGGACTACCGACCCTGCTTTATCGTTCTCAGCTAGGCGGTCTTGCGGGTCACAAGGGAGAATTTGATTTAGGGTAGCCGCTTTCACGTAGTTGAAGCGGGGTTGCGATACGCGTGTAATAAACCCTATTTGGCAGTCTCAATACAAACACCTGTGCCACCTATTATGTGCAAGATGATTTTCGAAACTCTAGATACGAAAAAGCCGCTGTAAAAACAGCGGCTTAATCTTTTGATATGGCGGAGGGATAGGGATTTGAACCCTAGAGGAGCTATAAACCCCTGCCGGTTTTCAAGACCGGTGCATTCGACCACTCTGCCATCCCTCCGACGCCGCGAATATTAGTGGCCTCAGCCGCTACTGTAAAGCCTTTTTCTTAATAAATTCTATGATTTAAAACCTCAGTCTAACAATCCGCCAGTTTGCGGTTAACTATTAATCCGAAGTTCATAGCCAGCACCGTAATGAGTAAGAATAACCGCGGAATCGATCTCTATCGAACGTAGCTTTGTCCGAATCCTCGCAACCAGCACATCGAGAGTGCGGTCGCTGTATTGCCAGTCGGACCTATCAAGCAGTCGCCATAAGGTTTCACGACGAACTAACTGATTAGTAGCGCCATTCAGTGCAACCATAACCTTCCCTTCATTCCTCGACAATCGTACCGATGCACCATCGGCACGGACAATGCGTAAGGTCTGCCGTTCAAACTTCCACTTTGGAACTGATTTATAACCAACAGCTGAATGAGCAGGGTTAAGCCGTTTATAGAGGTTACGACACGCCCACAGGATCTCTTCGCTTTGGCAATTGCCGGCTAAAACCAAATCAGCCCCCGCTTGCCAACAACTAACCCTATTGGCGCTAAGCTCTATCGAGCTAATAATGGTAATAACTACACAATTGGTTTTAGTAATAAGCTTACACTGGCTTGCCGTCGACGGTGTGTCTTCACCGGCTTCAATAAGATAGATGCAAGGAGATTCGGTTGATAACGTTTGCAATAAAGCCAGATTTGATTTCAAGAAGCGAACCCTAAGCTCCGAATCCTCACCAATATGTTGTAACGAATGGCGCCGAAGTTCAGGAACCAATGCAAACACAGGGATCAACCCCAGTGCCGCCGAAGAACATACTCGTGCCCGCGCCATAATCATCTCCACTTGATACGCAAAATCAGTCGGTATGTAGATAACAACGACAGCCGCAAGCTAACCAGCTCAGAGATTATGTGGTTATTTGCCAAATATTACCGATAACAAAAACGACAACGATAAATCAGCGCAGTAACAAGCCGAGTCGTTGACCGATCTATACCGATGGAATTTGCGCTATTTGATTGCGAATAAATGGTTGATTGGGACGGATCTCAAGCGCGTGCTTAAATTGCTTTAACGCTTCATTATGATCATCACGCGCAATTGCAGCCTTGCCTAACAGGTTGTACACCCGCCAATCAAAGGGGGCAACCTTCTGGTAAACCTGCAATGCCTTATCTAGCGCTGTTATATCCTCAATGGCTAAATAGGTTTCTGCTAAAGCAAAATGAAGATCGCAATGATTTGGATACAGATCGAGCGCCAACGATAATGTCGTGATGGCGGTGGCCACCTCCCCTTTTAACAATAAAATCCGCGTCATCTCAATGTATGCTGGCAGTAATTTTCTGTCTTTAGTGAAGCCACTAGTTATAAAAAACTGTGCCATTTGCAGATTTTCAATAGCGCCATCATGCTCATATCTAAGTCGGTAGATAGTGGCTAATCCAGTATCTATCGCGGCATTACTCTCCATCTCATTCGCTTTAATCAATATTGACTCAAGGTGCGTAAGCTGGTCCAAATCGGTAATAAGTTGCTGCTGAATAGCCGCCAGCTCACCATTAACTTGGGTCATAAGCTTAAAGGCTTCGAGGCTAGCAAAAGAAGCGCTCGGTGTAAGAGCGACCGCCTGTTCTAGTGGTATCTCGAGAAACAAGGCTAATTCACTACGAAGATCTTGCAGCACTAGATTTGGATGAACCGATGCAGTGTGTCGTAACCAACGGCGATAGGGCTGCTGCTGGTCGTTAGTCGCAGTCAACTTAGCAGTGAAACCCGCTTCTAGGTGCTGCACCGATAGAGTAAGCCGAACATTCTCACCCTCCAGTGGTTGCTGATTAGATTCGATACCAAGATAACTGAGCTTAGGGCTATTGCCGTCAACAAATTTGAGCCATTGGTTGAGTTCGAATATGAACGCTTGCTCAGCTTTAGTCGGCTTAGCTTCAACATAAAGGCTAACCACTTTGTGGCTTGGGATCGGCGTTTCAACTGGTTCCAGCGCTAGCGCGCTAATCGATATAACCACGGCAGCAACAGCGGCTGAATACCAAGGTCGTATATTAGCGAACAGTGCCAACAACACACTAGCGCTAGGTTTACTAATCGCCGCGGGTGTCGCAACTCTTAGCTCAGCATCTAAAATCAACAGTTGGTTTAATAGCTGCTGAAGCCATTGCGGCCCACGATTGCTACTAATCGCCGGATTCTGCGCCCAGGTATACGCGTTAACCCTATCAAGCCACCCCACCGACACTGCTAATTCCAGTAACACCACACCCGCAGACCACAAATCAGTCGCGTGGGTTATTGGCTGCAGGCGGATCTGCTCGGGACTCATATAGGCGGTGGTGCCTTCGCCTTGTCGCACGGCCCCATCATTGCCATTTATCGCTAATCCAAAATCTAGGATCCTAATGCTGCCATCTTCGGTAACCATAAGATTGCTTGGCTTAATATCGCGATGAATGAGCCCATGCTGGTGCGCATGTTTGAGGCCAGACAACAGCTGCAGTACCCAAGCGTGAATCTTCGCTGGTTCAATACTGTTGTTATCGAGTTTTTGTTGAATAGTCTCGCCACGGTAATACTCCATCACCATAACGTCTTGCTGACGCTCAGATGATGTTATGCCGTAAGTGATACCAATATTTGGATGACTTAAACGGCTAACAGCACGGGCTTCTCGTAGTAATTGTTGCCGGCCGACTGCGTTATGGCCATCGGTGCTGATAAGTAGCTTTAGTGCCACGGGGCGCTGCAACTGCATATCCAAGCCGCGATATACAACCCCCATACCGCCGCTGGCTATCACTTCAGTTACGCGATAATCGCCGATGCTCGATCCACATAGATCAAAAGGATCGGCCTTGATCACCTCTTCGGCTCCAAAAATAGATTCCGAAACAGACTGAAAATACGCCCGGGAGCAGGCACTTTGATCGACCAGCTGTTGCACCTCATCACGGATATCCACTGGTAGTGCATCCAAAAAAGGAGCTTGCTGCTCAGCGGTAAGCGCAGCCACTTGCTGGAAGTATTTCTTTATCAGTGCCGGCTGTGACTCAATATCCACGGCGTTGGGCTTCAACAGCGAGTGATATTCTTATAAAGCCAACTTTGCGCAAACGCCCAATCGCGTTTTACCGTTGCGATTGATACCCCTACAACATTAGCAACCTCAGCCACGGTCAATCCACCGAAGATACGGTAAACCGCAACATCGTGCTCACGCTTGTAATGGTGTTCAAAACGTTTAAGGGCATCGTCGATTTCAGCAATTTGATCTAATTGGCTCTCGCCAATGAACTGGCTGAGATCGACCCCTTCACTATCACGTTTACTCGCTTGTTTTTGACGAAGGTAATCAATAAGTACATGTCTCATCGCCGTGCTGGCGACCGCAAGAAAGTGGTTTTCATCGTTATAACGGCGACCATTGACCGCAAACTTAGCGTACGCCTCATGAATGAGCGCCCGCGAATCGAGTGTGGCACATTGTGGCAGCCGACTTTTAACTGAACGCGCTCGCAGCCGCAGTTGCTGGTACAGCAATACAGCCATTTGTTGACCATCGTCGCCGTTAGTTGTTTGCGACGCTAGACCGAGTTGGGAGTCTTCCACTGATGATAAGTTAATCATGAACATTCCTTGTCACTTGATTAAGTTAACATCTTGGCAACATTATCGGTAATGTAAAGTACTATTTTTAAGTGGATTTAACTGGTCATAGGTTGCCCAAGCGGATTTATAATGTGCGATCTCTGCTGCAATATGCCATTAAGGTGATGGACATCACGTTTGAAGGCCATTACATTTCGCCGGTTAATCTATTATTCGGAACGCAGTTCTTCGCAGAGAACGGTTCGACACAGAGGTAGCTCCCATGATCCACGTATTCGGCCACTTAAGCCCAGACAGCGACAGTATTTGCAGCGCAGTAATCGCCGCACATTGGTTAAACCACCGCGGTATGGACGCAACCGCGTTTCGTCCAGGCGAAGCGAGCCGTGAGACCCAATTTATCTTCGAAGCTGCTGGCCTAGAACTGCCGCCGGTTCTTGATAAACCATTGGCCGGTGAAAAGGTATACTTGGTCGATTTCTGTGAACAGGAACAGGGCCCTAGCGATTTGCCCCAGGCGCATATCGTTGGTCTGGTCGATCACCACCGCATGGGTACGCTGCAAAGCCATGGCCCATTGGAAGCATGGATGATGCCACTTGGCTCTACCGCTTCTGTACTGCACGAGTTGTACCAGATCCACGGCGCACAGCTAACTCAACCGTTGGCAGTGTTGATGCTTGCGGCATTGCTATCCGACACCGTTGGTTTGAAGTCGCCTACCACCACCGCTCGTGACGTTGAGTTAGTTGACCTGATCGCGCCAATCGCACAAGTTGACGTTGAGCAGTTCACTGCTGATCTGTTGGTTGCCAAAACTGATCTAAACGGCATGAACGCCAACGAGTTACTCGATAAAGACGTTAAGAGTTTTGAGTTTGGTGGTAAAACATTGACCGTTGGTCAATTAGAACTGGCTGATTTCGCACAAACTGCGGCGATGGAAGCAGATCTGCAAGCGGCACTGGAACAGCGTGTCGCTGCTAACGGCAAAGACGTTGCAGTACTGATGCTGACAAATATCCGTAGCGAGCAAACGCGCCTACTAGTTGCCGGCCCAGCAGCGCAGATGCTAATCGATGCGAACCCAGAGTTGACCTTTGACAACTGCCTGAGCCGTAAAAAACAGATGTTACCGTGGCTAAACGGCGTATTTACTGGCTAACCACTCACTTTGATTCTTAGTTAGCCCAGCAGCTAGCAACCGTTAATGAGTCACAGTAATAACAACGCACACTCCGTTATGGTTTGTGCGTTTTTTGATCTTGGCGGCCGTATTAGCCATTCAATACCGAATTCCACCTGGTTACAGCCCAATTCGATGCTAAACTAAATCTAAGTATGTAGGCATCTACGTCACTCTAATCTGCTGCTTGAAGTAATATTAATGATAACGACAATCAACTCCCCCATACTCACTGCCATCGACTCGCAGCAATTGCATGATAAGTTTGCTGCCAGCCAACAACTGCGACAGCGACTGGTCGAGACATTGGCCCAACGAGCGCCATTGCAGCAACTGTTGTGTAAACTCCCTGGCAGTTTGCAAACGCAACCACTGCATCGGTTTGAACAGATCAACGTCGCTGCAATAAACAACAGCTCTGCTCACGGGCTTATCACCGATGCCATTAAGGATCTGTATCGCAACGGCGATGATGTGCAAAGTCAACGTGTAAGACGTTACCCCGGATTAATTCGTTTTAACCCATCCCCAAACAGCAAGCTAGCTGAGCTTTGTCAGCAACTAGATCAAAGCATTGATACCTTTAAAGCCTCGCTACACCGCATTACCGCTGCGGCACCAAACAAGCAGGATCTGCGTTTCGAAATTCTTCACGATATCGCCCCAAACCTAATCACCATGCACTACTACCGTAGTCCAATGATGATCGGCCAAGGGATCAAACGAGTAAGGTTTGGTTGGGTCGCAAAGCGAATTGTCGCCAAAACCAGTAAGCATGAAATCCTTACCCGACTGCACAACAGCCTTAGCAGTCCAGGCAAAGTTATCGCCGATATGCCGGCCTGGCGGCAAAACATTGAGCAGGAGTATCGTGCTGTAGATTCGTTGCCCGCGAACGTTGAACTTCGAATCGACAGAGAAGGTGGACTGCGACCAACCGCGTTTATCCAGTTTAGCCAAGGGGGGCGAACCCAAACCCCTGCCAATCTGCCGCTGCTTATTGAACAAGCAGAACCGATCGAGGTTGTGCCGTTACCGGATTGGCAGCAAAGCGACTACCCACCTGCTAAAGGCGAACTGCTTATTCCACGGCTACATTTATATCGGATCAACTGAGTGGTTTTGTTGAAACCGCCATAACTTAGTGTACGCCCCATCGCGTTCAAGCAGGCTGTGATGATCGCCCTGCTCTATTATCTGGCCCTCACCAATCACTAAGATCTGATCCGCATCAACAATGGTTGATAATCGGTGCGCTATCACTAGGGTAGTTTGCCGTTGCGATACATCCGCCAGCGCCGCAAGAATGCTTTGCTCGGAACGACTGTCAAGTGACGAGGTTGCTTCATCAAATACCATGATCTTGGGGCGTTTCAATACAGCGCGGGCAATAGCAACACGCTGCTTCTCACCACCGGAAAGCTTCAAGCCCCGTTCGCCAACCTTGGTTGCTAAACCATCCGGTAAGGTTTTAACAAACTCCTCAAGATGGGCAATTTTAAGCGCCGCCATTACCTCTGCGTCAGTTGCATCGAGGCGACCGTAGCGAACGTTTTCAAGAATCGTGTTATTAAATAGCACCGTATCTTGTGGCACCACACCGATCGCCTTGCGTAACGAATACTGACTAACATCGCGGATATCTTGGCCATCAATCTCAACACTGCCACTATCCACATCGTAAAAGCGCAGTAGCAATTTCGATATGGTTGACTTACCGGCGCCACTGGCACCGACTAGGGCAACCTTTTGCATCGGTTTAGCGGTAAAACTCAACCCAGTAAGGATTGGCCGTTGGGCTTGGTAACGAAAAGAGACATTGTTGAAAGTGACGCTACCATCATGAGCGTTAAGCTGGCTAGCCTTGGGTTTATCTTGCACCGTAGGAGCAACCGCAAGTAAACCAAACATCTTTTCAATATTGGCCATGCTGCCTTTCATCTCACGGTACACAAACCCTAAGAAGCCTAACGGCATAAACACTTGCATCATAAAGGCGTTAATCAGCGCAAAATCACCAAGGGTCATCGCCCCATTAAGGACATCACTAGCTGCCAGCACCATGGCGCTGGTCATGGCAATAGCGATGATCAGTGATTGGCCGCCATTAAGCGCAAACAAACTGAGGCGGTTTTTACGACGCGCTTGTTCCCACTTAGCTAGACCCTCGTCATAGGCGTCGGCTTCATTTTGCTCATTTGCAAAATACTTTACCGTTTCGAAGTTAATCAAACTATCGATGGCCCGGGTACTGGATGCGGACTCTGCTGCATTCATCTGCCGCACAAAACTGGTACGCCATTCAGTCGCCACTACTGAGAAACTGATATAAAGCACCACCGCGATAAAAACGATTAAGGCATAGCCGCCTTGATAGTTCTTCCACAGCAAGCCTATAACTAAGCCAACCTCTAGTAACGTTGGGCCGATGTTGAACACCATAAATCGCATCAAGAAGCTGATGCCATTAACCCCGCGTTCGATCTCTCGAGATAAACCACCGGTTTGTCGATTAAGGTGAAAGGCAAGATCAAGGTTATGAAGATGACTAAAGACCTTGAGGCCGACTCGGCGCATGGCTCGTTCAGTTACCCGACCAAACAGCGTGTCGCGCAATTCACCAAAAAGGACATTAGCAAAGCGAACTACGCCGTATGCCACTAACAGTGCCAGTGGCATCGCCACCACTTCCAATGTGCGCTGGCCATCAAGGTTGTCGATAACCTCTTTGAGGATAAACGGTAAGCCCACACTGGCGACCTTAGCTGCTACCAGACATAACAGCGCCAACAGCACTCGGCCACGAAACTCCATCAAATAAGGCAACAAACTGCCCAATGTGCGCCAGTTCACCTCAGAATAGTGAACATAAGTACCGCTTCCGCGCATGGTAAATCCCTTTCTACTGCTTATAGCACCACGTTATCACACCAACCGTGGCGCCCGCATCGGCGCCATGCAACATAAGCGGTCAAGGAGACTCGTTTTTGGCAACTGAGCGGGCATGATCGACAGCAACACAGATCTGTTCTAGCCCATCGAGAGAACGTGGCCCGCTGCGATGTACCCAATCGGCATTGATCTCAATCATCATCTCATTCTTTACTGCAGGCAGTTCCGGCCAATCACTCCATAGATCAACCTCACTTCGATACTGGCTCGCTGCTACCGGCAGTAAAATCAGTTGCGGCGATCGCACTATCACCTGCTCTAAACTGACCTGGGGATAATCGGCAATGCTTTGAGCAAAGACATTACGGCCACCACATCGATTGATCATATTATCGATCCAACCAGAGGATACCGTTGTCAGTGGCTCTGGCCATACCTGATAAAACACCGACACTGATGGCTTATGCTGATATTTTTCGGTGATATGTTGCAATCTTCGCTTAAATTGCTGTGCCAGTTGCTCACCATGTTGTGGCATGTCCGTAAGCTGAGCCAACTCAACTAAGCGCTGCGGTAACTGGTTTAACTCGGTTACGCTCGAATCAATAATAGGAACCCGCAGCATTTGTAACTGCCCCAACAACTGTTGATTGGTGTCAGCAAACGCAACTACCACTGCATCAGGCTGCAATAACAGTAACCGCTCCATATTAAAATGATCATAACTGCCAACGCGTTCGATCTGCTGTGCTTGTTCGGGGTAATCGGCGTACTCGACGGTAGCAATGATGTTGTCACCAGCGCCAACAGCAAACAGCAACTCAACCGAACTTGGCGTCAACGCCGCAATCTTAATCGGCGCCGCCAGTACCGATTGGCTTAACAGCATCACGACAATGAATACAAAATTAGCTCGTCTCATTAGGGCCTTCGTCGTTTAGCCAGCAACACAATAAAAAACAGGCTGCCCATAATCGCGGTAACCACACCAACGGGTAACTCCTGCGCCGGTAACAGTTGCCGTGCCAACAGATCTACCCAAACCATCATCACCGCTCCGAACAACGCGGTCACTAGCAGAGATACACGACTGGCACCACCAATAAGCATGCGGACAATATGGGGCACCATTAAACCAACAAAGCCGATGCCACCGCAGTACGCAACAAGTGATGCGGTAACTAACGCCGTAATCAACAACATCCCGAGCCGCAGTGGTACCACCGCAACCCCTTGGGTATGGGCGCTTTCATCACCGGCCAGTAAAGCGAGCAAGTGACGTTGAAACATCGACACCAGCGCTAACGCTACGGCCACCGCAATAAATGGGTACGGAAGAATCTCCCAACTGGCTCGGGCAAAGCTACCAAGGCTCCAAAATAGAACCGCTTGGGTTGCTTGGCTGTCACCAAAATAGAGCACTAAACTGGCTAACGAAGAGAGCAAGAATGAGATCGCTACACCGGCTAGGATTAACCCTTCGATTTCGCCATCACGAGCCATCACCATCACCACTGCAACCGCTACCAGTGAACCGAGAAAAGCACACAATGGCAAACTAAAGCCGGCAAAACCAAAACTGATGGCGACAACAGCCCCCAATGAGGCTCCAGCAGAGATACCAAACAAATAAGGGTCCGCCAACGGGTTGCGAGTGACACTTTGTAGCACCGAACCTGACAACGCTAAACCGGCACCACAGATGAGCGCGAGCAACACCCGTGGTAACCGCAACTCAATGACAATTCTATCTGAAATAGCCATAGCGGCAGGATCGCTCAAGCCACGCCAGAGCGCCATTGCCACCTGAGTCAATGTTAGTTCAGCACTGCCAATCGATATTGCCACCAACGGAGATACGACTAGGGCAGTAAGTAACAACAGTAATAGCCAACGAGGATTAACCATTGGCGTCACGATTTGGCTTAGGGTGGTATTGAAAAGTAACTCGTTGATACCTTTGAGTAGGGTGCTGATCGACAATGGCATCAACATGATAGATCCGTTGCAGGTTATCGCTGGTCAACACTTGCTGCGGTGTACCTTTAGCAACCAACCTCCCCTGTTGCAGCAACAGCAGTCGATCACAATAGCCCGCCGCAAGATTTAGATCATGAATCGAAGCGATCACGGTGATCCCTAATGAGCGAACTAACTGCAAGATCTCGATCTGATAGTAAACATCAAGGTGATTAGTTGGTTCATCGAGGATCAGGATCTGCGGTCGCTGCAGCAATGCCCGAGCGATAAGTAATCGTTGCTGTTCGCCGCCAGAGAGGTGTTCATATCTCTGCTCCGCCAACTCTAATAAGCCCACACGAACAAGAGTGGCATCAATCTGAATTCGTTCCGCCCGTTCATTACGACGGTGCCAAAAACGCTGTTGGGCCAGCAATCCGGTCGCCATAAATTGGCGCACCGACATCGAAAACCCCAACGGTGTATGTTGAGTCACCACCGCAACCCGCTGTGCCAATTGTTGCTGCGATAGCTGCGACAACGGCTGACCATTGAGCCGTATCCCCCCGGTGGTTGGCTGGAGGTACCGGTAAAGGCAGCGTAACAACGTGGATTTGCCGGCACCATTAGGACCAAGTAAGCCCACAAATTGGCCAGCTTGCACACTGAAGCTCACATCCGCCAGCACCAACTTTTGCGGACAAGCCCAGCTTAGTTGCTCAACCTCGATAACTGGTAGATCTTGAGTCGATTCGGTTCTTACCGCGTGCAGCATAAGCTTACCGTTACATTACGTAATAGCTAAGACTGAGATACCATTCTCGCCCGGGGGCATGGTAGCCCTCGACGCTGGTTGTCTCTTGATCAAATACATTGTTGAGTTTGGCACGAACGATCAGTTCGTCTGTTAGTTGGTAGCCAAAGCTTAGATCCACTTTGTGGTACGCTGATAAGAAGTCACCGCTGCCATCATAGTTACTGTCACCAGCAAAACGCTTGCCTTGATAATGGTAATCAAGACGCCCATCGAGTTGCTGCCATTGATACGAAACGGCGTAATCAGCTTCATGCTCAGAGCGGCTAACCAATTGCTCTCCAGACGATTTATCCTCAGTGTCTAAGTAGGTGTATGCCAACTCATGAGTTAAACCCCAAAACTGAAATTGGCTGCCAAACTCAACCCCACGCATTTGCGCATCAGCAACATTACTCGGCCGGTAGATCTCCCAACCAAACTGATCAAACTCACCGCTACCAGCCCAATCAATAAGATTTTCAATCTCGTTTTTGAACACGCTCAGGTACGCGCTAGCGCCGATTCGACTGTAATTAAGGGTAATTTCGGTATTTTTCGAGGTTTCCGACAACAGATCCGGATTGCCAAGCTCAGGCCAGAATAGGTCATTGAAGGTCGGCGCCTTAAAGCCGGTGCCGTAACTGGCACTGATCCGCCAATGAGAGCTGAGGTGATAGGCACTACTTAGATTGTATGAAGTTTCGCTATCAACATCTTCGACGTCATCAAAGCGGACTGCCGCTTCCAGTAACCATCCACCAAAGCGAGCACGCGCCAACCCATACACACCAATAAGATCACGGTCGCTAGTGGCATAATCACCATTGACCGACTCATTGTTATAGTCAACTCCGCCTATCGCCGTAACAGTGTCGTTAAAATGATATTGGTTGGTAAAATTGAGTTGGTCACGATCGGTTTGAAAACGCGATTTAGCGGCGACGCCATCTCGAAACTGGTCATTCCGATCACGGGACTGACCCACGCTAAATTGTGATTCAAACTGCTGTCGCTGATAGCGACTGGCTATATTCCAAAAGAAGTTATCAAAATCCGATTGGTCTGGACCCGTCGCAGCAAATATGTCGTCGTATTCGCTGTTGCCACTATTGTATTGGCCCTGCCACGCTATGCTCCAGCTTTGATTTAATGGCTGTTCACCGTTCAAACCAACAGTAATCCGATCGTAACCATCATCATCTGCTTCATCGGTATCCCGATACACATCAAAACCATCACTTGCTTCAGCGGCAACAGTCACGCTAGTTTGCCCTTCACCATGGCTAACCCCTGCACCAGCAGCCAAACGGCCATAATTGTCACTGCCAAGTTCAGCGGCAGTAAAGTACTGACCACTTTGCAGCTGTCGAGTGAAAATCTGAATCACACCACCGATGGCATCACTGCCCCACACTGATGCCCGTGGGCCTTTAACCACCTCAATCCGCTCAATCTGTTCCGGTGATACCGCTGAGAAATCGGTGCTGCCTAATGTGGCGGAACTCACTCGAATGCCATCAATTAGCACTAACACATGATCAGAATTGGCACCACGAACACTCACCGAAGCGGTTTGTGCACTGCCGCCACTTCGAGTAACACTTAAACCCGGTAAACGTTCAAGTAGATCCACCACTGATTTGGGCTGCAGAATTTCGATTTCAGCTCGTTCGACCGTATTTACCACCGCCAGCTGATACTCAGCGGCAGTGTCGAAACGAGAGCCTGTCACAGTAATGGTTTCTATATCAGCAGCGAACGCCGCAGATGAGGCAGCTGTGGTAATAGCAACAGCTGCAAAGCGCGTTTTTAAACTCATGATGTTCCCTATTAATTGAGTTAAAAGCGCGGGAAATGGTTTGAGGTAGCAATCACATCATGGTGACAGCAACAGAATAGCGTCGTCTTTATTGTTTAAGCACAACAGTGCGTACAGCAAAATTCAACCACCTGCTCAAGTAACCCGCTTGAGTCAAATCGGCAAATTTAGGCAGGTATCCTGGCTTTCAGCGTCTAGGGGCGCCCCTTCCCAGCGTAAGCCAGTGGTAACGACACCCCGCTCTGATCACAGTTGCGAGTACAGCCGCGGAATTTAACCGCGTTCCCTATTAGTCCCATTGGGCACCAAAATTCGAAGCGTTTGTTAACACTTAGTGCTAAGTGTGACAGAGTTGGCCATCAACTCAAGCAGAAACTCATAGGATTTCAGCAGGGTTCTGCAAACCGGTTAATTCGCATCGGCGCAGCCAGCTCCGCTAATGGCATGACATTAGTGCTGCAGTACTAACGGCCAATAACTCAGCAGTCGCTCACGAAATTACTAACTAATAACAGTAATTGGCGCAGTCTATTGCTAGCATTAAGCTACTTTACCCAATGAACGAAAACGATGATTGAGCAAACTTTTACCCCGAAAGCTAAAGATGAACTTATCTGCCTGATCCTGCACGCGCAGCACCTGATCAACGCTCAAACACTCTATCGTCAAGATGTGTCGGAGCAATTTGAACAAATCTTCCAGCCTGAAGGTGATACGGTTACCTGCCCGATTAGTGACGAAATCGTCAAAGCAGAACAGTTGGAAGCTTGGCTTAACGACAACCTCAATAGCGAACAGCGCGCCGAACTCGGTGACATCACCTTCGTAGCCATTGGCACAATTTTGCAGCTCTGGGCAGTTTGTAGTTAAGCCTCATAAGGCTGCTCAATAAGCCCGCTATCGCGGGCTTTTTAGTGGCTGAATGCCAACGCCGAAGCAAACTTCTACGACAAAATTTCGTTTGTTCCTCAGGAAAAGATGAAGTCGACTACAACTGTAAGTGAAGTATCTTCCAAACCAGTCACTATTACTGCAGTCACGGCCGTTTTCTAATATAATTTAGGATGACTATTGGCACGGATCGCCAATAACACAAGGTAGCAAGCTACCTTAGAACCATCAGATAAACGTTTGGAATGGAATGAATCCTCTACTCAACTATAGCCAGAGCGATAATACTCAAGGCGCCGACTTTGTCGAACATGAAATTGAACAGATAATTGTCACATTCGCAGTTATTGGCATCGTGGCGGTGGCATTAATGGGAACGCTATGTGCTTATTTAGGCAACTATCAATTAGTGTTCTTTGATTTAATTGCCGGAACCATTTTTCTGCTGGTATTGAAATTTCGTTCGAACTATCGTCTCGCCTCAACGATACTACTATTTAACCTTTATGGGTTATTAATTACGTTAATATACTCCGGCGGTTTTGGCGGTACTGGCCCTATCTGGATGCTGATCGCGCCACCGGTCACCTTTTTCCTCTCTGGCTTAACCCTTGGCGTAGTTAACATCAGCTTATTCCTAGTTGGCGCTATCGTTGCCTACTTCTTCGGTTATGTTGGCCAAGCCAACCAAATACTCTCGCCGGAACTAGCGTTACGAGTATTGCTATGTTTCATTCTTGTTACGCTACTCAGCGCTACCTATGAGTATTTCAAGCACAAATACAGTTCACGCTTATCACAGCTGGTTAAGTATAATGAAGCGCTCGCTAATCTTGACCCATTAACTAACCTAAGTAATAGGCGTTTCACCCTAAAACGGCTCGAAGAGCTATTTCAACAAGAGAAAGACTCCACGGCTTCGTTCGCATTGCTGTTGATTGATGTTGATAATTTCAAGTCAATTAATGACCGCTTTGGCCATGACGTCGGTGATCAGGTCCTTATACAATTAAGTAGCATCTTTCAAAAAGCCGTTCGAAAAAGTGACATCGTGTGCCGCTGGGGGGGCGAAGAGTTTCTGATAGTACTAACCGATGCCAGTAAATACAGTGCGGTGCAACTCACCGAACGGTTGCACCATGCAGTTAACAGCCATAACTTTATCAATGAACAGCAACTGGCGGTCACGGTAAGTGTAGGCGTACAACTGGTAGAGGAAGCCGATGCCAGCATTACTGAGAGCATTAAACAAGCGGATCTGCACCTATATAAAGCCAAGGCGATGGGCAAGAACACCAGCAAATATAACTTTGAAAATGCCTAATTATTGGCTGTGTCACAGTTAAGTATTGAAGTTTATCTCAAGCCTTCGGCTTCACCGATTACGGTGCTTTAGGCGAGGATGTCGCAGTGGCGACGGCACATTCTTGTATGCATTAGGGGGGAGCTCCGCCCCCTTTGGAATCCCCCTTACCATTATTCAACTAGCCAACCAGCCAGCCAGCGTTGCGCCATTTACGTGGTTTGATATAAAAGTCGTACTATTGTTGCCTCTGTTGGTTTTACTTGGTTACCACTCGACTAGGCCATTTAACCCACATGTATTCAGGACGTGCTCTGATATAATCCGTGCATAACGCTGATCCTATGGATCGTACTCCCCTAGCTAGCTGAGACCCTTATGCCATTCTCCCGCCTTGGACTTATCGAACCGCTCGTGCAATCAGTTACCGATGCCGGCTATAACAAACCTACTTCGATTCAAGAGAAAGCCATCCCAGTCGTTTTACGGGGTGACAACCTTATCGCTGCCGCACAAACCGGTACCGGTAAAACAGCCAGCTTTGTATTGCCAATCTTGCAGCAACTATCAAGCGCTGAAACCAAGCGAAAGAAACGCATTAGAGCGTTGATCATCGCCCCAACCCGCGAGCTAGTGGTTCAAGTTGCGGCCAGCGTAAACACCTACGCTAAGCACCTCAACCTAACCGCTTTAGCAATGTATGGTGGCGTTGATGCCAAACAACAACGGCAGGCATTGGTCGACGGTGTTGATATCCTAGTGGCCACACCTGGTCGGCTACTGGATATGTACACCCGCCGCGCGGTTCATTTCGACGAAGTGGAAGTATTGGTACTCGACGAAGCCGACAAGATGCTCGATATGGGCTTTATCGACGACATTGACGATATTGTTGCCAAGCTGCCAAGCGAACGTCAGTCATTGCTGTTTAGCGCAACATTATCCAAAAAAGTCCGCGCATTGGCGAAGAATGCGGTTGATCACCCGGTAGAGATCAGCATCGCCGCGGCGCAGGCCAGTAAGCCAAATATCGAACAATGGCTTACTACCGTTGATAAAGACAAAAAATCTGCCCTACTGAGTCACCTAATCCAAACAACGCCTTGGCAACAGGCACTGATCTTTATCGAAACCAAACACGGCGCCGCCAAATTAGTAAGCCAGTTAGAGAAACGCGGGATTGTTGCCGACTGTATCCACAGTGGCCGCACCCAAGAGATCCGTGAGCAGATCTTGGCGGACTTTAAAGCTGGCAAGATAAACTATTTAGTGGCTACTGGGGTTGCTGCGCGCGGTATCGACATTGATAACCTAGAGCGAGTGGTCAACTACGATCTGCCTTTTCCTGCCGATGAATACGTCCACCGTATAGGACGAACTGGCCGTGCCGGTGCCCAAGGTGAGGCGGTATCGTTAGTGTCTAAAGATGACTTCAAGAACCTGTGCATGATCGAAAGTCGTCTGGATCATTTGATTGAACGACGCCAAATAGAAGGTTTTGCACCACGCAAAGTGGTGCCAGTTTCGGTACTTAACTTCGTCCCGAAGGCTAAACGTAAGCCCACCGCCGAGTAAACAAAGCTTTTTATTCACAATAAAAAAGAATGCGTCGTAGTTAGCTGTTGAAGTTTATCTTAAGCCTTCGGCTCTGCCGGCTGCAGTACTCTTAAGGGGTTATGTCGCAGTGGCGACGGCACATGCTTGTATGCATTAGGGGGGAGCTTCGCCCCCTTTGGAATCTCCCTTGCCTTAAATCGCCGTCCAGAACGCTTCGCTGAACTGCTCCAATGCGGCAAAAGATCGGCGACGGTCGTGCTTTGCCCTTGTATCAACACTCACCTAGCCGGTGCTTAACAGCATAGGAAAGAACAACACTTAGTTGCTACACAGCCTAAAAAAATGCCACCGCATTACTGCGGTGGCATTAACTGACTTATCGCTAAGACAAACGGCCTGAGGATGATGAGAGTCGAGCCATACGCCTTAGGTTGCTAGTCGGTATCAGTACTGAACCTTAACTGGCCACTCTTTCTGCACACGCTCTTCTAAGAACTTCTTCTTTTGCGCGTCTAATTTGGCTTTATCCAAACCAACCAATACCTGCGCTTTGGCTTTAGTGGAGTAATCCGGGTAGGTCACTTCATTAACGCCGTGCTTAGCCAAGATAGCCTTCAGTTTAGCGCGGGCTTGCTCGCCAATCGCTTTCGCTTGAGCCAACTGCTCCAGCG
Organism: Ferrimonas lipolytica; assembly: GCF_012295575.1. Taxonomy (NCBI): domain Bacteria; kingdom Pseudomonadati; phylum Pseudomonadota; class Gammaproteobacteria; order Alteromonadales; family Ferrimonadaceae; genus Ferrimonas; species Ferrimonas lipolytica. The sequence continues at coordinate 1,311,092 of NZ_CP051180.1, read as the reverse complement.
CTAAGCTTGGGTTGTGAGCGTGGATGCCATGCGAAGCAATAGCGTAATCCCAACGCCACTGAGCATGACGAATATCCATCAACGATGCCTTCATCTCTGCTTCATCAGCACCAGCTTCCCAAGCGGCAGCTGCATCGAAGTGAGCCTTAGTAATTACCACTTCAGCCGCAGCTTGAGCAGAGTGAACTTCAGCTTTGTTAGCACGTAGCAGCTCAACCATGTCAGCCTTGGTATCATGACAATCGGCACAAACCGCTTCAAAGTTACCAATGGCATTACCAACGTTGTGGTTGCTGAACTCAACACCCTTTGCGTTTTCCTGTTTCGGCATATGACAATCGATACAGGTAACGTCCATTTCGGCGTGTACTGAAACCTTCCAAGTTTCCCATTCTGGGTGCTGGGCTTTCAGCATTGGAGCTTTAGAGATCTTGTGGGTCCAATCTTTAAAGTTCTTGGCGTCGTAATAAGCCAACATCGCATCAGGGTTTTGACCGCCATCCCAAGGGAACTTCACTTTCTTGTGGTCGGCGCCATCAAAGTGATATTCGACGTGACATTGGGCACAGGTCATTGCCGCTTTAATGTTGTCTTCTTGGTCTTCAAACTTTTCGCCCGCAGCTTCAAAACCGCGCATCGCAAATGGACGAGCCGGTGTTGGCTTGCCCGTTTCAGCATCGTGACAATCGGCACAACCGATGCTGTTGCTCATTTCGTGGCCCCAAGCGCCCCACTTTTTATCGGAGAAGTCAGCTTCGCCCACTTGGTCATACATACGGATCATGTCTGGTGTTTTACAACCCCAGCAGCTTGCAGCCATCGGTCCTTCGCTGCTATCCATTGGCCCACCAGTACGCAAACTGCGGGTTAGATCGGTAACAGCGTATTGGTGACCGCGAGGCTTGTTGTAGTCTTTTGCGAAGCCATAGCCGCCAAACAGAATTACCGCATTCGGGTTATCAGCCAGAATATCGCCCTTATCGGTCGATTCTTCTGTGCTCGCCCACGACGCGTACTGCTCTGGGTATTTATCTTTCCAGGTTGGGTTGCTGTAATCAGCAGGACTATTTTTGGCTATCGCGCTACCACAAATGGCTGCGATGGCTAATGATAAAGCAAGCTTGTTAAGGCGCTTCATGATCATCTCCGTTGTTAGTATGTGAGGCATACTAAGCGGGCTGACTTTAGCACCATATACCCCCAAAGGAGTAGGTGAGCAAAACTTAACTGTAGCTCCAATATTTGCTCTACCACAACGAAGCTTTTTGCTTTTCTTAAATAGAGTTAAATTTTAAACAAAAAACTCAAGACACTGATTAATATAAATTAAATCACCAACAACTTATTTATTACCAGTTCTGATGGCGCTATTTCATGGTGTTTCCCAGCCAAGTTCAGAGTTACAGCAATGATTGAGTAAACCGTTTCACCCAAGAGGCACCAAGTAGCTGCACTGCCCACAGTAATGAGCCGTAACCAGAGTTAGCCCCATCGGTTTGGTGCAGCAATGTTGGCAATGATAGCGATCAAAAAGCCAATTGCATTGCAATTGGCTTGGATATCAATATCAACACCTTGTTGCAGATAAACGCTAGCCAAAACGACCGCTGATGTAATCGGTTGTCAAACGATGTTTAGGGTTGTGGAACACCTCTTGGGTTGAGTTCACCTCGATCAAATCACCCAAATGGAAATACGCGGTTCGATCCGACACCCGCAGCGCTTGCTGCATCGAATGGGTAACCATCACTATACTGAACTGCTGTTTCAAGTCGTAAATCAACTCTTCAATAACCTCAGTTGCAATGGGATCCAACGCCGAGCAGGGCTCATCCATAAGAATAACCTCGGGGCTAATCGCGATGGTACGGGCGATACACAAACGCTGCTGCTGACCACCTGAAAGGCCGGTGGCCGGTGTATCTAACCTATCTTTTACCTCGTTCCACAATCCCGCTTTGGTTAATGACTGCTCCACCAGTAGATCAAGATCTGCCCTCGCCTCCACCAATCCGTGCAGCTTAGGCCCGTAGGTGATGTTGTCGCGGATAGACTTCGGAAATGGGTTGGGGCGCTGGAACACCATGCCGACTTGCGAGCGCAGCTCGACAATCTCCTGCTCTTTGCTATAGATATCTTTGCCATCAAGAGTAATTGACCCTGTGACCCGACAGCCGTCAACGGTGTCATTCATCCGGTTCAAACAGCGCAACAGGGTTGACTTACCACAGCCTGACGGACCAATCATTGCCAATACTTCACGCTCACCGATATCCAGACTGACGTGATTGATCGCCTGTTTTACTCCATTGTCGTAAAACACATTGACGTCTCGCACCGCCATTCGCGGGTTTTCAATAAACGGCACACCAACGGTCAACCGTGACTCATCGGTGCGATGGTGTACTGACGACTTAGGCTTTACCTTAGCCATTATTGGGCTCGGCATCGCTCGAATAATTTCACTCATAAACAATAACTCCTACCAACGACGCTCTAAGCGTTTGCGCAGCAGCACCGCACAAGTATTCATAAAGGCAAGGAACGCCAGCAATACCATAATTGCCGCCGACGTATTCTCTGCAAATCCTTTTTCTGGGTTTTCTGCCCATAGGTAGATCTGCACTGGCAATGCGGTAGCAGCGTCGAGTGGCCCCTGCGGTACATCGACGATAAAGGCCACCATACCGATCATAATTAGCGGTGCGGTTTCACCCAGTGCCTGTGCCATTCCGATAATAGTACCGGTGAGCATGCCCGGCATCGCCACCGGTAACACATGGTGTGTAACCGACTGTACCTTCGACGCACCAACCCCTAAAGCGGCGTCCTTGATTGATGGCGGTACCGCTTTAATTGCCGCCCGTGACGAGATGATAATCGTTGGCAAGGTCATCAACGACAGTACCAATCCACCAACCAATGGGGCTGAGCGTGGCAAATCAGCCAAGTTCAGGAAGATTGCCAACCCCAATAGACCAAAGACAATCGAGGGCACTGCTGCAAGATTGTTGATGTTTATCTCGATCATTTCGGTCCACTTATTCTTCGGCGCAAACTCTTCCAAATAAGTTGCCGCAGCAACGCCGATAGGAAAGCTTATTAAGAAACAGACCAACAGAGTGTAGAAAGAGCCTACAGTGGCACCCCAGATCCCAGCTAATTCAGCATCACGACTATCACCATTAGTGAAGAAGTTACGGTTAAAGACCGTACGCACCCGTCCCTCGTTAGCCAACTGTTTGTACCAACCAATCTGTTGGTTTTTGAATGAACGAGAGCCCTCTTCGACGCTGGCATCAACATTACCTTTGTTATATTGGTTAAACAGATCGCCAGCTTGGGCCCAATAACTGAGGTTTTGGCCTAGCAAGGAAGGCTGTGCAACCACCATGTCACGCAAGTCATATTCAGCCCCAGTTGAGATAAACGAATACAGTGCCTTGCGCTCTTTACGGCCTGAGATTGCGATCTCCTGTTTTATCGCCTCTCTTAACACCCTACTGTAATCAGCTTGGAACAATGCCTGTTGAGTTAGTTCTCCCTCAGCAAGATCCAGCGTCTCTTTATCTAACGAGATGTCTAATTTTATCTCGGTGGTGTAGAACGCAGTGTATCCCTGCGAAACGATAGCGCTTAATAACACCACTAGAAACAGGATCGCGGCGCTGATAGAGATAATGCCGTAGTAACGAAATCGACTCTCTTGCGCTTTTCGCTTAGCCAGTGAAGCACGAACCTTTTGCTGCTTGGTCTTGGCTATTTGGTTCAAAATATCAGTCATATTGTTCTCGATACTTTTTGACGATGCGCAATGCCACAAAATTCAGAGCCAACGTCACCACAAATAGCGATAAACCCAGAGCAAACGCCGCCAAAGTTTTAGGGCTATCAAACTCCTGATCGCCAATTAGCAAGGTGACAATTTGCACGGTGATGGTAGTGACCGACTCAAATGGGTTAGCAGTAAGATTGGCCGACAAGCCTGCAGCCATCACCACAATCATGGTTTCGCCAATAGCACGGGACACGGCGAGCAACAAGCCACCGACAACACCGGGCAACGCCGCCGGTAGCACCACGCTCTTAATGGTTTCTGAGCGTGTTGCTCCTAAGCTCAGAGCCCCGTCTCGCAGCGACTGCGGTACAGCGGTGATAACGTCATCAGATAGTGACGAAACGAACGGGATGATCATTACCCCCATAATCAAGCCGGCGGCCAACGCACTCTCTGACGACACCGATTCGATGCCAATGGCGGTGGCACTATCGCGGATTAGCGGGGCAACCACCAAAGCAGCGAAAAAGCCGTAAACAACGGTTGGGATCCCAGCTAACACCTCTAGCAGCGGTTTACAGATGCTCCGCACTCGGGGCGACGCGTATTCCGCTAGGTAAATTGCACTCATCAGCCCAATCGGTGCCGCAATGGACATCGCGATGAATGAAATCATCAGCGTTCCGGTCAATAGTGGAATAAAGCCGAATGCGCCGCTGGCACCCTGTTGGTCAGCTCGCAATGCCACTTGTGGCGACCACTGCAAGCCAAATAGAAAGTCCGTCAGCGGAATAATATTGAAAAAGCGGATCGCTTCAAATAACACCGAAAGAACGATGCCGAAGGTGGTGAGGATCGCCAAAATTGAACAGATCAGTAGGAACCCGCGCATAACGCTTTCTACGTGGGGCCGAGCCCGTAACTTCGGTCCCACCAGCTTCCAGCCGAAAATGAGCCCCGCTACGGCGAGTGCAATTAAGGCGGCAAATTTGATGTTGTCACCTAAAGCGAGCAGATGTTGATAATGCGCCGACGCGTTGATTAGCCAAGCGTGGTCGGTCACCTTGATGCCACTGGCAACATGTTGGATCTGGCTATAGATGAGTGAGTGGTTGGTTCCATCGCTGAGCACCGAATCAGGAACGCCCGCCATCACCAGTGACTGAATAATACTCGCTGAAGAGATGCTCCAGACAAACAGTATGAGCAGCGCCGGGAGCGCTGTGACAATGGCCGCGAGCATGCCGTAATAGCTAGGCCGGGAATGGAGGTATCGAAGACCGCCATTGGCGCTGGCTAGTTGCTGGGCGCGCTTGCTGGCGATCACGTATGCACATACGGAAATACATACCAATATGACTAGAAGCAATGAATTCATAAAACCTCAGACTAGTCATGGGACGACTACCGAAGTAGCCGTCCCGTATCCTAAACAACTGCTGGTTTAGCTAGCAGCCGTTACAGGTTTGGGGTCAAGCTTTTGCCAGCCGAACGCACCAGCTTCCACTCATCTGCAGCCAGTGGAATCAGCCCACGGTCGGTTAGGTAACCCTCATCACCAATCGCTTTCTTGGAAGTGAACGCATCGACGTACTCTTGCAGCCCAGGAACGGTATCTTTGTGGTCTTCTTTAACGTAGAAGAATAAAGAACGAGAGATCGGATACTCTCCGGAACCGATACTGTCAAAGGTAGGTGCTATCCCCTTGATGATTGAAGGCTGTACTTTGTCGGCATTCTCTTCAAGGAAGGAGAAACCAAATACCCCGACTGCATTGGGGTTTGCAGCCAGCTTTTGCACAATCAGGTTATCGTTTTCGCCAGCTTCGATGTAGCCACCATCTTCACGCACAGAGCGGCAAACGGCTTTGTACTTTTGCTTATCGGTTTTCTTAAGTGCTTTGATCTCTGGGTAGGTTTTACAGCCGCCCTCTAACGCCAATTCGGCAAATGCGTCACGGGTGCCAGAGGTGGGTGGCGGACCTAATACTTCAATCTTGATGTTAGGTAGCGCTGGATTTACTTGCTGCCATGTTTGGTAAGGGTTTTCGATGAGGTTGCCGTTCGCATCAGGAACCATCTTGGCAACGCCGTTATAGACATCGCGCAACGAAAGTTGAAACTGCTGCGCCTTCTTAGAGTTAGCCAAGACGATACCATCGTAACCAATCTTGATCTCAACGATGTCGTTAACCCCATTTTTGGCACAAAGCTCAACTTCAGAGGCCTTAATCTTGCGTGAGGCATTAGTAATATCTGGTGTTTTGTCACCGATGCCAGCACAGAAAAGCTTTAAACCGCCGCCAGATCCGGTCGATTCAATCTTTGGAACGGCAAAGGCGGTTGTTCGGCCGAATCTCTCAGCAACCACCGTTGCGAATGGGAACACCGTTGAAGAACCGACGATGCTAATGTAATCACGAGATGCGGCACTTGCAGGCCCACTTGAAGCTACCGAAAGCGCTACGGTTGTCGTAGCAATTAGCGCTTTAATGTTCACATCAACCTCCTGTTGACTGGGTTTATAGAGAGAATCCGAACCACGGAACCTAATAGACCACAGCAAAATTGCAGTTTTATGACGTTAAATAGCAAACACTAACAGTTCGCATTTTGACAGCAGAAATCGATTTATCCCAGCTGGGGAACAATGAGAAAAAACATAGGATAATATAATTTAAATTAATAAAATTAGTTACTTAACCAAGTTTTCCGTTTCATTTTGGTTGAACCTAACTCAATATTGTCGGCTAATGTCGTGACCAATTGAGGCTGTGTATCGACTAAGTGTTTAGCTAATCAATTCGGTCAAGGCACCGGCTAGACAGTTCTGATACAGGGGTTAAGCACTATCGCTATTGATCTTCTGCCGCATTGGAGCAGTCCAGCGAAGCGTTTGGGGCTGCAACCTAAGGCAAAGGGGGACTTTTAAAAGGGGCAAGGCTTCCCTTTGGATACCGTCGCCACGCCATCTTGCTTAGCTAAAACAGATTAACTAGCCGTGCCTATGGCAAACCTAAACAGCGAATTACGACACAGTTAACTAAAATCGCTTAAGGCTATTACCCCTAGAACGACAAAACCCGCTAACTTATTGCTAAGTTAGCGGGTTCGCCTAAATATGGCGGAGGGATAGGGATTTGAACCCTAGAGGAGCTATAAACCCCTGCCGGTTTTCAAGACCGGTGCATTCGACCACTCTGCCATCCCTCCGGCGGAAACGAACTATAGAGATCCACTGCGCTACTGTAAAGAGGCAATTCAATACTCTTGCGCCGTTTGCTGCGGATTTAACCAGTCCAGCAGCTAAACTAAGATAAATCCGTTGTTACAAGCACAATGTTGATGAAACTAAGCGAAACTGCGATAGTCTAACGCAGTGAATCAAATTTTTACGCTAACGTCTTAGGAGCGAGTATTTATGGAAACCCGTCGTTTTGAAACGGCTCAGACCCAAGGGGTCGAAATTAACCGTGTATTGCGTAACACCTACATGCTGCTGTCAATGACACTGCTGTTTGCTGCTGTTGTTGCTGGTACCGCCATGGCATTAAACCTACCTCACCCAGGTTTGATCATCACCCTGGTTGGTTTTTACGGTTTACTCTTTTTAGTAGCTAAAACTCAAGACAGCGCGGCCGGTATTCCAGCGGTATTCGCTCTTACTGGATTTATGGGTTACACCTTAGGTCCAATCCTGAGCATGTACTTAGGTGCCGGCATGGGCGACGTTATCATGATGGCCTTTGGCGGCACCGCGTTGGTGTTCTTTGGCTTATCTGGTTACGTATTGATGACCGGCAAAGACATGTCGTTCATGGGCGGCATGATGCAGGCTGGTTTCTGGGTGATCATCGCAATGTTCATCGCTAACCTGTTCCTGAACATTCCAGCACTGAGCATGGCAATGAGCGGTATGTTCATCCTGTTCTCCTCTGGAGCCATTTTGATGCAAACCAGTGCCATCATTCACGGTGGTGAGCGTAACTACATCAACGCAACCGTTACCCTGTTTGTTTCTATCTACAACATCTTCGTTAGCTTGCTGAGCATTCTTGGCATGGGTGGCGACGACTAAGACCTGAAAAATCAGGTACAATAAGGCCCCATTAGGGGCCTTTTTTAGGCTGTGTACCAATTAAGTGTTGTTCTTTCCAGTGCTGTTAAAGCACTGGCTAGGCGAGTCGCGATACCAAGGGTAAAGCACTACCGCTATTGATCTTCTGCCGCATTAGAGCCGTTCAGCGAAGCGTTTTGGACTGCGACCTAAGGCAAGGGGGATTCCAAAGGGGGCGAAGCTCCCCTTGGGATGCCGTCGCCACCGCGACATCCTCCCCTAAAAGCACCGAAATCGGTGAAGCCGAAGGCTTAAGATAAATTTCAACAGCTAACTACGACACAGCCCTTTTTATGTCTATCCAACATTAGTTGTTGAAGACGAGCGTAATAAGTACTGTTACCAGCCTTATTGCGGCCCCGTTGGCATGGCCACATAGCCACTTAAGCTACATTTGTGGCAGTAGAGTTGGCCGCCATATGTGGTACCAACAACATATTTATGTTTTACCGGTTTTGAATCTCAATGAGTCAATTTGTAGTTTTTGTAAACGGGCCAGCCTATGGCAGTCAGCATGCCTATTCGGCACTGCGTTTTTGCCAAGCAGCAATTGCTGCCGGTCACCAGTTGCGGCAAGTGTTCTTTTATCAAGACGGCATCCACAACGCTTCTGCCTTGCTCTCGCCCGCCAGCGATGAGTTCAACATGGGTAGTGCATGGCAGCAGCTTAACCAGCAAGGGGTTGAGTTGGTTTGCTGTGTGTCTGCGGCGCTTCGGCGCGGTGTAGTTGATGATCAAGCAGCAGCGGATATTGATGCCAGCGGCGGTAATGTGGCATCGCCTTTTAGCCTTGGTGGTTTAGGTGAATACGTAACCGCAGCTGCAGACGCGGATCGGGTGGTGCAATTTGGCTAATTCAACTCAACTGACGGTGTTATTTCAGCGCGCACCCCATGGCAGTGTCAGTGGCCGTGAAGGACTGGATCTGTTGCTATTAAACGCCAGTTACGACGTGGTTAGCGCCGCTGCCTTTGTCGGTGATGGTGTCTACCAACTGCTGGCCAACCAACAACCTGAAACCGTTGCCAGCAAAAACCACATTGTTACCTTCAAGGCTCTGCCGATGTACGACGTCGATACTATTTTGGTCTGTCAGCAGTCATTGCAAGAGCGTGGCATTAGCGCCGACCAGTTAATTGTCGACGCCACCATTGTAGCGCCAAGCGAAATCGCTGCGCTGCTTGGTCACAGTAAAGAGGTGCTAACATTTTGAGTTCCTTAGCTAGCTTGCCAACACTGCATACGTTAAGTCAGATCTGCGCTAACCCCGACGCATTGATGCAGCAGCTGCGCTACCGTAATAATGGCGACCCAGTATTACTGCTGCAAGATGCAGTATTGATGGCGCAACAGCCTCGATTCAGCGACAGCCTTAACCAGCTGCAGCTCTATATTTTAAATGATGATCTGGTCGCACGCGGTGTCACTATTGCGCCTAATGTAAACGCGACCATCATCGACTATTCCCAATTTGTTCAACTAACGTTGAACACCCAGCAACAAGTAGCATGGTGAAACAATGATCTTTAACGGCGAAGAGTTCGCAACAGACAAGCAGGGCTACCTGCTAGATAGCAGTCAGTGGGTCGAAGCAATGGCGCCGATATTGGCCGCTGAGGAAAACATTGAGTTATCTCCAGCACACTGGGAAGTAGTAAACTTTGTTAGAGAGTTTTACCTCGAGTTTAATACCAGCCCCGCCATCCGAGTGCTGGTAAAAGCCATCGGCCAAAAGCTAGGCGAAGACAAAGGCAACAGTAAGTACCTGTACAAGCTGTTCCCTAAGGGCCCAGCTAAGCAAGCGACCAAGATCGCCGGGTTACCCAAACCCGCTCGTTGCATCTAATCGCAACTTCATCCAAACGCCGGCCATTGCCGGCGTTTTTGTTATCTGCAGCGGTAATCACGATCCTTTTATCATTCCGCCGCGTTTCAACTGCTATGGCCGCAGTTGTTTAAGCGGCCTCAACTCACCAAACCATATTCGAATAGTCATTCTACACTTAGAGCTAAACACGTGAATTGAGGTCGATTATGGAGTACCACGTCACTAGCCTGATCCTGCAACTGCAGCCAGATCAACGTGACTCGGTGTTGCAATACCTCCACTCCATTGAAGGAGCTGAAGTCCATGCCGAATCTATTGATGGTCAATTGGTGATTACGCTTGAAGGCGAAGGTCATCACCCTGGCATTGAGTCGCTTCACACCATACCCGGTGTTCTTTCAGTCAGTTTAGTTAGCCACCATATTGAGCCGTTGAAATAACCTGTGAGGACATTAATGAGCATTGATCGCCGTCAGTTTCTCAAAGCCAATGCCGCTGCCGCCGCCGCATCCGTTGTTGGCATCTCCCTTCCCAGTGCAGCTGCACAAGCTCCCAGCGCAATGAAATGGCAAAAAGCACCTTGCCGCTTTTGTGGCGTTGGTTGCTCGGTATTAGTTGGTACCCACAACGACAAGGTTGTCGCTACCAAAGCCGATCCCCACTCACCGGTTAACCAAGGCAGAAACTGCATCAAAGGCTATTTTTTGCCAAAAATCATGTACGGCAACGATCGCTTAACCCAACCACTTTTGCGGATGAAAGATGGTCAGTTCGACAAGTCTGGCGAGCTAACACCAGTAGATTGGGACACCGCCTTCGATGTGATGGCCGACAAATGGAAGACTGCACTAAAAACCAAAGGCCCAAGCTCAGTCGGCATGTTTGGTTCTGGCCAGTGGACTATTTGGGAAGGTTACGCGGCCTTGAAGCTGATGAAAGCGGGCTTTCGCTCAAATAACTTAGAACCCAATGCGCGTCATTGTATGGCCTCGGCTGCCGTTGGCCTGCTGCGCTCGTTTGGCATCGATGAACCAATGGGCTGTTACGACGATTTTGAACACGCCGATGATTTTGTGCTGTCGGGATCAAACGCCGCCGAAATGCACCCTGTGCTATGGCAACGTTTAGTTGCCCGCCACCTCAGCAACCCCAATGGGCGGGTGCATGTGTTGTCCACCTACACCAACCGCAGCTTCGATCTTAACGACAACAACATGGTAATGAAGCCGCAATCGGATTTGGTGATCCTTAACTACATCGCCAACTACATCATTGAAAATGACGCAGTAAACGTCGATTTTATTGAAAAGCATACCGCTTTTAAAACCACAGCCACCGATATTGGTTATGGCTTACGGCCGGAGGATCCCCGTGAGCAAGCGGCCAAAAATCCCGGCAGTGGCGAAATGTCGTATATTAATTTCGCCGCATACCGCAAACAGATGGCCGGTTACACCCTCGACTATGCCCATGAAATCTCTGGTGTACCCAAACAAGCACTGGAGCAGTTAGCTCGGGCCTATGCCGATCCAGATCGCAAGGTGATGAGCCTATGGTGCATGGGCTTCAATCAACACGTCCGTGGTGTCTGGGCCAATAATTCGGTCTACAACCTCCATCTGCTCACCGGCAAGATATCGCAACCTGGCAACTCACCGTTCTCACTTACCGGCCAGCCCTCAGCCTGTGGTACCGCCCGCGAAGTTGGTACCTTTGCTCACCGCTTACCCGCTGACATGGTTGTCACCAACGAAGCGCACCGAGCCAAATGTGAAAAAACATGGAATGTACCTGCTGGCACCATTGATGCTAAGCCCGGCTATCACGCGGTGTTGCAAACCCGCATGCTCAAAGACAGTAAACTCAATGTCTATTGGATCCAGTGCAATAACAACATGCAAGCAGGGCCGAATACTAACGACGAAGCCCTACCAGGCTACCTCAATCCCGACAACTTCATTGTGGTCTCCGATCCCTACCCAACAGTTACCGCGATGGTTGCTGATCTGGTGTTGCCAACAGCAATGTGGGTAGAAAAAGAGGGCGGCGTGGGCAACGCCGAGCGCCGTACCCACTTTTGGCACCAGATGGTTAACGCACCGCGAGGGGCTAAATCCGATCTATGGCAGCTAATGGAGTTTTCCAAACGCTTCACCACCGACGAAGCATGGCCGCCAGAATTACTCGCTAAGCAGCCAGAGCATAAAGGCAAAACCCTTTACCAAGTGCTGTTTGCTAATGGCACCATCGATCAATATCCACGCTCCCAGTGTAAGTCGCCTCTTAACGACGAAGCCGATCATTGCGGTTTCTATGTGCAAAAAGGATTATTTGAAGAGTACGCCAGCTTTGGTCGAGGCCATGGCCACGATCTGGATAAGTTCGATAATTACCATGAAAATCGCGGTAAACGCTGGCCAGTGGTCGACGGTCGCGAAACTCGTTGGCGCTACACCAACGCTGATGATCCTTATGCCAAAGCTGAGTTCGACTTTTACGGCCAAGGGGATCATAAAGCGTTGATCATTGCCAACCCCTATGAACCCGCGGCGGAGGAACCAGATAAAGAATACGATTTATGGCTACAAACCGGCCGCGTGTTAGAGCATTGGCACACCGCCACCATGACCGGACGGGTGCCAGAACTGCGCAAAGCGATGCCAAACGCCCTGCTCTATATGAGCAAAGCCGACGCCAAAGATCGCAAGCTAAAACATGGCGATGAGGTAATTATTACCAGTCGCCGCGGCAGTATTCGTAGCCATATCAGTACTAAGGGTCGAAATAAGCCGCCGCAAGGACTGGTGTTTATCCCGTTCTTCGATGCGACCCAGTTAGTCAACAAGCTGTTACTGGATGCCACCGATCCGATCGCCAAGGAAACCGATTTTAAAAAGTGTGCCGTCAACGTGAGGAAAGCCTAATGCAGCGATTAACGTTAACCTCAGCTGTGGCCGCCAGCTTGTTGCTATTGGGTTGCAACAACCCCAATGCCGTGGACCCATTTCATCCGCCAGAATCGATTGAACCGGTCTACTCCCAGCGCGGCCCAACAGCAGTAGCGGATCCATCACCGTCGCTACCGATGGCAAACTACCCCAATAAAGGTCATACCCTGCCACGGGCTTTCGAGAATCAACCACCATTAAATCCGCATAAGCCGAATTACCAGATCAGCGCCAAGCGTAACACCTGCCAAAGTTGTCATGGTATCAATGCCAAAGCCGATGTACCGGTAACCCACAGCTCCCATCGGCTTGATAATGGCGAGCTAGATCCGCACTACTACTTCTGCGTGCAGTGCCATGTTGGCCAAGCTGACAACATCGAACCTATGGTTGGTAATAGCTTCAGTGCCCCGGGTTACCCCAATTAAGGGCTGTGTACCAACTAAGTGTTGTTGTTCTTTCTAATACAGTTAAAGCACTGGCTAGACGAGTCGCGATATAAGGGTAAAGCACTACCGCTATTGATCATGTGCCGCATTGGAGCAGTTCAGCGAAGCGCTTTAGACTGCGGCCTACGGCAAAGGGAGAGTCCAAGGGGGCGAAGGCTTAAGATAAACTTCAACAGCTAACTACGACACAGCCCAATTAAGCTAAACCTTAGCGGCGATATACGCCGCCAGCCTGCTATCAAAAACAGTGTTATATTTGATTAATTATCAAATAAAAGAGCACTAATTATGTTGCTGGAAGATCTAATAGTGGTTCTAAAGGTTGCTGAATTTCGCAGCATCACTGCCGCGGCGACCAACTTAGATATGCGAACCGCTACCGCCAGCGCGGCGGTAAAACGGGTAGAAGCGTATTTAGGTGCAGAGCTGTTTGTACGAACCACTCGTCATCTGCGGGTATCTAGTGCTGGCGAGCGATACCTGCCCCAGTGCGAACAAGCCCTAAAGGTGCTCGAACAAGCAAAGCTAAATATTCGCGCTGATCTCGATATTATCGATGGTGAGCTGCGCATCTCAACGTCATCGGATCTTGGCCGCCACCTTGTTACGCCGTGGCTAGATGAATTTATGGATACTTACCCAAAGGTGTCCCTTCGCAGCGTTATCAGCGACAGTAATCTCGACTTTTATCGCGATGCGGTTGACGTGGCATTACGCTACGGCTCACCGACGGACTCCAATATGTTTGGCTTCAAAATCTGTAACGTGCCACGGCTGTTATGTGCCAGCCCCGCCTATATTAAGCAATTTGGTGAACCAACCAATCCCGATGAGTTAGCCAGTCACAATGGCTTGTTCTACCAGCTTCACGACACACTGCAAGATGTGTGGACGTTCAATCAGGGAAAGCAGCAACAAAAGGTTCGTCTCACAGGCAATCGCGCCTCCAACGATGGTGATCTGGTTAGACGTTGGTGTGTTGGCGGTAAAGGGATCGCGGTTAAATCCTGCCTAGATATGTCGACGGATCTGTTAGCAGGTCGGGTCGTGCCAGTAATGCAAAACTACCAACCTAGCGCCACCGAGCTGTGGTTGATCTGTCCGAGCAGACAAACCATTACCCCTGCGGTGCGAGAGTTACGGCAACTGTTCCGTGCTAAAACCGAATCGATTTTACAGCAACTGCTGCAGCAAAAAATGATTGAACCTAGCGCATTACTACTCAATGGTTAATGGCACCCACGGTATTGTCTTGTTATAGACGCGACCAATGAAAGCGCCTCGCGCTAGCCGGTGCTTGGCAACATGATGGTTACCCGCAACCCCGGGTGATTGTCTGCCAGTGTGATTTCGCCATGATGCAAACCTGCCACCGCCTTAGCCAACGACAGGCCAATTCCCAAACCGCCATCGGTACGGCTTTTATTAACCCGATAGAGGCGTTCGAACACCCGCTCTTTCTCCGTATCAGTAATACCCGGGCCGTTGTCGGCTACTTGCAATATCACCGTTCCTGTTGAGCTATCATAACCACTAGTTAAGTTGATCTTGGCTCCCGCCGAGCAATAACGCAGTGCGTTTTCAATTAAGTTAGCAAGCTGCTGGGTAAGCAGTTCTCGGTCGCCATTGAGCAGCAACGGTGTAGCAGTGCTATCGACACTAAGCTCCATCCCCGCATCTTCGGCAACGTCGGTGTAGATTTCGGCAACGGTAGCAACAACCTTGTTGATGTCTATCTCGCTAAAGCGACTGCGCCGAGCACCAGACTCAATTTGACTTATCCGCAACAGCGCATCAAAGATAGCCGCTAGCCGTTGCGATTCAATCAACGCTAACTCCAGATCGTCAACCAACTGTTCCGAACCGCAGTTGTTCTGCGCGTCCAGCTTTAAGGTAATCAACTGATGTTGTAGCCGGGTAATTGGCGTTTTGAGCTCATGGGCGATGTTCGCGGAGATATCACTCATGGCGGCAACTGAACCTTGCAAGCGTGATAGCATCTCGTCGGTTGCCACGGCTATCCGTGCTAGATCATTGTGGGAGTTTTGCTCGCCAGTGCGCTGGGATAAATCACCATCAGCAGCAGCTGCGAGTACCTGTTCGATACGACTAATGCGGCGCTGACTCCGGCGTGTAACCGCCACCACAATGGCAGCAGTAAACAGGGTTACCAGCACCCCAGAAAGAACAAATGCGGTCGTTAACACCGCAAGGATCTCGTCGTCCTCAATAGGGTCGTCGTCGACCTTGCTCTGCTTGCCCCGCACCAGCTTTTTCGATTCTTTTACAATCTGTTTGTTTTGCTGCCCTAGCTCGTAGTCTACGTAAACAAGGCTGGCGCTGGCCATCAGCACAATACTGAGTAAGGAAACCAACACAAACATCAGCCCTTGCTGAGTTGCTGAGCTGCGGAGCCACTGCGGCAGCTTTACATAGCGCTGCAAACGCAAGCTGACTGCAGCAAACGCTGCAATCACAGCCTCTGTAATACGCATCTATTTGTCCTCGTTCGGGCGCAGTTCCAATTTGTAGCCTGCACCACGAACGGTTTGAATCACGCTGTCGCCAAACGGCTTCTCAAGCTTATTGCGGAGACGACTAATGTGCGTTTCTACCACGCTGGTTTGTGGGTCGAAGTGGATGTCCCAAACGTGTTCCAACAACATGGTGCGGGTTATCACTCGGCCAGGGTGACGCATAAACAGTTCCAAAATCCGAAACTCTTTGGGCTGCAGATCAAGCGCCTGTCCCTGCCGCGTTGCCCGATGTTCAAACAGATTGAGCACCAGGTCGGCAACCGCCAATTCAGGCTTGGTTTCGGTTGAAGTTAATGAGGCTCGGCGTGACAGCGCGCTGACCCGTGCCAACAATTCAGAAAAAGCGAACGGTTTGGTGAGGTAATCGTCACCACCGGCTTCCAACCCTTCAACCCGATCGTCCACGCCACCAAGGGAGGTAAGAAACAGTACCGCAGTACCCACTTGGGCAGCACGCATCGCTTTAACCAACGACAGGCCGTCCAGCCCCGGTAGCATCCGGTCAACGATAGCAACATCGAACTGTTCAGTTAGGCACAACGCCAATGCATGTTTGCCGTTATCGGTCACATCAACGTGGTGGCCTGCTTCACGCAGCCCTTTCTCAACAAAACTGCTCAAGCTGACATCGTCTTCAACCAACAATAGGCGCATGCTGTTCTCTTTATCTCAAATTGGTAGCGGTAACCGAGCCTGCACTGCGGTGTGGCTAAACGGCAGCGACAGGTTCGTCGCTGCTGCGGCTATGGTCGTTGGTTGCACTGTTGGCTTTATCAGGTTGCTCAGCGGTTGCATCGATTGGGCGCTGCTGCCACTTGTCGAAGGCGACTACAATCAGCCCAACCAACAGGCATGCGCCCAGTGTAACCAGTCCAACAACAAAGAAAAGTGAAAAGGCCAGTAACCCAACAACAGCGGGTAAACCATTGTGCTTTATCGCCTTTAGGTGCTGCTGCAATCGCTGCGACAGATTTTTATAGAGGGGTAAATAACTCATTTTGGTACTCCATTGAGGAGGGGCTTACCCCTCCCCATAATAGCTATTGATTGGTTAAACGTGGCGGCCATTAGTAGTAATTACTTGGCAGCAATGTGGGCATTAATCTCGACCTCAATCTCTTTGCCGGCGGCGTTAACCAACTCGATTTCGTAGATTAAGGCATCGTCCTCATCTTCTAGCTCAATGCTGTAAGCTGTGGCGTCATACTGCGCTTGAGCTTGCTTCACCACATCCTCAACCGAAAGGTACAAGCCGCGGTTAAGACCAGATAACCACAATGCATTTTCAAGCTGGTCGTCGTTGCCTTTATGGTGCTTCTTATTGCGACTACGACGCTCTTTGGTTAGCAGTACTTCGCCGGTTTCACTGTGAATCGCGGTGTAGATGGTTTGTCCTTCGGTGCCAACCAGCTCAATCTCATAAAATGCCTGACCCATCTCGCTTTCGCGTTCTACCTCAAACGCTGTGGCACCAGTGTTGCTCTGCGCCAACGACACCGCTTGCAGCAGCGAAATCTTATCGGTAGTTGAGGTTGCAGGGGCATCGTTAGCGTAAGCCGCGCCGATGGTAAACAACGCGCCGAAACTAAACGCTGTGGCTAGAGTAATGGACTTAGATAATGATGACTTTTTCATAGTGACTTCCTTTAATAACGCTTAATCCAGCAAGCAGGTTGCTTGTCGATGGAGTCACTATACAAATACCGATTTGCAGCAAGTTTTCGCCAACTTTACATTTATGTAAGGTTGGCCTTTGCGTTCCACAATAATCGCCAAAGGGCCCACTAGGGGCCCTTTGTTGATTAATGCGCAGCGGAACAGTGCCAACAGAGTGTACTGTGTGTATTGACGCTACTCGCGACTACCGTAACCGCGGATCAGCACATCGATCGCCACGTTAAGTCGCCGCTGCTGCGCTGCCACATCCACCGGCTCATTAGGATGGGTTAAGCTAATCATATGCGACTCGTTGCGGATCAAGCCGACGAAAACCTCGGCGGCCTCCTCTGCACTGTGGCCCCCTAACGCGAGCTCATTAGCTGCTACGCCTTGGGCAAGGTACTTTGCCACCTCGGTTTTCACCACTAGAGGGCCAGTTTGGTAAAACAGCTCGCCCACCTCGGGAAAGCGTGGAGACTCAGCTACCACCAACCGATACAGCGCTAGCGCCGAATCAGATAGGGCGATATTAAGATAAGCCTGCCCCATTACCTTTAGGGTTGCTGCCAAGTCACCCGGCACAAATTGGATCTGCTGCACCGACGCGGTAAATTTTTCGCATTCACACTTAATTACCTCCAAAAACATGGTTTCTTTGTTTTTAAAGTGCGCATAAACAGTCGACTTCGATACCCCAGCTTGCCGTTGAATCATGTCGGTGGTGGCGCCATTAAAGCCGTGACTTAGAAAGATTTTACGCGCTGCCTGCAACACCACCTTCGCCTTGGGCCCAAGCGACATTTCGGTGGTTGAAATTGGAGTTGGGGCCATATTGGAATCATCAATCATGAAGGACATTACCTTGACAGCGCATTAAATTAGGTTCATTATATCGAACCGAGCGGTACAGTTCAATTGTTAATCCAGTCAAACACCCAAAGCGAAGCTGCAGCTAAGAAGCCAACTCTCTCCCATAAAGGGGTTGTTGAGTTACTTACGCCTAAACACCGAACCGAGCGGTACAGTTCGATAGATACTTGCATTATTAGGAACACAAACAATGAATCACTCCCCTATCAATCAAGGTTCAAACGGATCATTTACCAAGAAAATGATCGCCGTGCTCTCTATCGCCATTCTCTCCGGTTGTGCTGTTGGACCAAACTTCGAAGCGCCGCAGTCGCCGTTAACCACAACCAATATCTTGGCGGATATCGATTACGGCGCCCAAGCCAACGCCAATAATGATGGTACTGTGGTGCCGTGGAACTGGTGGTCGATCATCAACGATCCTGTGTTGGCGCAACTTGAAGCAACAGCACAGCAAGGCAACCTCGACTTACAAAGCGCAAGCAGCCGCATTATGCAAAGCAGAGCGGCACTGGGATTAGCCACTTCAGAGCTGATGCCAACGGTGTCTGCCAACGGCAGTTATGCTCGCGAAGGGTTGAGCGAAAACGGTCACTTTGCCGCCTTGGGTGCGCCTACCGCCGCAGATAACTTCTGGACAAGCGGACTAACCGCCAGCTGGGAACTGGACTTTTGGGGCAAGAATCAACGCGCACAAGAGAGTGCTGCAGCTACATTGGAAGCTGCTATTTATCAGCGCGAAGCAATTCGAGTAAGCCTAACCGCCGACATTGCCAATACCTATTTGCTGCTGCGCAGTAGCCAAGCCCAGCTCGACATTGTTGTTGAGCAACAGCAAATCGCCGCCACCATGGTGGAGCTAGCCAAGAGCCGCGAACGCAACGGCGTAAGCACCCATTTAGAAACCATTACCGCACAAACCAAGTTAGCTACGGTTACCGCCCAAGTGCCAACACTAACCCAACGTCGTAACGCCTTAATGAACGCGTTAGCGCTGTTGGTGGGTGAACAACCTCGGGCGTTGAACACCCTGCTGTTGGAACACAACGCTAGCCCTGAATTTCCGCACGGCGTGCCGGTGGCGCTGCCGTCCGATCTGGCTCAACAGCGGCCGGACATTCTTGCAGCCCAAGCTCGTTTACACAGCGCCGTAGCGGCCATTGGTGTAGCCGAAGCCAACTTCTACCCAAGTGTTACCCTTAACGGCAACATTGGCGTTGAAGGCTACGACAGCAGCGATCTTTCCAGCTGGGATTCTCGTGTGTTTTCCGTTGGCCCAAGCATCTACTTGCCGATCTTCCAAGGTGGCAAGCTGAAACGCAAGCTGGAGCTAACCAAACAACAACAAAAGAGCGCGGCCTTGGACTACCGCCAAACCGTGTTGCAAGCGTGGCATGACGTCGACAATGCCATGGACGCATGGTCTGCCCAGCAAAGCCACCATGAAGAGATAGCCATCGCCCACAGCTACAATCAGCAAGCACTGGCCACGGTTAGCCGTGCTTATGAACAGGGGGTAGCGGACAAACTCAGTGTGTTGAACGCCAAGAACCAACTACTGCAAAGCCAGTTAACCCTTAACGACAGCGCAACCAGTGGCTCCCTAGCGGTGGTTAATCTGTTTAAAGCAGTTGGTCGCGGTTGGGACAACAGCGCAGTAGTAACCACAGCGAGGCTCGACCAATGAGTAGCGCCAGCACAACCGCTCCAGCGGCAACACCAGCCCAACCAGCAGGCCTTTCGGCGCAGATCATCGCTGGCTTACTGGCTATCTTTATTGGCGCAATGATGTCGGGGCTAAACAACCGCGTCGGCTCCCTTGGTTTAGCCGACGTACGTGGCGTTTTTGGGGCAAGTATTGATAGTGCCTCGTGGTTATCTACCGCCTACTCTGCCGGTGAGTTGATAGCCATGCCATTTGCATCGTGGTTTGCCATCACCTTGTCGGTGCGCCGCTTTCATTTGGCGATGGTCAGCGTTTGTGCCGTTATTGCACTAATCTTGCCATTGGTCGAGCAACTCAATTTACTTATTGGCCTGCGTTTTATTCAGGGACTTGCCGGTGGTGCCTTAGTGCCTATTCTAATGATGGCCGCGCTCAAGTTTTTGCCAATAAACATTCGTTTACATGGTTTAGCCCTGTACGCGATGACCGCCACCTTCGCCCCTAACCTTGCGGTATGGCTTACCGGCCAATGGACCGACGGCCTAGCTGATTGGCGCTGGATCTACTGGCAGATCATTCCTATGTGCATCGTTGCCGCGGCGTTAATGAGCTGGGGCTTACCGAAAGAAGAGGTAAAGTACCAACGCTTTAAAGAGGGTAACTGGTTAGGCATGGTGTGCGGTGTTGCTGCCCTTGGCCTGCTTACCGTCGCACTCGATCAGGGCGGCCGCCTCGATTGGTTTAACTCGCCGATTATCGTGGTTTCTCTGGTTGCCGGCGTCGTAATGCTTGGTTGCTATCTGCTAACCGAATGGCACCACAAAACGCCGTTTATGCAGCCGCAACTGATTGGCCGCCGCAACTTAGGTATAGGCTCGATACTGCTTACCAGTTTGCTGATTGTGCTGATGTCTGGCTCGATGTTGCCATCAATGCACTTGGCCAGTCTGCAAGATTACCGCGCCTTACAAAGCGCCCCAATTGGGCTATTAATCGCGTTACCGCAGTTGGTCTTGGGTTCGGTAGTGGCGTTGCTGTTATACCGCAAGTGGGTCGACGCCCGCGTGGTGCTTGGCTTGGGTTTGTTTGTTATCGCTATGGCCTGTTTTTCAGGGGCGCAGCTAACAGCTCAATGGGCACTGCAGCAATTCGTGGTAACCCAATTGCTGCAAGCTGTCGGCCAACCGCTGGCAGTAGTGTCGATACTGTTCTTAATGACCAGCGTACTGGCGCCCCATGAAGGCCCCTATTTCTCTGGCACCATCAATACTCTGCGTGCCTTTGGCACCTTGATTGGCGGCGCCGTAGTTGGCCAATTGGTAACCGAGCGCAGTGGATTGCACAGCGACATGCTGCTCGACCACGCCGCGTCTATTACCAATAACGTAGCGGCAACGCTGGAACCTGGTGCACTGGCGCAAGTCGTTGCCCAACAGTCGTTGGTGTTGTCGATCGCTGATGCCTATATCGGCCTTGGGATCCTAGCGCTCATTTTAATCCCGTTAGGGTTAATGATGACCTACGTGCCAGCACCAGACCAACAATAAGCATTCCCTTTTTACCTAATTCGAGCAAATCACTATGGCATTACCTACCAGCATCAAAGTAACCGTTTCCGCAGCGATTATTGCCGTGATCGGCGCTAGCGCGGCGTACCTTAATCAACCGGAGTCCGCTGCGGCTGAGCAAACCACTGACAACGCCTACATCCAAGCAGACTTCACCGTCGTTGCCTCACAGGTGGCCGGTACGGTTAAACACGTTTTGGTGGAAGATAACCAACTGGTACAACAAGGCGACGTGCTAGCGACGATTGCCGACAAACAGTTTGTGGTTGCGGTTGACGCGGCCAGCGCTCAAGTTGCCAGTGCAGCAGCGGCGATAACCAGCTTAAATGCCAACTTGCTGCAACAAGATTCGTTAGTGCAGCAGGCTCAAGCCACGGTAATGGCCAGCAAAGCCGCGTTAACCTTAGCCAACGTCAACCTAACTCGTTACCGCAACCTTGCAACCGATGGCTCAGGCACCGTGCAAGCGCTGCAACAAGCACAAGCCAACCTCAATATTGAACAGGCTAATCTAAACAAAGATGAAGCCGCGTTAGCAACCCAACAGCAGCAAAGCAATATCATCAAAGCTGAAATCGAACAGGCAAAAGCCCAGTTAGCGGCAGCGCAAGCCAGCTTAGCGAATGCCAAGTTGCAGCTGTCTTACACCACTATCGTTGCGCCAATAACTGGCACCATAGGCAAAAAATCGGTGCGCGTGGGTGGCTACGTCAATGCCGGTAACCCATTGCTGATGATAGTGCCGCTGGATGAGATCTACATCGCTGCCAATTTCCGCGAAACTCAACTTGCAAAAATGGCAGTTGGCCAGCCGGTAACCATTAGTGTGGATGCGTTTCCGGGGCAACAGCTGCTGGGCAAAGTAGACAGCTTAAGCCCGGCCAGCGCCATCAGCTACTCCGCAGTAGCGCCACACAATGCAACCGGTAACTTCACCAAGATTGTGCAGCGTTTGCCAGTCAAGATAAGCATCGATGCTAACCAACTGCTGGCAACACAGCTGCGAGTTGGTATGTCTGTAGTGCCAACCGTCAAGGTTGAATCACAGCGCTAAGCGCGGCAATGGTAGCTACTGAAGTGTGCAGCCAAGGATTGCTATAAACACTAAAAAGGCGCCGTTAAGGCGCCTTTTTGATCTGATTACGCATCACTTAGCTCGGCTAATACGCTGGATCTCAGCGGAGTTGCAGTACTGCACTCCGGCTTGCGCCGTAGCGATATTGGCATTGATAGCGGTTGCAACCTGCTCAACTTGAATTGGCTTCCAGCGGTCGGCTTTGGGTAACCACGAAAATAGCCCCATTACCTTACTTGCCACGGTTTCGCCCAAACGAAACTCATCCCGTGGTGCTAGCAGCAACGATGGCTGATAGATATAGAGCGACGGCAGCCCCAGTGCAATTAGCCCCTGCTCCATCTGATATTTAGTTTGCAGGTAGAAGCCGCGAGCCTTGGCATTAACCCCAAGGCTACTAACAACGTGAAACTGCTCCACCTGCTGCTGCTTTGCCCATGCGCCAAGGGTTAGCACCGCGTCTAAGTCCACTGCGGTAAACGCCGCTTTGCTGCCTGCGGTTTTAATGGTGGTACCCAAGCAGCAGCACACCGCATCAACGCCGTTAGCCACCTTGAGTTTATTTATATCGTTGAGCGGTAGAATATGTTCAATGATTTGCGGGTGCTGTTGCCACTTGGTCGCCCGCCGGCTAAGCAAGTGAACGGTTATCTCATCGGGGTGGCGCAGCAGTAACTCAACCAGTTGTTGCCCTACTGCCCCTGTTGCTCCTGCAACCAATACTGCTTTCATCCCTAAATCTCGATTGTAGTTGTATGTAACGTACTGCTATACAACCCTGCTTGCACTGCAACATCCTGTAGTAGCCAAGCACTGAGCTGTTACTCAAGTGTTACCATTAATCATTCGCTCGATAAGGTCAATACGTTCCTCTTGGCTAATGTTGACTTTGATTAATCGGCGTACAATTACTGCCCAACTGCTGCTTTAAAGGGCTGTGTCGTAGTTAGCTGTTGAGGTTTATCTTAAGCCTTCAGCTGTACCGATTGCAGTACTCTTAAGGGGTTATGTCGCAGTGGCGACGGCACATTTTTGTATGCATTAGGGGGGAGCTTCGCCCCCCTTTGCAATCCCCCTTGCGTTAAATCGCAGTCCAAAACGCTTCGCTGGACTGCTCCAATGCGGCAGAAGATCAATAGCGATAGTGCTTTACCTTTGTATCGCGACTCGCCTAGCTAGTGCTTTAACAGCCTTGGAAACAACAACACTTAGTTGGTACACAGCCCTTTAAAGGGCTTAAACTGCAGCGCTTTCAAGCGAACGTATAGGCATATTAATTCAAACAAAGAATGGACGAACTATTCAGCTGTACGTAATTACAAAGTAAAGGTGCTCTGCACTATCGAGAGAGCAATCCAAATCGATAAATCTTGCTGATTAGCGCAGTTCGCGACCTAACATTAAAAACCTGCTTCAAACGGTCGATGTGGTAACTCACCCCTCGTTCACTAAGGTGCAATGTGCTCGCGATCTGAGCATTGTTATAATCGTCAGCCATCAGCTCAATTATGTTAAAAGACTTTTCTGACAGGCATTCAAAATTGGCGATCGGATTCAGCTGAGGCATATAAAGCTGACATAAATGACTACTATAGAGTTGTAATTGCCACGCCAAATGGCTTTCATTGCTACTCAATAAGCTCTGGACTTTACTTGGTTCCTCAGAAGAAAATAGATTAAATACCCCGTGCCACCCCTCAATACCTGCAAGTTCAACCCGAAAGTTAACCACACAAGTTAAGCCATGTTTTTCCTTGAAATAGGCTATTCGCTCAGCATTCTTCGTGGAATGGCTCTTTCCCAGCCAAAGATTAAACCCCAACGAATTATTATGGCTTTCAACATCAATCTTTGAGACTGTTCTATAATAATCTTCCCTAATCGCCTTACTTCTATCATCCCAATAAACTAGGTGCTTTTGCCTAGCTGCATAATTTCTAAAGAGCTTAGACAACCGCTTAATATCAGGTAACGGATTCAATGATTCAATAGGCCTAATAGAAAAACAAAAGCCATCAAATCCACTTTGCTGGGCCAATTTGGACAGCTCATTCATCAAGCGTTCGTCTTTAATTTTAAGGTTCATCGTTATCTAGCACTAGCAACTCTTTGTATACAATCCTATCAATAGCCACCATCTTATTCTGTGATTCACCACAGTCTTCAAAAGTAAAGAGCGCCGAAGCGCTCTTTGAATAACTATCGTTTAGTCGTTGGGATGGCAACTTAGACAAGAAAATGGGTCTGGGAATGTTTGCCCGAGGTGGTAATTACTGTTACCCGAGGTAGTGACAGACTCATATTTTTTGTAATTACCTAGGGCATCAGATGGATAACCCTGATAATTCGGTATATTACCGTAGCGATCAAGGTCGTTTGCACGAATATCATCACCAGTCACTTGATGCTTAAGTGAGGCTTCACCGTGTTGTTTGCCTTCGAGGTCACCATCATGACACCAGAAACAGGTATCCAATTCACCATGGCCAACTGGCGCACCGTTAGTACCGTGACAACTTGCGCAGTAAGCTGGTTGAGTATTGTCAAAACCATCAGCGTATGGGGTCGGCCAGTTATGACCACCGTGTCCTAGAGGCTGTTTTTCTTCGTTGTGACACAGCGTACAGTCAGCTATATTCCAACCAAAATGCGCTTCGTTTAATAGCGGAGCGTTGCTTCCAGAGGTCACATCAGCGGCTTTGAATGCACGTAAAGTTCTTACATCACTACCATCTTTGGCCACAGAGTAGTCATACTGCAGCGTCTCTGTGACACTTGTGTAATCTGCGTCGTATTGGCGGCTCTCGATGTCTGGATTCCAAGAAGCATATTGGTTGCCATAACGAACGACTGCGTTCTCTGGCAAATAATTATGCACGGCAATATCGGACATAATGTGGATCAAGGTACCGCCGAAAGTACCACTCCACTCTTCAAAGCATGCCTCTTTAGGGATCTTATCGCTGCTGTCGGCAGCAACAGGTTCACCGTTGGCGTTCCAATTACAGCTCGGCTCAAAAAATACATCGCGGTTGGTTTCAGCTGCGGTTTGGTAATCTTCGCCTTCTACGTAATAGGTTAGCCAGCCTCGCAAACCTTTATTTCGTATCCCCAAGAATTGGGTAACTGCGTAGTTTCCTACCTCTGCGCCAGTATGAAGAACGTTCCAAAAGGTATAAGAGAAGTCGCCGTAACCCTGCGCTTCTGACTCTTTACCCGCTGCAACAAAAATATCCATACCAGTAATAACACCAGGTTGGAAGATATCAGGGCGATGGTTATTCGCCGTTACCGGGACGTCATGTAGTTTGACGGTTATCTTCTGGGTTCGGCCATCAGGCGCCAACTCTGTTGCATTCTGGTCAATAACTGGAGAGTCAGCCTCAAATTGCTGAAGCACAAAGCCTCGTTCCTTTTGACGTTCAACCTGCGTTTTCTGTACCCAGTGGCGTCGAGCGGTCATGTATTCGCTAAATGGTTGTAGGTTATAGCGGGTGTTAGGGTTGGCCCACATTTCGTCCATTCGCATGTAGTTCAGCTCACCACCAGCGTGGAATCCTTGACTGTTAGAAATTGCCCTGGTGAACTCATCACCCATAGCAAACAATCTGAAGTGCCAGTTCTCATTGTCAACTTCATCAGCATCGAATTGGCCATCACCGTTTTGGTCCCACGAAACGGTGTACAGGGGCGTACCTAGCCCTGACTCGTTGTGGTCTTTAACTATCGTTAACTCCAAATCATCGCGAGTAACCGCTAGATAGCGCAGCACGTCAAATACCGAGTATCGCCCCTCAATAAAGATATCCGGACGGTAACTACCCGCGCCGAGGCCGTCTGGGTTTTCACGTAACACGCGATCGACATCAGCGATCTCTACATTAAAAGCATGACCCTCTGGCCAGTTCTGATTGACGACACCTGCATCAGCTGCATTTTTGATTGAGGTTTTGCCATTTCCCTTATCCGGATCGCCTATACCTGGGTTCTCATGCAGCCAAGACGTAATGTTGTCTTGGTAGGCACCTAGGCGGACCTGGACGGTGCCATCCATTGGTGCCTGCGGAGACACAGCGACATCGATATAGTCCGGCTTTTCCTGAACCGGTGGTTCAACAACCGGAGCCTGCACACTATCACCGTCGTTATCACTGCCGCAGGCAGCCACACTCAGTGCTAGTGCGATAGTTAATGCAACTTTATTAAAATTCATCATATATCCCTTTTATCTGCAGCTTTAGGTACTGCTTTGCTATTCAGATAAAGTGTAAGAAAGGCGACTATTGGAATTCCCTGTATGAAAGTGCACAGTTTCTTGCAGCTGAACGAGATGAGACAACGATCACCAAATTCGTAAATACATTCGGTATATCTCGCCTGGTGACGATACAAAGGTAATCATTATTCTGTGTTTGCTATCGAGTCTTTGATGTCTGTTGTGTAGCAAGTAAACTCACCCAAAACTAAAAGTAGTGGCGTTAACAACCACTTTAAAAGGCGATGTTATATCTTCTGTTCAATTAAACCGATGAACTCAGACGATTTTTGTTTAATGGTGCTAATAACCATTGGATTTTTATCAGTGTGAGTTAACGACCAATACTTATTTTCGTTCCATTGCATTTGCCGAGTGTTGCCCGTGCCCTTTTGCGTGATAAAACCCCAAAACCACAAGTCATCCCACACCTCAAGCTCGTTACCAACATAGTGCTGCTTTAACAGTTTATTAATCTTATCGAAGTTGGGTTTATGCATGCCCAGCTGCTCAAATATATGAATAATCACCGCATCAACGGGTAACCATATCTCATCTTGCGCCGATATTTGGCTAGGAGTATCAGCCCAAAATGCACAGTTTGCACTCAACCTGTTATGAGCTTGGTAGACCACTTTGGTAAATAGCGCCGCCGTCTTTTTACCCCAGCCTCTTTGCTCCCGTAAGCCGCAATAAAGGTCATTAAATAACAGACTTTCCTTGCCAGTTACTAACCCAACAAAGCTGGCAAAACCCTCAGTCTTATCAAGATTGCGGTACACACTGCGGTAAAACTCAGCCAACGGGTCGATTTTAGGCTGACTTTGCGTATTCGCTACATGGTACAACAGGTTAACAACCTTAGGGTTAACACTGCCATTAACACTCAATACCGGAAGAAAGAATTGCTCCTGTAAACGAAGGTTAAACTCTCTATTGGCCTTAAGAAAATCAAATATTTGTTCTAGTTTTATCTTCATTGAATTTATGATTTGGTTGAAAAGATTAACACCTCAACAAGAGGCAAAATAGCTGTTTAAAATAGGCGAAGAAGGAGTAAAAGCCAACTGTTATGTGTCCTTTTGAGTTACTTGTTATACGAATTAAGCTCAATCACTAATACCAAAAAATATATTTAATAGCGTAGTTAAAAACCAGCCACTAACACCACCAACTAATAAACCTGACACCTGATTTTTTAATTTGCTTTTTTCTTTTAATTCCTCTCTCAACTCATCGACTTTTACAGATTGCTTTGTGATTTGCTCTGAAATCATATTTATTAAAGAGGAATCGACACCTAAGCCTAATTTTTCAATAATTTGTCTTTCAGAAATTATTGCCGGTTTACCATTTTTCAAAATGTATGGACTGTCATCTGCAAATGCTAATGAGTCACTATTTTCTATTTTTAATAAATAAATATTTTGTAAGCGTTCTTTATACTGGCTAATCTGAGGATCAACTCCTTTAAGGAGCTTTAGAGAATTATTAATCAAATTGTTATCAACATTTTCGAAGCCTGAGCCATATCCATCTTTTGAAGATACCCCAACCAATATATACCCACCACTATTATTAGCTAAGCTAGATATATATTTAGACAAGCCTAAAGGCGTTATTGATGCTGATAAGATTAATTGATCCTTATTATTAGAGGAACTAATGAAATTTAGAGCCCAATCTTGAATTGATGTGTCGATTTCGTTAAGCACTAAAACTCCATTTAAACTTAATTTTTGAATTGAACGCAAATCTACCAGATTCGTATAACGCCTAAATCAGGTGCGCCGTAGGCGTCACCTAGATTTACTTGTTAGGCTAGCGCACAGGCTTAGCTAAAATCTAATGTTCTGAATGACATTATTATTGAACTAATCATCATTTCATCAGGTTTTGGATTACCTGATAATTGTTTGTCAGATTCATTCCATGTGAAATAATCGAAGGTTTTACCCTCATCATCAGTAATCTTAGTGATAATACACCTTCTATCTTTTGGGTTCTTTACCAATGCGACATGGTTTGCTTCAATTATTTTTATATCAACTCTTTGACATAGCTTACCCAAATAAATTTGGTTTTCTATGTGATCGCATAATGCAAAATTTTTATGGCATATAGAACATTTGCCAATAGTTTCTGTATGACCTGGACTATTATATAAAGTCCAATCTGGAAAGATTGAATGTTCTATAGAGGCTAGCTTGGACTCAAAATTCCGAATGCCTTCGTAGTCAGCGACCTTTAGGGCAACTTCAACGTACTCTTGGGCATCAATTAGTAAACACCATGCTTTTTCAAACTCATCTTCTTTGATCTTTACCCACATATCCAATGTGGATTTCATTGCATTCATCATGCACTGCATGTGAAAGAAATGATTTGCTTGATATTCAGCGTTTCTTTCAATCACTTGAAATTTATATGACTTTATCAAGTTTATATACTGTACGCATTCATTTGATTTTTCTTTCTGTTTCTCTATGGAACGAGTAAAAAAACAGAATTTAGCACATGAATCTATGAAGTTATCATAAATCTCTTTGATCTCTTCAAAACTAATTTTATCGCTGGTCATTTTTTAGCAACTTCCAAAATAGCTTCTTGAAGCTTGGAAAGATCTTCACCACTACCTTGGTATTCAATTTCTGTTATTTTTTCTTTTTCAGTCTCTCTATAGACAACTTTCAAAGATACCTCTGGATTTTTCTGCCCTTTAAAAAAGTCAGTTAGGTAGTTTGAAATTACACCACAGGTTATAGAAACTATTTCTGGGTTCTGTGAAATGAGTGATGAAGTAATTAAAATCACTGGGCCAAACCATTCTACAGACCTTTGCTCATATAAAATTTCTGGATCAGTATAAAAGGTTATTTCTGTTTTATCTTTCGCATATTTGAAAAATGATAATGAAGTGGACTGATACTTATAGTCTTCTTCCTCCCTATAGTTTATTGGTAATAAAGTAATTCCATCAGTTTTAGCTTTGATATGATTTACAGTAATTTCCTTTTTAGTGATTCCCATTTGCACTCCGAATTATGAGAAGGGCCTAACGCCCGCATAAGGTGCGGACAATGCTTGGCTATAATTAGCGAAGAATGAGCGTCAGCCAAGCGTTGGACGTCACTCTTTATGCTCTTGTTAGGTAAATTTACTTATTAGCAGATTCTAATGGAATTCCGCGTGCGACCCACTTATATGTCCGATACAACGCGAAACCACCATACGAACTACTTTGAAAAACAACTTGGTGTGCAGTTATTTTTTTTATATTAGGTATAAAGTTTTCTTTATGTGCATTAGTGTTAATAATTTCAACCTTCGGGGCCTCCTTAAATGGAAATGGAAACTCAATAGCTACCGGTTCGTTTTCAGATACTGAAAACTCACCTCTTTGGATGATTAGATTTTTACTTGGATTTTCAATTGTAGGTGATTGATAAAAAGAAATATTTCCAGCTACATTTTCTACTATCGAACTTGGAAAAAACAGAATGTAAGCAGACCAAATAAATGCTAAGGAAAATATGTATTTACAGGTTGTTTTATATTGCTCATTCAACCCCCAAAATATATAGATAAAGCCCAATA
Source organism: Ferrimonas lipolytica (assembly GCF_012295575.1). NCBI lineage: Bacteria > Pseudomonadati > Pseudomonadota > Gammaproteobacteria > Alteromonadales > Ferrimonadaceae > Ferrimonas > Ferrimonas lipolytica. Next base: position 1,280,746 of record NZ_CP051180.1, on the reverse strand, counting down.
GGGATGCTGTCCCTGTAATTATTGTGAAAATTGTTATAAAAGTTAACACTGATACTCCTATTTACCTAACAGCGTTCTTATAATGCCTGAGGCTTAGTTAGCCACCATGCTTGAGGCATTGTTTGCCAATGTTATAAAGCCACGGCTAGCTAACTTTACCGATTAATATCAAATTCATTTTCGCAGTTTGACTATCACCCTAGTACTTTTTATGCGTGATAGAATGCCCGCCGCTGTTGAAACCATGCCTAGCCGTTTTTTGCTAACGCCCCTTACCATGGCTCAGCACTTAGTTGCTGTTATTGGTGCTAATAGCGTTAAAGCACTGCCGCTTTTGATCTTCCGCCGCATTGCAGCTGTCCAGCGCAGCGTTTTGGACGGCGACCTAAGGCAAAGGGCGATTGCAAAGGGACGGAGCTCCCCCCTAATGCATACAAGAATGTGCCGTCGCCACCGCGCCATAACTCAATTAAAGCGCAGTAATTTTAGCGCCGCTCGCATAACCCCAACCTCAGCAGCACAGTGGCGACACAGCCCTACGAAAATATACCGCTGTTCTAGCCGGTATTACGCACTCTTACGCAATTGGTGCACAACTTGATTGCTGCTACCGCGCCACTTCAGCGACAGATCCTTCAACTCTTGGTCAAACTTACCGTCCACCATAACGTCTACCAGCTCAATTACCTGCCGCTGGGTTGGGTTAAGCTCCGCTAAGGTGTAGCCACTCCATAGCCAAATATCTTTGCCCGGTGCTTCGGCGCGTACCCGCTGAACCAACGCTAAGATCTCGTCGACGTTGCTTGGGTGCAGAGGGTCGCCACCGGATAACGATAAACCACGGCGTTTAATGCGCGGATCGGTTAGATCGCTGATGATTTTATCAGCAAGCGCTTGGGTGAAATGGTGGCCAGAGTCTGGGTTAAGGGTCGATTGGTTATAGCAACCGCGACACTGATGGACGCAACCGGCAACAAACAGGGTGCAGCGCGTTCCTGGGCCATTAACAACATCAACAGGATAGTAATTATGGTAATTCATACAGCCTCACACGAACCACAGCGCCCACACCAACATGTGGGCACTGGTTTAAACCAATTACAGGTGCTTAACCCGACGCTTAACCTCTTCCTGCTTGCCTTCGTTAAACGGGCGAGCATCTGGGCTGCCAAGGTAACCACAAACTCGACGGGTTACCGACACGCGGGTTGAGTCGCTGTTGCCACAGTTAGGGCAAACAAAACCCTTACTGGTGCACTCAAACTCACCGGTATGGCCACAATCGTAGCATTCGTCGATTGGTGTATTGGTGCCGTAGTACGGAACACGTTCGTAGGCGTAGTTCCACACATCTTCCAACGCTTCCACGTTGTTCTGCATGTTCGGGTATTCGCCGTAAGAGATGAAGCCACCGCTGGTGATCTCTGGGTACGGCATTTCGAAATCGATCTTGTCGTACGGGTTAACCTTCTTTTCCACATCTAGGTGGAAGCTGTTGGTGTAGTAACCTTTGTCGGTTACTCCATCAACCACACCAAATGCTTTGGCGTCGATCTTACAAAAACGGGTACAGAGGTTTTCACTTGGGGTGCTGTAGAGGCTAAAGCCGTAACCGGTTTCGCTCTTCCACTGGTCAACCGCAGCGCGCAGGTAGCTAACTACCTCAATCGCCTTGGCACGCAGCTGTTCACTGTCGTACACATGCTCGTTATCGCCGTAGAGGGCGTTAATGGTTTCATGCAGGCCGATGTAGCCTAGCGAGATTGACGAGCGGCCATCTTTAAAGATTACTGAAATGTCGTCATCTGGCTTCAAGCGCACACCACAGGCACCCTCTTGGTACAGGATTGGCGCTACTTTAGCTTTCACCCCTTCCAACCGTTCGATGCGGGTCATTAGTGCCTTGCGGCTCAGTAGCAGGCGTTGATCTAAGATCTGGTAGAAGCGCTCGCTGTCCCCTTCGGCCTCAATCGCAATGCGCGGCAAGTTAAGCGATACCACACCAAGGTTGTTGCGACCGTCGTGGATCAAGGCGCCATTTTCTTCGTGGGCGCCTAAGAACGAACGACAACCCATTGGGTTCTTAAACGAGCCAGTAACCTCTACTACTTTGTCGTAGTTGAGGATATCTGGGTACATTCGCTTGGTGGCACACTCAAGCGCCAGTTGCTTGATGTCGTAGCTTGGGTCAACCGGGCGTAGGTTTAAGCCATCTTTAATGGCAAACACCAGTTTCGGGAACACTGCGGTTTTACGGTTCTTACCCAAACCGGCAATGCGGTTTTTCAAGATTGAGGATTGGATCAATCGTGCTTCCCAAGTGGTACCTAAACCAAAGCCAAAGGTTACAAATGGAGTTTGGCCATTGGCAGTATGGAGGGTGTTTACTTCGTACTCGAGCGATTGGAAGGCGTCGTAACACTCTTTCTCAGTGCGTGAGGTAGCAAAGCCTTGTGGGTCAGGAATGCTCCACTCTTGCGCCGTTGCAAAGTGCTTGTCGTAGCTGGCCTTAACGTACGGCGCAAGAATCTCATCAATACGGTTGATGGTGGTGCCACCGTAGATGTGCGACGCCACTTGGGCGATGATCTGTGCGGTTACGGCGGTCGCGGTTGAGATTGATTTTGGGGTATCAATCTCAGCGTTACCCATCTTAAAGCCGCCGGTTAGCATGCCGTTAAGATCGATCAACATGCAGTTGAACATTGGGAAGAACGGCGCGTAGTCGAGATCGTGATAGTGGATCTCACCGCGTTCATGGGCCTGCACGACTTCCCGCGGCAGAATATGACGACAGGCGTAGTGCTTGGCCACAATGCCCGCCAGCAGATCCCGCTGGGTTGGAATTACCTTGGCGTCTTTATTGGCGTTCTCGTTGAGCAGGTCATTGTTGCTCTGCTCCACCAAGCCTTGGATCTCACGATTCAAGCGACTCGACTTCTCACGAGCCACATCACGGTCGTGACGGTATTCAATGTAAGCACGCGCCAGTTCTTTGTGCGGGCCTTCCATTAATTGGAATTCTACCGCGTCTTGAATAAGGTCAATATCTACGTGTTCATGCACTGCCAGTTGTTCGGTTACTGCAGACGCAACTTGCACCGCGTAAACCTGATCTTCACATTGGTTCGCCTTAGCGGCGCGCATTACTGCTTGAGTAATTCGGGCACTATCGAACGGCAAGCGTGTTCCATCTCGCTTGATCACAACTGGTTTCATTGACTACTCCTGACAATCATGGTGAAAACACTACATATCAACAGCCGAGATCCCCTCGGCACTACATCTAGTGATTTAAAATATAGAAATGGCGACAAAGAACTTAGATCCAAATCAATTAAATGTAGATTGACGTCACATTTAGTTTGCTGATATGCGAGCGGGAAGGCTTTTAAGTTCGAGCGGACTATAGCCCAGTTTGAGCCGAATCCGCATGAACAAACACGGACTAACATCGGGTTATTTGGGCGAGATCACTGCTTAGAAAGATCAAGCTTGATCTCAAAAAAAAACATAATTTCAGCGTAAAAAAACGGTGTGTTTATATCAGTAAAAACTGAACTAGTGTCAGTGGTTAAATGGCTTCCAATTAGGGCAAAAAGAAGCCATTTAAGGATCGATAGATTCAATCAATAGCAAGAATATTGATGATCTTTTTAGGAATGTCGGTGTTGTCTTGGTAGCCAGTAAACTGCTCGGCGCCAACACCGTATGCCATTACTGGCACGTCCACTGCGGTATGGCCGGTGGTTGTCCAGCCGGTAAAACTGCGCACCGACAACATTTGGCCAATCTTGGCGGCAACGGTGTACATGTTCTCATTAGCAAGCAGCGCCAGTTCGGTTAACTCGGCATTGGTTAACTCAAAGTCGACGTATTTAGACCACTCCTGTGCATAATGCTCTGCCGTGGTGTGCAACAAGGCGTTGGCGATGGTCTCGGTTGAGGCATGCACCCGCTTCACCTCTAATGGCAGCCATTGGTACTCGCCGTCGGCGCCAAGGGTTAGCCCGCCGGTAGAGTGGTCGGCGGTAACCACCAGCAGCGTATCTGGGTGTTCATCAACATAATCTTTAGCCACGGTTACCGCGGCGGCAAAGTCTTCCATCTCTTTCATGGCACAGGCGATGTCGTTACCGTGGCCACACCAATCGATAAGGCTACCCTCAATCAACAAGCTAAAACCTTTAGGGTTAGATTCGGCCAAGCTCAGCGCGGTGAAGGTCATGGTGGCTAAACGTTGGTCGCGATCGCTGTCGATGGCATACGGAAGTGCCACCGGCGCCAATAACGCAGCGGCGGGCAGTTTCTCTATTTCATCCAGCTGTTGCCAGTTGGTCGCCAGCGCCACACCCGCGCGGTTCATGGTTTCTAATTGCTGTTGGCTGAAGTACGACAAGCCGCCACCAAACATCAAATCAAGCTCTGGTGTTGCTGCGGTCATGGCGTTGGTCATCTGGTTGGCTATCACCTCATATGACTTACGTGAGGCTACGTGCGCAACAAAGCTGGCCGGAGTAGCGTGGTTGATTTGCGATGTCGACACAACACCGATGGTTTTACCAGCGCGTTTACTGTTAGCAAGAATGCTTGGTAGCGGCTGTTTGTCGGTATCTAAGCCGATGGCACCATTATAAGACTTAACCCCAGAGGCAAGCGCCGTAGCGGATGCCGCTGAATCAGTTACCCAGGTGTCGTCGTCTGGATAGGTGCTGGCCGCGCCAACCAGCAATTGATCGAAGATCGTTGGGGCAACGGCATTGCCGGGCTTACCAGCGAGATAATAACGATACGCACTTAAATACGCTGGTCCCATGCCGTCACCTATCATATAGATAACGTTCTTTGCCGTTGGCTGAGACTGCGCTTGTGCCGGGACAGCCAACGCCAATGGGAGTGCCACCACACACACAAATCGCTTCATTAAAACTCCTTTTCGCATCAAAACTAATTGCTAAGTCACTAAATTGTATTGCTAAAGATCAACTAAACTGTAACTGACTATTGGTAATGGAGAACCGTTATAGTGCCTATTCTAAAGCGTGACACCACGATCCCCCTTTGTAATCCGTTGCAATGGTATAGCCTTAAGTTATGAGCTGCCAACATGTAACCAAGCACCATTGTCACGGTACTGCCTATTTTGTTGGTGACATTCATGGTGAGTATCACCAACTGACTCAATCTCTCGCTAAGGTGGGCTTTAAACCGGAGCAAGGCGACCAACTCTATAGTGTTGGCGATCTGGTTGATCGCGGCAAAGACAGCGCTCGCTGTTTAGAGTTTTTGGAGAAGCCTTGGTTTCATGCAGTTAAAGGCAACCACGAAGCGATGATGCTCGAGGCACTAAACGGCACTGAAGCAGCCAAAGAGCTGTGGTTTAGCTCTGGCGGCAAGTGGTTTGAACAACTGAGCAGCGCCGAGCAACAGCAGTTATCAAACCGCTACCGGGCGCCACTTAACAGCCTGCCTATTGGCATGGAGATCTACGTTGAGCAGCAACAACTCACCTTTGGCGTGGTTCACGCTGACTTCCCATTTAACCACTGGGACGCCTTTGTTCAGTCTGGTAACAATATAACCGAGCAACAACTTGCCAGTTGTTTGTGGTCGCGGGCCACGCTAAGAGCGATCAATAACGGTAATTACCCCGACCCCATTACTGGCGTTGATGCGCTGATTATGGGCCACACCCCCCACCCTATTTTTCGTGGCCACGGCAATCGGGTTTGGCTCGATACTGGTGCAGGCTACCCCAAAGGCACCATTACCATTTTATCTGCTCATCAAATTGTCCATATGCTGTTGCGTTAACAGCATCTGCTCTTGTCTTTACCAAGGTAACCATGATTGAACTCGAAACCGAGCGACTGATTCTGCGGCAGTGGCGTAACGACGACTTTGAACCCTACGCCCGACTCTGTGGCGACGAAAAGATCATGCGTTATCTAGGTGGCAATGTGCTCTGCCGCGAAGACTCGTGGCGCCATATGGCGATGCTGGTTGGCCACTGGCAGCTAAAGGGGTTTGGCCACTGGGCGGTTGAGCTAAAGCACAGCGGCGAGTTTATTGGCCGTATTGGTTGCTTAGAGCCGGAGGGCTGGCCGGATTTCGAATTGGGTTGGACCATCTGTTCCAACCACCAACGGCAGGGGCTTGCTAGCGAAGGCGCCCGAGCCGCGCTGCAATGGGCCTTTGCCGATCCCAATCGACAGCAAGTTATTAGCATTATTCACCCAGATAACATCGCTTCGAAACAGGTCGCGCTGAAGCTTGGTTTGCGCTTTTGGCGCAAGGCAACGGTAAAAGGCATTGAGGTTGTGATCTATGGCATAACCAAAGTTGATTACCAAAATCTCAGCTAACACTTGTACGCCCAATAACAAATCGCTAGCATAAGCAAAAAATAGATGAGACTACCAAACAGATGACTACAGCCAACTACAGCATTGGTGAAGAGATCGCTAATGCCGTTACTCATGGACTCGGCGTGGCTGCCGCCATCGTCGGACTCACCTTAATGCTGGCCAAGGGGATCCCAGTATTAAGTGGCGCAGAGATTGCCGCCATCAGTATCTACGGTGCTACCTTGGTATTGATGTTCCTTAGCTCTACCCTTTACCACAGCATTACCACGCCCAAGGCAAAAGCGGTGCTCAAGCGCATTGACCACTGCGCCATCTATCTATTAATTGCCGGCAGCTATACTCCATTTATGTTTATTGGTCTTGCTGATCCCGCCGCGTACTTGTTACTTGGGGTTATTTGGGCGCTGGCCATTGCTGGGGTTTTGTTCAAGGCACTGTTTGTCGATCGCTACAAGAAGTTGGCGCTGGCAACCTATCTGGCGATGGGATGGTCGAGCTTATTGGTGATTTGGCAACTGATGGAGGTACTTCCCAGCGGTGCTTTCAAGTTATTGGTGATCGGTGGAATCTGTTACAGCATCGGCACGATTTTCTACGCGGTCAAAACCCAACCCTATTTTCATGCTATTTGGCACCTCTTTGTGTTGGCCGGAGCAAGTTGCCACTGTGTTGCAGTTTCGATATTTCTCATCCCCTAATTGCTTAGTAAAACCGCTTATGTAACTAGTTTATGAGACTAAAAGTGGTCGGTTTGATTACAAATCTAACTGAAAACTGATCGTAACTTACCAAAACCAAACATTTTTCTCGCAAAGCGCAAGCTGATATGCCAATCTTTGCGGAGCGCATTAATAACCACCCAAAGATGTTAATGTCGCACTAAAATTGAAACAGGATTTGTTTTGGTGAACTGTTCACCGCTTTAAGGAGATGACATGAAAGTTAAATTGCTGGCCGGCTTGGCCATGAGCACCATGCTGTTTGGTTGTGCTAACACTGCTGATTTGGAAGCTCAAGTTTCTGCACTGAGCAACAAAGTTGACTCTTTGTCTACTCAAGTTGGTTCTCTAAGTGGTCAACAGGATTCTCTGGCCGCTGATATCAAGGCTACTAAGAGCGCAGCTATGGACGCACAAGACGAAGCAGCTCGTGCAAACAGCCGTATCGACGCAATGGCTTCTGACTACCGTAAAAAGTAACTAGAGCCTGTTGCTAACGCAATTAAGCCTTAGCAACAAATTTAGAGGGCGATGACTACTTCACGTAATCATCGCCCTTTTTGATCCTAGCGGCCACGCCGTCAAGGTTTGTAACGGTCAAGCTTTGTAACGGCAAGACGTATAACGACCACAATTTCTAACGGAGTCGGCTTGGCACACCGCTTTTATCGGCAATCGCTTGCGCTAATCGAACCGGATCTGGCATTGCCACTGCTAATTGCTTTTCAACACTTAGCGGAATGGTTAGCTCCTTCTCATCGCGCCCCAGCTCAACCAAGTCTGATAATGGTTCGTGCACCTCAATCAACCAACCGTCAGGCTCATTGGCAACCTTAACCGCATCGTTAATGATCCGTACCGGCTCACCAACTCGAACCATATCGAACAGCGTTTCAATGTCGTCGTAGCGTAACCGCATACAACCAGCACTTACCCGCATGCCGATACCAAACTCTTGGTTAGTGCCGTGGATTAGGTATTCGCCATTACCAAAGCCTAATCGCAACGCGCGGTGACCAAGTGGGTTATCGGGCCCAGCAGGAACCACACGGGGCAGCGCTTCACCATTTTCCTCAATCCACTTTTTACGGGTGGTTGCGGTTGGGGTCCAGGTTGGATTTTTGCGCTTCTGACTGATGCGCGTCGACACCACTGGGGTTTCTCGGCCAACAACACCAATACCGATAGGGAATACATGCACCCGTTGGTTGGCGTTGTCAAAGTAGTACAATCGTAATTCAGCTAAGTTAACCACAACGCCTTTACGAGGAACGTCTGGCAACAGCATCTGCGAAGGCAGCTTGATAATGGTGCCAGGAGTAGGTAACAGTGGGTCAACTTCGGGGTTAGCTGAGGCCAGAGCGAGGAACCCCATATTATAAAGCTGAGCTATCTGATCCAGCGTTTGCCCTTCCTCAACTCGGTGCTCCATCGGAAATCCAATTAAGCGGCTCTCACCCTGAGGCAATGAATAGATCGCAGCGTGTGCTGGCAATGCCAGACTCACCGCTAAGGCCATCACTTTAAATACAGCTCGAACCACACCCATACTCCGTAAACTGGTTATTAGCATTAGCATACCATTCTCCTGCGGGGATGCCGATTTTCACTTACAAAACAAAACGCCTGCAGGTAGCAGGCGTTGGAAGTTTCAAGCATAAGCCGATTTAGGCGGCTTCAACCTTAACCGCACACACCTTGAACTCAGGGATCTTAGCGATTGGGTCAAGCGCGGCGTTGGTAAGCACATTGGCCGCAGCCTCAACAAAGTGGAACGGCATAAATACCACTCCCGGACGGATCCGCTTAGTCACAAAGGCTGGTACCTCTAACTCACCACGGCGTGTAGTCAGCTTCAACATTTGCGAATTGCTGATCCCCATCCGCTCGGCATCAGCTACAGACACCATCACCATCGGCTGCGCCAGTTCATCCATACCAGCAGTCTTACGCGTCATGGTACCGGTATGGAACTGCGCTAACTGACGGCCTGTAGTTAGGATCAACGGGTACTGCTCATCTGGCAGCTCAGCGGAGGTGCGATAAGGCACCGGTGCGAAGTTGGCTTTGTCCATCTGGAAGAAGCCGACCTCATGCATTATCGGTGTGCCCATATCGGACTCGCTATAACAAGGCCACTGCAACGCTTCGGTTTCGGTACGCTGCCACGTAATACCAGCATATACCGGTGCTACGCTGTTGATCTCTTCAAGGATCTGTTGCGACGACTGATAATTCCAATCAGCTCCCATCGCATTAGCCACCAACTGGGTGATCTGCCAATCTGGTTTAGCTAAGCCAGGCCCCTTAATCGCAGGACGCAAGCGCTGTACTCGGCGTTCGGTATTGGTGATATGACCGGTTTTCTCGGCAAAAGAGAATGCCGGCAGCACCACGTCGGCCAACTGAGCGGTTTCGGTCATAAAGATATCTTGGACAACCAAGAAATCGATGCTGTTTAACGCTTCCAATACATGCACTTGATCAGGATCGGACAGCACTGGGTTTTCACCAACGATGTACATGCTGCGCAGCTGTTTAGTTAAGATGGCGTCAATCATTTCGGTTAGCTTCAGGCCAACCTGATTGTCAATCTCAACCCCCCAGTGGGCCTTAAAGTGCGCAACTGTCGCTTCGTTTGGCAGTTTGAAGTGACCCGGTAAGGTGTTTGGCAACGCCCCCATGTCCCCTGCCCCTTGAACATTGCTTTGGCCGCGCAACGGGTTGATACCAGCGCCAAGTTTACCGACATTACCGGTGAGCAGTTGCAGGTTAGAGATGGCTTTAACGTTGTTGGTGCCGTTACTGTGCTGGGTAATGCCCATGGCATAGAACACCGAAGTTGCCTTTGACGCACCAATCATCTTAGCCAACTGCTTGATACCAGCTACGTCGACACCACAAACAATCGCCGCGTTCTCCACTGAGTATTGACTGCGCATCACCTCATCATAAAGGGCGTCATATTGTTCAGTACGACCATCGATAAAGGCTTGATCTTGCCAGCCGTTACGGATGATCTCTTGTGCCAGTGCGTTCAGCAGCATGACATCGGTACCTGGGCGATGCTGCAGATACAGATCGCTATGAAACGCCATGTCGACCTTGCGTGGATCCGCCACCACCAACTTGGCGTTGCCATTTAGCGTTGCTTGGCGAATATGCGAGGCGATAACCGGGTGCGAGGTGGCCGTATCGGAACCGATGATAAACACCAATTCAGAATGTTTGATGCTAGCAATGTTGTTGGTCATTGAGCCGTTGCCGATGGTTGGCTCCAAGCCAGTACCGGTTGTGGCGTGACACAAACGAGCACAATGGTCGACGTTATTGTTGCCCACCACCGTACGAATAAACTTCTGGAACAGGTAGTTCTCTTCATTGGTGGTTTTAGCCGACGACAAGCCCGCCAACGCCCCACTACCAAACTCGGTTTTCAATTCGGTGAAACGTTTGGCTATCAAACTAATGGCGTCGTCCCAGCTGGCTGGTTGTAGCTCGCCATTCACTCGAATGTATGGCTGGGTTAAGCGCTGTTCCGAGTTTACAAAATCAAAGCCGAAACGCCCTTTAACACAAAGCATACCTTGGTTTACTGGAGAACCTTCAACACCGCTAACCTTAACCACTTTATTAGTGTTTTCATCAACGTGCATGGTGATACCACAGCCAACACCACAGTATGTACAAACCGTATTTACCTGTTTGTAGTTGTTGGCCAATCCATGTTGGCTGACGTTCTTCTCAGTAATGGCACCCACCGGACATGCTTGGACACAGGCACCACACTGGACGCAATCCGACGCCGACAGCAGTTCGCCATTGCCAATCTTAACCTTACAGCGTTGGCCATTGTCAGCCAGATCCAATACGTTATGCACGCCTTCATCGCGACAGGCTTGAACACATTGACCACAGCCAATACAGCGGTTGGCGTCAAAACGAATGAACGGCGACGATTCATCAACCGCGTACTTGCTGTAGTGATCCTTGCCTAAATCATCATCATTGATGCGGTATTCGGTGGCGTAATCACGTAGATCGCAGCTTTGGCTTTTCTGGCAGCCACACTCCAAACAGCGGGCGGCTTCAGCAATGGCGAGATCACGGTCGAAACCGGTCTCGACCTCACCAAAGGTACTGGTACGGGCATTCACTGCCAACTCTGGCATTTTTAGCCGTGCAGCAACGGGAACATCACCGTAGTAACGGCTTTCAACGTCTTTTAAACGCTCTGCTTTACGGGAGTTAAACTCGCGATCTGCTACGGCGATCTTGCCTTGGTTAAAGAAGTTAAGCATCACTTCAGCACAGCGACGGCCTTCGCCTATCGCTTCTACGGCGGTAGCTGGACCTAAGCGAAAATCACCAATGGCGAAGGTGTTGCCACCGGTGTGGAAGGTCGAATCTGGCGCATCGGCGGTGTTCCAACGGGTCAGCGCAATGGCATCGCCAAGTGCACTCGTATCAGGCTTTTGGCTTACCGCTGGGATAACGGTATCAAACTCATGCCAACTGAATTCGCCGGTTGACTCAGGACGACGACGACCAGAGGCGTCTGGCTCACCCAGTTTAAGCGCTTCAACCTTAACCTTGGCAATACGGCCATTTTCATCAGCGACGTTTTCTACCGGCACCGACATAAACATAAAGTCGATCCCTTCCACTTCCGCTTCGTGGATTTCGTAATCTTCCGCCGGCATATCCGCTTTGGTACGACGATAGATAATAGTGACATCAGCACCTTGGCGCAGTGCCGTCCGGGCGCAATCGATGGCGGTGTTACCACCACCGACTACGGCAACCTTTTTACCAACACTAACCGGCTCACCGGCTGAGAATGCCTTGAGGTAATCTACCCCTAGCAATACTCCATCCAGATCCGAACCGGTATACGGCATATCAACCGCTTGTTGTGCACCAATAGCCAAGCAAACGCCGTCATATTGCTGCTGCAGATCCGCCAATTGCAGATCTTTACCCATGGCCTTGTTGGTGTGGATCTTCATGCCAGCGCGGCACATTAACTCAATTTCTTTGGCTAAGGTCTGCTTGGGCAGGCGGTACTCGGGGATCCCGTAGCGAAGCCAACCACCGGCTTCCGGCATGGACTCAAACAGGTCAACTTCAACGCCTTGGTGACTAAGGAAGTAACCGGCAGATAGACCCGCAGGTCCTGCCCCAATGATGGCAACGCGTTTGCCATTTTTCGCCTTAATTGGTGCTAGGTGCGGCTGCTCACCATTGAGGTCGATATCGGCAGCGTGGCGCTTCAACTGCCGGATAGCCAGCGGCTCATCAACCAAGTTACGACGACATTCGGTTTCGCAGAATGCCGGACAGACCCGCCCTACCGACATCGGCATTGGCAAGCTCTGTTTTACAATTTCGTTGGCTTTTACTTCATCGCCTTGGGCGATGTGGAACAGATAAGATTGGATGTCCACCGCGGCCGGACAGGCCGTCTTACAAGGCGCTTCACAATCTGCATGGTGATCAGACAGGATTCGGGTTAGCGCTTGTTGACGACGCAGAGTCAAAGCTTCCGAATGGCTTACCACCGTTACCGCGTCGGTAACGTGGTATTCACAGCTGCGTACGATCTCGCCATTAATCTCAACCACGCACAAGTCACATGGCGTTTTCTTGTCGGTTTGGTTATCGCCGCACAGCGATGGGATAGTCGCGCCCTGTTCGCGCGCCCAGTCCAACAAGCGTACACCTGCCGGTGCATGCAACTCTTTTTCGTCGAGAATCAGTTTGATCATATGGGTAACCACCTTGCCGTCCGCTCCGTACGGGCGAGAAAGAATGTAAATAAATCGGAGCCGGTTTGATGCATTCAATGCCGCTGCAGGATACCGCCTTCGCCGTATGTCCTCAGCGCTTTACCAGCTTTTCGTGAGCAAACGCACAGTCCATAAACCCAATTCAACCCAATCGTACTCAGAAAGATAGCAAGATGTTGCGGTGACAGCGATTTACTTAACGTATCGATAAAACCTGCTAACGCCGTCGTACTGGACATCGCCCAAAACGCACAGCGGTTTGTGCAGTTGGCCAGTAACAGCAATTTCTTATCGAAATTATCGCTGCAAACACTTGGTTTTAAGCGCAGTGTCCCCATATCAAACTGCAGATTATTCACTTCATTGGCAGTATTCATGAGCAACAATCCTATCAACGAGTTCAGTGCCAACTGGAACATTAGCCTCGACGTTAATGGCAACGCCGCCAGCGCTGAGGCTAAAACCGAGCTGGTGCCGGTAACCAAACCCGACGTGCTTCCGGTGATGCCGTTGCAAAACCGACCGTTTTTTCCTGCCCAAGTCATGCCTGTTGCCGTCAAAGGCGGTGAGTGGGAATCAACCTTAAAAGCGGTTGAAGAGAGCGAACATAAGTTGATGGTGCTGTTTCATACCAGCCAACCAGACGCTGCCAATGGTGAACTCAATTTAGACAAACTGGCGCAAACCGGTTGTGTCGTGCGGGTACATCAGTTTGATCAGACTGAAGATGGGCAATTCCAATTCGTAGCAGAAGGGGTTGAGCGGGCCCACGTACTCCGCTGGGTAACTAAGGAGCAGCCGTACTTGGCTGAGCTGAGCTACCCAATTGAAGAACACCCAGATACCAAAGAGATTAAAGCTTACGCCATTGCCATCATTAAGGCATTGAAAGAGCTGATCCCGCTCAATCCACTCTACTCTGAAGAGTTAAAGCAGTATTTAGAGCGTTTTGGCCCAAGCGAGCCTTCGCCGCTCAGTGACTTTGGTGCCGCGATTACCACCGCCTCTGTTGCCGAACTGCAAAGCGTGCTCGACACCGTCAGTCTGCTGCCGCGGATGCAAAAGGTATTAGCGCTGCTGAAAAAGGAGCTTGATGCAGCCAAGGTTCACTCTGAGATCTCTAAAGAGGTAAACAAAACGCTCGATAAGCGTGAGCGTGAGTTTTTCCTCCGTGAACAGCTCAAGGTGATTCAGCGCGAGCTGGGAATGTCTAAAGACGATAAAACCTCCGATGCCGATGAATTCCGCCAACGTATTGAAGGTAAAACTCTGCCGAAGCAAACCCAAAAGCGCTTCGATGAAGAGATGCAAAAGCTATCGGTGCTGGAAACCGGCTCGCCGGAATACGCTGTTACTCGCAGTTACCTTGATTGGCTGACTCATGTGCCATGGGGGGTGTTCAGCAAAGACAGTATCGATGTGGCCAAAGCTCGTAAAGTGCTTGATAAACACCATGACGGTTTGCAAGACGTTAAAGAGCGGATCCTTGAGTTTCTTGCGGTTGGCTCCTATAAAGGCGAAATCGGCGGTTCTATCATCCTGTTGGTTGGTCCTCCGGGCGTTGGTAAAACCTCAATTGGCAAATCCGTTGCTGCTTGTTTGGGGCGTCCATTCTATCGCTTTAGCGTTGGTGGTATGCGTGATGAGGCCGAGATCAAGGGCCACCGCCGTACTTACATCGGCGCAATGCCGGGCAAGTTGGTGCAATCACTGAAAGAGTCTGAAGTGATGAATCCGGTCATCATGCTCGATGAGATCGATAAGATGGGTAAGAGCTTCCAGGGCGATCCGGCCTCGGCTCTGCTAGAAACCCTCGATCCGGAGCAGAACGTTGAGTTTCTCGATCACTACCTTGATGTCCGACTGGATCTATCAAAGGCATTATTCGTATGTACCGCTAACACCTTAGACAGCATTCCGGGGCCGCTACTAGACCGTATGGACGTCATTCGTTTGTCTGGTTACCTTGCCGAAGAGAAGCTAGCGATAGCTAAACACCACCTGTGGCCACGCCAACTAGAAAAAGCGGGCCTGAAGCGCTCCCAACTTAAGATCAGCGATCCCGCTCTGCGAATCGTGATTGAAGGTTACGCCCGCGAAGCAGGGGTACGCGCACTGGAGAAGCAGTTGGCTAAGCTTGTTCGTAAGTCGGTAGTTAAGCTGCTGGAGAGTGAATCAGAAAAACTGAGCATTGGCATTAAAGACATTGAGCCGATGCTGGGTATGACCCGCTTCAAAAACGAAGAGGTTCTCTCTGGTACCGGAATTGTTACCGGTTTGGCTTGGACCTCAATGGGTGGGGTAACCCTGCCGGTAGAAGCCACTATTGTTCATAACCAGAGCCGTAACCTTAAGCTCTCTGGTCAGCTTGGGGATGTAATGAAGGAGTCGGCAGGCATTGCCCACAACTACATTAGCTGCAACCTTGAAAAGTACGGCGCCGAACCAAGCTTCTATGACAAAGCCTTTATTCACCTGCACGTACCTGACGGCGCAACCCCAAAGGACGGGCCAAGTGCCGGTGTAACCATGGCTACTGCCCTGCTCTCCCTAGCCCTAAATAAGGCCCCATTAGCGGGTATTGCCATGACTGGTGAGTTGAGCTTAACCGGACAAGTAATGCCGGTTGGTGGGATCCGCGAGAAGGTTATTGCCGCCAAGCGCCAGAAAATCAAAACGGTGATTCTGCCGGAAGCCAACCGCGGCGATTTCGACGAGTTACCGGATTATGTTAAAGAAGGTATAACCGCCCACTTTGCGGAGCAATACGCTCAAGTGGCCAAAATCATGTTTGGCTGACATCGGCATAATAAAGGCCGTGTCGTAGTTAGCTGTTGACGTTTATCTTAAGCCTTCGGCTTCACCGATTGCGGTGCTTTTAGGGGAGAATGTCACGGTGGCGACGGCACATTCTTATATGCATTAGGTCGCAGGCCAAAGCGCTTCGCTGGACTGCTCCAATGCGGCAGAAGATCAACGGCGGTTGTGCGTTAGCCTTGTATCGCGAATCGCCTAGTCGGTGCTTTAACTGTATTGGAAGATCAACACTTAATTGGTTCACAGCCATAATAAGCGGGAGGCAATCGCCTCCCGTTTTTCCATCGGCAATACCCGCAGGCAAACCACGCACTTGCTTCACCGCGACAATCCCCCAAAGGCGTTAACCGATAATATTGAGATAGTGTCTGTGCTTTGACGTCAGCGGTGATACTTGAACATAGCCTTGCATCCCATGAATATGTTTTAAGGGGTGATTGGCTTTTGTACGACTCCAGTCACAGAATGAAACAAACTCAACCCATCTCATTGAAACTATCGCAGCTTAACCCCATCAAATAGGTTCTACAGTTCGACAAAGGAGTCGAGATGGGAAAGTTTTTTAAAACGGCGTTAGCGATGTTGATGATGGTGGGGCAACCCGCCGCAGGCTTCGCAACGCAGTCGCAGTTTGAACAAAAGCACCAGCCAAACAACGCGGCTGAACAGAACCGTTTTCATACCGGCAACGTGCTTGAATCCATCGCCAGTTATCAGGCTTACCAACCTACTCAAGCACTAACAACCTTCGAACCGCTGTACCAACAAGCGCAACATGCTCAAAATGAGCTTGCTATGCTAACCCAAAAAAGTGCCTACCTTTCGGCCACCGATGCACTCATTCCTCAAGTAAAAAGCCCACAACGTGCATTAGCCAAGCTCCACGCCGATTGCGATGGTGACGTAACCAGACTGACTGATCTGGCGCGCAGCTCATTAGTAGCCAATGACGTTGATGGCGTTGTACGAGCCTACCGCCAGCTCAAAAGTGAGGTTGAGGTAGTACGGGTTAAAAACCGTTTCGCAACCCCTAAAGCCAATGGCTATCGTGACATGAACCTATTGGTTCGCTTGCCCGCTAGCGGTCATATTGCTGAAGTACAGATCCACTTAAGCGAAATTGCTGCGATTAAAAATGGTCCAGAGCACGACATCTACCAGCAGATTCAGCAGATTGAACGGCGCAGCAGTAATCCATCTGAATTTGAATTGGCACAAATAGACAAGCTCAAATGGCAATCCACCCAGATGTACGAAACCGCGTGGAGCAATTACATCACTCCAAAACACAAAGTCGGCTAACGCCACCAGTTACAAAAAACTAAAAAGGAGCCAGTGGCTCCTTTTTAGTATCAGCGGTGTCGCAATTTTAACTAGCGTTGCAACAGCAATTCCCCGGCAATAGGAACGTAGCGATCGGCAGCGTCAATAAGCGCCTTGGCGGTTAGGGCTTCAACCCCATACACCTCAACCTCAACGTTATATTTGGCACGAATATGATTAGCTAAAATGGCAAAGTCACCATCGCCAGAAAGTAGAATCACCACATCAACATCAGCCGCATGCTCCATCGCATCGATGGTGATGCCGACGTCCCAATCGCCCTTAGCAGTGCCATCTGCTCGTCGAATAAATGGCTTAAGTTTTACTTCAAAGCCGATCGCCCTCAGAATATTCTGAAATTGACGCTGCTTTTCATCACCACTATCGATGGCGTAGGCAAAAGCATTAACCACATTTCGATTTGCAGTCGCACTGCGCCAAAAGCGGTTGTAATCAAAGTTACAGCCGAACTGTTGTCGCGTAGTGTAATAGACGTTTTGGACGTCAGATAGGATCAAAACCGACTGCATGGGTATTTTAGGCTCTTAGAAATAATCTTAATTTATCAGGGCTTAGCTTACACCGACTGGGGCTAACTAGACAGTGTAACCACACTGTTAGGGTTACTTTAGCCGGTGGCTCGCAAGAGCTTGCAGCAATGGCTTAGCAAATGAGTAACCGGAGCGACTAGAACGGTCTTAGGTGGCTAAGGTCTGTACTACCGGAGAATCGCTAGCCGCTGCTGACCAAAGGCTGTTGCTGTTAAGGAAGCCAACAGCATGCCGTTAGTTTGGCGGGCGAAGAGTAAGCTTAATGTGGTCGGCGATCCGTAATGCCATTGCCACAACGGTTAAGGTCGGGTTGGCGTAGCCACCGGTTGGAAAGGTCGAACTGCCAGCAATATATAGATTATCAACACCATGCACTTGGCAGTTGGCGTCAACCACGCCGAATTTAGGATCCTCATGCATGCGGGTGGTTCCCATCAAATGGTGTGAGCCTGATGGCTTAACTATCTCCACTGTGCCTTCATTATTGAGCTCATAGTCGAAACTACCGAGGCCAGCATGGGACAAGGTTTCCGCCATTAATTTTACCGTTCGAGTTAAGTTGTCGGCGTCATGTTTGTGCCAATGCCAGTGGACCTCCAACTTGGGGCAACCCAACGAGTCAAGCTCGGCACTAAGCCGAACCCGATTATCGGGATGGGGCGTTTGCTCAATACAGTGGCGCACCTGAAAACGCTCAAAGCGCTTATGATTGCCGCTTAATGCTGACCAACCACCACCTCGGCCAAACTGAGGAAACAACGGCTGTTGTTGAAATAGAGATGCATATATCGCTTTAACGATTGCATCTGTTCCAAGCAGCATATTGATGGTCAGTTTTGGTAGTGACTTGAAGAAACCTGCTGGAATGGTGCGCTTTCTTAGCCCGGCGGCATTGGCATTCAAGTTCTTTAGTAAGCTCCAACCGTTTTCGCCGACGCTTTTAAACGATTCCAACGCCCGCGTTTGTCGGACGCTTGGGCAAGGAAACAACATGCTATTGATATTGATGAGGCCTTCACGTTGCAACACCGGTTTGGAGAAGTGCAAGTAGCCTTGCACTGGCACCCCTTTGACCTGCCGTAGATCGTAAACGCCAGCTCGCTCAAAAACCATGCGGTCACGGGGAGTAAAATAGCCGCTAACCGCGGTTGGATGATCATGGTAGTAGCGCCCAACAACATCATGTTGATTACCTAATCCCTGCGGCTGTTGCTTATTCGACATCAGCAAGATGCGAGCGTTTTCAAAGGCACCACAGGCCAGTACCACCACCTTAGCGGTTACCCAAAACTGATTACCATTAAGACAGGCTACACGAACCCTGCCCATGCTTTGACTGCCCTCTTTGGTGCGCACTTCCACCGCATTGGCATAGTGGTAGATAGTAATGTTGTCGGCATTCTCAAGTTCTTGTCGATAGTCGCCAAAGAAGGTCTTTCGTCGGCCAAATTGAAACATGCTTGTTTCGAGTCCGTCGACATCAAATGGCAGTTCGCTCTGTTGGTCGTGAAGCCACGCGGAGGGATGGTAATCAAGGGGGCCTATCTTGCAAATTTTTTGTGCTCTGGCAAAAAATGGCATTAGCGTTTGCCGCTTTACCGGCCAACCACTAAAGGCGACACTCTGCCGTTGCTCAAAGTCGATTTCGTCAAACATGGCGTAGCGCACCCCAATATGGTGCTTTTCTATCTTCAATACCCAACTGTTCGACAAACCGCCAAACTGACGATTAACCACCTCGTAAGGGGCAATCAACGGATCGCCAAAGGTGGTTCCAGCGGCTAACTGCTGTGTCTGCGGATCAAAGTCGGTCGTACCGCTTTCCAGCACGGTGACCTTAATATCAGCGCCGATCAACTCCCGCGCGATAGCGATACCTGCAGGGCCAGTCCCGACAATACAAACGTCTGTTACCACTTGGC
This sequence comes from Ferrimonas lipolytica, assembly GCF_012295575.1. NCBI lineage: Bacteria > Pseudomonadati > Pseudomonadota > Gammaproteobacteria > Alteromonadales > Ferrimonadaceae > Ferrimonas > Ferrimonas lipolytica. The sequence goes on along the minus strand of NZ_CP051180.1, from coordinate 1,261,257 downwards.
TGTTCACGAAGCCACGCGCATCAATAGCCATCAAATGTCCCTATCAAGTCTGCCTGAGCCACGGCCCTTCATCGTTATGCAACCAACAAAAAAAATCGACTCCAGCAAAAGCTAGAAGCAAATCCCTATAATTGCTTAAAAAAATTGTGGCTATTTGGGCTCGGGAGTTAGCTAACGTGGTTGGGAATAGAGCAGAAGTTCACCATAGCGGTAACACTATGTCGCGCTTAACAACAAACGATCGCTGGGGTTAGCTAGCGGTTTAAACATTATTAGCGCAAACAACATTTCCGTTGTCGCAGCAAGGTTCACAAAGGTTGTCTCTAATGCCAAACAACGTGCACCTGCTGTGATAGCAGTAACACCGGCCAGCCATTAGGTTTGATTGCAGTAGCGCCTATTGAACAAAAGTAACTTACGCTAATGGCAGCGCCGTAAAGCTATAATCCTGCTGTTGCTGGGCATTAGCCACGGTCATTGGCACTCCTTATCCAATCGAGGCCGGCTCAGAACTAGCGCTTGTCGTCAGCAAGATCGAGTGCCGCCATTGGTGGCTAAATCCCATACCAATTGAGATACAGCGACAATAGCCACTCAGGGCTATAACCTATTCGCTTTGATATCAGGCTGCCATCAGAGTCAATGATAATAAAGGTTGGAAATGCAACTAAATCAAGTTGTTGCTGCAGTTGCTCGGTAGCTAAAAAAACCGTTGTTCGATCTAAGGCATGGGTAGCAACGAACGCTTCAACTTCCGCTTGGTGTTGGTAAGATGCCGCAACGGCGACGACATTGCGCTGTTGCTGCTGCCACTTCACCACTGCTGGACTGGTCAACTCACAAATCGTGCACCATGGCGCAAACAGATAGATGAGCTGTGGCTCACCGCTTGTTAGTTGCTGCGGTTGTCCAGCTAAGGTTGGCAGTGGGGTCGTATCGATAGCACCAGATACCGGTGCCATCATCATGCCCCGAGCCATGCCACCAAACCAGAGCGCCAGTAAACCGATAATCAGGTAACTAACAATGGTTTTAACTAGTGAGATTGCTGCTTTCATTAGGATCTCTATCTTCACCTGCACAAGAACAAAAACGGCCTGCGTAAGCAGACCGTCTATCGACTAAATTTGTTGCGTTAATCTGGCTTCGACAAACCAAAGTGCAGATAGGTTCGATCGGATACGATACGACCACGGGGGGTTCGTTGCAGGAACCCTTGTTGAATTAAGAACGGCTCCAACACATCTTCGATGGTTTCACGCTCTTCACCAATGGCAGCAGCAAGGTTCTCTAACCCAACTGGACCACCATTAAAGCGTTCGATAATGGTGGTGAGCAACTTGCGATCGAGCAGATCAAAGCCCTCTTTATCGACATCTAACAGTTGCAGCGCTCCTGACGCTACCTCAGCAGTCACCCGGCCATCGTATTTTACTTCGGCAAAGTCGCGCACCCGGCGTAACAAGCGGTTGGCAATACGTGGAGTACCTCGACTGCGGCGTGCAACTTCAATAGCACCCGATTGATCAATCTCGAGATTCAATACCTCGGCACTGCGGTTGACGATGGTGGTGAGATCAGCAACGTTATAGAACTCCAATCGCAGCGGAATACCAAAACGAGCACGCAATGGTGATGTTAGTGAACCTGCTCGAGTGGTAGCACCAATTAACGTGAACGGCGGTAGATCGAGCTTAATTGAGCGCGCCGCTGGGCCTTCACCAATCATGATATCCAGCTGATAATCTTCCATCGCTGAATAAAGGATCTCTTCAACAACGGGGCTGAGGCGATGGATCTCATCGATGAACAGTACGTCGTTTTCTTCAAGGTTGGTTAACATCGCTGCCAGATCGCCGGCTTTTTCAAGCACCGGACCGGAGGTGGACTTAATGTTCACCCCCATCTCATTGGCGACAATGTTGGCTAAGGTGGTTTTACCTAAACCCGGCGGGCCAAAAATCAACAAGTGGTCGAGCGCTTCGCCGCGATTGCGTGCAGCTTGAATAAAGATATCCAACTGCCCTTTCGCTTCCGCCTGGCCGGTGTAATCCACCAGCATCTTGGGACGCATAGCGCGATCAATCACTTCCTCTTCTCGGCTTTCAACCGGTGCCGCCACTAGGCGATCTGCTTCAATCATGTCTGTGCCTTGGAGTTACTTAACGCTTATAACATCGCTTTAAGCGCGTCTTTGATTATCTGTTCCGAGCTTAACCCCGGCGCCGCAACTTTGGCGACTACTTTGCTTGCTGCAGCCGACTTGTAACCTAATGCCACTAACGCGGCAATGGCGTCGTCTTGCGGATCAATTGGCTTATCAACCGCGGCATCAGTACCGTCATTACCTGCTAGACGGTCTGCATATGGTGTTAACAGCGGCGCACTGAAGTTCTTGAGGCGATCGCGCATCTCTACCACTAGTCGCTCAGCGGTTTTCTTGCCAACACCAGGGATTTTGGTTAAGCCAACAACGTTTTCCGCCTGAACCGCATCAACAAACTGTTCCGCCGACATGCCAGACATAATCGCCAATGCCATCTTAGGGCCAACGCCGTTGGTTTTGATCAACTCACGGAACAGTGCTCGCTCTTCGCGACTGGCAAAGCCATACAGTAACTGGGCATCTTCTCGCACCACAAAGTGGGTTACCACTGTGGTTTCAACGCCAGTATCTGGCAGTTTATAGAAGCTGCTCATCGGCATCTGGATCTCATAGCCAACACCACCGCATTCAATGATTACTTCCGGTGCCGTCTTTTCAACCAAGATCCCACGTAAGCGTCCAATCACACTGATTCTCCTAACAAGCGCTAAAGCGGTTACACCAAAAGCGGCATAAACCACTGTCTATATTTACAGTAGTGGTGATAGTAACGGATTGCGTTGCAGTCGTCATCCGCTAAAGAGATTATCTTATCGAATCACTTTGTCGCTGCTGCACTAACGGTAACGACGCCCCACTCGTGCAGTCGCTTTGCCGGCCATAGCCACCAAACCGCGTTGCATATGAGCATGGGTAATGGCAATGGCCAGTGCGTCAGCGGCATCCGCTTGCGGAATACCGGGCAATTTTAGGATGCTAGCAACCATGTGTTGCACCTGCTCTTTCTTGGCGCCGCCGCTACCAACCACCGCCTGCTTAATTTGGGTTGGCGAGTATTCATCAACCGGTAACTCGTTGTTCATTGCAGCAACAATGGCACTGCCCCGCGCTTGGCCGAGCTTTAAGGCTGAGTCGGCATTGCGCCCCATAAACACCCGCTCAATAGCGAATTCAGTTGGCTGAAACTGTTTGATGAGTTCGCAGACGCCGTCATAAATCACTTTTAGACGCTGCGGCAGTTCTTCGTCTGGCAGCCGAATACAGCCACTGCCTAAATAGTGCAGGTGACGGCCATTGGTTTGAATAACACCGTAACCGGTAATGCGAGAACCGGGATCAATGCCGAGGATGATTGCCATTATTATTGTTGTTCCGTCGCTATGGTATGAACTGCAAGATCAAAAAACCCGGCTTAGGGCCGGGTTTTTACTGTAACGCAGTCAACTAGACAAACACAGCGCCAAAGCGCTTTGGGTGTGTTAGTCCTGCTTTTCTTGCTGTGGCATGCGCGCGATAGCGAGCTCAACCAGCTGCTCATCGTTGGCTGTGCCCGGCGCGTTAGTAAGAGGACACGCCGCGGTGGTGGTTTTCGGGAATGCCATCACTTCACGGATAGACTCGGCGCCAACCATCAGCATGATCAAACGGTCTAAACCAAACGCCAAACCAGCGTGAGGAGGGGTACCGTATTTCAGTGCGTCCAGCAAGAAGCCAAACTTCTCTTGCGCTTCTTCATCAGAGATACCCAGTACGCGGAATGCCGCAGCCTGCATATCTGCTTGGTGAATACGTACCGAACCACCGCCCAACTCACAACCGTTCAATACCATGTCGTAGGCATCAGACAATGCGGTATCTGGGTTGGCTTCCAGCTCTGCTGGAGTCATGTTGGTTGGTGCGGTAAACGGGTGGTGCAAGGCGTAGTAACGACCGTCTGCTTTTTCAAACATTGGGAAGTCAACAACCCACAATGGCGCCCACTCACCAGACAGCAGTTCGAAGTCTTCACCTGCTTTGAGACGCAGTGCGCCCATTGCATCGGTTACCACTTTGTCGCTATCGGCACCAAACAGGATGATGTCGCCGGCCTCAGCGCCGTTACGCTCAACAATGGCGTTAACGATATCGTCAGACAGGAACTTAGCAATCGGCGACTGAACGCCTTCGATGCCGTTACCCGCTTCGTTGATCTTCATCCACGCCAAGCCCTTAGCACCGTAGATGCCAACGTACTTGGTGTATTCGTCAATCTGCTTACGAGACAGCTTAGCGCCACCTGGTACGCGCAGCGTTGCTACACGGCCTTCTGGATCGTTGGCAGGAGCTGAGAATACTTTGAACTCAACCTCTTTAAGCAGATCTGCAACATCAACCAGTTCCAGTGGGTTACGTAAGTCTGGCTTATCAGAACCAAAGCGACGCATCGCTTCTGCGTAAGTCATGTGCGGGAACTTAGGCAGATCCACGTTCAGCATCTTCTTGAACAAGGTGCGGATCATGGTTTCGGTTTCGGCCATTACCTGCTCAGCAGACATGAACGAAGTCTCGATATCGATCTGAGTAAATTCAGGCTGGCGATCAGCACGCAAGTCTTCGTCGCGGAAACACTTAACGATCTGGTAGTACTTATCCATGCCAGACATCATCAACAACTGTTTAAACAGCTGTGGTGATTGCGGCAATGCAAAGAACTGGCCCTTGTGAGTACGGCTAGGTACCAAGTAGTCGCGGGCGCCTTCTGGAGTAGCAGCAGTTAGGATTGGGGTTTCCACATCCATAAAGCCAGAGTCATCCAAGAAGCGACGAACTTCAGAGGTTACCTTGGCACGGAACTTCAGCTTGTTGGTCATCTCAGGACGACGCAGATCCAAGTAGCGGTACTTCAAACGCTGCTCTTCCGACACGTCGGTGTTGAAATCGATTGGTAACGGCTCTGAGCGGTTGATGATGGTCAACTCTTTGCCCAGCACTTCAATCGCACCGGTATTCATGTTCTTGTTGATCTGGCTGTCTGGACGTAAGCGTACCAAACCTTTTACTTGGACACAGAACTCGCTGCGCAAGCTCGATGCAGTAGCAAAGGCCTCTGGCAGATCTGGATCGTAAACCACCTGTACGATGCCTTCGCGGTCGCGAAGATCCAAGAAAACCACACCGCCCATGTTGCGAGCGCGGTTAACCCAACCCACTAGAGTTACTTCTTGGCCGTCTTGGGCCTCTGTGACGTTTCCACAATAATGGCTGCGCATCGTCAGTTCCTGTATATCAAAAGCATGAAGGCGTAGAGGAAGGTGATTCCACTACACAAAATTTAGTAATGGCGCAGTATAGAGAAAAAGCGGCGCAAGCAGAAGTAATCGAGCCGGTTCAGTTATTACTTTGCTGCGAAATCAACCATTTTTAACGGTTAACTACGCTAACTGGTAACCGCTTGGGCCTCTTTGTTGCACTTTAATGCCAGTCGCTACCGCTTTATTAAGTAAGCTAACGCCATCAAGACCGTGATTGGGGTAAGTGGCAATACCAATATGCACCTTTAGCGGGATGTAATCTGGAATGCTATGCAACATCGATTCGCTGCCAGTAAGCAGTGAATTGGCCACACTGACAATACCGTCATGTTGCTCCACTCGATCTAGCACGATGGCGAAGGTTTGTTGATCAAGGCGGGCAATGGTGTCGGAACGGCGTAACGCTTTTCGCCAAACGGCGACCAACGCACACAGCAGTTTACTGTTATCGGTTGTACCGTTTGAGTTTGCCGCTGAGCTTAAGTAAGAGCCATGGACGCTAACCACTAACAAGGCAAGCTTGGCTTGCTGGCGCTGGTGACGATTAACCGCCATTGCCAATCGGTCGTCAAACAGGTTGCGATTGGGCACACCAGTTGCCGGGTCCAACCCCACTGTTGGCACTTGCCGTTGCGCTAAGCGCTGATAACGGCGTGCACTGTGTTGCCACAGCAGCGCCAAAATTAAGCTTAACATTGCCAAAGCGCCGCACAATATCCAGCCTAATTGCGGTAACGTCGTTACCGTTTGCGGGGCAGCAGCAACCCGACTGGAGCATAAAATAACTAAAGCAAAGACAAGTAATTGCATTGATTTTTTCTATTCCAATGGCAGTTAACTAAAATTTACAAAGTATCGCTCAACAAATGGTCAAAATAGGTCCTAGCAGTTAGATTGAGCTATTGCCCGTGTATTGGCCTAACGCTAAAATCGGCGCCCTATTTCGCAGGAATCCGCCATGAGCTCAAAGCACGACCAAATTTTTTCCCAACCACATCAAGTCAGCGACTTTCGTTTTGACGAAAAGGTGGTTGCTGTTTTTCCCGATATGATTTCACGCTCGGTACCGGGCTATGCCGAAATCCTTAATACCCTATCGTTACTGTCATCGCGTTTTGTCTGTGCTAACAGCAACGTTTACGATCTTGGCTGTTCGTTAGGTGCCGCTAGCCTTGCCATGCGGCGCGGCATCAAACAGGATGAGGTAAAGATAGTCGCCATTGATAACTCTGAGGCGATGATTACTCGGGCTAGCGAACATCTCGATGCATTTGTTAGTGATGTTCCTGTCGAATTGCACTGCGCTGATATCCGCGAAGTAGAGATCAGCAACGCCTCGATGGTGGTGCTTAATTTCACCATGCAGTTTTTAGCGCCAGCCGATCGTGACGCTTTGGTGGCGAAAATCTATCAAGGTATGAAGCCCGGTGGCTTGTTGGTGGTTTCGGAAAAATTGAATTACAGCCAGCCTAAGATCCACCAGTTGCTGGACGATCTCTACCTCGACTTCAAACGAGGTAACGGCTACTCCGAATTGGAGATAAGCCAAAAACGTACCGCTCTGGAAAATGTAATGAAACCTGACACCCTTGAGGACCACCAGGCGCGCTTTGCTCGTGCCGGGTTCGAAGAATCGGAAGTGTGGTACCAGTGCTACCGCTTCGCATCAATGATCGCGGTGAAATAATGGACTTTAGTAACTTCTACAAACGCATTGCCGGAACTCGCCTTAATCATTGGCTCGAGTCAGCACCGTCGCAACTGGCACAGTGGAACAAATATCACCGCAACGGCAAATTCCCTAAATGGCAAAAGGTGCTGGATAAGCTGCCAGTCCGCCAGCCTGAGTTTAGCGATATCCAAACTCAGGTAGCGTTTGGTCACGCTGACGAACTCAGCGAAGGGGAGCAGAAAAAACTGCACAACCTATTGAAGGTGTTACACCCTTGGCGCAAAGGTCCGTTCCATCTATACGGCATTCACATCGATACCGAATGGCGCAGTGACTGGAAATGGGATCGTTTAAAGCAACATATTAGCCCAATGAAGTACCGGACCGTGCTCGATGTCGGCTGCGGCAGCGGCTATCACATGTGGCGAATGCTCGGTGACGGTGCCGAACTCGTTGTTGGTGTCGACCCGTCTGACCTTTTTTTAGCGCAATTTGAAGCGGTTAGAAAACTTAGCGGCAACACCCAAGATATCCATCTGCTACCCTTAGGGATACAGCAACTGCCCTCTTTGCATGCGTTTGATACGGTATTTTCGATGGGGGTGCTCTACCATCGCCGTAGCCCGATCGATCACTTGTTCCAGTTATGGGATCAACTTAAAGCAGGCGGTGAACTGGTACTTGAAACCTTGGTTATCGACGGTGACGAGAATCAGGTGTTAGTGCCAAGCGAACGTTACGGCAAAATGAATAACGTTTGGTATCTTCCATCCAGTGCCGCATTGATTTTGTGGCTAAATAAGTGTGGTTTCGTTAACGTGCGCTTAGTTGATGAAGATATAACCACTACCGACGAACAACGACGAACCGAATGGATGACCAATGAGTCTTTAGCGGATTACTTAGATCCAACCGATCCAAGTAAAACTGTTGAGGGCTACCCAGCGCCTAAGCGGGCGATCATCATTGCCGAAAAACCGAATAACGAGAACTAAAATGATTCGAACATCTTTTTTGTCTATCACCCTACTGGCCGTACTGAGTGGGTGTGCCGCGACAAAAGCACCGGTTGATAGCGTCACCACAACGGCATTAAACCAAGCTCTGAGTAACCACGGTGCGACGCTACAACAAACGTTGTTGGAGCAAAGCTCGATGCAACAAGAATCGCAAAGCGCGCAGCAACAGCTGTTGCTGGACAAGATTGCTGAGTTACAACAGCAGATTGCTGCCTTGCCACAGCCTGAGCACAAACCAGAACCTGTTATTGCCCCTAAGTGTGAGCCGGTGGTTGTGACGCAGCAGTCCGACAAAATGATTTTCGGCGATGCGGAACGCGTGCTTGCACCGCAATTTGACCGCACCTTTGACGCGCGGGTTGATACCGGCGCGGCCGGCACCAGCATGATCGCGATGAACACAGTAATGTTTGAGCGTAATGGCGAAGAGTGGGTTCGCTTTGACTTGCCTGAAGATGGCGAAAAACAAACCACATTCGAAGCCAAAGTTGAGCACTTCATTCAGATTAAGAAAGCCGCTTACGAAGAGAACGACCGCCGGCCAGTAATTAAGGTACGCCTAAAAATCGGTACCTTTAACGGCGAAACCGAAGTTAACTTAACCGATCGCAGTAAGATGGAGTTTCCATTATTGCTAGGCCGCAAGTTCTTTAAAGATATTGCGATCGTTGATGTATCCAAACAATACGTGCAAGAAAACAACTAAGGATTATTAGGTGTCTCGCAAACCATTTTATTTGTTGATCCTAACTCTGTTAATCGTTGGTCTTGGTTACTCAGGTATTCGTCACTCCGTTGATGGCATTCCGTTGCTGCCTGCAACCGCAACCACAGTATGGACAATCGAAGCTCGAGTCTCATTTGAAGGTCAAGGCCCGGTAGAGGCGTCATTAGCGCTGCCTGGTGACCCCAACTTCACCCTTATGTCTGAGTCGCCGGCTTCTAACGGTTATGGCCTTACGGTTGTAGAAAAAGGCAGCCAACGTCGTGCATTTTGGACCCGCCGGGATGCCGCTGGCACCCAAGAGCTGTTTTATACCACCAGTCTTAAGGTGAACGACTCGCCGGTTGAATTAGCAGGACGCGAACAACAACCAGTGCCTGAGGTTGTGTGGGACGCCAGTGTAGAGGCAGCAGCTCGGGCACTGATTAGCGATGCACACGCCAAAAGTGCTGATAACCTGTCGTTCACCCGCCAGCTTGTGCAACTTTTTAAACAGAGCAACAAGCAGCAAAACGTTGCACTGTTAAGCAGCCGTTATGACAACGCCGAGTTGTTTGTGCGCCTACTTCACTCCGCTGGTATTCCGGCAGCGAAGGTAATGGGCTTAAGCCTAGAAGATGGCCGTCGCCGTCAATCTCTAGAACCTTGGGTTGAGGTAAATACCAACGACCACTGGGTGCTATTTAATCCTCGCACCGGTGTAGAAGGTCGTCCTGAGAACCTGTTGTTATGGCAGCGCTACGGCGAATCGGTACTTGACGTAACTGGCGGCAACAACTCTAAACTCAGCTTTTCGATGATTGAAGAGACCCGCCCAGCACTTGCAACAGCACTTGATTTAATGAGTGACAACGGCCTCTCTATCTACAACTTACCATTGGAAGAGCAATCGCTGTTGCGCGGCCTGTTCTTGATCCCTATTGGCGTATTAGTGGTCGTATTTTTGCGAGTTATTATTGGCCTGAAAACCTCCGGTACCTTTATGCCGGTGTTGATCGCCCTCGCCTTTATCCAAACCAAGCTGTTAACTGGTCTCGTTGGCTTTCTGTTAATCGTTGCCTGTGGCTTGGTGATCCGCTCCTATCTATCCAACCTCAATCTGCTACTGATATCGCGAATATCGGCAGTGGTGATTGTGGTCTTGGGGATCATTGCTGGCTTTACCCTTATCGCCTTTAATCTCGGCTTAACCGAAGGTTTAACCATCACCTTCTTCCCAATGATTATTCTCGCCTGGACCATTGAGCGCATGTCTATTCTGTGGGAAGAGGAAGGCGCCCACGAGGTGTTTATTCAAGGTGGTGGCTCATTGTTGGTTGCAGTAATCACCTACCTAGCAATGGACAACGACTTGGTACGCCATTGGGCTTACAACTTCCTCGGTATTCATTTGGTTATCTTGGCTCTGATTTTGTGGATGGGACAGTACACTGGCTACCGCTTGTTAGAGCTGCGTCGATTCGCGCCGCTGGCTAAGGACGATTGATGACATTTTGCAATCCGTTCTCGTTACGCCGTCGCGGCATTATGGGAATGAACCAACGCAACATCGATTACATTGGCCGTTATAACCCTCGCAAACTGTACAAGCAGGTTGATGACAAGCTAATTACTAAGCAACTGGCGCTAAAAGATAAGATCGCTACACCAGCGCTTATCTCAGTTATCAAAGAGCAACACGAAGTGGCTCAAGTTAATCAGCGCGTGCTTGGCCAACAAGGCTTTTGCATCAAGCCAGCCCAAGGCTCTGGCGGTAAGGGCATATTGGTTATCACCAAGGTGGAAAATGGTCGCTACTTTAAGCCTTCTGGCGAAGAGGTTAGTGGCACCGATATGGAGCGACACTGCTCCAATATCCTTGCTGGACTGTTCTCTCTTGGCGGTAAAAATGATGTAGCGGTGATTGAAGCGCTGATTAAGTTTGATCCAGTATTTGAGGGGTACTCTTTTGAAGGGGTTCCTGATATTCGCTTAATCATCTTCAAAGGCTTCCCAGTGATGGGGATGTTGCGCTTATCAACTGCGGCATCCGATGGCAAAGCCAACCTGCACCAAGGTGCCGTTGGCGTTGGCGTCGATATCGCTACCGGGCAAGCAATCCGCGCAGTCCAACACGATTTACCAGTGAACCTGCACCCTGATACGCAAAAGGATCTATTGCAGATGAAGGTACCCCACTGGGAGCGCTTGCTGTATTTGGCTTCCGGTTGTTATGAAATGTCCGGCCTTGGTTACCTCGGCACCGACATGGTACTCGACAGTGAACGTGGGCCACTGCTGCTGGAGCTTAATGCTCGCCCAGGCTTGGCGATCCAGATTGCCAATGACCAAGGCTTGCTGCCACGATTGCAAAAGGTCGAGTCCCTTGGCGACCAAACCTTTGCCGTCGAAGAGCGGATCCGCATGGCTAAAGAGTGGTTTGGCAATCAGTAACCATTGCTAGCATTACGCATAACTAAGCCACCTAATTTAGGTGGCTTTTGTTGTTAGCACTGTTGGTTGTCGATACTAACCAAACAACTCAGATAACTGCTGTTGTGCCTTTACCTTGCCACCATCACCGCTGGCCATTCCCTCTGCCGCTACATGACGAATATCGGTAATACCAACAAAATTAAGCACTGTAGTCAGCATAGGATCTTGATGATTCATGCCCTGTGCGCCAGTACCAACACCATAACGTCCGCCTCGTGAAGTGATCACCGTTGCAGTCTTTCCAGCCAATAAACCTACTGGACCAGAATCGCTGTAACGGAAGGTCACCCCTACGCGACAGATAAGATCGATCCACAGCTTGAGCGAACCAGGCACTGAAAAGTTATGCATCGGTGCGGCAATTACGATTTCATCAGCCCGCTGTAATTCGGCAACCAGCTCATTAGACAGCGCCAATAGCCGAGTTGCCTGCTCATCACGATGCTCTGCTGGGGTATAAAACGCAGCTATGGTAGCGCTATCTAACGTCACAAGATTGGTATCTGCAAGGTCACGCTCAACCACCTCACCACTTGGGAAGTTACGCGCCCAATCGCGGCTATAGCCATTGGCAAGCTCTCTGCTAACACTGCTCTGTTGGTTAGGGCTTGAATTGATAACTAATAGGGTTTTCATGGTATGGCTCCGTCGATGCTTAATTTGTCTAAAGCCATTCTAATTGCAGCAGATAGAACAAAAAGCGCATAATCTAGCTAGTTATTACCTATTTTTTCGAATGGAATGTCGATGTATCGACCCAGCAGCACCTTAGAGCAGTGGCGGATATTACAAGCGGTTGTTGATTACGGTGGCTACGCCCAAGCAGCGCAGGCACTAAATAAGAGCCAGTCTTCGCTCAATCATGCCGTTGCCAAGCTGCAGCAGGTACTTGGCGTGCCGTTGTTAGAGGTAAAGGGGCGCAAAGCCCACCTGACCAAGCAGGGCCAGGTACTATTGCGCCGCTCTCGTAACCTAACTAGTGAGATTGAGCACCTTGAAACCCTCGCTGCCAATCTTGAACAGGAGTGGGAGGCGGAGATAAAACTATCCCGAGAAATTCTTTATCCGACCGAAGCGTTGTATCAAGCCTTGAGTCAGTTCTATCCACAAAGCCGTGGAACCCGAATTGTGATGGTTGATAATGTAATTAGTGGCAGCAGTGACGCGATTCACGGCGGCAATTTTGATTTAGCGATTACCGGTATTGTGCCAGCGGGCTTTAGCGGGATCGCATTAGGCACTGTACAGATGATTCTGGTTTGCCATCCTCAACACCCACTCACCCGCGAGCCACTTCTGGATCAAAATCGCCTCGCCCAAGAGTTGCAGATTGTCATCCGTGATACCGGCTCGCTGGCCGATCAAGATATGGGCTGGCTAAAAGCCGAACAGCGTTGGACCTTCTCGAACTTCTACGAAGCGATAGCTATCTTGCGCAAAGGCGTTGGCTTTTGCTGGATTCCACAACATTTAGCCACTACTGAAATCGACGCGGGCAATCTAGTTGAGTTGAAGCAGGTTGATGCCAGCGGCCCGACGGTACCGGTGTCGCTAGTTGTGCCGCAACCTGAAAAACTCGGTGCTGCCGCCCAAGCCTTCGCAAAAATATTGGTAGCCTGTGCGCCGAATAACACCGTATTTTAGCACTCGATTAGTGCCCTATTAGCTCGCCATAAGCTTAACAATAAGTAACCACGAAAAAGTACGCAGTAATGGCAACGCTCATTAAGGTGACCAAGCGACGCATCTTATCTGCCGCCACCCGTTTGGCGACGTGGGCAGACATATAGCCACCAAACAGGGTTCCGATCAGTACGGCACTGCCCTCAGACCATGCAATGGCGTCGTTATAAACAAACATTACAATGGCGATCAATGACACCGTCGATGAGATAACCAACTTAATACCGTTCATGGTATTGATATTAGTGAAACCAGCTAGTGCTAAATAGCTCAAGGCAATAATGCCTAAGCCGGCGTTAAAGAATCCGCCATAGATACATACCACGAGTAACACTGCCGCCAACAACAACGAGCCCAGTAGCGACGCATACCGATGCTGAGTTGCCATCGACTTTACTAGGGTGTTGATCTGGCCGCCAAATACAAACAGTAGCGTAGCAAACAACAGTAACCACGGGATCGCTTGTTGAAACAACTGCTGTGGCGCCTGTATCAATAGCAGCGCACCAATTGCACCACCAACAATGCTGGTCGCCACAATCACCAATAGCTGCTTCCGTTGGCCTCGTAGCTCGTCTCGAAATCCATAGGCACCACTAAGATAGCCTGCGCACGAAGCAAAGGTGTTGGTGGCATTAGCACTAACTGGCGCGACACCGACCATCATCAATGCGGGAAAGGTAATAAAACTGCCGCCACCGGCTAACGTATTCAAAATACCGCCAACAAAACCGGCAGCAATTAACAGCAGCAGATCAAAAATCATTAAAAAACCTGTAAAAGTATTAAGCGCTAACACGATTTAACGCATCAACAATATGTCCATGGATGAGGTGCACCATAGTGCCACACCAACGGCAGTAATAGCTTTAACCAGATAAGTTGAACCTGTCGATAATGAGCTAACCATTGGTGCGAGGTTAATTGCCAACCTAAGTAACTACGAATGCCATTACCCGTTCGAATCTTCCTCCAGACTCGATAGTGTGATACTGATCGTAAGTTATAGTTAACAAAAACAATAATGGAGCTCAGAAAATGGAAATGCTGACGCAATGGGTTGGAGCAGTAAACGGCATCGTTTGGGGGGTGCCGATGCTGGCGTTGATCCTCGGGGTAGGACTCTACTTAACGCTTGGTCTACGTGTTATCCCAATGCGCAAACTGGGATTAGGTTTTTCATTATTATGGAAAGGCCGAGATAGCAAAGGCGATGGTGACATCAGTGCATTTAACGCCCTAATGACCTCACTTTCAGCGACAATCGGTACAGGTAACATTGCCGGCGTAGCCACAGCAATCGCTTTGGGTGGCCCTGGGGCGTTATTTTGGATGTGGTGTACTGCCCTAGTAGGGATGGCAACTAAATACGCAGAGGCAGTGTGCGCGGTAAAATTTCGTGAAACTCGAGCCAACGGCGAGTATGCCGGTGGTCCGATGTATTACATCAAAAATGGTTTGAGTGCTAAGTGGGCATGGCTGGCAACCGCTTTTGCATTGTTTGGCGCGGTCGCCGGTTTTGGGATAGGCAATGGTACTCAATCAAACTCGGTAGCGCAGGCGCTCAACACCAACTTTGGCGTTGAGCCATTGGTTACCGGCATTGTGCTGATGATATTGGTTGGAGCGGTGTTGCTTGGTGGGGTAAAACGCATTGCCGCGGTGGCTGGTAAATTAGTTCCGCTGATGGCATTTTTCTACGTGACTGCTGGGCTTGGTGTGCTCGCAGTTAACTTTAGCGAGATCCCAGCGGCAATCGCACTTGTGGTTGAAAGTGCATTTAACCCCGTTGCCGCCCAAGGCGGTTTTGCTGGTGCAGCAGTATGGGCAGCTATTCGTTTTGGTGTTGCTCGCGGCGTTTTTTCCAATGAAGCTGGTTTGGGTTCAGCCCCTATCGCTCACGCATCCGCCAAGACCAACGACCCGGTGCGACAAGGGCTGATTGCTATGTTGGGCACCTTTATCGATACCATCATCGTTTGTTCCATCACTGGGCTTGCCATCATTCTTACCGGGGTGTGGACGTCCGGCGAGAGTGGTTCCGATTTGACCACCAGTGCATTCGCAAGCGCAATTCCATTAGGTAACTACATCGTCACCATCTCATTAGCGGTATTCGCTTTTACCACCATCCTTGGCTGGAGCTTCTACTGTGAACGTTGTGTGCAATACCTAATTGGCGACAAAGCGGTAACACCGTTCCGTATTGTATTTACCTTAGCGGTGCCAGTTGGTGCAGTAGCATCGTTGGATTTTGTATGGCTGTTAGCGGACACCTTAAATGCAATGATGGCTATTCCTAACCTCGTCGCCCTGCTGCTACTCAGCCCAGTAGTATTTAAGCTGACCAAAGAGTACTTTTCCAAGCCAGAAGCAACAGTTCTTAACGAGCCCAAATAAACGGTTGCTGTTGTAAATAGCTGAACATACGGCAGGGGTTACTTCCTGCCGTATCCTTTTTTAACAGGCGCAGATGGCACGGGAATTAGAGCAACGCTGTTCAGTCTGTTGTCAGACCTGCATTCAACCATATCATCCGACGATATTGGATTGAGGCCAATACCGGCGGCTACTCAGTTACGCTGACACGCTGACACGCTGACACGCTGACACGCACTAGCATCACGCTTTAGTACCCAAATGCACTGCGACTTATGGCTATCGGCTATGGCTATGGCTATGAATGATGACGGTTCGAATCGTCCTCCTCTGCAGTCGTAGCTAAACATTGAGTAAAAACAACAATTTTGGTAACTAAAATAGGCTCTGTCGTAGTTAGCTGTTGAAGTTTATTTTAAGCCTTCACTGCACCGATTTCGGTGCTTTAGGTGAGGATGTCGCGGTGGCGACGGCACATTATTGTACGCATTAGGGGCGAGCTTCGCCCCCTTTGCAATCGTCCCTTGCCTTAGGTCGCAGTCCAAAGCGGCAAAAACTCAACGGCGGTAGTGCTTTCCATTTGTCTCGCGGCTCGCCTAGCCGGTGCTTTAACTGCATTGGCAACAACACTTAGTTGGTACACAGCCTCAAAATATGCAGTAGAGGTGCTATCGCAAGATAGCTGGATTCGATACATTAACCATTACTCTAGTGAACAGGGACTGTCATGAGACTGAATCAATCAATTATCGCTTTGTGCTGCAGCGCGCTTTCGCTCCAAGCCTACGGCTTCGATCGTGTTACCGGTGACACATTCGCATCCCGTTCTCCGGTATATGCACAACATGGGATGGCTGCTACTAGCCAGCCGTTAGCAACTCAGGTGGCGCTAGATGTGCTTAAAGCCGGTGGCAGTGCCGTTGATGCTGCCATTGCAGCCAACGCAACCTTGGGGCTAGTCGAACCTACCGGCTGCGGAATTGGTGGTGATCTATTTGCCATCGTTTGGGATGCTAAAACCGAGCAGTTACACGCACTGAATGCATCAGGGCGTAGCCCCAAAAGTTTGTCCATGGCAGACTTTGAGCGTTTAGGCTTAAGCTATATTCCCCCTTATGGTCCGCTGCCAGTATCGGTACCTGGTGCCGTCGACGGTTGGTTCGAGCTGCATGACAAGTTCGGCAAACTGCCAATGGATAAACTATTGCAGCCTGCAATCGATTACGCTGAAAATGGCTTCCCCGTATCCGATCTTATTGCCTTCTACATTGATCGTAGCGTGGCAAAGATTGGCAATTACCCGGGCTTTAAAGAAACCTATATGCCCAGCGGCGCTGCCCCAAAAACCGGGGAAATATTTAAGAACCCCGATCTTGCTGCTACTTATAAACTGATCGCAACACAGGGGCGGGACGCCTTCTACAAAGGTGATATTGCCCGAAGCATTGATGAGTTTATGAAGTCTCAAGGGGGCTTTCTCAGCTATCAAGATCTCGCCGAACACCAAAGCGATTGGGTTACCCCAGTAAGCATCAATTATCGTGGTATCGATGTGTGGGAGCTACCGCCGTCTGGACAAGGGATTGCTGCACTGCAGATTTTAGAGATGATGGAAGGCTATGACGTTGCCAGCATGGGTCAAACCAGCCCGGAGTACGTCCACACGTTTGTCGAAGCCAAGAAGCTGGCTTTTGCCGATCGCGCCAAGTATTACGCCGATCCAGACTTTGCAGAGGTGCCAGTAAAGCAGCTTATTTCAACTGAGTACGCCACTGAACGGCGCAAGCTGATTGGTGATAAGGCTGGCAAGTCGGTTGATGCCGGTAACCCTGCCCTACTTCATGGCGACACCATCTATCTCACCACTGCCGATGCTGCCGGCAACATGGTATCGCTGATCCAAAGTAACTACCGCGGCATGGGCTCGGGCATGATCCCGACCGGTCGAGGCTTTATTTTACAAGACCGCGGCCAACTGTTTTCCCTGAACGAGGGCGAAGCCAACAGTTATGCCCCTGGCAAGCGTCCGTTTCATACCATTATTCCAGCCTTTGCTACAAAGGACGGTAAACCTTGGCTATCCTTTGGTGTAATGGGCGGAGCAACTCAGCCACAAGCCCATGCACAGATCATCATTAACATGATCGATTTTGGTATGAACGTTCAAGAAGCCGGTGATGCGCCGCGAATTTTACATACCGGTTCAAGCCAACCCACTGGTCAAGTGATGAAAAAGGGCGGTGTCGTTAGCTTAGAGTCTGGGTTTCCTTATCAAACCAAACGCGACTTAATGCTTAAAGGTCACAAGATTCAGGAGTCGTTAGGCGCCTATGGTGGTTATCAAGCGATTGAGTGGGACTCAGCTAACAAGGTTTATCGAGGCGCGTCCGAAAGTCGTAAAGATGGTCAAGCGGCTGGTTACTAGCGCTTGAGTTTCACTTTTTTCGCTTTAACCAATTAAGCCATCGATTATTCGGTGGCTTAATTATTTGCTTGTTAAGATTGTGGTTACCGACAGTACCAATAGCTCCAATGTAGCGACGACACTCAAAGGGGCAGCTCCAATGCGGCGCACGATCAGCCCCCCTAAAAAGGCTGTGTACCAACTAAGTGTTGTTCTAACCAATGCTGTTAAAGCACAGACTCCGCGAGTTTTGATAAAAGGAGATTCCAAAAGGGGGCGAAGCTCCCCCTAATACATACCAGAATGTGCCGTCGCTACCACTACATCGTCCCCTAAAAGCACCGAAATCGTTGAAGCCGAAGACTTAAGATAAACTTCAACAGCTAACTACGACACAGCCTAAAAGCCCCAATGAGCAATCATTGAGGCTTGTTGTTGGCCGAATAGCTGTGGCTATAACTCACCGTAATTATGGCTTTTACCACACTCCGACAGCAAACCGATGTCATTGCTCATACATTGGTAGAATGCACGAACCTCACCGCTAGAGTACTTACACTCTGACTCAGATATCCGATAGCCGATCTGCTGTAAGGTCTCATTCATACTTAGATAGTTCGATTTCGGCAAGTAACCTTTTTTGTAGTTTTTGCTATTGATGAAAATCATCTTCTGTAATGACTTAGTCGCGTTATTAGCGGCGATCTTACAGTTAAGGCCATCATCTGGAATCATCGGTTTTTTGTTAACCTTCGCTGCTTTTGCTTTGGCAACAGCCACCTGTTTTTTCTTCGGTTCTTGTTTCTTAAACTTAGGTTTGGGTTGCGCTTTCGCTGCGAAGGTTGGTGGCGCTTGCTGGGTCAAAGCGGTCACCGCCGTTTCTGGCTCAGACGTGGGTTTCACCTTGGCAACAATGGCTTTCGCCGCCGGCGTCTTTTCAGCTTCCACTATTGCCAATTCCGCTTGTTTACGGTTGGCTGCTTGTGCCGCCTCAAGCTTCGCCGTTGCCAGTCGAGCGGCCTCTAGCGCCGCCGCTTCAGCGGCCTTGGCTCGCTCCAACAGCGCCATCATCTCCGCCCGTGCAGCCTCCAGCTCTGCCGCTGCCTTAGCTTCAGCTTGAGCGATTCGTTTCGCTTCCGCCTGTTGCTGTGCCTCTTGCGTTTGCTTAGCCAATAATTGGGCTTCTGCTTTTGCCTTAGCTTCCGCCTCAGCCTTAGCTTTCAATTGGGCTAACGCCAGCGCATCCGCCTCTGCTTTGGCCTTTGCTTGCGCTTTTGCCAACGCCTTAGCTTCCGCCTTTGCCTTTGCTTCAGCCAACACTTCCGCTTTAGCCTGCGCTTTAAGCTCCGCCAGCAGTCTGGCTTGCTCTTGCGCTTTAATCGTAGCCAATACCTCCGCTTCGGCTTTCGCTTTCGCTTTTGCTATCAGCAACGCGTCCGCTGCTGCCTTGGCTTTCTCTTCTGCTAACGCTTGTTGTTTGGCCGCTTCCGCAGCGGCTTTTTCGGCCGCAGTTGGTTTATCTTCTGGTTGGGAGATGGTACGAGTCTTAACGACTTTAAACTGCTTTTGTTTCTCTGCCCGTTCAACGCTCAAGGTCGTTACTGCATCAGCACGCTTCTTGTGCTGATTGCCATCCTTAACAACCAAACCATTGCCGCGGTGTTCCAATTGATCGGATTTATGTTTCTTCGGTGGCTTTTTGTCTGAATAATGCACTTTGCCATTGCTGTCTACCCACCTATATAGGGCGGAGTCTACCGGCAAAGCTATCAGCATTAACGCTAACAGCGGTATTGCTCGCATCTGTCTCTCCTTGACCACCGCTACTCAATCCATCGTCATTCCATCATTGGTGCCCTGCTGAACTGCTCAACAAAACCCTCCAACGAACGTCGTTAACAATTTTGATACATTGATCCACTTTAACCAAGTCACATAGATAATCAAATCACCATGGTAATTAAATTCAAATATTCTAGTTAGTTAGCGTTAATGTTGCGGTTTAACTCAATGGCAAACGACGGTTTTGCGACAGTAGCGTCGACAGTCGCGTCATGTTGCAGATATAAATATTATCGTTTCGATAAACGTTGACACATCTAACCAAAGTTCGGGGAAAGTTCAATATTGAACGCCAAGCTAATATGGTTTGTTACCCTACGGTTTATTTGCCCCTAGAATTTGAGTACAAAAAGGGCTGTGTACCAATTAAGTGTTGTTGCTCTTTCTAATACAGTTAAAGCACCAGCTAGGCGAGTTGCGATACCAAGGGTTAAGCACTGCCTTCGTTGATCTTCTGCCGCATTGGAGCAGTTCAGCGAAGCGCTTTGGACTGCGACCTAAGGTAAGGGGGATTCCAAACGGGCGAAGCTCCCCCTAATGCATACAAGAATGTGCCGTCGCTACCGCGACGTCGTCTCCTAAAAGCACCGAAATCGGTGAAGCCGAAGGCTTAAGATAAACTTCAACAGCTAACTACGACACAGCCCAAAAAAAGCCGCTGACTGACGTCAACGGCTTGATAGCAATACAGCGATCTTATTTGGCGCGTTTGGCAATCCACTCTAACCACAAATCCATGCCTTCACCGCTGGTTGCAGATAAACAAATTACCTCAATTGATGGATTAACCTTGCGCGCATTGGCGATGCAAGCAGGAAGATCGAAATTGAGGTGTGGCAGTAGATCGATCTTGTTTATTAGCATTAGCTCTGAAGCAGCAAACATCTCCGGGTATTTCAGTGGTTTGTCTTCACCTTCAGTAACCGACAAAATGGCGACCTTACAAGCCTCACCTAAATCAAAGGCGGCAGGACAAACCAAGTTGCCAACGTTCTCAATAAACAGCACGCCACCGGCTGGCATCTCTAGCTGATGGTATGCCTTATGGATCATCGCTGCATCCAAGTGACAGCCTTTGCCGGTGTTGACCTGAATCGCCTTAACGCCCGTTGCACGAATACGTTCCGCGTCGTTACTGGTTTCTTGATCGCCCTCAATTACGGCCATCTCAGTTGAGTCTTTCAGTAACTTCAAGGTTTCAGTGAGTGTGGTGGTTTTACCAGAGCCGGGGCTTGAAACGAGGTTCATTACAAACACATTGTCACGTACAAAGTGGGCACGATTGTGATCGGCAATATCGTTATTTTTGCCTAGAATATCTTGCTCAATCTGGACCATACGATGTTGCGACATTCCCGGCGCATGTGCGTGTGCAGGGCCGTTGCCGTAATGCAGATCGTCATTGGTTTGAGTTGGTTCAAAGGTTTCAATAAATTGTTGCTTTACTTCGCCATGGTGGTGCTGATGAGCGTGATCGCTCGCATGACTGTGCCCATGTGGCTGCTCTGAAGAACCCGCAGCAACATGATAATGAATATGGTGGTGCACATCGCCACTGTGATGATAGTGGTGATGAATCGCTACTGGTTGGCTTTCGACATCATTGCTGTGCTGGCTCTGATGTTGGTGCGCATGGTTATGATGACTATGGCCGTGTTGGTGGCCATGGTCATGGTGATCGTGGCTGTGGTGTTCATCATGGTGATGATGGCCATGTTCACCTTCAACTCGGGTTTCGCCTTCTGCGCAACCGCATACTGTACACATCTATTCTAACTCCATCGATTTCACTTGCATTTGCGTACCGTCGATTACCGTTAATTGGTAACCATCGCAGCGGGGGCAAGGGTTTCCCTGTTTACTTAATGGCACTTGAGCACAGCAATTGAAACAAAAGGCACTACCGGACACTGGGTGGTATTCCAGAATTGCGCCATGTGCGATGGTGCCGTTCGACACCACCTCAAAGCCAAACTCCAGTGCCTCTTTTTCAACTCCGGCAAGTTCACCAAGGCTTAAGATAACCTTGGTGACCTTATTTCCGTGGCCTTTGCTTTGGGTTTCGACAATTTGCATTATCCCCTCAGCAAGAGACATCTCATGCATCGTCGAGCCCTTCTAAGTACTCAACCTCAATTTCGACACAGGGGGCGTGCGATTGCAGCCATACAGTCAGACCACGACGCCAATCGTGACTATCAACCACCTCTTGCCCAATCAAGGAGCGACTCACACTCTCAAGGGTGGCAACGGTTGGGATATCGATTGAGTAGAAACCCGCAAGTCCATCAACCCACTGACAGCGGTGACACAGATTACCCCGTGCCGCTGCAACAACACCTGGCTCGTGCAGTGGCGACGCTACCTCATCAGGGTGAGTAGCCCAAGCCGCAGCGTGCCACCATTCAACCCATAGCGCTTCAAAGCGGTCACCAAGGGAGACTTCGCCCATGTGCAAGCGGTGAGCAGGACCAGACTCAAGCTCTTTGATGTTGACGGTTTCGGTGTGGAAGCGCTTTTCCCAATCGTGTTTAGCAATCTCTTCTAGCAACGGCTCATACACCAGCTTCAACCACTGGTCACGCCAATCGGCTAGATCGGGAATGCTGATAGGCTCTACCACGGCGTAAGGTTGGAACCGCTTGCTGTCCATTTCACTGCGCAGTGACGCAAGCTCTTGGCGCCACTGATTAAGTAGATCCATGCGTTCGTCGCTGTGTGGCAGGATGTGATGAGCACTGCGCCACATTTGCCAGCTATGCTCATTGACCCATTCGAGCCATAACGCTTGGGCTCGAGCGGCTTGAGTTGAAGGAGCAACCGGCTCGTCCACCTCAAGTAACGATACTGCAGCCCAGCGCTGGGCTTCAGCACATTGGCTGTAAATTAACTTTAATCGAGCGTTTACCTGCTCGAAATCCATCCCATCTAACAATGCTGCTACGTTCGGCAGTTCAATTTGAGGGTGGCATTCTGCGATACGGCCTTGCTCTACACGTAGTTGAACAAAAGCGCGTGGTAGTGTCACGGATGGTGTCATGCCATTCCTCCTTGTTGATGCTGAGCCCAAGCCACTGCGGCCTGGCCCAGAGATAACCCACCATCGTTGGCGGGTATCTGATGATGAGACAATGGCTCCAGTTCCAATCGGCGTAATCCGTCAACCAACAAACTGTGCAGTAGCTGGTTTTGCATCACACCGCCAGATAAAACCACGGTACTCACGTGTAATCGTTTAGCCTGAGTTGCTACTGCGCCAAGTAAGCACAGTGCAAGCTGCTGGTGAAACAATAGAGCAACTTGGCTAGCTGGAACGCCGTTACAGATCTCAGTCAGCAACATTGACCATATCGGTGTTAGCTCAATGTGATCTGTTTCAACAATTAACGGCAAATGTGGTTGATTATCGACCGCCTGCCACGCGAGTGATTCCAGTGACATCGCGGCTTCGCCTTCAAAAGTTATCGATTCAAACTTGTCAGTTAACAACGCCGCCGCTGCATCGAACAAGCGTCCGGCACTGGATGCTTTAGGACTGTTTATTCCTGCTTGCAGCCCCTTACGTAATAGCGCCAGCGGTTTTTGCTGCAAACGTTGCAGCACTGGCAGGTCAATGCTTTGCCAGTTACTAACGTTACTTTCTAATTGAACCAATAAGTTACGCCAAGGCTGTTGGGCAGCAAGTTCACCACCAAGCAAGGCCATCGGCGCAATGCCATCAAGCCGAGTCACCTTAGTGTAATCGCCATACAGCAATTCGCCGCCCCAAAGCTGGTGTTCAGTGTCGTTACCACCCCACCCTAGTCCGTCCAAAACTAAGGCCAACATCGGTTTACTACCCAGTGCTATCTGGTTATCGACCATACATGCCGCCATATGAGCATGATGATGACCGACTGCCGTTATTTTCGACTGTTGCTTGGCGATAGCAAAACTGTGATAGCTCGGATGAGGATCGCAGCTATATAGCGTCGGCTTTACATCAAACAGTTTCGCAAACAGCGACAGATTGTGTTGATACGCGTCGCGCAACTGCAAGTCAGACAGATCACCTAAGTGCGGCGACAACAACGCCTGTCCTCGTTTGAGGTAACAGAAGGTATTTTTTAGATCTGCGCCATAGGCCAAAATATTGTCTGCTTGCTCAAAACCGGCCGGCAGCCCGATTGGCGTTGGTACAAATCCGCGCGCTCGGCGCAGCACTATTGGCTGGTTGTCATCTACCCGAACGATGGAATCGTCGACACGGTTAACGATGGCTCGATTGTGTTGCAGCAGCAGATCGGCAATAGTGCCTAGCTCTACCACCGCTTGGGCATCATCGATTACCGGTGGTTTGCCTGAGGCATTGCCAGAGGTCATTACCAGCGGTCGTTCAAATCCGCTAAAGATAAGATGCTGGAGCGGATTTGATGGCAACATCATGCCAACACGATGCATCGATGGCGCCACATTCGCCGCTAGATTGTCAATGTTGTTGCGTTTTAGCAGCACAATCGGCGCAGCACCACTTTGTAGTTGTTGCTGTTCTAGCGCTGTTACCATCGCGTAGTTTGCAATAACGGTTAGGTCCCGTGCCATCAGCGCAAATGGTTTGGTTGGCCGATGCTTATTACGACGTAATCGTTCCACCGCAGCTTGATTGGTGGCATCAACCGCCAGGTGATAGCCACCCAATCCCTTTATCGCCACGATTTGGCCAGCTTCGAGTGCGGCAATGGTTTGTGCCAAGGCAAGTTGCTCACTCGCAACTACCTCACCGTGGTTATTAACTAGGGTCAGTTTCGGACCACAGGTGGCACAAGCATTGGGCTGGGCATGAAAACGCCTGTCAGCCGGATGGTCATACTCTTGCTGGCATTCAGGGCACAGCGGAAATGCCCCCATTGAGGTGTAAGGGCGGTCATAAGGTACGGCTTTAATAATTGAAAAGCGCGGGCCACAGTGAGTGCAGTTGGTAAATGGGTAGCCAACACGACGATCGGCGGGGTTGCGGATCTCAGCGATACAAGCTGTGCAGGTCGCGGTATCGGGGGCAATACGAGTGTTGACCTGCCCCCCTTGGGATTGGGTAATGACAAATTCGGTCGGAACAACGGTGAACAGGTATGGGTTAATCTCGCTGCTATCGATTCGTGCCAAAGGTGGCAGACGCTCAACCATTAATGAAACAAAAGCGACGGCATCAACCGGTTCAAGTAGCTTGATTAATACCCCCTCGCTGTCGTTAAGCACTTCACCTAACAGGGCGAGTTCGTTGGCCAGTTGCCAAATAAAGGGGCGAAACCCCACCCCTTGAACCTGACCACGAACCCGTATGACATAGCCATTATGACTAGACGCCGGGATCATATTAGATCTCCCCTTGTTCCATTTTGGTTACGATCTCTTGGTACAACTCTAAGCTACTTAGAGCCGCTTCCTTTTCCATCTTATTTAACGCAAAACCGTTATTGATCAAGATGTAGTCCCCCAACGCCAATGGCTCCAAAATGGTATGCACGCTAACATGACGGATCTTGCCCATGGTATCGATAGTGGCGATATCTTGCTCATTATCGAGCTCAATGATCTTTGACGGGATAGCAAAACACATCGGCTACGCCTCCTCCGCAATTCGCGCAGAGGACGGCGCTGTGCCGATCTTATTGGCACTTACAAACAGGGCCCCTAACGCGAGATTATTGCCAGCCAAATCGAGCGGCTGTGGCAGCTTCAGCGTTACGTTGCGACCCAAGCGCAAACGGATCTGTTGCAGCAAAATGGGGTTATCAAATTCATCACCAGCCAGCACAATAGTGTTGAGACCGATATCTTTATCAAACTGTTCAATCCAGTTGCCGACGAAATCTGCAAAGGAGTCGATAACCCCAAACGCGATGCCTTGTGGCGTATCCGGTGACGCCAAGCGGTAGCTCATACAAGCTTGCAGTACTGGCAGCCAGTTAACCACAATGCCCTCTTCATCGATTTCAAGTTTGTAATCCAAGCGCGGTGACACCAGCTGTTCATGTCCTAACGCGGTCGCCAGTAGTTGCTCCGCCGCTAGCTCCGCATCGTTACTGCAGTCTAACTCAAGCAGCCATGCCACCATCGCCATAATGCCTGATAGGTTGCCGCGTACGCGACGGTGATTCGTGCCGGTTAACTGGGCCAGCCAATCGCCGTGCTGGTGTTGATAACGCGTCAACAACCGCTCAGCGGTATCGCTGGTTTCGACCAACTTAGTTAACAGATCAGCGGGATTGTTATCGGCATAAGGTAAACGCATCAGCCACTCGCGCTCACCATTGGCATTTTTGTAGATCAGACCTGACTGATGATGACGGCTGAGGTACAGCACCGCGGTTGAATCACTAAAACGTTGCTGTTGTTGCAAGCCTTCCAGCGCGTAATGCGCAGCTAACTGCGGATCAACTGCTTGGCTTAATGCAGTGCGGCTAAGGTAGGCATGGCCATCGTCATAGCGTGCTTCAAATTCGCCGACGATGGCTCGATGCTGTACCGGTTCTCGCACTGGTAACGGCTTCAGTTCCTGATCGCCCTGCATTGCTGCTGGGCCATCGATCCATTGAGAAATAAGTAATGGTCGATAGTCGCTGTCCGAGCCAACGGCAACTATCCCCTGTTGCGCCAACATCGCAGCCAACGCCAACGAGATCCGATCATCGGCTAAATGGCAGTTGTACAGCGGACGCGCCAATTGATGTTGCTCAGTAAACTCTGGCCGCGGTTGTAAGCGCAGTTGCGGCTTTTCTTGGCTTGAGAGCATCAACACACCGGAGTTATCGATGTAAAGCGCACTATTTAGCGCTTGTGGATCGCAAAACATCAGGCTACTCGTGTGCTTATCCAAGTTGTTAAGTAACGTTAACGAGCGGCGGCCATTGCGATTGTCGTAGCTTACCTGGCCAAACTCCAACAACGTTTCCAATAAACCGTGCACATCAACAAAACCATCGGCCTTGGTACCACAGTGACTGCAATCGTCCGCTTGCTTATCTTGGCAATGGCGACAATAGGCTACCGGCGTGAGTGCCACCGGCAACGGCCTTGCCTCGCCAGTGAACTCTTCAATTACAACGGTGTTGGTTGCAGTTACCCAACAGGACAATGGAAAGGTCGAAGCGAGCAGATCCGCTAAAGGTTCCAGTTCCGCAACCTCGCCTTCCGCTTCGATAAAGTAACCCTTATCGTCGGCATAAATGGCTTTAACATGCGGATGCTGCAGAAATTGGTTACACAGCTTGGCGTAGTGGCCGACCGGACGAACGGTGGCAAAAGAGAATCGTAACTTCATGGTGACACTCAGCTGTTAGACGGAGGCGTGGGCGATAGCTTGGATATCTGGTTCAGCTTGTTGAGTGCAGGTCATTCCTAAACTACTCAAGTGCTTACACAGCGTATCTTCCATCGCAGGAACCGCATCAATAATTGATTGCGTAAGAGCAAAGCTCATCGCTTCGAGCACTTCTGGGATTACGCCCAGTACGTATGTGGTTGGACGGTCACCAACCATGTCCATCATTGCTAAGGTGTGGAGCATCTCAACTTCATGGGCACTGCCTTGAAAGTCGATGTGGTTTGGTACCTTGTCAAAATCAAAGAAAAACGCATCGCCAATCTTTCCCGTATTAGAGTTAACCGTGTCACAGATAATGACGTGGTCGTATTTGGCAATGGTTGGAATAAGAGCTTGGGCTAAGGTTCCGCCGTCGACGAAGTCCACTTGGGCTTCGCCGGACAGCTGATATTTGGCTTGGAAGTACTTGGCAAAATGTACGCCGATGCCCTCATCGGCGTACAGTACGTTGCCAATCCCAAGAATCAGGATTTTTTGCGGCATTTCAGGTCCTTAATGGTCCTTGTCGTTTTTCATTGGGTGGTAGTCGTAACCAGAAATAATCGAATCAACCGAGTTATGACGGAAGCGAATACCTGACCATACCGCCATGTACACATGGATTACGATAAAGACAACAAACACCCAAGTCAGAATGTGGTGGATTTCACGAACTGGCGCTAAACCACCAAACATCACGACTACCCACTCAGAGAATGGCATGAAGAATGCACCAACCCCGTCGTGGTAGACATGGGAGTGCAGTGCGATGCCTGTTACGCACATCACTACAATCACTAAGGTGGTTGCTAGGTAAGTCATGTATTGCAGCGGACCGTAGATCCCCTTCTTATGTAACTTACCCACCCATACGTAGGACAATAACTGCTTCACCCAGCTGTCTACGCTTATTACGTCCCCCCAAGAGCGACGTTCAATATCGCTCTTCGAAAAGAAGTACAGGTAAGCGCGGATAACCGTAATGGCACACAACACAAATCCGAAGATCAGGTGCGCCATGCGGAACCAACCTTGCTGCAAGTTATCGGAACCACCGTAAGGGGTCAGAAACGGCCAAGCAATGTAGAAACCGGTGGCTACTAGCACAACGATCGCTAATGCCCGTAGCCAGTGAAATATCCGAATTGCAGGACTAAATACATAGTCGCGCGAATGCGGTAGATGGTCGGTTTCAGGAATCATAATGGACCTCCTTAAGCACCAGCTTTAATGGTGTACTCACCCAGATCGGTGCCTTTGAAATCCATTACGTGTACGGCACAAGCCATACAAGGGTCGAAGGAGTGGATCACGCGGATCACTTCCAGCGGCTTGGTTGGATCTTCCAGCTTCATTCCGATCAAGCTCAGCTCGTATGGGCCCTTCTTACCAGCGGCGTCCATTGGACCTGAGTTCCATGTGGTTGGCACCACGGCTTGATAGTTTTCAACCACGCCATTTTTGATGCGTACCCAGTGGCTCAACATGCCACGTGGTGCCTCAATCATAGAGTGACCCTTGTACTCTTTACTTGGGTCCATGACTGGCTCAACGTAGGTTGCTTCGTCAGCTAACAGGTTGGTGATCAGCGCATTGAGGGTTTCATCAACAGAGTCAGCAACCAACTTGGTTTGCAGCAAACGACCAGCGGTTCGACCCAAAGTGGTGAACAACGCTTCGATTGGCAGACCAGTCAGCTCTAACAAGCCATTAACTGCATCAACAACCGCTTTGTTGCCTTTACCGTAGTTCACCAATAAACAAGCCAATGGCCCTACTTCTACTGGTTCGCCGTTGTAACGTGGCGATTTAACCCATGAGTATTTGCCCTTCTCATCTAACGTTGGCAGCTCACCGTAAACGGTGTCACGTTTGATCATACCGGTGTAGTTAGGATCAGTGGTACCGTCGTACGGGTGTTGTGCATCGTTAGCGTCATACCACGAGTGGGTAACGTCTTCTTTGATAGCATTTGGATCGATTGGCTGAATGTTGGCCAAGTCACCATTCATGATCACGCCGCCTTCAAACAGGTACTTACCGTTACCGAGCGCGAAATCTTGAGTAGCTAAGAAGTTCTTAACACCAACACCACCAAGGACAGAGCCTTCGCTCTTAAATGCTTCTGCCGCCATAACAACATCAGGCACATAAGCGCGGTTAATGAAGTCGGTTACGATGCCGTGTTTGTGCTTAAACTCTTGCAGACGAGCTGGTGAGAGCATGTCTCGAACGGAGGTAACACCACCAACAACCAGTGATTGTGGGTGTGGCATTTTGCCGCCAAAGATCGCCATCATTTCAGCAGCGACACGCTGCACTTCGAGTGCCTTCAGATAATGAGATACGGCAATCAAATTCTGCTCTGGCGACAACTTGTAGGTCTGGTTGCCCCAGTATGCGTTAGCAAAAGGACCTAACTTACCAGTCGATACCAACTTAGCAACACGCTCCTGAGTTGCGCGTAAGTCACCTTCACCAGCCGCGATTGGCTTGTCGGTGTACTTCATTGCAACTTGAGCTGCCTTGGCTGGATCGGCGCTGAGTGCAGAGACTACGTCTACCCAGTCCAGTGCATGCAGATGGTAGAAGTGAACTACGTGGTCGTGCATGTACAGCGCTTGCTGCATCAAGGTACGCAATAGTTCAGCGTTCTTGGGGATTTTTACATCCAATGCATCTTCTACCGCTTCGATACCCGCCCGGTAATGAGAGAAGGTACATACGCCACAGATACGCTGTACCAATAGGCCCGCATCCATTGGGGTACGGCCTTTCATGATGGTTTCGATGCCGCGCCATAAAGTGGAGGCGGTCCACGCATCGGTAATCACATTGTTTTCGTCTACTTCGACTTCCACCCGCAGGTGGCCTTCGATACGAGTGATTGGGTCAACTACAACGCGCTTGCTCATTTGCTAGCCTCTTCCTTTTTGGTAACAACAACACTGGCGACGGCATGGGCGCCAAGACCTAACGCTGACAACCCTAGGATTGCTCCACCGATCTTGTCGGCAGTCATGTCGAGGCTATGCAGCTCGCGACGCCCCAGCGGCTTTTCAAAGTCAGCCATCGAATCCCAGAAGTTCGGCTCAGAACAGCCGATACAACCGTGACCAGCCAATACCGGCCAAGAAACGTGGTGATTAAAGCGTTCAGTAGGACAGTTGTTATAGGTGTATGGGCCTTTACAGCCAACCTTGTACAAGCAGTAACCGTCTTTCGCTCCTTGGTCACCGAAGGTTTCCACAAACTCACCGGCATCAAACCGGCCGCGACGTTCACAGTTGTCATGCACTCGTGCGCCATAAGCCCACTTTGGACGACCGAACATGTCCAGCGCAGGTAAGCGGCCAAACATGATGAAGTACATCACCGTGCCAACGATGTTCTTTTCGCTTGGTGGACAGCCACCTAAGTTAACCACTGGCTGGTGAATGACTTCCTCAACCCCTTTAGCTTCGGTTGGGTTAGGCGCAGCCGCCTGAACACCACCAAATGCCGCGCAGGTTCCAACCGATACAATCGCCGCCGCGCCAGCAGCCGCTTCTTCGATGATGTGTAAACCGGTATGGCCTTTACAGCCAACTGTTAGGAATTGGCCATCATTTGCTGTCGGCACGGCGCCTTCGACCGCTAAGATGTACTGGCCTTTATAGGCAGTCATCGCGTGCTCGAGGTTTTCTTCTGCCTGCCAGCCTGCTGCTGCCATTAGAGTTTCGTGGTACTCCAGTGACACATGATCAAAGATCAAGGCGTCGATGCTTGGGGTATCGGCACGGATCAGTGACTCAGAGCAGCCGGTACATTCAGCGAGGTGCAACCAGATCAGCGGTACGCGATCGGCGATCTCTGCTGCTTCAGCAACCATTGGGGCAAACTGCAGTGGAAGACCCAAAGCAGCTGCAGTGGTGGCACTCCATTTCATGAAGTCACGGCGGCTAACGCCATCCTGCTCCATGCGAGTGTCTAATGATTTTTCTTTTAGGGGAGCTTGTGCCTTCAACTCATCTATTCGAGTGCGGCATGTCGCCATCAGGGCATCATATTTAGCCAAAATCCATTCCTCCGTTAGAATTTTTGCGCGACCAGTTAACGCTTGATAAAGCGCCAACCTATCCATGCGACTGCTGCAACTGCCACAATTGGCATAAGATCACTGGCGTGGTGGAATAAGCCGAATGCGCCGTGGCCTTCGTGGGCTGATGCCGTCAATGGAAGCAAGCTGGCTGATAGGGCCAAAATTACTCGTTGCATGTGTACCTCGTTGTTCACTTTTGGTGTCGTTCTAAGCCGTTTGCAATCAGCCGAGCAACACAATAGTTACCGAGCAAATAGACAAAGGCGGATAATATTTACTGATTAGGATGGCGATTTGAATTCGAAATTATTTCTCTGCCAAATATAATCAGAAGCAGTACTAAGGCATGAGATGAATAAATTTCAAAACCAAATTCAAAGCTTCCAAAGTAGCTTAACTAACGTTTATAGAGTCTTTTTATTGGCATTAAAACAATCGTATCAATGTTGTCGTTAACATCTTGATTGAGATCAATATTTTGTTGCGCAACGAGTGATTCTGATCACATCAACACAAAATCACTTGAAAGGATTAATCGCTAATCACAACAAAATTTGCGAGCACCCAAGATCGCAAAAACCTTACCAACTACAAATATAGGCAATTTAAAACAACAACTTAAAGCAAACAAAGCCATTTACACATTCACTATCCATGTTTGTTTTAGGCGAAAGTTACTTCTCGCCCGACCAAATTTTAAGCAGCAAAAAACAACCAATTTAAGATTAATTTAACTACACTTAAGTTGGCACTTGCCACTTTGACCCTTATTGTTTTTTTCTTTGGACAATTTGTCTCAATTAAAATCGCCCCTGCCGCAACAAAATAACACCAGCCTATTAACACTCATTGTAATGACGACAATAATCCAAACGGTTTAACCTTTTATAAGGCGGGATTACGCCATTGAAATAATAATTGGCACGAATGACATTCAGCGCCGCAATTGGGTGGGTCATATTGTCTAAAGGGGTACCAATATAATTACTAACAAATAATTAAGGATAAACTTAGTTGGCAACAAGGCAGCACCAACGCATATTTAAGCAGAATTTATGTTGTCAATTGGGGCGCCGTGCCGCCACGATAGCCATTTTCGCCGTAGACTTAAGACAAATCACCACATAGCTATCGGTGTTGTGGCACGCCGACGCCACACAAATGGAAACCAGAGCCGAAATCAATTAGCGCCAGTAACGTAGATTACGTGACCATATTTGCACTATTCTCGTCATCAGATATGTCGCCCAATAATCAGCGGATTAATCTAATGACCACACCGAACAATGTATTGCTCTTAATGGCGCACCCCAATTTACGCCACTCGGAAATCAACTTACCCTTGTTCCAACAAGCGCAAAAAATTCCCGGGGTAACAGCCATCGATCTGTATGCCCACTATCCACGTTTCAACATCGACATCGAAGCTGAACAACAACGGCTGCAACAGCACGACACTATACTGTTCCAGTTCCCACTGTACTGGTACTCGGTGCCATCGTTGCTTAAAGAGTGGATGGATCTTGTTTTCGAGTACGGCTTTGCCTACGGCAGTGAGGGTACTGCCTTACACGGCAAGCGTTTTGGTTGTGTGATTTCCGCAGGCGGCAAGAAGGACGCTTATTGCGACAAAGGCATCAATCATTTCTCTATCGAAGAGTTGCTGCGGCCATTAGAGCAAACCGCCAGCCTAACAGGGATGATCTATCAACAACCTCTGACCCTATTTGGTGCTCGGACTGCTGCTGAAGATGGTAGTTTGGAGCGGCACTTAGAAAACTGCCAACAACATCTGCAATTGTTCATCAAGGAGCCAGCCAAATGACCGGTTACCTATTACAAGCCTTTATCTATTTAATTGCCGCCGTTATTGCCGTGCCCGTTGCTCGCAGGTTAGGACTTGGCTCGGTACTTGGCTACCTGATTGCTGGCGTGATCATTGGACCAGTAATCGGCTTAGTTGGCGATGAAACTATAGCAATTCAACACTTTGCCGAGTTTGGCGTCGTGATGATGCTGTTCCTCGTCGGCCTCGAATTAGAACCGAAGATGCTATGGGGCATGCGCCATAAGCTTATCGGGCTAGGTGGCTTGCAGGTTGGCCTAACCACCGCTGCGGTTACCTTTATAGCAATGAAATTAGGCCAACGCTGGGAAGTAGCCTTAACCATCGGCTTGCTGTTTTCACTGTCATCAACCGCAATTGTACTGCAAACCTTCAGTGAAAAAGGGTTAGCGCGAACCGACGGTGGCAAAAGCGCCTTCTCGGTGCTGCTGTTGCAGGATATTGCGGTTATTCCAATGCTGGCTTTTATCCCTTTACTGGCTATTCCAGAATTGGTCGCCGCCGGCGAAGCGTTAGCGCAAAGTGCCGAACATCATGACGAGCTAAGCCTTGTTGCAGGGCTTGCCCCTTGGGCTTATGTCGCCATTATTGCTTCAAGCATCGTCGCCGTCATCGCAGCTGGACACTATCTTACCCGCCCACTAATGCGCTTTGTTGCCGCTGCTGGGGTTCGCGAACTCTTTACCGCTACGGCGTTGATGTTGGTTATCGGCGTAGCTGCATTAATGAGCCTAGTCGGCCTATCACCGGCTCTGGGCACCTTCCTTGCAGGGGTAGTGTTGGCTAACAGTGAATTTCGCCACGAACTGGAGTCCAATATTGGTCCGTTCAAAGGGCTGCTATTGGGGTTGTTCTTTATTACTGTTGGTGCCGGCATCAATTTTTCCGTGCTGGCAGATCAGTTCATTACCATTGTGTCGTTAACGGCGGGGTTAATGCTGTTAAAGGGCGGCGTGTTGTTTCTGTTGGCGCAGATCTTTCGCATTAAGAAAGCCAATGGTTGGTTATTTACCTTAAGTCTCGCTCAAGCCGGTGAGTTTGGCTTTGTGTTGCTGTCATTTGGCTCCCAGAATCACGTTTTGGCCGCGCCACTAGTTGAAACATTGAGCTTGGTTGTGGCGCTGTCAATGTTCTTAACCCCAACCCTATTCATCCTATATGACAAGGTCATTCTACCTCGGTACCAGCAAACCAGTAACGACCAAGAAGCCGATGTGATTGACGATCATGGTGCGGTTATCATCGCCGGTATTGGCCGCTTTGGTCAGATAGTTAACCGGTTACTGGTCAACAATAACATTCCTACGGTGGTGGTTGACCACCAAGCGGAACAGGTTGAACTGATGCGCCAAATTAATACTAAAGCCTACTTTGGTGATGCAACTCAACCGGAGCTATTGCATACCGCTGGCATCGAACACGCCAAGGCATTCGTTATCGCTATCGATAACCGCGATGAAGCCGTTGAATTAACCGCCTACCTACGCCATACCTACCCGAAACTCACTATTTTGGCTCGCGCATTTGACCGTGGCCACTCCTATCTATTAAGACAGGCTGGCGCAAACGTAATTGAAAGCGAAACCTTCCATAGTGCGCTCGAACTCGGTGCTGCAACTATGCGTGAGGTAGGGGAGCATCCATTTTATGTCGAACAACAAAAAGCCACCTACATGGATGTGGAGCGACGCAGCTCTGACATGATGTACCAAGGTTGGTCAGAAGTAGATGGCGATCGTCGTTACGACAACAACTATCGTAAGCTGTTCATGGAACTGGAAGATAACATCAGAAAGGCTATGCAGGCCGATCGGCAGCATCATCTGAGCAAATCTGACCGCGCCTGGACGCCACCACCAAAAGACTACGCTGATAAGTTAGACAACTAGTAGTGCAATAACACTGGCCGAGCTGAAATTGATTTCAGCTCAGCCAGTTTGGCTAATAACAACTTCATCAACCCAGGCGCATTGCCATTGAGCTAAAAGTAGAGGCTGTGTACCAACTAAGTGTTGTTCTTTCCAATGCTGATAAAGCACCGCAATCGGTAGAGCCGAAGGCTTGATATAAACCTCAACACTTAACTGTGACACAACCAAAGTAAATATCGTTTGCACTACTGTGGTTGCTGTTCTAATCGCGGCTTTAAGATTTTATGAAAAAACATGCTACTAATATCCACTAACGGTGCCGCTCCCAAGGATGGGTATTCCTTCAACATCGCTTCGGTCATAGCTGCTTGATCAATATTCTCGTCTGAATTAACAATTCGTTCAGCCGTCTCTAAATACTGCTGCTGCTGGGTAATAGCATCAGCGTCAGCCTCAGCGGGGAAGCCGTGGCCAATAAATAAACGCCAATCTGAATAGTGAGTCTGCAAGTAGTTAAGCTGTGTTTGCCAACTGCTAAAGTCCAATTTGGCAAAAAACGCATGGGCATTGTTTGACAACAGATCTTGGACAAACGCTACCTTGTACTGCGGCAAGCGAACAATGGTCTGATAATCAGCCTCGGCATCTTTAACCAACTCAAATTCAAATTTAATGCCATCGATGGTGGTTGCCGAGGTAATAACGTTGTCAACATGGGCCGGGGTGGCGGTAACCCGCTCACCAAACTCTTTACGGCGCACCTTAATAAACATATTTGCTTTCGCTTCGAGTTCCTTGGCTATCTCCGCTTGGGCATATATTGGCGTCTCGGCAAACATCTCCAAACCAAACCAGTGATCTGGATGTTGATGAGAAAGATAGACTCGGTCGAGCGGCTTGCCTAAGCCATCCACATAACCACGCAACTGCTTGGCATAATCACGAAAAAACTGGCCGTCAATCATAATCAATCGATTAGGCGTCTCAATAATATGGCTGTTAACCAATTCACTCTCTTCCGGAGCAGTGAAACTATGGATAGTTAACTGTTTATCCAGTTCAGTGATACTAACGTGGCCCAGCATTTGGCTCGATTGCGCCGCTACCGAAGCGCTACTAACGACCACTAACACGGCTCCGATACGAGCCAACAAGCGATTAAAAGACAACATGATTTTTCCTTTTCGATGCTTCAACGTCAGTTACGCTAAGCATGCTGTGGTGCCAATGATGCTGAGCAGTATGCAATATTCGCCTGACGCTGATTATCCTAAGAAATACAGAGTAATTGTTCCTTAAAAGGAGCAAATCGATATATATGAATGATTGCTGGCGGCTAAAAGCAACAGGGCGAGCACGGTCACCATTGACTGCTTGGTGACGATGGCAAGTTATGTCTGTCTGAGCACGGCATCTTGCACATTCAATCAATCCACAACGCCACTTTACACTGCTGTCACCACATACCGTCCTGCTCGCTCAGGAGCGAATTTAGACCAAATATTTGGGCTGTGTACCAATTAACTGTTGCTCTTTCCAATGCTGTTAAAGCACTGACTAGGCGAGTCGCGATACCAAGGGTAACGCACTACCGCTATTGATCTTCTGCCGCATTGGAGCAGTTCAGCGAAGCGCTTTGGACTGCGACCTAAGGCAAGGAGGATTCCAAAGGGGGCGAAGCTCCCCCTAATGCATACAAGAATGTGCCGTCGCCACCGCGACATCCTCCTCTAAAAGCACCGCAATCGGTGAAGTCGAAGGCTTAAGATAAGCTTCAACAGCTAACTGCGACACAGCCAATATTTGTATTGCCCACGAGACTGTTTCGTTATGTCAACTTTAGGGCCTATAGCCCTAAATTTGATGAGACCCGACTCCCACGGGGTGAATCTCATTCAATTTAGCGGATAGTTATCAAATCGTTAAGGTAAAAACCAATTGTTAAATCAAAGTTTATGTATTTGTTAACTTTTTGCCTGACAACTGTAGTAGCATGGAGACTTTGGAGGGACCCACATTATGCATATACGCAATTCAATTCGAGCTGTTACTGCTTTACCGTTTTTTGTCATCGCAGGCTATGTCACACCAGCCTTAGCAGCTGATACACCAGTCGCGGCAGTGACCGTTGCTACTGCTACAATGCGTGAAGTTACTCCAAGTACCGGCTTTAGCGGCCGAGTCGAAGCGGTCAATACCGTTTCACTTAAAGCCCGTGTCGCCGGTTACTTAGAGGGTATTCACTATATTGAAGGGGCTGAGGTTGAAGCGGGACAACTGCTTTTTTCGATTGAAAAAGGCCAATATCAAGCGCAAGTAGATGCCATTAAAGGGTCTATCACTAGCTTGGACGGCACCACTAAGTTGGCCGCGGTAGAGAAAAAGCGTTTCGCCAAACTGCTTAAAACCAACGTCGCCTCCCAAGATGACTTTGATAAGGCAAACGCCGCCTTAATTGAAGCAACAGGTAGTATGCAGAGCCAGCAAGCCAATTTACAAAAGGCTGAGCTCGACTTAAGTTACACCGATATCTCCGCACCAGTTGCCGGTAGAATCAGCCGTTCCGCTTATGATCCCGGCGATTACCTCAACCCGCTTAGTGGCGATTTGGCCACCATCGTTAGCCAAGATCCTATCTATGTAACCTTTCCGGTAACCCAATTAGAACTATTACAAATCCGTAAAGAGTCCAGTGCAATTGACTCATCTAAAGTCGCAGTAAAAGTCGAGATGGCTGATGGCACGGAGTACGACCAAACCGGGGTTATTAACTATATTGACGTAACCTCTAATCCTAGCACCGACACCACTTTAGTTAGAGCTGAGTTTCCCAATCCACAAGGGTTACTGGTCGACCAACAACTGGTCAATGTGAAGGTAGAAAGCACTAATGCCGAGCTCAAATTGATGGTGCCGCAGCGCTCTATTCAGCTTGATCAAGTCGGCTCCTACGTGATGATGGTGGATGGTAGCAATATCGTCCAACAGCAACGAATCACAACCGGCACTGTGATTGGAACCAACGTGGTGATTCTAAAAGGCCTTAACGAAGGCGATAAGGTCATTATTGCCGGTATTCAAAAGGTTCGCCCTGGCGTTACCGTTAACCCGACCACCGTAACCGCGGACTGAGGCTGAACTCTATGTCGTTCTCTGATACGTTTATCGACCGTCCTCGCTTTGCCATCGTCATCTCATTGGTATTGGCTATTGCAGGTATGGTCTCGCTTGACCGATTGTCGGTATCGCAATTCCCAGACATCGTCCCACCGCAGGTGGAGGTAGTTGCCTATTATCCTGGGGCAAGTGCCGAGGTTATCGAAGCTACTGTCGCCCAGACTATCGAATCGCAAGTAATCGGTGTCGATAACCTGCTCTATATGAAATCAAACAGCGGTAGCGACGGCAGTTACTACCTAACAGTATCGTTTGAGGTAGGTACTGATCCCGACATCAACACCGTTAACACCAAAAACAAAGTCGATTTAGCGATGGCGTTATTGCCCAGTGAGGTAACACAGCTTGGGGTCGACACTAAGAAGAAATCTTCGGCACTATTACAAACCATCCCTATCTACTCTCCAAATGGTGAGTTCGATACGCTGTTCTTAAGTAACTACGCCAACATCAACATCATCGATGAATTAAAGCGTCTTAATGGCGTGGGTGATGTGCAGCTGTTCGGTTTGAGCTACAGCATGAGGATCTGGCTCAACACCGACAAGATGACTCAGCTTAAGCTGACCAATAACGATGTTATTGCCGCCCTGCAAGCGCAAAACCTGCAAGCCGCAGTAGGTCGTATTGGTGCTCAACCAATGACCTCAGATCAAGAGTTTCAGCTAACTATTAACACCAAGGGCCGCTTAAGTACCCCAGAAGAGTTTGAAAACGTTGTTATTCGCGCCAACCCAGACGGCTCCTTTATCCGCTTAGGCCAAATTGGTCGCGCTGAAATTGGCGCTGAGATTGCCGATGCCTATAGCCGCTATAACGGTGGCCCAACCGCACTAATTGGCATATTTAAATCTCCAGGTTCAAACGCCATCGACGCCGCCGATAATGTGGTGGCCAAAATGACTGAACTGTCCGAACGCTTCCCAGAAGGGGTAGAGTTCACCGTTGATTACGACACAACCAGCTTCGTCAAATCGAGTATTGAAGCGGTTAAACACACTCTATTTGAAGCACTCATCTTAGTTGTCATCGTCGTTTATCTGTTCCTCGGTAATTTCCGCGCCACCTTAATCCCGATCGTTGCCGTACCGGTATCCATTATCGGTGCCTTTATTGTTATGGGGGCGATGGGTTTCTCTGCTAATACCGTGTCATTACTGGCGTTGGTGGTCGCCATCGGTATCGTCGTTGATGACGCCATTATCGTGGTTGAAAACGTTGAACACATTATGGAGACAGAGCCCGAGCTAACTCCGGTTCAGGCAGCAAAGAAAGCGATGAGTCAAATCACCGCGCCTATCATTGCGGTTACTTCAGTGCTGTTAGCGGTATTTGTGCCAGTAGCATTTATTCCAGGCATCACTGGTCAAATGTTTCAGCAATTCGCAGTGGCGGTTTCTGCCTCGATGGTAATTTCAGCCATTAATGCTTTAACGCTTAGCCCTGCGCTGTGTGCAATCCTATTGAAGCCACATAAGCCTGAAGACGGTGAGAAGTACAACGTCGTTGTTCGTAAGGTAATGGGCGGAATCGACAAAACCCGAGATGGTTACGTATCGATAGTTAGGCGCTTGGTTCGAGTTTCAATGCTGAGTTTACCGGCGCTGGCGTTTATTTTCTTCAGTATCTATACCACTGGCAATATGGTTCCGACCGGCTTCCTGCCCGATGAAGACCAAGGGGTATTCTTAGTTGAGGTGCAGCTGCCAGAAGGTTCGTCGGTTAACCGAACTGCCGAGGTAGTTAAGCAAGCCGAAGCGTTAATGCTAGAAACCGATGGTATCCGCAGCTTCGGTACGGTAATTGGTTTCAGTATCATCGATAATCAAGCCAAGTCGAATTCCGCGTTTTTTGCTGCCACATTAGATCCCTATGAGGAGCGAACAACCGAAGAACTAAGCTTGTATGGTATTCTTGGTAACCTGCAAAGTAAGTTTGCAATGATTCCTGATGCCAATATCTTCGCCTTTAACATCCCGCCGATTATCGGCTTAGGCACAGGTTCAGGCTTTGAGTACCAGCTCAAGGATCTGCAAGGGCGACCGCCGGTTGAATTGGCAGCCGTAGGCCGTGGATTGGTGATGTCTGGCAACCAAAGTCCTGAACTCGCCGGGCTATTTACCACCTACACCGCTGAAACGCCGCAGGTTTATCTAGACATTGACCGAGATAAAACCCAAACGTTAGGGGTAAACATTGCTGATGTATTTTTAGCACTGCAGGCCACACTTGGCGGCGTTTACGTTAACGATTTCAATATGTTCGGCCGTACCTGGCAGGTGAATATTCAAGGCGAAATGGAAGACCGTAATGAGTTTGACGACCTTTACCGAATCCACGTACGCAACAACAAAGGCGAAATGGTGCCGTTGCGAGCAGTAGCAACCCCATCGCTGAGCTTGAGTCCACAATCAATCGTGCGTTACAACAACAGCCGTAGTATCACCATTAACGGTGGCCCAGCAGAAGGCGTTTCCTCCGGCGATGCACTTATTGCAATGGAAGAGTTATCTGCAGCTACGCTACCGGCAGGTTACGACTTTGAATGGACAACCAACGCCTTGCAAGAGAAACGTGCCGCTGGACAGATGGCACCGATCCTTATCTTTGCACTGGTGTTTGTCTATCTATTCTTGGTCGCTCTATACGAAAGCTGGAGCATTCCAGCGGTGGTTATCTTATCGGTATCGGTTGCCATTTTAGGCGCTTTAGTTACCTTGTTAATCACCGGACTTGAACTCAATATGTACGCTCAAATTGGTATTGTGGTGTTGATAGCACTGTCAGCCAAGAACGCCATCTTGATTGTAGAGTTCTCCAAAGAACGGCGTGAAGCGGGTGAATCCATTCTCGATGCAGCCGCTGAAGGGGCTAAGTTACGTTTTCGTGCAGTAATGATGACGAGCTTCGCCTTTATCGCCGGCTTGATCCCGCTCATCATTGCCGATGGCGCTGGTATGCTCAGTCGTCGTGGGGTTGGTACAGCAGTATTTGGCGGTATGCTTGCCTCCGCAGTTATCGCTATTTTTATCATCCCACCGCTGTACGTAGTATTTCAGCGCTTAAGAGAAAACCTACATACACGGTTAGGCAATGCCCCGCTCGAAGTGACTGCAGAGCAGGTAAACAAGGCGGATTAACCTTTCCTGTTCAAATGGCAACACCCATTACAGGGCGCTACTCGGTAGCGCCCTTTTTATTGGCTGTGTCGTAGTTAGCTGTTGAAGTTTATCTTAAAGCTTTCGGCTTCATCGATTTCGATGCTTTTAGGAGACTATGTCGCGGTGGCGACGGCACATTCTTGTATGCATTAGCGGGGAGCTTCGCCCGCTTTGGAATCCCCCTTTGCCTTAGGTCGCAGTCCAAAGCGCTTCGCTGCACTGCTCCAATGCAGCTGCAGATCAACGACGGTAGTGCTTTCCCTTTGTATCAACACTCACCTAGCCGGTGCTTTAACAACATTGGAAACAACAACACTTAGTTGGTACACAGCCTTTTTATTACGATGGTATTGATGGTATTGATGGTATTGGGCTTATACCCTTGCCAGTTACTCTTGCTCAAAGCAAACGACTAACCACCCAAAGCAGTTAGCTGCCGTGAGAGCGTTGGCCAAGTTAATTACTGATAATAAACAATATTTTTATTTATCAATGACTTCGTACTAGTATGTAAATCTAAAGATAGCCGTTTCAAATCAACGGGTGTTAGCGTTGTGGCCGCCATTTCAACTAGTAGTAGTAACAATGAAAATAACATGCAACAGTCCCCTTGCGATCACGCTTAGCACGAGTGCCGCTACGTTCGATGCAACCATCATCAACTGGTTCGACAACCAAGTATCAACAGTTTAACGCCACAGGAACAGCATTATGGAAAGTGAGCGACTGCGTTTTGCCCCACCTTCACTCCAGCATCAGCCATTAATGCTGGCTGCCATAATTGAAAGTCAGCTTGAGCTAAGTCAGTTCTTGCCGTGGGTTAGCTCGGCGCTTACTGAGCAGGAGTCTGTTGCGAGCATGAAACAAGCGATAGATGACTTCGCCAATTATCAAAATGAGCTGCGTTTCTCACTCTTTGAGAAAGAGTCCGACGAGTTTATTGGCGCCATTGGCCTGTTCATCCGCGATAAATCGGTGCCCTACTTTGAGATTGGTTACTGGCTACGCACCGCTTACGTTGGCCACGGTTACATAACCGAAGCGGTTAACACCATCGAGCATCACACCTTCGTTGAACTAGATGCCGAGCGAATCGAGATAAGAACCGACGTTAACAACGATAAAAGCCGGGCGGTGGCTATCCGCTGCGGTTACCAGTTTGAGGGAATCCACTACTGCGATCATCGCTTACCCAACGGCGATTTAAGTGACACTGCGGTTTATGCCAAGACACGATAAAATCGACGGGGTTCCCCTTTAAGCAGACACTTCAGCACGCAGTACTAGATCAATATTCGACCAGGCGAACTGACCAGCGTGAAGCGCCTATTGGAACCAATAACGTTATCGACTCCGGCTGCAATGCTTGCCACAGCGGGCCAATGCTATCAGGTAATGATATTGGCTATGTCGTAGTTAGCTGCTGAAGTTTATCTTAAGCTTTCGGCTTCACCGATTGCGGTGCTTTTAGGTGAGGATGTCGCGGTGGCGACGACACATTCTTGGATACATTAGGGGGAGCTCCGCCCCCTTTGCCTTAGGTCGCAGTCCAAAACGCTCCGCTGGACTG
Organism: Ferrimonas lipolytica; assembly: GCF_012295575.1. Classification (NCBI taxonomy): domain Bacteria; kingdom Pseudomonadati; phylum Pseudomonadota; class Gammaproteobacteria; order Alteromonadales; family Ferrimonadaceae; genus Ferrimonas; species Ferrimonas lipolytica. Next base: position 1,218,614 of record NZ_CP051180.1, on the reverse strand, counting down.
CTCGGCTTAACAACCATTACCACAGCCTCTAGTTTTGTTTTATCTTTCCACTAGTCAGTAATGGGGTTACGGCCAAGTTATTACTGTAATGGCGCCAACAAAACCAAAAAAGCCGGCAGCCTTCTTAGGTTGCCGGCTTTTTGAAACACTACGCTTATTTTTGCTTGGCTAGCTCGCCACGCCAATATGCTGGACCGGTTTCATGAACGTTATTGCCATTCGCATCAACCGCTACGGTTACCGGCATATCCTTCACATCAAACTCGTAAATCGCTTCCATGCCGAGATCTTCAAAGGCGACTACCCTTGCTGATTTAATCGCTTTGGAAACCAAGTAAGCAGCACCACCAACAGCCATTAAATAGGCTGATTTGTGCTTAGCAATACTATCGACTGTGGCGGGCCCACGCTCGGCTTTGCCAATCATCCCCATCAAGCCAGTTTGAGCTAGCATTTGCTCGGTAAACTTATCCATCCGTGTTGCGGTTGTTGGTCCTGCTGGGCCAACTACTTCATCACCCACTGCATCAACTGGGCCTACGTAATAGATAAACTTACCGGTAAAGTCGACGCCCTCAGGCATGCCTTGACCACTGTCTAGCATCTCTTTTAAACGCTTGTGCGCCGCATCGCGTCCGGTAAGGATCTTGCCATTCAGTAACAATACGTCGCCGGCTTGCCAGCTTTGTTGCTGTGCAGCGCTGATGTTATCGAGATTCACCCGCTTAACGTTGTCACCCACTTCTTGAGTAATTTGCGGCCAATCGTTTAGATCTGGTACCGGCAGTTCAGCAGGGCCAGAGCCATCGAGATGGAAGTGGACATGACGAGTCGCGGCACAATTAGGGATCATCACCACCGGTTTTGACGCGGCGTGGGTAGGCGCGGAATGGATCTTTACATCCAGAACCGTGGTAACGCCGCCAAGACCTTGGGCACCAATGCCAAGCTCGTTGGCTCGTTCAAAGATCTCTAAACGTAGCTCCTCTTCTGCATTTTGAGGGCCGCGTGCTTGCAGTTCATGGATATCAACATGACCCATCAATGATTCTTTTGCTAATACGGCGGCTTTTTCTGCCGTGCCACCGATACCCAAACCAAGCATGCCCGGTGGACACCAGCCAGCGCCCATGGTTGGCAATGTTTTAATTACCCAATCGGCAATATTATCCGACGGATTGAGCATGGCCATCTTCGATTTGTTTTCCGAGCCGCCACCTTTAGCCGCCAGCATCACTTCCACTTCGCCACCAGCAACCATCTCAATATGAACCACTGATGGTGTGTTGTCCTTGGTGTTTTTACGACTGCCAGCAGGATCGGCAACAATAGACGCACGCAGCGGGTTATCAGGGTTCAAATACGCTTGACGTACTCCCTCATCAACCATCTCTTGCACGGTTTGGTCTGAATCCCACTGCACCTGCATACCAATTTTCACAAAGCAGGTAACAATGCCTGTGTCTTGACACAGAGGTCGACGGCCCTCGGCGCTCATACGGGAGTTAATAAGGATCTGTGCAATCGCATCCTTGGCTGCCGGGTTTTGCTCCCGTTGGTGGGCCTTGGTAAGCGCTTGAATGAAATCCTTAGGGTGGTAGTAGGAAATGTACTGCAGAGCGTCAGCTACGGAGCTAACAAAATCTTCCTTACGAATTACTGCCATGATGTTCTCCGGTGGGCATCCCGCCCAAAATCACGTTACCCCGGTTGATTACCGGTGTTGTTTAGTTTGCTTGGGACATCATACCTTGATGATGGCGTACGCTCCACCATCCGTGACCCAGATCACGCCCTTAAAATAAGGCTGTGTGTAGTTAAGTATTGAGGTTTATATCAGCCTTCGGCTGTACCGATTTCGGTGCTGTTAGGCGACGGCACATTCTTGTATGCATTAGGGGGAGCTTCGCCTCCTTTGGAATCCCCCTTACCTTAGGTCGCAATCCAAAACGCTTCGCTGGAGTGCTCCAATGCGGCAGAAGATCAACAGCGGTAGTGCTTTTCCCATGTACCAACACTCGCCTAGCCGGTGCTTTAACAGCATTGGAAAGAACAACACTTAATTGGTACACAGTCCAAAATAACGCCGCTGAGCATTCAATAACTCTTTGTTATCAAAAACTCAGCGGCAAAAAACAAACAGCGATTACTGCTCTAATACTGGGTTACCCTGCCAACCTCCGCCTAATGCACGGAACAGGGATAACAGGTTATTTTGCTGATCGTAAGCTAGGCTAATCAACGACTGCTGCGCGGCAAAATAACTGCGCTGGGAATCGAGTACGTTGTAGAAGCTGTCTACCCCTTGGCGAAAGCGCAGATCCGACAGATAGAAACTCTCGCCGGTGGCATCAACCAAACGCTTTTGCGCCTCTAACTGTTCCGCTAAATATTGCCGAGCGGATAGCGCATCAGCAACTTCGCGAAACGCGTTTTGAATGGTTTGCTCATATTGTGCCAGTGCCAGTTGTTGGTCTGCTTCGGCTAATTCAAGGTTGGCATCCAGCTCGCCCCAATGGAAAATTGGTAGTGTCAGCCCCGGACTGAAGCTCCAACTGCGCGCATCACCACTAAATAGATCATCCAAATCTGAACTCAATAAACCAGAACTAGCGGTTAAACTGATAGATGGGAAGTACGCTGCCCGCGCGGCGCCGATGTTGGCGTTGCCAGCCATCAACAGATACTCCGCTTGAACGATATCAGGGCGCAAGGTTAACAAATCGGATGGCATCCCTATCTGAACCGGTGCCAACCACTGCTGTACGGTATCGTCTGGCAGTAAACCTCCGTCAAACTTAGTGCCTACTAATACCGCTAACGCGTGCCTATCTGCTGCCAACTGGTTGCGAAAACGAGCCAAATCCACTTGCGCAGTAGCAACCGTTACCTTTGCTTGAGCGACATCAAGGCCAGACACGACGCCATTCTCAAAGCTTTGCTCGGTAAGTTGCAGCGACGAAATCTGGCTATCTAAGGTTTCTTGCGCCAGATTTAGCAGCGCAGTATCTGCCACTACGCTCAAGTAGGTACTGGCTATCTGTCCAATCACCACAATCTCGGTGTTGCGACGTCCCTGCTCGCTCGCAAGGAAATTAAACAACGCCTGCTGCTCAAGGTTGGCAATGCGGCCGAAGAAGTCGAGTTCATAACTAAACAAACCAACGTCGACATTGTACTGCCTACTGATAGATTCCGGCGTAGTCACTGCCTCCGGGATCCTTTGATTGGCCGCACCAACGCTAACATCGACGTTAGGAAACAGCTCACTTTTTTGAATACCGTAAAGCGCTTGGGTGCGCAGCAAGGTTTGCTGTGCAATGCGCAGATCGCGGTTATGCTCAAGCCCCAACTCAATTAATTCACGTAACTTAGGATCGAGTATGAACTGCCGCCAATCGGTGCTGGCGCTGCTGACTTCATCAACCTGTAGATTGCTCTCCAACCAGGTTGAGTCCATTGGTGCATCTGGTCGTTGATAGTCATCTGCTAGGTTAACGCAACCGGTCAGCGCAACTGAGACTACTAAGGTAATTAGCTTTTTCATGATTGCGCCTCCTTCTCTTCGCGATGTACCAACCGATTCACAAACACAAAGAACAGCGGTACAAAGTAAACCCCAAGGAAGGTTGCGGTAAGTACCCCGCCGACCACACCGGTACCAACAGCATTCTGCGCACCTGAACCGGCACCACTGGAAATGGCTAATGGCAATACCCCAAAACCAAAGGCCATTGAAGTCATCAAAATTGGGCGCAGACGCATCCGTGCCGCATGCATCGCCGACTCAACAATACTCTGCCCTTGATCCAGATATTGTTTGGCATATTCAACAATCATGATGGCGTTTTTGGACGATAACCCCACTGTGGTAAGTAGCCCTACTTGGAAATAAACGTCGTTAGCTAAGCTGAAGAAATCTGTGGCCATAACCGCACCAAGAACCCCCAAAGGCACCACTAAGATTACCGCAAACGGCACCGACCAACTTTCGTATAACGCCGCTAAACAGAGAAATACCACCAGAATTGACAACGCATACAACGCCCCGGCCTGATTACCGGAAGCCCGTTCTTCAAAACTCAAACCGGTCCACTCCATCGAGATCCCATCTGGCAGTCCAGCAACAATCTCTTCCATTGCAGCCATCGCTTCACCGCTACTTACGCCAAGCTTTGGTTCACCTTGGATCTGCATCGAGCTTATGCCGTTATAGCGTTCCAAACGTGGCGAACCGTATTCCCACTTGCTGGAGCTGATCGCTTTAAGCGGAACCATCAAGCCTTTGTCATTACGGAGGTACCAATCGTCAAGTTGCTCTGGTCCCATACGGAATGGCGCATCGGCTTGCACATACACCTGCTTTACTCGACCGCGATCGATAAAGTCGTTCACATAAGAGGAGCCAAAGGCGGTAGACAGTGAGGTATTCACATCAGATAGGCTGATCCCCAACGCTTCGGTTTTAAGTTTGTCGATATCAACCACAAATTGTGGCGTGTCGTCTAAGCCATTAGCACGTACGTTTTGCAGCAGCGGGTGTTGATTCGCCTGTTGCAACAGTTGATTACGGGCATTAACTAGAGCTTCGTGACCGAGATTACCGCGATCTTGTAAGTGCATATCGAAACCCGTAGCGTTACCCAGTTCGATAATTGCTGGAGGAGTAAAGGCGAACGCCAGCGCCTCTTTAATGCTAAAGAAGAACCCTTGGGTTCGAGCCATCACTTGACTAACATGACCCTCTGCGGTTGCACGCTCGTCCCATGGCACTAAGTTTAAGAACATCATCCCAGCGTTAGAGCCAGCCCCGGCGAAACTGAAACCCGCCACCGAAAATATCGATTGAATCGCTTCGGTCTCTTGAGTAAGCACGTAATCTTCAGCCTTACCTAACACATCAAGGGTCTGCTCTTGGGTTGCACCTGCTGGTAGGCTAACCATTCCCATCATTACCCCCTGATCCTCATTGGGTAGGAATGAGCTTGGCAACTTAATCATAAAGTAGCCGGCCAAACAGCTAAGCAGCACAAACACCACCATCACTCGACCGATGGTATTGGAGAAACGACCAACGTGACCAACGTACTTTTCGGTAACGTTATTGAAGGTGCGGTTAAACCAACCAAAGAAACCGGTATGATTGTGATCACCAGGCCGCATCAGGGAGATACAAAGGGTTGGGGTTAGAATCAACGCAACCAACACTGACAACGCCACCGCCGTTACAATGGTTACCGAGAACTGCTTATAGATGATACCGGTGGTGCCGCCAAAGAAAGCCATTGGTACGAATACCGCACACAACACCATACCGATCCCCACCAAGGCTCCGGACAGTTGCGACATCGCTTTTTTTGTTGCCTCTAGCGGTGACAGCCCTTCGTCTGCCATCACCTGTTCGACCCCTTCCACCACCACAATGGCGTCATCAACCAATAGGCCGATCGCCAGCACCATCGCAAACATGGTTAAGGTGTTGATGCTGTACCCCAACAGCATTAGTACCGCTATGGTACCAAGCAATACCACCGGCACCGCGATAGTGGGGATCAGTGTCGCCCGCAGGTTTTGCAAGAATAAATACATCACCAAGAACACCAATACGATGGCTTCAATTAAGGTGTGTACTACGTTTTCAATCGACAGATTAATAAACGGGGTGGTGTCGTACGCTAACGACATCTTTACGCCCTGCGGAAAATATGGCTCCAGTTGCTTCAGCTTGTCATTAACTGCTTCCATGGTATCAAGCGCATTGGCACCTGTTGCCAAACTAACGGCTAAACCACTGGCTGGGTTGCCGTTAAAGCGCGATGACGTGCTGTAGCTTTGTGAGCCCAACTCCACCCGTGCTACGTCGCGCAACAGCACCCGCGAGCCATCTTCATTTACTTTAAGCAAGATCTGCTCAAACTCTTCAACCCCAGTCAGCAGAGACTGCACACTAATGGTGGCATTAAGTTGCTGCCCCGATAACGCCGGTGCTGCACCCAATTGCCCAGCGGAGATCTGGGTATTTTGCGCCGAAATCGCCGTGTTGATATCGGACGGCATCAGGTTATAGCCTTCGAGCTTGTTAGGATCGAGCCAGATCCGCATCGCGTATTCCGCCCCAAAAAGGGTAACAGAGCCAACACCAGCCACTCGGCTAAGCGGGTCTTGCAATTGACTGGCGATAAAATCCGACAGGTCGTTGTAGGTCATGGTGCCATCTTCAGAATAGAGCGCCATTACCATTAAGAAACTGGTACTGCCCTTCTCTACCGTTACCCCCTGACGCTGCACCGATTCCGGTAATGACGCGGTTGCTGACGACACCTTGTTTTGCACCTGTACCTGCGCCACATCGGGGTCGGTACCCGCCTTAAAGGTTAAGGTGATGCTACTGGCACCAAATGAATCGGAAGTGGCAGCGATGTACTGCAGGTTATCCAAACCGGTAAGTTGTTGTTCGATCACCTGAGTTACCGTCTCTTCTGCTGTCTTAGCAGAGGCACCAGGATAGCTAGCCGAAACCTGAATTTGAGGCGGGGCGATATCGGGGTACTGCGCCACCGGAAGCATTGGTAATGCCAGCAAGCCAGCTAGCATTAACAACAGCGAAAGCACCCAAGCAAAGACTGGGCGTTCAATAAAGAAATTAGCCATCAGTTACCTCACTGGGTTGCTTCTTTCACATCACCAACAGGCATGCCTGGCCGCACAAACTGCAGCCCCTCAAGAATTACACGCTCACCGGTTTCTAAACCTTTGTCTACCAACCACTCTTGGCCGACCATCTCTGTTGCGGTTATCTTGCGCATTTCAACGATGTTTTCGCTATTAACCAACATCACCGAGGCCGAACCTTTAGCATCGCGCGCAACCGCTTTGGCTGGCAACAACACCCCATTAGGCTTAACCCCACGAGTCAATTCGGCTCGAACGAACATTCCCGGTAATAGAATACCTTTCGCATTCGGGAATATGGTGCGGATAGTGAAGGTGGCCGTAGACTCATCGATATTTACGTCAGCAAATTTAAACTTACCTTTGATGTCATAGGGTTCGCCATCATCAAAATAGAGGATTACGTCGGCGGCATCTTCAGTTTGGACAATGGCTCCACTAGCCCATGCTCGACGTAACTTGTTGAGCTCTCGGCTGGATTGGCCAACATCTACAAACATTGGATCAAACTGCTGCACCACAACAAGCGGATCCGCTTGGTTGGCAGTAACCAAGGCGCCGGCGGTAACCGACGACTTACCTGCACGCCCAGTAATTGGTGAGTAAACCTTGGTGTAATCAAGGTTAATACTGGCACTGCGCTTGGCCGCCTCAGCGGTAGCAACCTGAGCCTCGGCCTGCTCAAATTGCGCCAGTGCATCATCGTAATCCTGCTTTGATACCGCCTTTGACGCCACCAGCGAACGATAACGCTCCGCTCGTGCTTTGGCGGTTTTCAGATTGGCAATAGCATTGGCGTAGTCCGCCGCGGCTTTCGCTTCGTCAGCTTCGTAAGTGGCAGGATCAATCTGATAAAGCTGCTGACCCTTTTCAACCATCGAGCCTTCTGTAAACAGCTGGGTAAGCACAATGCCGTTAACCTGCGGACGTACCTGTGCTTCAACCGAAGCGCGAGTCCGCCCAGCCAAAACCGTCGTTAACGTCACAGGTTGAGCGCTGACGGTAACAACCGTTACCTGCGGCGGTGGCATTCCTTGTTGCCCTTCAGGTGCCTTATCACAGCCACTAAGAGCCAAAACCCCTGCACATATCCAAGCTAGCGACGCTTGCCGCCACAGCACTTTATTCATATAACCCCTACCTAAATTCAGCGCGTAATATAAAAAAACACTATTTAAAAATAGCAGGTGTGGCATCAACACGGCGGATTTGCGTTTAATTTAACCAACCAAATTGAATACTTAGAAACTGCTAATGGGCAAGGCGCAACAGCCAGATTAATCGTTATTGGCTTGTTTTATCCCCTGCTCAATCGGCAACTTAATCACCAGTGCTGCACCGACAACAAAAAACAGCATAATCACCAATAACGCTTGCCGAGTTGAGACCAGATCCGCAACCATGGCAAATGCTGCGCTACCGATGATTGCCGCCAACCGAGCGAACATGCCCCAGTAACCGAACATCAATCCGCTGTGTTGGGCGGGGGTGAGCAAACCGACAATGGTGCGACTGGCACTTTGAGTTGCCCCAAGACCAGCACCTGCCACAACGGTACAGACAACAAATAGGGTATTTTCTGGCGTATTAAGCAGCTCCGATAACTGCTGTAATTGGTAGATACAGACAAGTCCAGCCAACCACCACAACAGGGTTAAAAACACCGTTAACCGTGGCCCAAGGCGAGACTCAAGTAAGCCAAAACCCACCGATCCCAGAAAGGCTGATACCTGCAACGCCAAAAACACAGTGGTCTTTTCAGCAGCACTCAGGGTTAATTCAGCTTCAACAAAGATCCCGAAGAATTTGATAACCGTCGCCATGCCGGCGCTATAAATGGTGAAAACAATAAAGAAGTTAAATAGCACTGGAAGGCGCTTGCTTAGGGCCCAGCTATGCTGAAACTGCAGTATTGACCGATGCCAGACCTCGCGCCAGCAGACCTGGCTTTTATCGAAGCCTCTAGGCTCAGGCAACCAGATCATAGTGGGCAGCGAAACGATAATAAAATACATCGCAACTGCAACCATAGCCCATTGATTTTGCTCGATATACTCTGCTTCACCAGCAACACTAGTAACCACCCCAAACAGCACCATCACCAAGCTAGCTAGCCCACCAAGGTAACCGAGCCCCCAGCCGAGGCCAGAGATCCAACCCATCGAAGACTCATCGGCAATGTCGGTTAAAAAGCTGGCACAAAACACCTCGGACAACATCCAACAACTATTACTGACAATCAGCAGCAGTAGCCCCAACGATATCATGCCTGGTTCAACCCAATACAATGACGCGGTGGCGCTGGCACATAACCACATATTAATCAGCAGTAGCCGCTTTTTTCCGCCGTACAGATCAACCCAACTACCGAGCAGCGGAGCCAATAGCATTGCCATGGCACTGGACAATATCATCGCCAACGCCCACCAGCTGTTACCCCAACTACTCTGCTGCGGCACAATTTGGCTAACGAAAAATGCGCTGTAAACCACCGTAACAACAACGGTGGTATAAGCGGAGTTAGCCACATCGAACATCGCCCAACCAAATAGCTGGCGTTTGCTGCTTTTGCTCATCCTTGTGCCTTGCCTATCTTTTTAATCACCCTAGCCTAAAGCCACTATGCTTGGTGATGCAAAAATGATCGAGGATTGATAACAATGGTGAGATTAATCGGGTTGCTGTGGTTGGTTGTGGCGACAGCCGCAAGTGCGGTTGAGATGTCGCGGCAGCAACAAACGCTATTGTTGTCGCTCGTTGGTGATTGGCACGGCACCATGGAGCTGGTCGATCAACAGGGTAAATCACAACAGCAGCAAACACGATTACGTGTTAAGGCGCGACAAGATATGCGTAGCCTTTCTATTGAGCGCCATTTTAGACATATCGACCAGACCGACAGTCTGGTAATCAGCAGCTTGGGACAACCGGCAAAGATGGTGTATCGCAGTCGCGACAACGAGCAAACCTTTTATAGCCGCACCAGCAATATGCAAGTGCTTAGCGCCGACAGCTGGGTCTTGGTTCAGGAGCACCAAGCGATAGAGCAGCACCGTCCGGCGACAGTTCGGTTTACGCTGCAGCGCAACGGTAGCGAACTTTCCAGCACCAAAGAGATCGACTTCGCCGACGATAAATACACGTTTTGGCAAGTTCGCTACAAAAGCCGCTATCAACAATTAAACCCCACTCAATAGATGCTCAAACGGGCCTAACAAAACAATAAAAGGCGTCAATCAAACAATCCATATAAACCCGTTTCATTGTCCGCTTTATTACTACAAGGGGCTGATTAACATGGTAAGATCGCGCTACTTTGCTGTTGCCAACCCCAGTCCGAAAAGGTCATCCATGGACGATAATAAACGCCCGTTATTTATCCACTACGCCGGTCCGGTGTTGCTTGAATCTCCTCTGCTCAACAAAGGCTCTGCCTTTACTGATGAAGAGCGCTCCTCATTTAACTTGCATGGACTACTGCCACGAGCGGTAGAGACCATTGAAGAACAAGTAATCCGGGCGGCGGAGCAATACCGTTCATTTACCACCGACATGGATCGCCACGTTTATCTGCGAAACATCCAAGACACCAACGAAACCCTGTTCTACCGTTTGGTTGAAGATCACATCAGTGAAATGATGCCGATCATCTACACCCCAACCGTAGGTGCAGCCTGTGAGCAGTTCTCAAATATCTACCGTCGTTCCCGTGGTTTGTTTATCTCCTATGAGGATCGCGACCGCGTTGATGAAGTACTCTACAACGCCGTTGGTCACAACGTAAAAGTGATTGTAATCACCGACGGCGAGCGGATCTTAGGTCTAGGTGATCAGGGTATCGGTGGTATGGGGATCCCAATCGGTAAATTGGCTCTCTACACCGCCTGTGGTGGTATTAGCCCTGCTTATACGCTACCGATTGTATTGGATGTCGGTACCGACAACCCACAGCGCCTGAACGATCCGGTCTACATGGGTACCCGCCATGCCCGAATCACTGGCGATGAGTACAATGAGTTTGTCGATACGGTAATGCAAGCGATCAAACGTCGCTGGCCCCAAGCGCTGGTACAATTTGAAGATTTCGCTCAGCGAAATGCTATGCCGTTGTTACAACGCTACAAAGACAATATGTGCTGCTTCAACGATGACATTCAAGGCACCGCCGCTGTCACCGTTGGTAGCCTGTTGGCTGCATGTAAGGCACAAGGTAGTGAGCTTAAGGAACAAACCATCGCCTTCTTAGGCGCCGGCTCTGCCGGTTGTGGTATAGCTGAAGCGATTATTGCTGAGATGGTATCGCAAGGCTTAACCGATAAAAAAGCGCGCTCTCAAGTGTTTATGGTCGACCGTTGGGGCTTGTTACTTAAAGGCATGCCAAACCTACTCAACTTTCAAGAGAACTTGGTGCAGCCACAACAACTGATTGAACAATGGCAAACCGGTAGCGACAACATCTCCTTGCTTGAGGTTGTTCAGAACGCCAAACCAAGTGTGTTAATTGGTGTCTCTGGTACCCCTGGTCTGTTTACTCAGCAAGTTATCGAATCGATGGCTGCCCATCACGACAAGCCGGTAGTATTCCCATTATCGAATCCAACCAGTCGTGTTGAAGCCACGCCAGAAGATATTCTGCGCTGGAGTAACGGCCGTGCCTTGGTTGCCACCGGCAGCCCATTTTCCCCGGTAACCATCGACGATACCGAGTTTGTTATTGCCCAATGCAATAACAGCTACATCTTCCCTGGGGTGGGTTTAGGGGTGCTCGCCGCTGGTGCCGATCGGGTAACCGACAACATGCTAATGGCCGCTAGCCGTGCTCTGGCGGAGTGTTCGCCATTGGCACAAAAAGGCGAAGGTGCGTTACTACCAAGTTTGGAGGAGATTCAAGAGGTAAGTAAACAGATCGCCTTTGCGGTTGGCAAAACGGCTATGGCGGATGGCGTCGCAATGCGGGTAAAACTTGACCACTTGCGTGAGGCTATCGACAACAGCTTCTGGCAACCTGAATATCGTCAATATAAGCGTTCAGCCTTCTAAACTTTAATCAGAAAAACAAAAACGCGGACTCGATAATGAGTCCGCGCTTTTTTAGGCGGTGTAGCAACTAAGTGTTGTTCTTTCCAATGCTGGTGGCTAGACCAGTTTTGGTACAAGGGGAAAGCACCACCGCTATTGATCTTCTGTCGCATTGGAACAGTCCAGCGAAGCGTTTTCGACTGCGACCTAAGGCAAGGGACGATTGCAAAGGGGGCGAAGCGCCCCCCTAATGCATACAACAATGTGCCGTCGCCACCGCGACATAACCTCTTAAGAGTACTGCAACCGGTAGAGCCGAAGGCTTAAGGTAAACTTCCACAGCTAACGACGACACCGCCTTTTATTAGCTAACGCACTACTTCGGTGCTGCTAAGCATCGACAATAATTCACGCTGGCTACGCTGCCATGTCTGGCCGCAGGCATTGCAACAACACCACTGTTTCATCTGAGGGTGTTCAATTACCTTCAACGCAGCATTAAATGCTAGTCTCGCTTGCTCCGCCGAGATCTTACAGCGACGGGCGTATAGTCCTTGACGCCGGTTTAACCAGCGCTGCGCGCTTGCAGGAATACGCTGGTGGTTATGGCTATAACATGCGGCAATGACTTCCGCCGATGCCAAGACCTCCCAACATAACTGTAAATCCCACGATCGAGAGCCATCCAATAATTGGCTATGAGGTGCCATTAACCGTGTTATACCGCGGCTGGTAACAAGGGTATTTAGCCATTGTTCGCCGTAACGGTTTTTAAAAGTGTGGCACGATTGCTTCACTTGCTGCTCCTGTGGTTTCTTTTGCTGTACCTCATCACCAGCTCAAGAAAACGAACTATTTACCAATAGCGACAGCCGCAAGCCTTCAGCCAAATTGGCATTCAACCACCGGCTTGTTCTTGTCATTAACAAAGCGCATTGCGCCGTCACAGCCTTCTACGGCACCGGATATCGGTAGCAGGGCTGGTCGTTTAAATTCAAACGACGCTTTAGTTAGATCGGTTGGACTTGCCGCCAATACCTTGGCAACCATATACATGCCATGGGCAATCGGTTCATCAAACCCAAATGGTTTCGACAATAATCGGTGCAAGTGAATCGGGTTATAATCGCCAGACAGACGCGCATAACCACGAGCTTGGGTACTATCAAGTTGCAACGGCGTTAACGGCGCCCATGTGCGCTTGACCGGTTTTACCCTAGCGGGGCGGCCACTGCCTTTGGTGCCTTCCATCTTAATAAAGCAGCGCGAGCGATAGCGTGCTACCGCTTCTCCATTGAGACTAAACTCGCCTACCAACTCGAACTCCAGGCCGCGCTCACCACGCTGTTGCTCGCCAACACTAAGTTCGAAACGATAACTTTCAGCACAATTAAATGGGGTTATTTGTTCAAAACTGACCCCCATGTGGATCATGCCAAGCGGCGTTACTGGGATACGATTATCCGTTAAGAATATAAGCTGTACGGGCTGTGTAGCGACGAAGGCGTAACAAAGTGGAAATGAACCAGACTCGAAACCGCAGTAACGGTTATATTTCTCAATCGCAGCTTCATCGAAACAAAAATCGTCAACCTGTACCCGCAACAACGGCAGCTTTGCTGGTTGAGTTTTCTTGGTGAACACCTTCCATAACAAGGAGATATGGGAGGGGATCTGCGATTGCTTCAGGCTAACCTTCATTACATTAATCTCGATGAATCTAAAGTTTTTCGAGCGCTAAGCTTACCCGCACTGCCATCGATTACAGGCCTGACCAGTAAACCACTGTTTTTACTAACATCAAATCAACAGTGCGATAACCGTACAATTGGGCTGATAGTTAAAACTGGAACAGTTTTACTAATTAAGCCACTAGACTTATTGGCAATTTCAATAAAAAACGCCGCTGGCATAACCAGCGGCGTTTCCGTGTCTTACTCGAAGCTCGTTGTTAGCTAAAACTCAGCAACTGTTTGTGTTTCATCATCAGCTCTTGGCTCTGTTCCGCTTGGAATGCCAGCCAATCAAACATCGCTTTGATTGCCGGTACATCACGGCGATCTGGATGGCAAACCGTTAGGTAAGATTGTTGCGATGGCACAAAGGCGTCAATCGGCACCACCAAGTTACCCTTCTCTACCTGCGGCGCGACCATTTGCCACCGCCCCAATGCAACCCCTTGACCAGACATCGCAGCACGATAGGCAAGGTCTGACCGGTTGAAGATAAAACCATGGGTAACATTTAGTGAGGTTAACCCCGCCTCTTTGGCCCAGTAGGTCCATTCATCATAATTAGCCGCACCACGCCATGCGCTTTCGTCATGGAGTAACAGGCAATTTGCCAAGGCTTCTGGGTTTTGCCACAGGTTATGCTCCTCAGCGTACTCTTTACTACACACTGGCACCAAGGTCTCACCAAACAGCACCTGCTGATGCAGGTGTAACCGCGCAGGGGTGTCGTAATACACCGCTACATCGACCTTCTCGTTCTGAAAATCGGTGGTGCGGCTCTGGGCACGAACCTGCAGTGTCATTTTCGGATATTTACTGTGCAGATCGCCCAAGCGTTCTGCCAACCAGCAGCGAGCAAAACTGTGGGGAACCGCAATACGTACGCTGGAGGTGAACTCCTGTTGGCGCAGGTCGCGAATGGCACCGTCAAGATCACCTAAGGAGCTATCCAATACAGCCAACAAGCCTTGGCCTTGATCAGTGAGCTGCAAGCGTCGGTTAAAACGCAGAAACAACTTAAAGCCAAGTTGCTCTTCCAACTTTTTTATACGGTGACTAACCGCACTTTGAGTGAGATGGAGTTCCTCTGCTGCCTTGGTAAAACTTAGGTGGCGTGCAGCACTGGCAAAGCAGAACATAGACGACAAGATGGCGCTACTTAACATAAGCTGGTCTCAGATTATCTTGATTCATTCGAGACCAGCTTATGGTGGATTACAAAATCCGCAACTAATCGCATTGAATGAGCATCAACAACGAGAGTCAGCTCACAAAGTTAGCGCCATAAAAATGGTGTTACCTCCAGCAACCTTCAACCAGACTCGTTGACGTTCAGTTCCTTGGCGTAATGCTGTAGCAAAGCACTAACAGGCGTCTTGCAGGCCTAAAACACACCACTGACCAGCCAGTTCAATTCCAAGCTCGTTACCTCTAGATAACGCTTTATCCGCTAGTTGATAGTATAGCGGCCGGCTCAACCTGGCCCAGTTGCCGTGCCATAATCTAACCGCTGGGATGCCATCAATGAGTTGCCATGGATGATCTGAATTCACCTTACACTCAATACCCAACGGCCCTGACAAGGTCGAACCGTGGTCATCACTGTGCAGCTGTGTTAACACAAATGGCAGATCATCGACCTGTAGGCGCCACTTCTCTACTGGGGTTACCAAATAGTAATCGCCATCTTGTTCTCGCCGCAGCACACTGGCGAACAGGCGCACCATGCGGTCGCGGTTGAACGGCGTTCCTTGACAGTGCCACTGCCCTTCCCGATCAATGCGAATGTCGATATCACCACACAGTGGTGGTTGCCACAGTTCCAGCTTCGGGTGTTCGCCTACTTGGGTAATCAGACGCTCTAACATGACTCTGCCTCCAATCTCTGCGTTGAATAGCTACTCAACCAGATCCAACAACGCTTGCAGCGGATGGCGCATCTGCCGTTTGTCCAAACGTTTAACTTGGCTACGACATGAATAGCCACTCACTAAAGCTTCACCATCGCCTTGATACAAGGGCCCGGACCAGTGCATCTGATACAGCTGCTTGGATATCTCAAGGTTGGCAACCTCATGGCCGTAGGTCCCAGCCATACCACAACAGCCAACACTAACAAGGTTAAGCTCGGCACCAAAATGACTCATCAACTTTTGCCACTCTGCAGCACCCTGCGGTCTAACACTGCTTTCTGTACAATGGCCCATCAAGCGAAACTTCTTGCCGGATGTAGGCACAGCTTGCCAGCGTGATAGGTGGCTAAGTAAAAACGGCGCTAATAACTGTACTTCAAATTTGATCGCCTTAATCCCAAGCGATTCAACGTACTCGTCTTGATAAGTCAGCACCATCGCTGGATCAATACCCACCATCGGCACACCGTAGGTCGTTAATCGGTTGAGCACCTCAGTGGTTCGAGTAGCGGTCTTCTTAAACAGGTTAGTGAAACCTTTAATATGTTGCGGCTTACCATGAGCTAAGTACGGCACCAAAATCGCATTAAACCCTAATTTGCTCAGCAGGTGTAATGCTTGCTCCACCACCAGCGCATCATAGTGGCTGGTAAAGGGATCCTGCACCAACAACACGGTGTTAGCGCGCTCTTGCTCATTGAGACGATGCAGTTGCTGCTCGAGCTGCTTAATGCTCTGTGGTTGGCTTGGTGCTCGTTGTTGCAAGGTCGGCACCGACAGTGCTGGCGCATCGACATAACCGAACAACAGCTTAATTACGCTTACAGCAATAGCGTTCTGGCTTAACGCATTAACCAACTTCGGCATCTTCGATTGCAGCGGCAAGGTGTCTTCTAAGCCTGCAACCAAGTAATCTTTGGCTGGACGGAGATAACGGCCGTAGTAGTGGTGAAGAAATTCTGCCCGCAAGGTTGGGATATCCACTTTAACTGGGCAGGCTCCTGAACACGCTTTGCAGGCTAGGCAGCTTTGCATTCCCGCATAGACTTCGTGAGAAAAGTCGTCGCCGTTGCGGTAACTGTTCTTGGTTCGCTCCCACACACTTGCTGGCTTGGGTGGGTATTGGCTTAAGTCGATGCCCTGCTCTGCTAGTAATCGCAACCATTCCCGCATCAGATCAGCGCGCCCTTTAGGGCTTTCAACTCGGTCGCCACTGGCCATGTATGACGGACACATCGGCGATTGTTTTTGGTAGTTGAAGCACAAACCATTACCGTTACAGCGAATGGCGCGCTCATACTCTTCACGGCTGTGGGGGCTGATCTGACGGTTAAATGCACCGCGGCTTTTGGTTTGCAACGGCAACAGTTGGTCGTCGCTGCCCAGTGGTGTACAGATCTTGCCGGGGTTGAGTTTATTATGAGGGTCAAACCACGCCTTAATCTGGCGCAAGTCATCAAACAGCTCACCAAACACATCCGGACCATATTTCGAACGAATACCGCGGCCGTGCTCCCCCCACATCAAACCGCCATACTTTTGGGTTAAAGCTGCCACCTCATCAGAGAGCCGATACAGCAGTTGTTCATCGGCGGGATCCGCCATATCCAGCGCAGGGCGAACGTGCAGTACCCCTGCGTCAACGTGACCGAACATGCCGTAGTTGAGCTTTTCTCTATCCAAAATAGTACGAAATTCAGCGATAAAGTCGGCCAACTTCTCCGGTGGTACTGCAGTGTCCTCGGCAAAGGCTATCGGTTTACGACTGCCCTTAGCTGCAGCAAGCAAACCAACGGCCTTCTTGCGCATGCCATACACTCGGCCAATGCTAACCAGATCGCGACAAACCTTATAACCAAGAATCGAGCTAGGTTTGGTATCTAATCGCGCTAGCAAGGCATCAACACCGGCTGCAACATCTTCTTCGCTACCAGCAAACTCAACCATATTGATGCCATCAAAACGACTGTCTGTTTGTTCAGGCTCAACTAAAGCGGCAACGTTATGCCAAATGATATCTTGCTTAGCTAAGCCAAGAACTGTGGCATCGATGGTTTCAACCACAGTAGCATTTGCTTCAACCAGTGACGGCGCATCGCGTAGTGCACTATCGAAACTGTCATATTGAATATTAACCAACACCCGTTGCACCGGAATATCGGTGAGATCCAACCGCGCTGCAACAACGAAACCCAAGGTGCCTTCAGCACCGCAAAGCAAGCGGGTAAGATCGAGAATATCGGTTTGTGGATCGTAGCAGTGCTTAAGATCGTAACCGGTAAGAAAGCGGTTTAACTTCGGAAAACGGGACTCGATCTGCTCCTGTTTCTGCTGGCACAGCGCCAAGATATCTTGCGCAAGTTGACGGCCACGGCCGGTCAATTTGGCTCGCGCCTCGGCATCCCACGGTGCGGTCTCCAACAATGAACCGTCATCGAGCACTGCGGTAATGCCCAACACATGATCGGAGGTCTTTCCGTACACCAGTGAGCCAGCACCAGAGGCGTCGGTGCTGATCATCCCACCAATGGTGGCGCGATTTGAGGTGGAGAGATCTGGCGAGAAAAACAGTCCGTGAGGCCGTAACTCATCATTAAGCGCGTCTTTAATAACCCCGCATTGCACTACCGCAGTCTTTGCGCTTGGCTCAACAACATCGACCTTAGTCAGATAACGGGCAGTATCGACAATGATACCGGTATTCAGTGCTTGGCCGTTGGTACCGGTGCCGCCACCGCGGGGGCTAAAACTAAGCTGTTGATATTGCACACTGCTAGAAGCAAGTTGCAGTGCTACCTGCAGATCTGCAACGGTCTTTGGACTGATGATCGCTTGCGGTAACAGCTGGTAGATACTGTTATCAGTGGCGTAGTTGATACGGTGGCCATAGCGCGTTTCAATATCGCCCCTAAAACCAGCCCCCTTCAGTGCGGTAAGAAATTGTTGGTAATCGGCGGCAACAGATGCCTCTGGGTGCAGTGCGGGCAGCATAAAAAGTCCTTGTAGAGCCACGAGTTAGAACCTAACACAGTTGGTATTAGTAACCGTGGCGGATCCGCTGCCAACAAACAAGATGGCATGGATCGAATCTGCGATCTAAGTTGCACTAGCATAAAAAAAAGAAGCCGCTTTAGCAGCGGCTTCTTTCGGATGTGTTTTTATTAGGTTATCTGATTAGCTTATTTTGCTAATTTTTTACCCAAGTACAACCAGGTATCAACCACAGTATCTGGGTTCAAGGAGACCGAATCGATACCCTCTTCCGCCAACCACTGAGCAAAATCTTCGTGATCGGAAGGCCCCTGACCACAGATCCCAACGTATTTATCACGCGCCTTACACGCTTTGATAGCCATAGACAGCAGTGCCTTGACTGCTTCGTCACGCTCATCAAACAGGTGGCTAATGATACCGGAGTCGCGATCTAGACCCAGAGTAAGCTGAGTCATGTCGTTAGAACCGATAGAGAAGCCATCGAAGTGATCCAAGAACTGATCCGCCAGCAATGCGTTTGATGGCAGTTCACACATCATCTGCACTTTCAGACCATTCTCGCCACGCTTGAGACCGTTCTTAGCCATCTCAGCAATAACTTGCTCAGCTTCGCCAACGGTACGAACGAACGGGATCATCATCTCAACGTTGGTAAGGCCCATCTCGTAACGAACGCGCTTAATCGCTTCACACTCAAGAGCGAAACAATCGCGGAAGCTATCGTCGATGTAACGGCCCGCACCACGGAAGCCCAACATTGGGTTCTCTTCTTCTGGCTCGTAGCGATCACCGCCAACCAAGTTAGCGTATTCGTTTGACTTAAAGTCAGACATACGAACGATAATGCGTTTCGGGTATACCGATGCCGCCAGAGTAGCCACACCTTCAGCCAAACGAGCGATGTAGAACTCACGCGGGTTATCGTAGCCCTGCATCATCTCTGCAATTTCAGCTTTGGTTGATGCATCCTGATCTTCGAGGTTCAACAACGCTTTCGGGTGCACACCAATCATACGGTTGATAATGAACTCAAGGCGGGCTAAGCCGATGCCTTCGTTTGGTAAACGACCGAAATCGAAAGCACGATCTGGGTTACCCACGTTCATCATGATCTTCATTGACAGTTCAGGCAGGCTATCAACGCGAGACTCTGTCACGTCAAACTCAAGCTTGCTGTCGTAGATAAAGCCAGTATCACCTTCAGAACAAGAAACAGTAACCTCTTGGCCATTCGCGATAACGCTGGTTGCATCACCACAACCTACTACTGCAGGAATGCCCAATTCGCGGGCGATAATTGCAGCGTGACAGGTACGGCCACCACGGTTAGTAACGATAGCTGCAGCACGCTTCATGATTGGTTCCCAATCTGGGTCAGTCATGTCGGTAACCAGAACATCGCCTGGCTGGATCAAGTCCATCTGCTCGATAGAATCCAGAACCTTAGCGGTACCAGCACCAATCTTATGGCCAATTGCGCGGCCTTCAATCAGTACATTAGAACGGTTGGCAAGGTTAAAGCGCTCAATAACCTGCGCGTCTTCATTAGAGCGAACGGTCTCTGGACGAGCCTGTACGATGTACAGTTTGCCGTCTAAGCCATCTTTAGCCCACTCGATGTCCATTGGACGACCGTAGTGCTTCTCGATGATTACCGCTTGCTTAGCCAGTTCCATCACCTCTTCGTCGGTGATAGAGAATTTGCTGGTCATCTCAGTAGGAACGTCGATGATCTCAACTTGCTTGCCGTGGGCTTCGTCACCGGAGTAAACCATTTGGATCAGCTTAGAACCGAGGTTACGACGAACAATGGAGTTGTGCCCCTGCGCCATGGTTGGCTTATGAACGTAGAATTCATCAGGGTTAACCGCGCCTTGAACAACCATCTCGCCCAAGCCGTATGCCGAAGTGATAAACACTACGTCTTCGAAGCCAGATTCGGTATCAATTGAGAACAACACACCTGAAGATGATTTGTCAGAGCGAACCATGCGCTGTACACCTGCGGACAACGCGACACCGCGGTGATCGTAGCCTTGGTGAACGCGGTAAGAGATGGCGCGGTCATTAAATAGGGAAGCGTATACGTGGTGAATAGCAAGCTTTACAGCGGCGATGCCACGAACGTTTAGGAAAGTCTCTTGCTGACCAGCGAAGGATGCATCAGGCATATCTTCAGCAGTAGCAGATGAACGAACCGCAAATGAAACCTCTTCGCTACCGTCAGCAGAAAGTTCAGCGTAAGATTCTTCAATGGCGCGGTTCAAGTCGCCTTGGAAAGGTGTATCGATAATCCACTGACGAATGTTCTTACCAGCTTCGGCAAGCGCATTCACGTCATCGACATCAAGCTTATCGAGAACTGTGTAGATTTTTTCGTTCAGGCCACTTTGTTCTAAAAATTCGTTAAAAGCATCTGAAGTAGTAGCAAAACCACCCGGCACCTGCACACCTGCGTTTGCTAGGTTACTGATCATTTCGCCCAACGAGGCATTCTTTCCGCCAACTCGGTTGACGTCGTTCATACCAAGTTCCTGATACCAGAGTACATATTGGGTCACAGTTCTATCCTCACAACCTCGGTTTTTAATTATAAACCCCCTTCCAGTAGGGGCGTCGGCATTTTACACTGACGTTGAAGCAACGGTAAATGACTAATTTTATTTGTAATTTTATTACTACATTATCCACGAAGAGGTAGTTATGGGACGTAAAGTGTTTTACATTTCGGATGGCACGGCAATCACTGCAGAGGTGTTTGGTCACGCTGTTTTGTCACAATTTCCCATAGAATTTGAACAAACAACCATCCCTTTTGTGGAGACAACGGCAAAAGCAGAAGATGTTAAAAAGCAGCTTAATGACTGTTTTATTACCACAGGAGAGCGACCTCTCGTATTTCATTCGATTGTTAATCCAGAGATACGTAGCATTATTTACTCCTCGGAAGGATTAGATTACGACTTTCTAAATACGTTCGTGGCTCCGCTTGAACAACAGTTAGGGATTAAATCCGACCCTAAAACACACAGAACCCACTCAATTGACAACGCTTCTTACAACGATCGTATCGACGCTATCCATTTTGCGATGGATAACGACGACGGTATCTCGATGAAGAATCTGGATCAGGCTGATGTCATTTTGGTGGGAGTGTCACGCTGTGGCAAAACGCCGTCGAGTCTCTACTTGTCGATGCAGTTTGGCGTAAAAGCCGCTAACTACCCATTTATTGCTGAAGACATGGATGAATTGAAGCTGCCTACTGAGCTAATGAAGCACAAACATAAACTGTTCGGTCTCACCATTGATCCTATGCGTTTGCACGAAATCCGTAATCAACGCTTAGCTGGCAGTACCTATGCGTCGTTGCGCCAATGCCGGATGGAAGTAAAAGAGGTAGAGATGTTATTCAAGAAACAGCGTATTCCATTTCTAAATACCACCTTCCATTCCGTTGAAGAGATCGCCACCAAGATCCTGTCGGAAACCAAGCTTGAACGTAAGATGTTCTAACCCGAAACCCTCGCTTATGGTCTGTTGATTGCACAGATAAGCAACAGACCTGCATTACCTCACAATTCGATCCGCCACATCGACGCCAAATTCGGTATACTCATGCCAATTTGCCGCCCATTGGCGGTTTTCCAGTTGTCCCGTTGGAAGCGCATGACCATAAAAACAGATGAACTTCGCACAACACTGTTGTCGAAGGTAATTTCTCCGGCTGAGCTGGCCGCAGAATACCCATTGAGCACCGTAGCTGCAGACAATCTTGTTCAAGCCCGCCGCGATGTTGAATCCATTTTAGGCGGCCAAGATGACCGTCTGGTAGTGATTATCGGCCCCTGTTCGATTCACGATACCAGTGCGGCTATCGCTTACGCTGAAAAGCTGGCTGAACTACAGCAAGAGCTAAAAGACGACCTGCAGATCGTTATGCGAGTGTACTTCGAAAAGCCGCGTACCATTGTTGGTTGGAAAGGCCTGATTTCCGACCCCGATCTGGACGGCAGCTTCAGTGCCAACAAAGGCCTGCGCTTAGCGCGTAAACTGTTGGTAGACATCACTGAGATGAACCTACCAATCGCTACCGAGTTCCTCGATATGGTCAATGGTCAGTACATCGCTGACTTGGTGACTTGGGGAGCCATTGGTGCTCGTACCACCGAAAGCCAGATCCATCGCGAGATGGCTTCGGCCCTGTCCTGTCCAGTTGGTTTCAAGAACGGCACCGACGGCAACATGAAGATCGCCATTGATGCTGCTCGTGCCGCCCGCGAACCACACATCTTCTATTCGCCAGATAAAGATGGTCAGATGAGCGTATACCGCACCCATGGTAATCCATTTGGTCACGTAATCCTGCGCGGTGGTAAACAGCCGAACTATCAAGCGGAATACGTTATTGACGCCAGCGAACGCTTGGCCAACAGCGGCGTTATCTCCAAACTGGTTGTCGACTTCTCTCATGGCAACAGCTTAAAGCAACACCAGCGTCAGCTATTAGTTGCGGATGACATCATCGAACAGATGAGCCAACCCCACGGCGATCAAATTGGCGGTGTAATGGCAGAGAGCTTCTTAGTTGCTGGTCAGCAGAGTGTTGAACCAGGTAAGCCACTGACCTTTGGCCAAAGCATTACCGATGGCTGCCTTAACTGGGACGACTCAGAACAGTTATTGCGTAAACTCGCCAAAGCAGTACAAGCTCGTCGTAACCGTTAAAAAACACAACGTTTCTCACCCCAATCCAAGGTTGGGGTGACTTTTGTCTCAATTTAGTTTTTTATAGTGGTACGAGTCACTTACTAAAGAATGAGATAGATGGACAGCACTGCACTTAATATCGTAATTGCCGACGACCATCCGCTGTTTCGCAGCGCCCTAAAACAGGCGTTGAATAGCCAAATGGAAGCCACTTGGCTCGAAGCCGACGGTGCCGCAGTGTTGGAAACCATCCTGTCACAGCACGACATCGATTTGGTATTACTTGATCTAGAGATGCCTGACAGCCACGGCTACTCCACCCTCATTCATCTTCGTAGCCATTACCCCGCAGTACCGGTTGTGGTTATCTCTGCCCACGAAGACACTACCACCATCAGTAAAACGCTTAAGTACGATGGTCAGGGTTTCATCCCTAAGTCCGCCCCACCTGCGGAGTTTGCCGCCGCCATTCAACAAGTGCTTGATGGTGAAACTTATATTCCAGCAAACCTGTCTGAACAAGACTTAACAAGCGAGAGTGATGACGTAGGTAATCGCTTAGCTGAACTAACACCACAGCAATATAAGGTGTTGCAGATGTTTGCCGAAGGGCTGCTCAATAAACAGATCGCCTACGATCTTGAGGTATCTGAAGCCACAATTAAAGCTCACGCAACCGCCATTTTTCGCAAACTTGGGGTTCGCAACCGCACCCAAGCCGTTATTGCCTTACAACAATTAGAGATGGCAAAAAAGGCTCTGTAACGGTTAATGAATGACACTGATTGTCGCTTTGCTAACCCTATTTAAGCACAGACGCACTGTCATCTAACGGCCTAACTAGTTCATTTTTAATTTGAACCCAGTCTGAATAACGGTCACTAATTGCTCTCTCGATAGTTACACTTGTGATATCATTCCACCATATTTGATTGGGAGACGACCGTTATGATGAGCATTCAGCCGATTATGCCGGCACCGATTACGATCCAACCGCAACCTACTCCATTGCCAGAGCCAATCGTTGATGACCCTAAGTCACTCAGCGACAATCAAAAAACAGCTGTGGTGGCCAAGGCACAGGTAAACCATTACCAAGGCATGATTGAGAGCTATCAAAATGGCTCCGACAGCGATAATGCCGAAAGTTCTGATGACAGTAATTCGGTTTCAATGCAGCAAGCCGTTGAGCTTAATCGCCAGATCCAGCGGGCAGAAACGTTAGAGAATCACAGCCAGAACTTTATTGAGTCGCGCTACTCTGAGCAGACACCAACAGCACCAATTGCCATCAACATCGCCGTCTAACGCGCTCGGCTGTGCCATCGCTTAACTCTGCTCAAACTGCCGTCATTGGACGGCAGTTTTCTTTCCAAGCAAATAATAATTGGTTCTAAACCGCTCTCAGCCCCGATGCAACGAGCGGCTGAATTGAATGGCATCATGTTGTCACATTTTTGATTATTTTCGAACCAAACGATCAATCAAAACACACAGAACACAATTCATCGACGAAGTTGAATGAAGCCTGAATCTAGCTTGTACGCTAACTGAATACGGATTCGTTATTATTCGAAGTACATAAATCAATCGGGCACCATTAACTTAACGTTATAAAGCAGCTGATTGTTATGTCGATAAGCATCATCCCAATACCTAAATTGCCACAAGCACGCTCACAATCTGAGTCGCAGCAACAGCAATCGCAGATGTTCTCGCTTCCTACAGAAGAAGCCAGTGTCGTCTGGGCCAATGATGTTACCGCAGCACCTAAGCCAAGCTTAACCGCTCAAAACGATTGGAACGGTAACTCGCAGCTTGATAGTCTCGACGCCATCAAGTTGGCATCGGCCTTCAACGAGCAGATCCAACGTAACCAGACGGCACTACCTAACGCACAACTGCCGCTGTCCGAGCGTTACTCTATCAAGCAAAACGTGCGCCCTAAACATATCAACATCGCGGTATAACCGCTCACTATCTACCGTGGGTATGTCGCTGCCATCGTCACTAATGGCAACCAATGCAGACAAACGCCCAGCCCAAACGCTTTGCTGAACTACTCCAATGCGGCAGAAGAACAACGACGGTAGTGCTTTGCCCTTGAATCGCAACTCGCCTAGCCGGTGCTTTAACAGCCTTGGAAAGAACAACACTTAGTTGGTACACAGCCTTAAAATATCTAACCGATTTAGACTAAGTTAACGTTAACTTAATCAAACACTCAGTTAGGGTTAGCGATGCGTATTGATCATCACGGGGCCGTCTCAGGCGTTACCGGTTCTTGTCACCAATTGTTCCTAAACGATAATCACAGCCTTCTCATCGATTGCGGTCTATTCCAAGGTGCTGAGAAAACAGCCGCAGTTGATGGCGACGAGCTGCCAATTGATTTTGCTATCGACACTATTGATGCATTGCTAGTGACCCATAGTCATATCGATCACGTTGGCCGCATTCCCTATCTACTGGCGAGCGGATTTAACGGCCCCATCTACGCCAGCGAAGCCACGTCAGCGTTGCTGCCATTGGTATTAGAGGACGCGCTAAAAGTCGGGGTTACCCGCAACAGTCGTTTGATTAACGCCGTAATCACCAAACTAAAGCGGCAGTTGCAACCGTTGCCATATAAGCAATGGCAAACCATGCCCAATCAACTGGCAAGGATCCGCTTACAGCCTGCGGGGCATATTCTGGGTTCAGCTTATATCGAGATCCAAACCTTAACGCTACAACCACAACAAACGGTGGTATTTTCTGGCGATCTCGGTGCGCCTTACACGCCATTATTACCTTCACCTAAACCGCCCTATCGCGCAGATATATTGGTTATTGAAAGTACTTATGGAGACAAACTTCACCAGCGAAGAAAAGCACGACGTGATGCCCTACAACAAACTATTGAGCGTGCTGTAAGCGACAACGGAATAGTATTGATCCCAGCCTTTAGTATGGGTCGGACCCAAGAGTTGCTGTATGAATTAGAGCAGATCCATCATAAAGGGGTGCCGCTGTGGCAGAAGTTAGAGATCATTGTAGACTCCCCCCTCGCAGCCAAATTCAGCGATTATTATCAACAGTTTAAACAGTTGTGGGATAAGGAAGCCAAACGAGAATTAGCCCAAGGGCGACACCCGCTCGACTTCGACACACTCTATACCGTGGATAGTCACGCTAATCACCTAGCCACCATCAACTACTTACAGCGCCGCAACAAGCCGGCTGTGGTTATTGCAGCAAGCGGTATGTGCAGTGGCGGCAGAATAATGAACTATCTCGAAGCATTCTTGCCAGACCCTCGCACCGACATTGTATTTGTTGGCTACCAAGCACAGGGAACCCCTGGACGAGATATCCAACAATTCGGCCCGAAAGGCGGTTACGTCATTCTCAATGGCAACAAGATCAATATTAACGCCAAGGTACATACAATCAGCGGCTACTCAGCCCACGCCGATCAGAAAAACCTAATCAGCTTTGCAACGCGAATGCGTCACCCACCTAAACATATCCGTATAGTCCACGGCGACAACGAAGCCAAACAACGGTTGCAATACAAGTTGCAGCAACAGCTAGTGGATGCTGCCGTGATAATTCCAACTAAATAATAACCAATAGCGTTGCAATACAGGTTAACTGCGTTCACACAAAGCCAGCAGTGAAGATGATTTAAGCCAACCTTTCTACGGTAACTTTTTCAAAGGAAAGTAACGTAAATTGATTCAGCATCAATATAAGGTGCAACTATTTTAAATTTTAGAGTGTGGTTAGATATTGCGTTTGAATAGAGAATCATTACCACTGACAACCTGCTATATAAAGCCATAAATCAAGGGAAGAGAAGAAACATTGGCTTCAACAAACAGCACTCGACTAATACCATACTAACGGCTCTCTGTAGTACCCTTAAGGGTTATGTCACGGTGGCGACGGCACATTCTAGTATGCATTAGGGGGGAGCTTCGTCCCCGTTAAAATCCCCGTTGCCTTAGGTCGCAGTCCAAACGCTTTGCTGAACTGCTCCAATGCGGCAGAAGATCAACGGCGGTAGTGCTTTACCCTTTGTATCAACACTCGCCCAGCCGGTGCTACTTTTTCTTGACCACTACAAACAGCATTGGAAAGAACAATACTTAGTTGGTACATAGCCTTCTAAAATAGGTAGCTCTTTAAACAGGGTCCGCACCACGAGGCCGACAACGACACATCCACCAGCTGACCGCTATTATCACTGACATAAATCTGATTGCCGCGGGGATCGGTTCCCAAATAATTTGGAGCTAGCTCACCAACCTCAACAGCATAAGCAGAGCCTATTCCCAGAGTACACATTGTAAATAACCCGATAAGGGTTAATACCACACGAGACATATTGCGTTCTTTCTATCTGATTTAACGGTCTGTACATCCTCCTATTTTACCCCCCATGCCGCCTGCGCATTGTTCTAGATTATCAAACCACAGATTAAAGCTCGCCGTTAGCCCATTTACTACCGCGACTAGCGCACAGAATTACAGCGACAACGCAGTATGAGCATTAAATAACATTGCAATAGTTATCAAATTAGCCGCAACGGGGCTACATTGGCCCCAACAATAAACGACAATATTCACCATGATATTCGTCGTTCGGTATTGCAAAAGGAAATATTAGGTCAGTATTTATTGACTGGTTTAAGTTTATAAGTGAGCATAGCTCACCATTAATCTGCCTCAGTAACAGAGCTAATCAATTGCCCAAATGCTGATTACATTTGAGCTCGACTCTACAGGCCCCGTTGCTGCTTCACTGTTGTTTTCAGGTTATGCATAAACGTTTTAAAGTGCGGCATAAAATCACTAAACAGCGCATGCTTCCGGTTGCCCATCATCACAGGGCCAAGCAAACGCAGTGCTACTCCGACACGGGTTGCATCAGCTTTTTCCAAGCCGCTGTGTTGGCCAATTTTATCGACCACATTGAGCATATCTTCACGATCATCAAACTCAAATTGTAGCGTGGCCGATGCCTGTTGCGATTCAGGATCAATCTCTTCAATGGTTACGCGATAATGATGTGGTTGTTTCATAGTTAACCCTTTTTCAATTAAAATTAGTCTTCTAATTAGTGCAAAACATTCAACTTATTTCGCACCATTAACTTCTTAAAAACGCTTCTACCTTAGGCTTTACTGTCATCGACATTATCAGCATTAATGTCAGTCCTAGCGGCAATGCAAACAGCAGCCCATCTAACCAGCCGCGCATGAACATACCTGCATCAGTAAAACCAATGTTCTTAATCGCTGTAGTAAACGACATAATCGATTCCATGATCAGTGCCATGCTAATGCCAACGACTGCATTTCGAGCGTTGCTACTGGCACTAGGTATAAAGTAAGTGGCCAACTTGCTAAGCAGCAAATTCATCAACACCCCGGTAGGCATCATTACTAATGCGGTGGTAACAAATGCGCTAAGCCAGCTTTGATAAAAGCTATCGGTATACCCAATGTTTGAATAGGTCATTACCCCGGTTAACGTGCCGCCAATCACAATCACCAAAGCCATTACAACCAGTACTTTTTGGAATACAGGCGTCTTTGTTTGCTCGGTGCTGTTTGTCACAGCTAAAGTCGATACCGTCATCACACCTCCGTCGTTGATGTTGCCAAGCATTTAGTTGATAATGTCAACTATAGCCTTTTGGTTGACATTGTCAACTATATTATTGAGGGATTTTTATGCAAGGCCAGTTCAATCCATTAGAAAACCTGTTTGGACTAGTGCACACGCTTAAGCGACAGGTCCATGCAGACATTGAACAATTGCATCTCGATATCACGCCGATGCATGTCCGTGTATTGAAGATCATCAGCAGTACACCGCAGTGCACCGCTAACGACATTGCCCGCTTTCTAAGCCGTGATAAAGCGCAGGTAACTCGCTTACTAAGCACGTTATTTTCGTTGGACTACCTACAAAAGCAGCCCAACCCCAATGACAAACGCAGCCAACTGTTGGTTGTTACCAGCGAAGGAGCCGCAGTGATGAAAAAGATAAGGGAGATTGATGCTGCACGATTACGCACCATGACCCAACATATGACCGAAGCAGATCAACAGGAGCTGCAACGATTATTAGGGTTGATGCTTGAGAATCTGCAAGATTAATTGCAACAATCGACGAAATTAGATAGCGCCGTTGCTCAATAACGGCAAAGGTATATGAGCGCTCTCGAACAGCAAAAAGGCCCCAACTATTGCTAGTTGGGGCCTTCATTCAGTGCTGCGCTAATTGGCGATTAACGCGACTTCTCGTATGGCGTGCCGACCGCTTTAGGGCCAACCGCTTTACCGATGAAACCAG
This sequence comes from Ferrimonas lipolytica, assembly GCF_012295575.1. Lineage (NCBI taxonomy): Bacteria > Pseudomonadati > Pseudomonadota > Gammaproteobacteria > Alteromonadales > Ferrimonadaceae > Ferrimonas > Ferrimonas lipolytica. The sequence goes on along the minus strand of NZ_CP051180.1, from coordinate 1,189,225 downwards.
CCAATAACAGTACAGTCAGTACGTATGGTAATACTTCAATCGCCTGCACTGGTACTTCGCCGATGACTGGCAGTTCAACACCTTGCAGACGTACTGCCAATGCATCCAACAAACCAAACAGTAAACAACCGAACATAACCGTAACTGGACGCCACTTACCGAAGATAAGTGCAGCCAACGCGATGAAGCCTTTACCTGCACTCATGTTTGGTACGAAACCAGCAGCGTGCGCGGTAGACAGGTAAGCACCGGCAATACCTGCCAATACACCAGCAATCATTAGTGCGCGGTAACGCATCCAGGTTACAGAGATACCAGCGGTATCGACTGAATGTGGATTTTCACCAACAGCTCGTAACCGCAAACCAAAGCGGGTACGTTGCAGTATCCACCAAGAGATTGGAACTAAGGCAAAGGCTGAGTAAACCAGCAGATTGTGACCAGACAACAAGGTGGAGTACAACGAACCGATTAACGGTACGTCAGCCAATGCATCTGCGAATGGCAGCGTAATGCCGGTAAAGCGCTGGTCACCGACCAATGCTGGGGTTTGTCCCCCCATTTCGAACCAGTAACGGCCCAAAGCAATGGTTAGACCCGCTGCCAACATGTTAATAGCGGTACCAGATACAATCTGATCGCCCTTGTGGGTAATGGACGCAAAGCCGTGGATCATTGCGGTAATAACACCAACAACAATACCAGCTAATAGACCAATCCAAACGCTGTTACTCCAGTAAGCCGCTGTGGCCGCAGCAAACGCCGACGCCAATAGCTTACCTTCTAAGGCGATGTTTACAACGCCTGAACGCTCAGAGAACAACCCAGCCAATGCCAATAACAATAGCGGCGTTGAGATCCGTAAGGTCGAATCAAGCAGCAAAATCACGGTATCAAACATGGCTTAGGCCTCCTTCGCTTGGCGGCTAGAAACGGCTTGGTAAATCTTGGTTACTGGATTTACCAGCATCATCGCCAAAGCACCGGAGAACAGAACAACCAGCGCCTGAACCACCACAACCATTTCACGGTCGATGTTGTCGTATTCAAACGCTAACTCGTTACCACCTTGGAACAGCACCCCAAATAGGATTGAAGCGAACAGGATACCGATTGGGTGACCACGGCCGATAAGCGCTACCGCAATACCGGTGAATCCGTAACCGGCAACGAAGTCCAAACGTAACTGGTGACTGTAACCGGTGATTTCGTTCATGCCCAACAAACCAGCCATAGCGCCAGAGATAAGCATTACGATTACGGTTAGGCGTTTCGGGTTGATGCCGCCGTAGTTAGTGGCACTTGGGCTAGCACCCAACGCTCGAATGGCAAAGCCCCAGCGGGTACGCCACAACAATGCCCAAACGAATACCAATGCAGCCAAGGCAATCAAGAAGCTGGCGTTAAGAGGGCTTTGCTCTAACTCAATGCCAACCCAACCAAACATGTCATGAATGAACGGTAAACGCGCACTTTCTTCAAGCAAACGTGAAACCGCAGACATCTGACCTTCTGGCTTCAATACGTTTACCATCAAGTACACCATCAACGAAGAGGCGATGAAGTTAAACATAATGGTGGTAATTACCACGTGGCTACCACGATATGCTTGCAAGTAAGCCGGAATAAATGCCCACAGCGCACCAAACAGCATGCCACCAAGCATCGACAGTGGGAACAGAATCCAGAACGGCATGCTGGCATCAAGTGCCAAACAAACCAAACCAGTGCCTAAACCACCAATGTACGCCTGACCTTCCCCGCCAATGTTGAACAAACCAGCGGAGAACGCGATGGCAACCGCCAAACCGGTAAAAATAAAGTTAGTGGCGTAATACAGGGTGTAGCCAATCCCCTCTTCGTAACCCAGAGCGCCTTCAATGATTAATCGAGCGGCTTCAACGGGATCTACGTCGATGGCGATAAATACCAAACCGGCGATAGCGAACGCTAAAATAAGGTTTAGTAACGGCAATACTAGGACGTTAATCCAAGTTGGTAAGTTATTATTGTTCACAGGTTTTCTCCTGCGTTTTGCTGTAGTAATTCATCTGGCATTACGTTCGCCATCATCATACCGAGGATGCGCTCATTGGCTTTATCCGCTGGTACTTCACCAACGATATTGCCGTCGAACATCACGACGATGCGATCAGATAGCGCTAAGATTTCATCAAGCTCTACTGAAACCAGTAAAACCCCTTTGTTTTGGTCACGCATGTCGATAATGCGTTTGTGAATGTACTCAATTGCACCGATATCAACACCACGAGTTGGCTGGCCAATCATCAATACATCAGGATCTTGGTCAACTTCACGGGCAATAATCAGCTTTTGCTGGTTACCACCGGAGAACAGCGAGCTACGCAGTTTTGGATTACGTGGGCGCACGTCCCACTCTTCCATCAGCGCGGCACACTTTTCAGTGATAGCTTGTGGTTTATTGAAGATCTTGCCGGTGTACTGCTCTTGCTCGTGGAAGCCAAGCATCGCTGACTCTTCGGCGCTAAAGCTCTTAATAAGCCCCATCGCCAAACGATCTTCTGGTACATGGCCGACGCCCATATCACGAACGTGTTTTGGATCGCTTGGGTTTTCAGCAGTGATGATGTGTTCACCAATCTGCACCTGACCTTTAGTTGGTACCAAAATACCAGACAGCACTTCCATCAATTCGGACTGACCATTACCGGATACACCAGCAATGCCCACAACCTCACCTGCGCGCACTTCAATGTTGACCTTTTTCAACATATCAACGCCACGACTGTCGGTGTAGGTTAGATCCTTAGTGGACATCAACACCTGCTTTGGTGTCGCTGCTTCTTTTTCAACTTTAAGACGAACCTTACGGCCTACCATCAGTTCAGCAAGTTCTTCTTTGCTGGTTTCTGAGGTCTTAACGTGACCCACCATGGCGCCTTGGCGCATTACTGACACATTGTCTGTAACCGCAAGGATTTCGCGCAGTTTATGGGTGATAAGCAGGATGGTTACGCCTTGCTCACGCAGAGTGTCTAAGATCTTAAATAGATCGTCAGTCTCTTGCGGAGTTAGTACACCGGTTGGCTCATCAAGAATCAACACCCGTGCACCACGGTAGAGTGCTTTGAGAATCTCTACTCGCTGTTGCAAACCCACTGGAAGCTCTTCAATTGTGGCGTCCAATGGAACCGTTAACTGGTATTCGTCGGCCAGACGTTGCAGCTCTTTACGAGCCTTACGTAAGCTAACGTTTAGCATTGCCCCTTCTTCCGCACCAAGCACTACGTTTTCAAGCACAGTGAAGTTATCAACCAACATAAAATGTTGGTGAACCATACCGATGCCTGCAGCAATCGCTTCTCGGGAGTTAGGGATGTGACATAATTTTTCGTCAACTAGAATCTCACCCTTATCCGCTTCGTAGAAGCCATAGATGATATTCATCAAGGTTGATTTACCGGCACCGTTTTCACCGATGATACCGTGAACCGTTCCGGCTGGAATTTTCAGGTTGATGTCTTGGTTGGCACGCACTTCGCCAAACCGCTTATCAATTCCGCGAAGTTCCAACGCCATACGTGGCGCGTTCGAGGCTTGAGCCATTGCTTTTCTCGCTATGCGGGTAACACTTTTTGGGGCAAAAGACTCACCAAGCATCGCTTGGTGAGGCTTTAATAGAGCGCTAATTCAGGACGAATTAGTAGTTACAGGTGCTGTCAGACATGTAGTCGTGAACCTTGATTTCGCCTGCAATGATCTTCGCTGCGATAGCGTTAACCTTTGCTTCTTGATCAGCAGAAACCAAGTCACGGTTGTACTTATCTAATGCCCAAGTGATGCCGCCGTCAGCTAAGCCATTCGCTTGGATACCAGCTTTGAAGTTACCAGCTTGGTAATCTTCGAATACTTTGAAGGTGGTGTAACCAACGCGCTTAACCATTGAGGTCAGCATCACACCTGGGTGCAGGTGGTTTTGGTTTGAATCAACACCGATGGCCAATTTGCCTTCGTCTTTAGCCGCTTGGTAAACACCGTTACCAGTACCGCCGGCAGCAGCGAATACTACGTCAGCGCCTTGAGAGAACTGAGACTTAGCCAGCTCAGCACCACGTACTGGATCTGCAAACGCAGCAGGGGTAGAACCGGTCATGTTTTCTAGTACTTTTGCGTCTTTAGCAACGTACTTAGCACCCTGCTCGTAACCACAAGCGAACTTACGGATCAGAGGGATGTCCATGCCACCGACAAAACCAACTGCATTGGTTTCAGACTTCATAGCTGCCAAAGCACCTACCAAGAATGAGCCTTCATGCTCAGCAAATACCAACGACTTAACGTTTGGCTGATCGACAACGGAATCGATGATTACGAAGTCGGTCTCAGGGAACTTAGGAGCAACTTTGCTCAGTGCTGCTGCGTAGTTAAAACCTACAACTACGATTGGAGAGTGGCCACGTTTAGCCAGCTTTTCCAAACCCTGCTCACGCTGAGTGTCGTTAGAAGGGGTGTATTCTTTAACCTTTACGCCTTTCTCTTTTTTGAAAGCGGTAACACCGTTTTCGTAAACAGCTTGGTTAAAAGATTTATCGTGTTTACCAGCAGTATCGTAGGCTACAGCAGGCTTGAAGTCTGCTGCAGAAGCAGCAAATGTGGTCAAGGCCAGTGAAACTGCAACAGCAGTAGAAGCGAGCGCTTTTTTCATCATTGATCTTCCGTTGTAGTAATTTTCTTATTAAATTCCCTTTAGTAGGGAACCACACCCACATCGATATAACGCTAGCCAATGACAATCAAGAGAGATAACCTTCCAGCTCCAGCGAATGTGATGCGCATCACACTATTGAGCTACTCCAACTAATCTGCGCTCAAAACTCGCTCAAGCTTTCGACAATCTCTGGTGAGCAAAAAAACACCAAATGTAGTTTTATTACGAACATATTACATTCACTAGCGAAAAAACTCCTGCGAATTTTCAATGATTTAGAAAATTTTGAACAGAACAGACTGTTCATAAATTGAGGTCGAACAAGAGAACAAACCATAGCCACCTTGGTTCACCATCTGCAACAAACCCACTACCGCAATCAAGTGCCTGAATCACACTTTTCGTTTATGCCACATTTTGTAAAAAAATAAGCACAACATGCTTTCTCTAATCGTTCAACTATCGAGCTGGCGCATGTAATTAGTTATCAATTTGATGTATTTTTACCGCCAAATTAAACAATGACGTTACGAATCTATGACAGGGAATACAACGCACGCCGACAATGACTTGCGTGAAGTAAAACAACTCGGACTATGGGCCTCTATTGCCAGCCTCAGCTACGTATTTTGGTTAGTTGGCGGTATGGAGCTAATTGAGCGCTTCGCTTACTACGGAATTAAGAGCAGTGCCGCGCTGTATGCACAGGCGCCCACTTCCGCAGGTGGTTTGGGGATCACCATGGGTGATTTCGGTATCATCTTGATGATCTGGGCATTGCTGCAAACCTTCGTGCCAGTTTTTACCGGCGGGATCTCAGATCGGGTTGGCTATAAAGAGACCATTTTCGCATCAACCATTTTGAAGATTGCTGGTTACTTAGTGATGGCCACCTTCCCTTCTTTCTATGGCTTTCTTGCCGGCGCCATATTGCTGGCAACCGGCACAGGTATTTTCAAACCGGGGATCCAAGGCACACTGGTTCTGGCAACCAAGAAAGAAAACGCATCCATGGCTTGGGGCATCTTTTACCAGACAGTGAACATTGGCGGCTTCCTTGGCCCGTTGATGGCGGTGCATCTGCGTCAGCTCGCGTGGGAAAACGTGTTCTACGCCTGTGCTGCTATTATCTCGCTTAACTTCATTATGTTGCTGGCCTATAAAGAGCCCGGCAAGACCGAACGACTTGAGCGCCAAGCTAAAGTGAAGTCTGGTGAGGTTGTCCAAACCGCGCTGTGGAAGGACGCCTTTAACGAACTAAAAAAACCAATCGTATTTTGGTACATGCTAGTGTTCTCTGGCTTTTGGTTCCTGTTCAATGCGTTATTTGATGTTCTGCCGGTTCATATCTCTGAATGGGTCGATACCTCCATTATTGTGCGTGACCTATTTGGTCCAGAAGGAACCCAAAACGGTTTCGCCCAATTCTGGTTGGGACTTGATAACTCTGGTACTAAGGTGATGCCTGAGGGCATGCTTAACCTAAACGCCGGTATGATTATGACCAGCTGTTTCCTGATTGCTGCGCTAACCGCTAAGTTCCGCATCATGCATGCGATGCTTGCCGGTGCCGTCGCCTCGATCGTCGCCTTCTTTATTATTGGTTCCTCCAACTTTGCTTGGGCAATGGTGTTTGCTATTGCTCTGTTCAGTTTAGGCGAGATGATGATCAGCCCGAAGAAGAACGAGTTTATGGGCAATATCGCGCCGGAAGGAAAGAAAGCGATGTACCTTGGTTTCGTTATGTTGCCGCAAGGAATTGGCTGGGGGCTGGAAGGCTACTGGGGACCAAAGCTTTACGAGATGTACGCTTCCAAAGAGATGTTTGCTCGGCAGATGTTTGCTGAGCAAGGTGCCTCTGCAGAGATGGTAGCCGCAATCCCCCATGGTGAAGCGTTCACCCGCTTGGTTGAGTTTACCGGCATCGACGCCATTACTTTAACCGAGCAGCTCTATCTTAGCCACGATATCGGCTTTGCTTGGTACCTAATTGCCGCTATTGGCAGTTTATCGGCACTCGGAATTATGCTTTATGGCTCTTGGTACCAACGTTTACAACAACGTTAATACCATAATGCTTAGTCACTACAGATAATGCCGCTCGCTCATCCGAGTGGCATTTTTGTTGGCTGTGTCGTAGTTAGCTGTTGAAGCTTATCTTAAGCCTTCGGCTTCATCGATTTCGGTGCTTTAGGGGTGAATGTCGCGGTGGCGACGGCACATTCTTGTATTCATTAGACCACTACACTCCGCCCCCTTTGCAATCCCCCCTTGCCTTAGGTCGCGGTCCAAAACGCTTCGCTGAACTGCTCCAAAGCAGCAAAATATCTACGGCGGTAGTGCTTTGCCCTAGTATTGGGACTCACCGAGCCGGTGTTTTAACAGCATTGGAGAAAACAACACTTAGTTGGTACACAGCCTTTTTATTTGCTGGCTGTTGATATTATCTGGTTAACGCCCCCCCTGCCCTAATCAAACTGACAACCCTCTAGCCCACCACAACATTCCCCTCGCACATCTAACCTTGGCTCGACTCAGCCACGGAGTATTAAAACCAGCTAAGCAAAAGCACTAGCCAGTGGATGTTTTCTGCGGCAGGATAAGTTGTCTCTCTAACAACAAGGAAAGTGACATGAATAGAACAGCTTACTGGCACGAGATGATCTCCAAACGCAATATCGGTGCCTTGGATGAACTGCTTGCCGATAACGCCACGTTCCACTCGCCAGTCGTTCATACGCCACAGGAAGGCAAACCTTTGGTAAAGCTGTATCTAAGCTCAGCCTTTTCAGTGCTACTAAACGACAGTTTTAGCTATGTCCGTGAAGTTGAATCTGGCACTAACACCATTTTGGAGTTCCAGCTGCAACTGAACGGCATCAGCGTTAATGGTGTTGATATGATTGAGTGGGATGACAACGGCCAAATCAAGGATTTTAAAGTAATGCTGCGTCCACTCAAGGGGATGCAACAGGTACAGATTGAGATGGCAAAGATGCTAGAAAAGGCCAAATCTAAAGGCTAAGCCTCAGCACGAGAAACGCCTATCGTAGCGCCGCCGACCATGAAGTTACGGCGCTGCTATCACTATCCTCGGCTGCTATTTAAACCAGTAAGTTCAAGGCTAACGCAAACCCTTTGATGGCACTGACATTGTCATCAACCGCGTGCCCGCAACATCGATGACATCATCGCCCGCAGTGCCGCCGGTTTCACCATCTTTGCCATAAAGCCAAAGTTGAGTGAGTCCACCTGTTCAATCAGTTCTTTACGGTTATCGGCGGTGATTAAGATCCCGGGAATATCATTCCCGTAACTAGCTCGAATCGCTAACATCGCATCTAAGCCGGTTTTATTGTTATCCAGATGATAATCCGCCAGCATCACATCCGGTGCTACCCCGGCAAAGCCAAGCTGGAGCTTAGCTTCCTCGAGACAGGTTGCGGTAACCACCTGGCACTGCCAGCGCTCCAACAAGCTTTTTAACCCAGACAGAATCGCCGCTTCGTTATCGATACAGAGCACTACTATACCTGCCAATGGTTGCGTTCGATTGGCTATCACACTGGTTTGCGTTTTGGCCGCGACGGCTTCGCTAGTAATAGGGACAGTAACTGAGAACATCGAACCGCGGCCCAGCGAAGAGGTTGCGGCCAGAGGATGATTTAACACTTTGGCAATTCGATCGGCAATGGCTAAACCTAACCCCAGCCCATTACCGCCGCGGTGCACATCCACTTGTTTAAATTCGGCAAAGATAAGCGACATATCGGCGTCATCAATGCCACAGCCGGTATCAAGTACCTGGATCTCGACTGCACCATGACGACGACGGCAACCAAGCAAGATGGTGCCGCGATCTGTGTAGCGTAACGCGTTAGTAAGAAAGTTCTGCACCACCCGACGGAGCATATTTGGATCAGTATCAACGTTTACATCTAACAACCGGTGACGAAAGCGCAATCCAGCCCCGGATACCATCGCTTCAAACTCAACCACCAAAGGTTCGAGTATCGACGATAACGCCACCGGCCGCCGTTTAATCGACAACGTGCCAGACTCTAACTTGGAAATATCGAGCAGATCCGACAACATCTCTCCGGCACTACGAAGCGAGCCGGCAATGTTCACCAGTGATGCCCTATCTGCTTCACTATGTTTAGTTTCTTGCAACAGTGAAGCAGTAAACAGTCTGGCGGCATTCAACGGCTGCATTAAGTCATGGCCAACAGCAGCGAGGAAACGAGTTTTTGACTGGTTAGCTTGCTCTTCCGCTGCCTTAGCCTGTAACAAGCGTTGGTTTAATTGGGTCAGCTCTTGAGTTCGCTCAGCAACCCTTAGCTCCAGCGTTTCATTTGCTAGGGTGAGCTCCTGCTGCTGTCGCCTAAAATCGGTGATGTCGGAGAATGTCATCACAAAACCACCGTCAGGCATAGGGTTACCTTGGATTTGAATCACGCGGCCATCACCGCGGCGACGTTCCGATTTATGGGCAGAGCCGGCCTTCATAAACGACACACGCTTAGCCACATGGTCTTCAACGGTTCCTGGTCCACAGCGCCCTAAGCTAGCGTTATAACGGACAATATCTGCCACTGGCATTCCCGCCACCAGAAAGTCTTGTGGATAATCGAATAAGGTTTCGTAGGTACGATTCCATGCCACCAGATTTAGATCCCCATCGACCACGCTGATCCCTTCTGCAGCATGCTCAATAGCGCCGCGCATCTGATCTTGACTCAACAGAATCTTGGCACTGGCGTCATCAACCAAACTGAACACTTGGTCAATGGCCAGATCTTGCCCCAATAACACACTATCGAGTACCGCCGATGCCGATGCCGCCCCAAGTACCGAAGCTATCAACCGTTCGCCGGTTTCCACCATGGCAGGGTCAGCGTGCTTGTTCCACGTATCGCGGGCGATCGAACTGGGGAATTGCTGGGCAAAATGTTGATAGGCCCGCTCTGGGCCAACAAAACGGCTCACTAGCAGTAACAAGTCTTGTTGCGAAATCGCCCCTGACCGGCGCTCGCTATTTTTGTCGCTTACCTGCGTTTGGGTGAAGATCCGCGCCTGTACTCTATCTGTTACCGACGGCCTAACCATGGTAGATACGGCGACATAAATTAGCCCGTTGATGGTCATTACCAACAACAGTTGGCTCATATCACTGGTTAGCCCAAACCAATCAAATGGCATTTCAACCGCTGGCCAAATAGGTTTCGCCAGCACCATTGCCCAGCCAATGATCCCTATGCTCAGTCCCGCTAAAACCCCGTGACGATGTCCACCACGCCAATACACCGCGCCTACTAGTGCGGGTCCAAGTTGAGCAAAGGCACCAAAAGCAAGCATACCTATCCGAGCCAAGCTTGGCGCATCACCGACTTGCAGATAGGCGCCGTAGGCACCAAACAACACCACTACGATAATAAATCGGCGGGTGTTAAGTAGCCGGGTTGAGAATTGATTAAAATTTTTGCCTCGAATACGACCACTGCGCAGTAACAGCGGGATCATCCATTCATTAGAGATCATGATGGCAACACTAACCACCGCCACGATCACCATCGAACTGGCCGCAGAGATCGCCCCAAGCAGTGCAACCACCGCTAGCCACTGCATCTCCAATACTTGGGGCAACACAATTACGTAAGTATCGGGGCTGGCTTGGTCACCAATCAATACCCGCCCGGCTATCGCAAGGGGAATCACAAACAGCGAGAACAACATTAAATAGATAGGTAACGACCAGCGGCTACGATTGATGTCCTGCGGCCGCTGATTCTCAACCACCAATACATGAAACATGCGCGGCAGCGCCACAAAGGCTGCCATCGCAATAATGGTGTCTGGAGCAACATCTAATAGATCGAGGCTAAGTGGCGGTAACTTCTGTTGCTGCTTAGCCTGTGCAAACAGATCCCACGGGCCATCAAAGGCGGTGTAGACCACCACCAAACCAACCAAAATAAAGGCCGCCAACTTAATAATGGACTCAAACGCCACCGCCATAATCATGCCGGGGTTGTGCTCGGTGGCATCGAGCTTTCTGGTACCAAAAAAGATAGCAAATATCGCCAGACTGATGGCAATGCCCAAAGCTAATAGGCTGGGGTCGATGGGGTGCTGATCTTGAAAAAGATTTATCGATACCACCATTGCTTTCAACTGCAGAGCGATGTAAGGCATCAATCCCAACAGAGCTAACAAGGTAACCACAACGGCCAGCACCTGTGACTTGCCATATCGTGCGGCAATAAAGTCAGCTACCGAGGTGATGCTTTGATCATTGGCAACCCCAACAACCTTACGCAGGAAGCCAAAGCCAAGGCTAAACAGCAGAATCGGGCCGATATAAATAGGCAAAAATGCCCACGGACTTTCGACCGCTTGGCCAACCGTGCCAAGAAAGCTCCAGCTTGAGCAATACACCGCTAACGACAAACCATAAATTGCTGGCAGCGCTCGCTCCATCCGCTTTCCGGTCCACCGCTCTCCAGCCCACGCCACCAAAAACAACAAGGAAATATAGAGCAATGAGATGGTGACAATGCCAAGCGAGCTATTCATGAGCCTTATTCCTTGATGATAACTTGTTCACATTGTGACATCTCGCCCTAACAATCAACCGCTTACAAAACAAAAGGCTGTGTGCCAAAGAAGTGTTGTTCTTTCCAATGTTGTTAAAGCACCAGCTAGATGAATTTTGATACAAGGGGAAAGCACTACCGCCGTTGCTCTTGCGCCGCATTGGAGCAGTCTAGCGAAGCGTTTTGAACTGCGACCTAAGGTAAAGAGGGATTCCAAAGGGGGCAAAGCTTCCCCCTAATGCATACAAGAATGTGCTGTCGCCACCCCGACATAACCCTTAAGAGTTCTGCAACCGGTAGAGCCGAAGGCTTGATATCAGCCGCAACACTTAACTGTGACACAGCCAAACAAAAGCCACTGTAGCCTTGCGTGGCTAGAGTTTTTAAGGGCATGGCTTTAGTAGTTGCTATATGCACCGTGCTTGCTGGTAAACGACTATAGAGTGACGGCACCATTGCTGCTTATCTGGGTACAATGTTGATGGTCACATCTCTATTTAAACAACATTGCACCGACACAATAACGCCGGATAGCTTGCAAAAAAGCTAAGCAAAAAAGCAATCTTTGCGCCCCATTGAGCGTGACTTATATCACACTCAACACCAAACCCAATGAGATCCAGCTCACGCAAAAACATTTAAAACCTAACAATCAAACGGTTACGATGCGATATTGGCCGGTAGACCATGGTCTAATGGTTGCGATCCGATGTGATTGCGACACTTAAATTAATTCTTTAGTTAGGAGAGGGAAAAACCTAATGAGTACGCAGTCTCTCTATCCAGTGAGTCCTGAACTGGCCGAAAACAGTAAAATTAATGAAGACCAATATCGCAAGATGTACCAAGAATCCGTGGTTAACCCTGAGGGTTTCTGGCGCGAACACGGTCAACGAATTAGCTGGTTTAAGCCTTTTACCAAGATTAAGAAGGTCTCTTTCGACGACCATAACTTATTCATCAATTGGTTTGCCGACGGCACCCTTAACGCAACCTACAACTGCGTTGATCGCCACCTTGAAGCACGCGGCGACAAGACCGCCATTATTTGGGAAGGTGACGACCCCTCTGAGCAGCGTACTCTGACCTATCGTCAACTGCATATAGAAGTATCAAAGTTTGCCAACGCGCTTCGTAGTCAAGGGGTTCGCAAGGGCGATGTAGTGACCATCTATATGCCAATGGTGCCAGAAGCTGCGATAGCGATGCTAAGTTGTGCCCGCATTGGTGCGGTACATTCGGTGATCTTTGGCGGCTTCTCGCCAGACTCTATCGCTTCTCGCATCAACGATGGTTCATCTCGAGTGGTTATTACCTCAGACGAAGCCATCCGCGGTGGCCGCACTATCCCTTTGAAAGCTAATATCGATTTAGCACTGCAGTCGCCTGACGTTAAAACCGTCGAAAAAGTGATAGTACTAAATCGTACTGGCGGCCATATCGACTTCGTCGAAGGTCGAGATGTATGGTGGCATGAGCTTATGGCTGTGTCGTCTGAATATTGCCAAGCGGAAGAGCAGAACGCAGAAGATCCGCTGTTTATTCTCTATACCTCCGGCTCAACTGGCTCACCTAAGGGTGTGCTGCACACCACAGGCGGCTATATGGTGTACGCCTCGATGACCCATGAGTATGTCTTCGATTACCGTGAAGACGAGGTGTACTGGTGTACTGCCGATGTAGGTTGGATCACCGGTCACAGCTATATGGTTTATGGTCCGCTAGCCAATGGTGCCACAGTGCTGATGCACGAAGGGGTACCTAACTGGCCAGACATCAGCCGCATGGGAGAGATGATTGAACGTCACAACGTCAATATCCTCTACACAGCGCCAACTCTAATTCGCGCATTGATGGCGCAAGCCACAGAAGGATACCCAAATTTCGACAGCAGCAGTTTGCGTATTATGGGCTCGGTTGGCGAACCGATTAACCCAGAAGCGTGGCGTTGGTATTACCAAGAGATTGGTAAAGAGCAGTGTCCTATTGTTGATACATGGTGGCAAACCGAAACCGGTGGGGTCTTAATTAGCCCGCTGCCCGGCGCGACCGATCTTAAGCCCGGTTCAGCCACTCGCCCATTCTTTGGGGTACAACCAGCGTTAGTAGACAACATGGGTAACCTGATTGATGGCGAAGGTGAGGGTAACTTAGTTATTCTCGACTCCTGGCCCGGACAAATGCGCAGCGTCTACGGCGATCATGAACGCTTTGTCTTAACCTATTTTAAGACCTTCCGCGGCATGTACTTTACTGGTGACGGTGCCCGCCGCGACGGCGATGGTTACTACTGGATTACTGGTCGCGTTGATGACGTAATTAACGTTTCTGGCCACCGTTTGGGTACGGCGGAGATTGAATCCGCCTTGGTTGCTCACCCTGATGTAGCCGAAGCTGCTGTCGTTGGATACCCCCACGATATCAAAGGACAAGGGATCTACGCCTACGTTACCCTTAATGCCGATAAAGAGGAGAGTGAAGAGCTACGTCAGGCGTTACGCCAATGGGTTCGCTCCGAAATTGGCGCCCTCGCCTCTCCAGATCTGGTGCAGTGGGCTCCTGGGTTACCAAAAACCCGCTCGGGCAAGATCATGCGTCGTTTTCTCCGTAAGATCGCCGCGGATGAAGTATCAGCCTTGGGCGACGCCAGTACCTTAGCGGATCCAACAGTACTTGATGGCCTGATCGATCAACGGATGAATCGCGGCTGCGACTAACCGATAAGGTCACCCAAACTACAAAATGCCATTCAGCTTAGCTGTCTGGCATTTTGCTGTTAGTAACAGCAACCACTTCCATTAGCTTTTGGCTGTTATCATTGGCTGTGTCGCAGTTAAGTGTTGAGGTTTATATCAAGCCTTCAGCTACACCGACTGCGGTGCTTTTAGGGAACTATGTAGCGATGGCGACGGCACATTCTTGTATGCATTAGGGGGGGAGCTCCGCCCCCTTTGGAATCCCCCTTTGCCTTAGGTCGCAGCCCAAAACGCTTCGCTGAACTGCTCCAATGCGGCAGAAGATCAATGACGGTAGTGCTTTTCCCATGTACCAACACTCGTCTCGTCGGTGCTTTAACAGCATTGTAAAGAACAACACTTAGTTGGTACACGGCCATTTAATTGGCTGTATAATCCGAGTCAATTTACATCGGTTTTTACAACCTGTGTGTCAATCAATTCCAATAGAGTTAAAGACTTATACCCAGAAAGGGTTATAGTCACTAGTGGCTTCGGTCACGTAAATTTAATTTTTATCATTTGGTTAACAAATTTAGTGCGGCGCCACACTTGCACCGTAACGGGCTGGTTATACTGGAATTAATAGAGGTGCTAAACAATGACTAATTCCAATCGTTTAACCGCTGAGCAGGCGGCACAGATATCGATTCCAGCCCACGCCACTGATGGCGAAGCGGTGCTGATCCGTGCCACCCGCCCACAAGACGCGGAAACCATTCTCGACCTCTACCCTGAGATCTCCACTCGCTCGTTATACATGCGTTTTTTACGTGTCATTGATAAACCGACCCTCAAGCAAGTGCAGCGTTATACCAATGTCGATTTTGATATCCATCTCGGGCTAGTGGTGCTCTACGGCCCTGAGCAAAAGCTGTGTGGTGCTGGCAGAATTATCCGTACCAAACCGGAAGAGTCGATTGGTGAGCTGTCGTGCATGATGATCGATAAGATGCAGCGTAAGGGATTAGGTCGACTGTTGGTGGCAACATTAATTGACCAAGCCCGCGCTTGGGGCATTACCGAAGTGGTTGCCTTGGTACACCCACAAAATGGGCCGATGCTGCGGCTGTTTAAGAGCCTCGGCTATCCCTGCCAAATAGTATGGGAAGAGGGAGATTACATGGTGAGCATCGACAACCGCCTGCCACCCGATTTCGAACTCAACCCGCCATACCAAAAGACGCCAGCGTCAGCTTAGCGTCCGTTATCTGGTCCGAAGCGCAATCGCTGCGCTTCAATAGATCCATTTAGTTGGTGCTGGCTAGCTCCGACGTACCACCCTGCTGTCTGGCCAACATCTCATTCATTTGGGTACGGTAGCGATTTACCTTAGCCAAAAACTGCTGCTTTTCATCACTATTTACTGATGTCGCCATCGGGATTTTCGCCCGTAACGAATCCACCGCACGGCCGCGAATATGGAACTCATAGTGAAGATGAGTTCCAGTCACTCGACCGGTTTTACCTACAGCACCAATTCGCTGGCCACGGCTTACCGTTTGGCCACGTCGAACGTCAATGCGCGACATATGAAGGTAACGAGTTCGGTACTCCCCCCCATGTTGGATAACCACGTATTTACCGGCGATAGGGTGATTTTCGACTCTTTTAACCACACCATCACCTGCTGCCAAAATTGCCGTACCGTATGGGGCAGCGTAATCCGTACCATTATGCGGTGAAACTCGTTTGGTTACCGGGTGTAAACGACGGGGGTTGAAACGCGAACTTAGCCGTTGATCGTTGGCAAATGGGTGGCGTAAAAACGCTCGCGCCAGGCTCTGGCCCTCGGCGTCGTAGTAACTACCGTCATCGTGGAGGTAGGCAGTGTGCTGCCAGTTACGGCCTTCAAATTCGATCGCCAGTAGACGTTCGTTACCGGTAAGCTCGCCGTCGATTGACTGCTGCTGTTTCAGCACCCGCACGGTATCACCGGCACGTAAAGCCCGGCGGAAGTCGAGCTTGTCCTTAAACATGTTGTAGATCTGCTGATTGAGTGCACTACTCAAACCAGCTTTTTGCGCCGAGCCAGAAAAGCTACCTTCAATCGAAACTTCGATACTTTTTGCGAGCCAATCGCCTTCTACGATAACTTCGTTTACTTCGTAACCCTCTGCAGCACGGGTAAATACCACCTGATGGCTGCGATCGAACTCAATCTCAAACTTGGTAAGCGTACTGTCAGCATCAATCCACAATTTAATCAAATTGCCCGGCATCAAAGTATCCAGAGCCAACAGCGCATAATCCGCTTCGAGCAGTTGGTACATCTGTTGTTGGCCAACCGCAAACCGGTCAAAAATACCGCTTAGGGTATCGCCCTTTTGGATCTGATATTCAACTTGGGGGCTGAATATCGACGGTTCCGGCGCTTGCACTTGTTCGTCAGTTGTTACTGCTGGAGTTGGCGCGGCATCAATAGTGCGTTCGGCTAAAGGATTGCCGGTTACTGATGAAGCCACTGGCGCAGTGCTGCTGATGGAGTTGTTAACCAACACTGGGGTTGAGCTGGACACTGCCGTAACATCACTTCGCTTGGAAAAGTCGAGCGCCGGCAGGCTTTGACGTTGATTGTTGGATAGCGGTGCCGTTTGCTGCTGACTAAATAGGTAGCCGAGTCCGACCAACACCAGCAAGCACAACATCGTTTTTTGCGCGGCCGGAGTCGTCGGTAACAAACACAGCAATTTTGAACGTCGAGAAGCACCATAAGAATGACGCCGAGCTTGGGGACGGAATCGACGTTTGGGACCGCTGAAGATGGCACGTTCGCGACGTGTTTTTAGCCAGTTAAACAACAATTTTTCACTCTTTGCAAAATAAAACGCGGTCTACGATGCAGAAGCAAAATGGAAACGTCAAATTGGAATGCGAGGATTATGACCCAGCCCGCATCCCTGAAACTGAGCTGTGACAACCGTTACAAGGGATCTGCCGCCAATGCTCATTCCGAGTGAACTGCCATTTTCGAACATTTAATGGCCAATCAATACATTAGCTCGGCTATTTATGGCGATTTAGCATTCAAGTCGATGCATAGAGCAATGCGTTAAAGATAAAACTTAGGTACATTACTTTGACAGTGTTATTGCTCGCACTCTGTCTGCTTTATCGACAGCGCCCTGACTGGCAAACACACAAACTAATTTGTAATTTAATCAGGCTTCATTAACACCCTATGTCGACACTAAATCGGATACTCTTGATCAACACCCACCTTAGTGGTGAGGTTGAGCTCAAATTGAATGGACACACCAACATTTGTGGCACCAATGCCTCCGGCAAGACCACGCTCCAACGACTTGTTCCGGTGTTTTATGGTGAGTATCCGAGTAAGGTTGTCCCCGCGACTCGCGATAGTTTCGAGCGTTGGTACCTGCCGACAGAATCCAGTTTTATCATCTACGAATACCTCCGTCCTAGTGGCGAGCTAGCGCAAACGGTGATGTCCAGCAGTGGCGACGGCAAAGGGGTTCAATACCGCTTTGTTGGTAAAGCCTTCGATATGGACGATTACATCAAGCGCCGTGACGGCAACAGCGTTGAGTGTAACAACGCCACCGAGTTGCGCCGCGTCTTCAAAGCGCAAGGCGTGCCCTTCTCCAACGCAATTAGTAGCGTAAAAGAGTATCGCGCGGTTATCCAGAATGACCGTAGCTTGATGAACACCGCCAGCAATGCCCGCGAATTACGCCAGCTCGCTAGCGTATTCTCCTTAGCCGAATCCAACGCCAATCTGCGCCACATCGAAAAACTGGTGCGCGCGGTTCACTCCAAAGAAGGCAAAATGGAGACCATCCGCTCGATGGTAGCGGCCATTTTGGAAGAGGATGGCGTAGAAACCCCAAGCACAAAACTAAAAGCAAGCAACGTCGACGAGTGGATCAAAGAGAGCATGTTAATGGCTCACTTCGAGTCGATTCGGCCAGATTTTGTCAAACTGGAACAGCGTTACGACGCGTTGGGACACTGCGAACTGCAACTGAAGGCCTTAGCCTTTGGCTTTGATAGCGACAAGATCCTGCTGACTGAAGCGATAGAACAACTCGAACGCGAACTCCGCGAAATTCGCTATCAGCAAGATGAAGCGCAAAAGCAGTACGACGAACAGTCCGCAGTAAAGAAAGGTCTACGCAGTGATGCCAAAGCGGATGAAGACAGCTTTAGCAAACGCCTCGACCTAATCGAACAAGATCATCAAAACTGGGAAGATCTTGGCATCGAAGAGGTTAAGCGCGATCTCGACCGACTACCGCAGTGGCGAGCCGATGGCGAGTCGATGCAACAACGGCTCGCGCTCCTGACCGAGAAACACCTCGATATTGAAGCCAGCTATAACCAACGTCGCGGCCAGATTGAGATCAGCAACAACGCTGCGATAGAAAGTCTGCGGGAAAAACAGGAACAGGCCCGCCAGCAACAGACCGACCTCCAACGTCAGCAGCAAAACGAACTGCGCCAGTTAGAAGATGGTTTCCGTAATCAAGCCAGCGCCGCCGAACAGCAACATCACCAACAAACTAAGGTGTTGGAGCTGAGCCAGCAAAAATGGCAGCTGCAGATCGATGCGGTCAGTTTCACCGCCGATGAACGACAACAGGTCGAACTGCTTGAAGGACGCATTGAGCGGGCCTTTAGCCAAAGCCAACAAGCGGAGAATGGCTTAGAACAGGCACGTCGTGAAGAACATAAGCTCAACCAACAGCGTCAACAGTTGCAACAGCAGCTGACCCAACAACGCTTAGTGGTTGAACAAGCACAACAACAATGGAACGCCATCGACGAGCTGCGCTTTCCAAAAGACAACTCGCTGTTGAAGTTCTTGCGAGAAGAACAGCCTGATTGGTGCAACAGCATCGGTAAGGTTATCCGCCCTGAACTGCTTAGCCGCAACGATCTAAAACCCGTTGTCGCCGCCCAGACTAGTGGTCTGTATGGCATAGCGCTAGAACTTGATCGAGTAGACCCACCTGAATACGCCCAAGACGAAGCACAACTGGCCAGCCGCGCTGAACAAGCTAGGTTGAAGTTGGAACAGGCTCGTTCCGCTCAAGCCGAGCTCGAAAGCGATATCGATAAACAGCAAAGTGGACTGCAGCAGCAAGCGGAAGTTGTTATCCGTGCCAATACCCAATACCAAAGCGATAAAGCCTCCCACGCGCGCCTGCTGGATGAAAAGCGCAGCTTACTGCAGAGCCAAAAAGCAGCATTAAGCGATCGCAAGCAGCAAGCGCAGCAGCAACTTAAGCAAGTTCAACAAGAGTTGGCCAAGCTGAACAGCCAGTATCGTACCTTCGTTGATGAGTTAAAGGGGCAGCAGCTTGAAGCGAGAATGGATAAAGAGTCCTTCTGGCAGGAGCGTATCGGTAACATCGAGCTACAACTGAGCCAGTTCAGTGCCGATTTGAGCAGTCGCCGCGAACAAAAGAAAACCGAGCTGAGCGAATGCGAACGCTGGTATCAAGCCGAACTGAAGGATCGCGGTGTCGATGACACTCAGATCATCGAATTACGCGAGCAGATCCAAACCCTTGAACAACGCATCATCAAGGTCGAAAACCTGCGCGATAAGGTGTCCGATTACGATCGGTGGTTTGCTACCGCTTTTAGTATCGAACAACCTAAGTTACAAACCCAGCTCAACATCGCTAAGCAGGAGATCCTCAGCCTTGACCAGCAACTGGCAACCATCGAACGCGACTTTAAGACGTTGCGTAATGAGCTTAAGCAAGCACACGGCGATAACGACCGTCAATTAAGCCAGAGTCGAGAGCAGCTGACCAAGTTAACAGAACTGCTCAGCGCCTTAGCCAAACTTACTCTGCCGGGCCTTACTGCTACTGATACCGTCACCACTGCGCCACTGGATGAGCGCTTACGCGATGCTGATGAACAGCTGAAACAACGCGAGCAACATCGCAGCGTAATCAAGGAACAGGTTGATAGCTTTGACAGCCAGATTGGTCATAAAGCTGGCCCGGAGCTCGCAGCCAACTGGGAACAGTGGCGCAGTGAATGTATAGAACAAAGCGACAACGGCGTTGCCCGCTTAAATCACATCAAGCTGGTACCATCGTTGCGTAACCTAATGAATCACTTGGTGCCACAGCGGATCGAAGTGCTACGTGGCCTCGGTCAAACCTATGGTATGGAGTTGGAAGGCTATTACGCCATTTTGGCTGATATCGACAAACGCATCGGAACTCAATCCAGTCGCATCACCAAAGAGGTTAGTGGCGAATTAACCCTTGATGGCGTATCGGGCTCGGCAGTGAAGATCCGTTCAAAAATCGGTGAGTTGGAGTTTTGGGATGAACTGAAGCAATTTAGTGCAGCCCACCAGAAATGGCGGGATCAGGGCTTCAACGATCTACCAGGGGAGGAGTACGCACAGCTGCTCCGCCGAACTCTTGAAGTCATTGGCCGCTCTGCTCTTACCGGCTCGGTCTCGAAATTACTGGAGATCGAGTTGCGTCTGCGCGAAGGCAATTCCGATCTGGTTATTCGGACCGACCGCCAACTCAATGAATCGTCAAGCCACGGTATGGCTTACTTGATTCTGTGTAAGTTCCTATTGGCCTTTACCCGCCTGCTACGGGGTAACTCCAACGCGATCATTCACTGGCCAATCGATGAGCTGGGGACTCTCCACCACGGTAACGTGAAGAAGATTTTTGACGCCTGTGAAAACAACCGTATCGCCGTGCTGGGAGCATTTCCGAACCCTGAGTCAGATGTGCTAAGCCTGTTCAACAACCGCTACATCATCAATAAACAGACCAAACAGTTGCAAGTTGTGCAACCGAAAGTCAGCCCTATCGCCGCGCGATTAGCGAAGCGCCAACTTGAGGAGCACAGCGCATGAAAACCGAATTAGGCCAAGTGATGGAGCAGCTATTGCAGGGGCAATTTATCTGCCGCATTAGCGATGAACAAAGCTGGACACTACTGAGCAGCGAAGACAAACGCCAACAGCTTAACGACATGTTGCGCCCGCTCAACCGCAGTGTGGCAACCGCGGCGGCTGGTACGGTGTTTTTCTGTAGTTACCAAGATCTTGGTGATAATGAACGCAAGGTTATCGGTAGTCAGTTCAACGATACCGTAGCCGCGTTGCAACCGTTGGTAAACTGGATGGTATTAGTGCAAGAAGCTGCCAGTGGCGATGAACCATTGAGTGAAGGGGTTCGAATTCGTCTTAATGAGATTCAAACCACGGTGGAAGATGTGCCGGCGCTGCGCGAGCAGTTGGAAAAAATCAGCCGCTATCGCCTGTTTAATTCAGCCTCTGCAGCGGTTGATGGTCAGCTCAAGCAGATCTTCAAGCGTTTGGTCGAGATGGGTTATCTCATCCGTCCTAATATCGAAAAACAGATCTATCAGGTAACCGGTAAAATTGAGTACCTGTATGAAGTTATCCGCTTTATTGACGAGACCGAGTCGCTCGCACTAGAGCAGAAAGCGGAGTCCGGCAGTCAGGAGAGCTTGTTGTGAGCGAGAACCTCAAGCAGGTAGGTAAAAAGTTTCTAGCGCTGCTTAATCGCAATGCCGATCTGTTACTCGACACCTATCTATCTGGCACCGTTAACGACGACGCGGATCCGAAAGCGGTCGACAAGCTGGTAAAACAGGGCGTGTTACGGCGCCCCGATGCTGGTGAATCGTTACGCCTAGCGCCATCGGTGCGCGATATGCTCGGCGAAGCGCTCAAAGATGAACGCAATCGCCAAGTCGATGCCAACGTTGGCTCGGCCATCAGCACCATGAAAACCCTAGCTGCACATTACAAAGAAGCCTTGCACCACAAGCGCTTCAGTGACGCTGACGTCTATTTAGGCGATCTCACTGAGGTGGTGTTTAGCCTCAAAGAGAGCTTGCGTCAAAGCACTCGCAGTTTGTGGTCGCGTATTAACAATGACTTTGGCTATGTGGGTTCCATCGACGCAAAGATCCGTGAAAACCAACTAGCCCAAGAGCAGGTCAGTGAACTCCTTATCAGCCTTGAACTTTTCCGCTTCGACGAACTGGCAGAATTGGCCGGCGACGCCCGCGAGCTGCGCCGTTTGTTGGTAATAAGCCTGCAACACGCTTTGGTCGATTGCGCGCAAGAGCTTGGGGTAGTACAGAACCGTTTGCTCGCCCTGCTTGGCCGTTTTCGCGAAATCCAAGGCCGTACTCGTTTGCTCAAAGGGTTCTTGTTGCACGTTGAACAGCACCCTGATTATCGGGTTGGAGAACACGCCGACCGAGTTAATGTACCGCCACTATTTAACCAAGCCAGCGCCTGTATCACCCCCGCTGCAGTAAACGTGAACGACAGCAATGAAGAACACACCCTACTGCAGCTGGTTAGTCAGATCCGGCGTAGCCAGAATAACGATAGCCACGCAACGACAAACCAGGCGACTGCATTTGAGTTAGGCCAAGCTGAAGCGTTTGAATTGCCAGATGAAGCGCTTAAACAAGCAGTGGATCAGTTTTATATCGAAGCCATTGATGGCAGTGGTGTTAAAATGTCAGCGCTCGAATACCACCAAAAAGCTGAGTTAACCTTTGCCGAGGAGACCTGGCTCTATCAGGTAATTTGTGGCTTTGATAGCTTGCCGTTAGAGCAGCGGCAGTTCTTCGAGTTGGAGTACGAGCAAACCCCACATCCGCAATTTTCCGGCAACCTCTTTATCGAAGATGTACGGGTATGGCTGCAGTAGGTCAAGTTACAACGCTCACCCGTAGCATGGTCAAGCAGGTCGATAAACTTCGGCGCGACCCCAGTGGCCGTGCCAAGCTTAACGTCAACCTCAACAAGCTGCACCTGCAGTTTGAGTTTGGCAGCACCGTTCTCGAGCATGGCTATCTTCGTTATACCCCAGAGCAATTAGCCCAATTAGAACGCGAGATCACGGCACTGGGTGGTTTTGCCGACAGCCGAGAAGTGGCCCAGCGTTGCGGAGACCGCCACCAAATGGCGGGCATCAGTAGTCAAGAAAAGTTAGCCGCACACACCCCCTCCCACGATAAAATCTACTATCGTCCCGGCGCCGATGATCTGGTTCATTGGGGCTTAGCTAATGATCGCGTCGATATGAGCCTGCGGATTGCGTGGCAGCAGCTACCACCATTAACCTCGGTACTGTTGGTGGAAAACCTTGATAGCTTCGATTGCATTCGCCAGTATCCACTTACTGATGAGTTGGCCAAGCTGCCGGTTATCTATCGTGGCCATGGCATCGATGCCAAAGCAGTCAAAGCGCTATTAGCTGCGCGGCCTCAACTGAAGGTAATTTGGTTTGGGGATTGGGATCCTAAGGGCTTGCTGCTGGCAGTAGAGTTTGGAGCCGGCGCCATTGTTCTACCTGCGTCGTTCGACAAGCTCAAAGGGGATCCGCATAAATGGCTCCAACAAGACCGACAACAACAGCAATTAGAGCAAGTAGCAAACCACGCAATCAAACCAATATGGCAGCAGCTAAAACCGCATAAAACCTGCTGGATGCAACAGCAAGTGCTAGCACAAAAGGTACCGTTAGTCGTGGTGCCGCTAACCCCTGCTGCGCTAAAGCGCTAATCGGTAAGATAAGGTTTACGCAGCAACAAATGAGTATAACGTCCTAAATCGCGATATAGCGGTTGCTGGCAGTACTCAATCTCCAACTCTATCAAACGTTCCAACTTGGTTTGTTGATGCGACTTATCACGCAGATAATCGTGAATCACCCGCACTCCAGCCTGCGACACCAGCTCAAACCCCAGCGCTTGTGTCATGGCCAACACCTGTTCATTTTGGAGTGGGCTATGGGGTACCAATCGAACTCGTTTGGTTTTTTTGGCGGTTAGTGCGGCACCGACATTATCGAAGTTGCCAGAGACCAAATTGTGCAGTTCAGCGCCGCGAAGATTAAAGAATGCCAACGACAACAAACCTCCGGGTTTAAGATGGTCAAACAGTTGCACGATCACCTGTTCCGGCTGCTTAACCCACTCCAATACCGCATGACATATCACGCCATCAAACTGGCCAAGTTGGTGTTGCTGCAGTTGTTGAATCGGCCCTTCAATCAGTTGTAATTGAGCCGCTACCGCTAGCTGTTGCGCTTGTTGTTGCGCGAATTGCAACATCTCGCTGGAGAGATCGGTCAGTACGACTTCATACCCTTGCTGGGCTAAGCGCAACGTCATCTGCCCTTGGCCACCACCGGCATCCAATACGCGACCACCGCAACACAAGCTCGGTAAAAATTGTTGCTGCAATAAGTGCCATAACACCGCTTCACGCACCTTCCCTTTGGTTGTGCCGTAGATGTTATTGGCAAACTTAGTGGCGCGATCGTCAAAGTTGGTGTCGTTCACTACATGGCCTCACTAAAAAATGGGGCGTTATTGTGCCATATTCCCAGCTTAGTTCGAGATGACGAACCGACAATTTTGAGCTGAACTTGCCCTGATGCGGATCCATGCCTACAATCCGCCCTCTTTCTCCCCAATATCAAAGTCGTAGCTATGTCAGCCAAAGTAATCCTCAAAAAAGCCCGTGATAAATCTCTACAGCGCCGTCACCCTTGGGTGTTTTCCAATGGTATTGAACGCGTTGAGGGCAACGCTGAGCTTGGTGGCACCGTTGAGGTGTACTCTAAAGAGGGCAAATGGCTAGGCCGTGGCGCTTACTCGCCACAATCGCAGATCCGGGTAAGGATCTGGACCTTCGATCAAGATGAAGCCGTGGACTTGGCTTTTTTCCAACGACGCATCGAACGCGCTCAAGCGGGCCGCGAACATGTCATCGCCCAGGGCGGATTAACCGGTTATCGCCTTGTTGCTGGCGAATCTGATGGTCTGCCAGGTATCACCATCGACCGCTTTAACAATGTATTGGTGTGCCAGTTATTGAGTGCCGGCGCCGAAGCGCAACGAGAGTTGTTGATTGAAGCACTACGTCTGCAATTTCCAAAGTTGTGCATCTACGATCGCTCCGACGTTGAAGTACGCAAAAAAGAGGGATTAAAGCCAACCTCTGGTTTGATCCATGGCGAACTGCCACCACAGCCAATGACATTCAGCGAAAACGGTTTAGAGCTGTTGGTTGATGTTATTAATGGACACAAAACTGGTGCTTACATTGATCAACGTGATAATCGCGCCATCGCTGCTAAATACGTCAAAGACCAGCGCGTACTTAACTGCTTCTGTTATACCGGTGGCTTCGGTACCTATGCACTGCGTGCCGGTGCTGCAGAAGTGGTTAACGCCGATGTATCGGCGCCAGCGCTAAAGTTAGCCCAACAGACGGCCGAGTTGAACCAACTCGATACCAGCAAGCTGACCAACGTCGAAGCCGATGTATTCAAGTTGCTACGCAAGTATCGCGAAGAGAAAGCGCAATTTGACGTCATTATTCTTGATCCACCAAAGTTCGCTGATAATAAGGCGCAGCTACCGGGAGCCTGTCGCGGTTACAAAGACATCAACATGGTTGCGATGCAGTGCTTGAAGCCTGGCGGAATCTTACTAACCTACTCCTGCTCAGGTCTGATGGACGCACCACTGTTTCAAAAAATCGTTGCTGACGCGGCATTAGATGCGGGTCGCGATGGCCAAATCATTGAGAAGCTAACTCAAGCTGCAGACCATCCAATTGGTTGTGCCTACCCTGAAGGCTTTTACCTCAAAGGCTTAGTAGTGCGTGTTTGGTAATTTTCCATTGGTTAGATAATGCATGATTAGATCAATAATTCTCCCAACAGAATTGTTTTTCTTTCTGAAAATATTATTTATCCAAATATTTAGCAGCAGAACAATGGTAATCGTCGGCTCACATGGTATAGTGCGGTTGTCCGTTTTTGGACGAGACCGCCACAATTTGATTTTGAACTCTTCCGCTCAAAAGCTTGTTCTACCAAATTTCAAGCCTTGTCGTCGTGAAGCGCTTCTCACCAAGCGACCACATAAGTGGTCTATTTGTGCGAATTGTGTGCGTTTAGTTTTAGTAGATTCAGGAGAGATCATGTCTCAAGCAACAGGTACCGTTAAGTGGTTTAACGACGACAAAGGCTTCGGTTTTATCAGCCAAGATAACGGCGGTGGCGATGTATTCGTTCACTTCCGCGCTATTCAAGGCGATGGTTTCAAATCACTGGCAGAAGGTGCTGCAGTGAAATTTGACGTTGAGCAGGGCCCTAAAGGTCCACAAGCTGCTAACGTAGTTCGTCTGTAATAGTTCTTGGGGATAATTCCCTTTAGCTATACTTACTACAGCCGCAAGGCTGTAGTCTTTTTTTAAATTCATGCTGATTAGCGTGAATTGCACAATTGATTCAGGAGAGACCCATGTCTCAAGCAACTGGTACCGTTAAGTGGTTCAACGACGATAAAGGCTTCGGCTTCATCAGCCAAGACAACGGCGGCGGCGATGTATTCGTTCACTTCCGTTCTATCCAAGGCGACGGTTTCAAATCTTTGGCTGAAGGCCAAGCTGTTAAGTTCGATATCGAACAGGGTCCTAAAGGTCCTCAAGCAGCGAACGTAGTTCGTCTGTAATTAACAGCCGGTGCGTTTAGCACAAGCTTAAAAAAACCCGCATCTGCGGGTTTTTTTGTATCTATTGAATTGGATGTTATTAATGCAGATGCTGCTTGGCGAACTGCGCATGATAATAACTTTCAGCGACCTGCTTCGCTAACTGCTTGCTTGGTAACGTCAGTGCCAACTTGCGGTTATATAACTCAAACACTTCAACCATTATGTCCGGCAAAGGAATGGTTTCCTCCTCCGCCACCTGAACTGCAATACCCAAATCAAATGCCAATTCCATATTGCTGTCGCCAAACTGCTCCAGATGCTGTTTATCAACAGCGGCAAGTAAGCACAACATCATAGTTGCTAACAGGCCATTGGGTAGGCTGTCAGTAGAATCATCTTGCGCAGCTGGACTTGAATGAAAACCGTCTTGTGAGGTGTTCTTCATATAGCCTCCTCGGCGCAAAGGCCCATCAATGCTTGTTAATTTAATGTTTCATCAACATTAAAATTACACTACTCAGTGCGCTAAAGACACTATTCTTTGCAGCCACTAACGGGTGCATTTGAACCAGCCGCAGTTAACACTAGCCCCTTTGGTTTTGGACGAGTAAAATCACAAAAAACCTATTAAGAGTCGCCATCCAATGCTGTTTATTGCTGATATTCACGGTTCGCTCCCCGCCCTTGAATCTGCCCTCCGTTGGCAAAAAAAATTACAGGCCTCAACCTTGGTTATACTAGGCGATGTGCTCAATCATGGGCCCCGAAACCCACTCCCTGCAGGCTATGATCCACAAGGCGTTGCGGCACTGCTAAACCAGCGAGCAGACAACATTATCGCCATTCGAGGTAATTGTGACTCCGAAGTCGATCAGATGCTGTGCGACTTTCCATTGTTAGCCGAATACAACTGGTTAGTGCTTAATGGCCGCAGATTGTGCCTTACCCATGGCCACTTATTAGGCCCCAACAACTTGCCACCATTAAAAGCAGGGGAAGGAATTGCTTATGGCCATACCCACCTGCCAATTGCACAGTGGCAGGAGGATCGACTTCATTTCAATCCTGGCTCGATCAGTTCACCAAAAGGGGGTAATGTACCTAGCTTTGGTCACTTTGACGGTAACGACTTCTCGGTTATCGATTTTGATGGCAACACCTTAGCCAGCGCATCTTGGAATAACGCATGAACTTCGAACAATTAATGGCCGGTTTGCCAGAGTTTGCCGACAAAGCTTATCGACTGGCGGATCGCCTCGGTTTTGTTAGAGCCCAGCTGCACGCCGATCATATCGCTTTGCGCATTACCGAATTAGCCGACGCCATTGCCATCAAAGAGGCATTACTGCAACGGGGCAAACTGCTATCAGAAAAGCAGATCAATGGCCGCCCCATTCTATTGATTCAATTAGATACGCCAATGCAGGTCGGTCCATGGGCGATTGAGTTAGTTGAACTGCCGTTCCCTGATGGTAAGAAACGTCGCGATGGCTGGGAGCACGTCGAGTTGGTGTTACCCTGTGATGCAGAAGATAAAGCGCAAATGCTATTGGCGATTCGCCAAGTTCCCGCAATTATCGCCAAGTGGCCAGTATTGTCTGATAGCAGTATTGGCATCGAGATGAAGGCTAGCTGCCCTAAAGGTGAAGGCGAACCTCTATCAAACCCCACCGTGGCGTTTCGCCACGACGGAATAACGGTAAAGGTTCACCCCTGGGATATTCGCCAAATTCTTGGCCTTATGCCGGTAGAAGATGTTTAACGACTCGCTTCCACCGCTAACCTAAATCGTGCCAATCCCTGCGCTAAGGTCTCTTTAGGGCAACCAAAATTGATCCTAACGAAGCCCGGTTTAGCGAATTCGGTGCCGTCAGAAACCCCAAGTCCAAATCGGCGTAGATGTTGCGCCGGTTTGCTCCAATTTAGCTTGCGACAATCGATCCAAGCCAAATAGGTCGCTTCAGGTCTTATCACCTCAATCTCGGGCAGATCCGCCAGCGTCGACATCAGATAATCACGATTCTCGGTTAACACCGTCAACAGCTGATCTAACCACGCCTCACCATGTAACCACGCCGCCTTTAGCGCTGTCATCGCCGCCACGCACGGAGATGGGGCAAAACCACTGAGTTTATCTTGCAGCGATTTACGCCAATGACGGTTCGGCACAACTGCAAAGGCAAAGGGTAAGCCGGCGATATTGAACGCTTTACCGCCAGCGACCAACGTTAGTACACGCTCTGCTATCTGTGGGCAAGCTTTAATGAGCGGCAAATGCTGCTGACCATCAAGCATTAGGTCGCCGTGAATATCGTCGCTGACCACATAGGCATCAAAACGCTCAATTAGCTCAGCCAAGGCTTGATAATCGTCCTGACTAAAACATCGGCCAATCGGGTTTTGGGGGCAGCACAGCATTACCGTGCGGGCACCTGCTTGTAGCTGTTGCTCTAGCTGTTGTAGGTCCCAACCATCGGCATCTACGCCGAAGGTACCGCCGCCAAGGTTGAGGTGACTAGCCACCTTAGCAATCGGCCCGTAGACCGGATTAGGCCAAGTTATCTTGCCTGGGTTATCAAGGGCTTGAACCGCGTAGTTTAATCCAGGAACCACCGCTGGAATAGCCACTAACCAACTCGGATCGATATGCCAATCCCAACGTTTGGCGAACCAGGCAATGGCAGCATGGACGAGCTGTGCATCAACATGGGCGTAGCCGAACACGCCATGGTCAACCCTATCCGCCAGCGCCTGCTTAATGGCTGGTGCAATGGCAAAGTCCATGTCGGCGACCCACATCGGGATCACATCCTCATCACCGTAGCGGTTCCACTTGATACTATCGCCATGACGGCGATCAATGTGTTGCTGAAAATCGTATTGCATGTCTATCCCTTTAAACGCAATGTTCACTTAATCCAAGGCTACTTTGTCATTGCTGGCACTAGCAGCTGTGGGTCAACCCGCTCTCCAAACCAGTTCATGCGCCAATCTAAGTGCGGTCCTGTGACTCGTCCCGTCGCACCGACTTGACCGACTAACTCGCCCTGCTTGACCTCTTGCTCAACCTCGACCGATAGCTTACTTAAATGAAGAAAGGTTGAGCTAACACCGTAACCGTGGTCAATAATCACCGTGCCGCCAGAATAGAACATATCCGGCACCGCTAAAGTGATGATGCCATCGGCTGGGGCGACCACAGTGGTACCGGTCGGCGCGGCAACATCAACACCATAGTGCGGGCTTTTCGGCTCGCCGTTATAGAAACGCTGGCTGCCGTATACGCCAGTGATAGGTCCTGTAACTGGCCAGATAAATTGCTGCTGCCAACTTTGGCGCTGTTCAAATCGACTGCGAGCTTGTCGAGCTTGTTTAGCATCCTGTTGCGCGCGGTCAACATTGGCCGGATTGGGCTTCATGATCTTTTTGGCAATACCTTCAATTCTTTGAATGCGATAATCACGTTTAGTTAGTGTAATGGCTTGGCTTTGAACTTCACCTGCAGGGCTCACAACCTCCAGCGTGTGTCCCAACGGTGTGTCGCGGCCAAAGCCAATAACGAAGTGGCCGGTTTCAGTTACGTTCACATCATCACCGTTCAAACGAACAGTGCTACCGGCTTCTACTTCACCACGGACTAAGCTTCCTTGGGTAAGTTCTCCATCCAGCTCGATAGATTGCGCTAAAAAACTCACTGAAATCAGCACAGATGCTGACAATAAACGAACCATCGAGTTACTCCTTTAATGGGCATATGTGTGATAACCCGTTATTATTAACAATGCCCTGTTAGTCAGAACAAGACGAAAAAATAATATGACCACCACTTTGATCAGTAATGCGAATATTCTCAACGAAGGGATCCGCCAAAGCGGTGATCTTCTTATCAAAAATGGCCGAATTGAACAAATCGGTGGCCAGATTGCCGCGCCAGCTGGTGCTGAGGTAATCGACGCCCAAGGCAAGCTATTGATGCCGGGTATGATTGATGACCAAGTTCACTTCCGCGAACCTGGCTTAACCCAAAAAGGTAGCATGGCGACTGAGTCGCGCGCAGCCGTTGCCGGTGGCATCACCTCCTTTATGGAGATGCCTAACGTTAACCCGCAAACCACCAATATAGAAGCGTTACAAGCTAAGTTTGCCCGCGCGGCTGAAGTTTCAGTTGCTAACCACAGCTTCTATCTCGGCGCCACCAACGATAACTTAGAGCAGATTAAGGCACTAGACCCCAACGCCGCCTGTGGCATAAAAATCTTTATGGGTGCATCGACCGGTAACATGCTGGTGGATAACGAGGAAACCCTTGCGGGGATCTTCGCTAATGCACCAATCCCAGTAGCGACTCACTGTGAAGACAGCCCGATGATTGCTCAACTGGAAGAGCAAGCTCGTGCCAAATATGGTGAAGCGGTACCGATGCAGATGCACGCTAACATTCGTTCCCGCGAAGCCTGCATCAAATCCACCAAAACCGCGATGGAGCTAGCACGCCGTTACGGCACCCGTTTGCACGTATTGCATATCTCAACCGCGGAAGAGCTGGCGTTATTCGAGGCACATAAGAAGCTTTCTTCATTAGCGACCGCCAACATTACCGCTGAGGCATGTGTTCACCACCTGTTCTACAGCGAGCAAGATTACTTAACCCTCGGCAGCCAGATTAAGTGCAACCCATCAGTGAAGACTGAACGAGATCGTTTGGCTCTACTTGATGCGGTTCGTCGTGACGTAATTGATATTATTGCTACTGATCACGCCCCACACACATGGGAAGAGAAACAGGGTACCTACTTTAAGGCGCCATCTGGTGTACCGCTGGTTCAACACGCCCTCCAATCGTTGTTTGAGCACTACCATGAGGGTGCATTGAGCCTAGAAACCATCGTACAAAAGACCAGTCACGCAGTTGCTGAGCGCTTCAACCTTAAGGATCGCGGCTACCTACGCGAAGGCTATCACGCCGATTTGGTATTGGTTGACCTTGATAAGCCTTATCCAGTGAACAAACAAAACCTGCTATATAAATGTAATTGGTCATCATTTGAAAACACCGTAATGCGCAGCACCATCAGCTCTACTTGGGTTGGTGGCCATCGGGTATTTGACGGTAGCCACGCTTCTAGCGAAGCCGTCGGCCAGGCGCTGACTTTCAACCGTTAAGCCCATTGCTAATTACTTCTATTAGCCCGCATCTTGCGGGCTTTTTTGGGCTGTGTCGTAGTTAACTGTTGAAGTTTATCTTAAGCCTTCGGCTTCACCGATTGCGGTGCTTTTAGGGGAGGATGTCGCGGTGACGACAGCACATTCTTGTATGCATTAGCGGGGAGCTCCGCCCCCTTTTAGAATCCCCCCTTGCCTTTGGTCGCAGTCCAAAACGCTTCGTTGAACTACTCCAATGCAGCAGACGATCAACCGCGGTAGAGCTTTCCCATTGTATCAACACTCGTCTAGCCGGTGCTTTAACAGCCTTGGAAACAACACTTAGTTACTACACAGCCGCTGTTAACCGGGCTAATTACTAGAACGGCTCGATTCTTAGCACAACTCGGCGATTACGCTGGCGTTCTTGATCGCTGCGGTTGTCCGCTACATGCCGTTTTTCACCGTGCGCTTGAGATGTAATTCGCTGTTCATTGATGCCATTAGAGATAAGATCCTCTTTCAGCTTTTGCGCTTGTTGTCGGGTTAGCGCCATATTGGTTTTATCTGTGCCGTAGGAATCGGTATAGACGTCAAGCAAGATGATTTCCGAGCGCGGATCTAAACTTAAAAACGTGATAATCCGGTCTAACTGTTCCACCGACTCACGAGTCAGCTCACCGTACTTATCGTGGTGCAACACGGTAAACGAGATATCGTCAAAATTGTAAGGCAATAAGCTATTGAGGCACTGTGAGAACTGATTATAACTGTGGGCAAAATTGACACTGGAAAGAGCAACCGAAACCGCTTGTTTATCTTGCCAATCTTGGTAGTAAAACGTTGGCTGCATACCCCGCTCTAACTCACTCAAGATAAGCCATGCATCGTCCTTCTCTAACTCACCGTCAAACTGACGATAAAAGGTCAGTTCGGTTAGCGGTTGCGACGGTACACCGGGGCGCCAACTTGGTGGCACAGATTGCAGCTTCACTTCGGTTTTCGAGTCTGGTTTGCGTAACATATGCAGGGTGAACTGCATATTAAGCAACTTCGAGGCATGACTGACGAACTCGGCGCTGCCGTAGCCCGGTATCTGATGGCGCAACACACATTGCAACGGCGAAGATTCACTGAGTTGCCATTGCGAGTTATCCAACTCAGCTTGATACTGGCGAATTCCTGCGTTACTGGTTGTGGCTGCCATAGTTAATAGCAGTGCCGCCAATCTTGTCATCATAATCCTCAAAGTCTACCGTTCAATTATTTATCGACTTCGCCAGCAAAAGCTTTAGAGCGTTTGCTAGCGCGTCTCGGTATGTAATAATGGCGCGCTAATCATAAGGCCTAATGAATTGCATGAGCAACACCGAAGACAACTTGTTATCCCAACGATTCCGCGGCTACTACCCCGTGGTTATCGATGTTGAAACCGCCGGCTTCAACTCTCAAACCGATGCGCTGCTCGAGATCGCTGCTGTTACCCTGAAAATGGACGATAATGGCTGGTTGCAGATCGATCAGACCTTCCATTACCACGTAGCCCCATTTGAGGGGGCGAACCTCGAGCCTGCCGCGTTGGAGTTTAATGGCATCACCGAACCGTTCTCCGCCTTACGTGGTGCAGTAGACGAAAAGGAAGCACTGTCCGAGATCTTTAAAGGGGTACGCAAAGGCCAAAAGGCAGCAGGATGTAATCGCTCCATTATCGTCGCTCACAATGCGACCTTTGATCAGAGCTTCGTTAACGCGGCCTGTGAACGCGCTAAAATTAAGCGAGTGCCTTTTCATCCCTTCGCCAGCTTCGATACCGCCAGCCTCGCCGGTTTGGCGTTAGGACAAACGGTACTGGCCAAAGCCTGTCGCGCAGCGCAAATTCCGTTTGATAACAAAGAAGCTCATAGCGCCCTGTACGATACCCTTCGCACTGCTGAACTGTTCTGTTTTATCGTCAACCGCTGGAAGCAGTTAGGCGGCTGGCCATTGGTGGCTGAGCAACCACAAACCCCAAGCGAAACCACCAGCGAGCAGTAGCAACAAACCGCTAAAGTTAGCTGAATATGCCAATGCCAGTCAGATCGCTGACTGGCATTTTTGCTGTTAGCGACATACAAAACGGGCCGGTCAGAAAACTGACCGGCCCGTTACCGTGAACTGGTACGACTAAACCGTCTTACAGGTCGTCGGTGTGCTCAGACAGAAAGCGTGCTACGCCGTCTGGAGAAGCGTCCATACCTTCTTTACCTGATTCCCACTGAGCTGGGCATACTTCGCCATTCTCTTCGTGGAACTGCAGTGCATCAACCATGCGCAGCATTTCGTCGATGTTACGACCCAGTGGCAGATCGTTCACTACTTGGTGACGAACCTGACCTTCTTTATCTACTAGGAATGAACCACGGAAAGCAACA
Organism: Ferrimonas lipolytica; assembly: GCF_012295575.1. NCBI lineage: Bacteria > Pseudomonadati > Pseudomonadota > Gammaproteobacteria > Alteromonadales > Ferrimonadaceae > Ferrimonas > Ferrimonas lipolytica. The sequence goes on along the minus strand of NZ_CP051180.1, from coordinate 1,155,135 downwards.
CCTGCTTCTGGATGCTCAACATCGTAGGCTTTGCAGATTTCATGCTTAACGTCTGCAATCAATGGGTATTTAACTTGGCCGATGCCGCCATCTTCGATAGCAGTGTTACGCCATGCGTTATGGCTGAACTGAGAGTCGATAGAAACACCGATTACTTCAACACCGCGCTTCTGGAACTCTTCAAAGCGCTTGTCGAAAGCGATCAACTCAGAAGGACATACGAAGGTGAAATCTAGTGGGTAGAAGAAGATTACCGCTGGCTTACCTTTAATCGCAGTAGCCAGGTTAAAGTTCTCAACGATCTCGCCGTTGCCTAAAACTGCTGCTGCTGTGAAATCAGGTGCCGGACGGCCTACTAATACGCTCATGTTTACTCTCCAATACTATGGTTAGATATTCCGTAATGGCTAACCTTGCGTTAACCGATGGACCCATTATAAATCGATTTTTCATACTGGCAATTGCATTTGGTTTCGATTTTACCGATTGCAACATTAGGTATTTTGAATGACTAATTAAGTGAGAAACTGTGGGTCACATCACTATTTTGCTAGCCTCGGACACGATATTACACTTGCGCAGCTGCACACAATGCGTTTTCGCCTTAATATGTTCAAGCTCAAAATAAAGCTCAAAATAAAGCTAAATTAAAGAAGAATAGAGAGAACCTAAAAGCATGAACGCTGTCATCATCGCCGTAGTTCTAATGTTGGGCTTAAGCCTAGTTAGAGTTAACGTCGTTATCGCCTTAATTATTTCGGCATTAGCGGCCGGACTAAGCTCTGGTATGAGCTTATCCGATACCATCTCCACCTTTAACAGCGGTCTGGGAGGCGGAGCTGAAGTTGCTCTGTCTTACGCACTACTTGGCGCATTCGCAGTTGCCCTAGCGCATACCGGCATCACCGATTTACTGTCGCGCGGTATCATCAGTCGTTTAGGCGCGTCTAACGACCCAAACACCGCCAAACACCTTAAGGTGTTACTGTTGGTTGCCATCATGGCAATGGCTGTCATGTCGCAAAACGTGATTCCGGTGCATATCGCCTTTATCCCTATTCTTATCCCACCACTATTACATGTGATGGAATCGCTCAAGCTTGATCGCCGCCTTGTTGCTTGTTGTATCACCTTTGGTTTGGTTACCACCTACATGTCGGTGCCAATTGGCTTTGGTCTGATCTTCCAAGAAGGCTTATTGCTGAAAAATCTGCTTAGCAATGGTCTAGCCGAAGTAGCCGGCGACAGCATTACCGTTGCCAACGTTGCTACCGCGATGATCATCCCTGCCCTTGGTATGATTGGCGGTTTGTTGGTGGCTATCTTCATCAGCTACAACAAGCCACGCCAATACGATGAGACCAAAACTGCGGCGGTATCACCCCAGCACGACGGGCCATTAAACAAACGTCGTATTACCGTTGCAGCCATTGCCATTGTTGTCACTTTAGGCGTACAGATATCGACTGGCTCGATGATCTTTGGTGCCCTTATCGGCTTCGTTATTCTCTCTTTGGCTGGTATCGACAAAAAAGAGATCAGCGCTCAGGACGCCTTTACTCGCGGCGTTCATATGATGGCTACCATCGGTTTTATCATGATCTCTGCACAAGGTTTTGCCGACGTAGTAAAAGCAACCGGTGAAGTTCCAATGCTGGTTGAATCCATCCAAGACATGATCGGTGACAGCAAGGCACTGGCAGCCATGCTTATGCTGGTTGTAGGCTTGTTCATCACCATGGGGATTGGTTCGTCGTTCTCCACTATTCCAATTATTGCCACCATTTACGTACCTCTTGGGATCAGCTTCGGCTTCTCACCAATGGCGATCATCGCTTTGGTTGGTACCGCAGCAGCATTGGGTGACGCCGGTTCGCCAGCGTCTGATTCAACCTTGGGACCAACCTCTGGTTTGAACGCCGACGGCCAGCATGATCACATCCGCGACTCTGTGATCCCGACCTTCCTGCATTTTAACCTGCCGCTGTTGGTATCAGGTTGGGTAGCAGCAATGGTGCTGTAATCAGTTAACCAGTATGGAAAAACCCCAGCAAATGCTGGGGTTTGTCATTCTAAGGGCATCTATCTTGTCCAATTACTGGTTACAATAACGCTATTGTCACCCTCATTGCAGACCACACTCACGTTCATGGCCTATACCCTTCGCCCCTATCAGCAAGACGCCGTTGATGCCGTTGTTAAGCACTTTCGAAAACATCGAGCCCCCGCGGTGGTGGTACTGCCCACCGGTGCAGGCAAAAGCTTAGTGATCGCGGAGCTGGCAAGGCTCGCCAAAGGCAGAGTATTAGTGCTAACCCATGTACAGGAGTTGGTGGCGCAAAACCAAGAAAAGTTTGCCGCCTTTGGCGAATACAGCACCATCTATTCAGCAGGACTTGGCCAAAAAGATCGCAGCGCTAAGGTAGTATTTGCTTCGGTACAATCGTTGGCTCAAATCAGCGATAAAATAACCGAGGCCTACTCCATTGTTATCATTGACGAGTGTCACCGGATAAGCCTCACTGACGATAGCCAATACCAACGATTACTGGCTAGACTCGGTCAACTTAATCCCCGTTTGTGTGTACTGGGATTAACCGCAACACCCTACCGACTGGACAGCGGCTGGATCTATCAACAACACATCAACGGTACAGTTCGCAGTACCGAACCAAAACCATTTCGAGACTGCGTGTTTGAATTGCCTATCGGTCAATTGATTAAACAAGGGTTCCTAACTCCGCCAACCATGGTTGATGGTGCCGTTGCCAGCTGGCTACTGCCTAATGAAGAGGGAGAACTGCCGCAGGTAAACCCAGAGCTGCGCGGCCGTGCTACCACCCTTATTTGTCAACAAATCATAGAACAGGCACAACAGCGCCAAGGGGTAATTATCTTCGCTGCTACGGTGCGACATGGAGAAGAGGTCCTAACCCAGCTTCCCACTGCGCAAGCGGCGCTGCTTACTGCTAAAACCAGTAAGGCAGAGCGCGCTGAATTGATTGAACAGTTCAAACTGAAGAAGCTTAAGTACCTAGTTAACGTCGCTGTACTCACCACCGGCTTTGATGCGCCTCACGTCGATCTTATTGCGTTGATGCGACGCACCGACTCAGCGGCGCTATTTCAACAGATGGTCGGCCGTGGCTTGCGCTTAGCGGAAGGTAAGACTGACTGCTTGGTGCTTGATTATGCAGGCAACGGCTATTCAATCTATTCGCCTGAAGTCGGCGAGCCTCGGCCTCATAGCGACACCGTTGCGGTTGAAGTTCCTTGCCCTAAATGTGGCCATCAAAATGCATTTTGGGGACGCAAGGACGAGTTCGATTTGGTCATTGAACACTTCGGCCGGCGGTGCCAAGGCTCGCACCAGTATGAAGGTAAGACGGAGCAATGCGACTATCGTTTTCGCTATAAAGAGTGTCCCGATTGCCTCGCTGAAAATGACATTGCCGCACGAGTGTGCCACAGCTGTAACAAGCAACTTGTTGACCCAGACAAGCGTTTACAAGAGGTGCTTAAACTCAAAGACTATAAAGTGATTCGTTGCGGCGGAGTACAACTGAGTAAGAGCCAAGGCAAAGATGGCAACGCGCGATTAAAAGTAACCTGGTTTGACGAAGACGGCGATGAACTTAATCGAACATTTGCCTTTGACGCGCCAGCACAAAAAGGGCATTTTTATCATCAGTTCATGCGACAGCATTTAAAGAATCCTGGCCAACCGTTGCGATTGAATAGCATCGACGAAGTAATCGCCCAACAACAACTGTTGCGCCACCCAGACTTTGTCATCGCTCGATTGGAAAAAAAACGATTCTGGAAAGTGATTGAAACCCTATTTGATTATTCTGGCCGCTATCGCAAGGCAGATAGCGCCGGCTAGCCCCGAAACTATGGTATAACGGGGCACTGCGTAAAAGGAGCAAACATGTTTGTAGTAATCTTTGGCCGCCCTGGCTGTCCTTACTGTGTTCGTGCGAAAGAGATCGCCGCAACACTTAAAGAAAACCGTGACGATTTTAAGTTCCGTTACGTTGATATGCACGCTGAAGGCGTGAGTAAAGAAGAGTTAGAAAAAACCGTTGGCAAGCCGGTTAACACCGTGCCGCAGATCTTCGTTGATCAAAACCACGTTGGTGGTTGTGATGAGTTCGAAGCCTACGCCAAAGCAAACTTAGGCCTTTACGCTTAAGCTAGCTTGTTCAAACAAAGCGACCTCAATGGTCGCTTTTTTATTGCCTAACTCGCGCTAACAATAAAGCCAGAGCATTGCTCTGGCTTTTACGACAATCTAACCAATAGCTTAGAAAGCGTATTTAACGCTCATCTGGACACGATCCATATCGGCGTCGCTACCATCAGTTTTTTCGTTCTCTGCATGCATGTACTCAATGCCGACAGTTAATGGCTTAATTGGCGAGTACAAAATGTTAGCCAAGTAGCTCATCGACTTCTCATTCATTGCAACCGTTGGGTTAGTATCGTAATCCGCCTCTAATGCCGATACCACAAAGTTAGAACGCCATTTATCGCTCCACCAATGCTGGTAGGTCGCAAAACCAGACATCACTTCGATCGTTTCTAACTCATCGTTGCCCGTAAGCACCGCATCATTAATGTAGTTTACCGCCAAGTAACGACCAAAGCCGTCGCCGTAGTTAACCATAAACTTGAATTTGTCGTTGCCTGCAACCGGCACAACACCAGAAAAACTCACACCGTAACCGGTATCAGTTTCATCCACCTTTGTGCCATTTACTGTTTCTTCAACACTGATCTGACGCAACAGCGCCGCCACTGACATCTTGGCTCCGCCAGCGTTGAAGTTATAGCGAGCAACAGCATCTGGCAGTAGTGAGCTACTGGTGGTTTCTTTCTCATAGGTATTCGCGCGTACATCAGAAATAACCGTTTCTGGGTTTTCTAATGACAACTGCAAGCCACCGTTGGTATAGCGTAACTGCGCTTGGCGAACGAACACCGTACCTTCAGCTGCACCGATGAAGTCTAATGCTTCTGGTAATGCTCCTGGGTTTTGGAAGGTACTCCAAGTTTGACCAGCCAACCAATTATCATAGGAAACATAGGCGTGGCGGATACGAGGGGAATAACTGTTCGAAACGGTTTCAGTGCCATCTTTATGTGGCAAAAAGTCCAGTTCAATAAAAGATTTTAATTTATGACCATCGAGGTTGGTGGTGCTGGATAAATTAAAGCGAGACTCACGAGCAGTAATATCGGTTACCGCGCTATCTCTATTCTCATCACCACCGACTATTGTGCCTGGCACATAAAAGTCACGACCTGTGCTGTCATCTGCAGGCGCACCTTCACTGTAATCAGATACCAATACGTCTAATTTAATGTAACCACCAAACTTAAAAGCAGTGTCATTCGCTTGAGCAAAAGGAACAGCTGCCAAGACTGCTACGGCAACAGCCGCTCGAGAAAAAGCTGTACAGTTCATCAATATTCTCCCTGTTTGTGATGAAACAGCGTCACTATTGATTGATTTATAACCCCATTCAACAAAATGTTCGACTGATCGTCACAATATTGCCATTACCATGATCTCACCCCAGATAAGTGAAAAATGAATGTGACCATGATCACATTGCATATCATTGGAAGGCTTTGACGGAATATGACTAATATTCTAAAAATAACCAAATCGGGAAGGTAAATACCTAATAAGGAATATGAAGTTATTAATAAAAACAGAGCGACAAGGTGGGAGTAATATAGAAAAAATATCTAACGTTATATAAAACGCTTAGCAAAACCGAGAAGGCGATCCATGCCTAATCAGTAATTGGTAACGAGCAAACTAATTAAATAAAAACTTAGCCTTACTATTAAGCAACCAATTAGTCGATGCAACAGCGACTGGTTTATCGTCACCAACGGCACTGGTTTCCATGGTTTCAATGCGCTCAATGACCTGAAGCTGAGCTGCAATATCGGTTACGAGCTTTTCTAAAGCAAACAGATCAGTCTCTCTGTCTCGCTTCAATCGAGCCTGATGCAAACGACTGTAACGAACTTGAAGTAATGAATAAACCTTGGATTCACCCTGCATAATTACCGCCAACCAGTTATTGATTTAGATCAAAGTTTAGTGGGTTAGTCGGCATTACACAATAATGAAACATAATTCAATAAACGATAACGAAATTCATCCAAAAATATCACTTTCGCAAGTGGTTGTTGCTAACTAAAGCAACCGAAGTCGATATTTTACGCTAGATGAGTTCTTGTGGAATCGAGACTAATTGCAGCCCATAGAACTGTGAATAACGCTCATCGAGTTTTTTTCAAGACGAAAAAAAACCCACCGCATAAGATGCTTGTGGGTTTTATTCATTGTTGTCGCGGCGAGGCCACAACAATTGTATTTGGTGGGTCGTGAAGGATTCGAACCTTCGACCAATTGGTTAAAAGCCAACTGCTCTACCAACTGAGCTAACGACCCGTTTGGTTCGGATGAGTTACCATCCAAGCACCGTATATTGCGGCACCCCTTAGAACGACGCGCATTATGAGGGTGAACCCCCACGGCGTCAACCCTAAATATAGAATTTACGCTAACTTTATCAATTTTATTAGAAAAATTAGACGGTGAGCTCTAACCCCCTAATGCTGAACCGCAACCAGCTGACAGCGTAGCCACCACCACCATTTTCTTAACCACAGTCTATCGACAACCTTTTGCTGTAACAGGTCTTTAGCTATCGTCACCTGCTTATTGCGAACATGCAGCGAAGCCAGATGAAGAATATGAGCGGCGCGATAATTGTCGATGCTACTGCACAACGATTCAGACTCAAGCGTTTGTGTTAGCTGATGTAGGCGAACACTAAACGGACACTCCTTGGCGGGGATATGCTGCAGACAAGCTCTGTTAGAAGCATCTAAATGATAATTCGCCAGTACCTTAGGGTTATAAGCGATACTGCTAAACAGTGCCGCTCGACAAAACAGCTCTTGATCTTCCCCCATAGGTTCGTTCAGTGGAAAACCTCCTAGTTGAGCCATAACATCCGCCCGAACAGCGATGGACGACATCGTAAATGGAAGATCACCACGGGCGCCGATATCAAAGTAATCGTCAAGTAGTCGTGACTGCTGCCCTCCTCGCCCACCGAAACGGATCTTAGGCAGGCGATATTCCTGTTTATTGATGCAGAATTGATAACCAGTGGTAAATACCCCCGCTTGCGGGAAACCTTTCGTTAAGATGACTATCTCTTGCAAAAATTGTGGTAACCAACGGTCATCGGCATCGATAAAGGCGATAAGATCACTGCTGGCCGCAGCAACACCCGTATTACGCGCGGCTGACACGCCGGCATTTTGTTGCTGCACCAAGGTCACGCGTTGATACTGGCGGACGATATCAGCGCCGTCATCAGTAGAACCGTCATCAACAACAATAATTTCAGTTGGCTGGAGAGTTTGGTTAAACACTGAAGCTAAGGTGTCTGCAATGTGCAGCGCCTTGTTAAAGAGTGGGATAACCACCGCAATGGTCGGCGGTAAAGTCGGTTGATTAACCATAATTACAGCTCCAATTTTGTTTAGCAGCGGCGATTGCCTCGGCGCGACACAATTGGCTCTGAGTAAAACCGTGCTCTAGCCCCTGCAGCATCACCTTAGTTAGCTGAGCTGGGTCTACGTCAGTCGCGTTAAAGCGCAGCTCTGGCGCCATACCAACTTGGTCACACCAACCTTCGCATTTACTGTGATAGTTCAGTGAAACCACTGGGGTCTCGGCTAAATAAGCCAAGATTGAGCCGTGCAAGCGCATGCTGATAACCACCTTAAATGCCGCAAGCGATCGTAATACCTGCTGCGGATCGGCGTTATATTCAACCATTTGTACCGGTACCTGCGGTCCTAAACATTGCTGTAGCTGCAAATGTACCTGACGATCACCCAAAGATGGATGGCCGTTGAGATTAACCAGATAGATGGTTTCGCCGCTGAGATTATGAACCGCAGTTAAAGCTTGTGCCAAGCGCTCGATACGACGCTGTTCAGCCTGCGGGTTGCCACTAAGCCGCTCTTTCGGGCATAAACATACTGCGATACCAGCTCGATGCTGACGTTGAGGCATGGCAATAGACGCATCGGCATTGCACAGCAGCAGTGGCGCCAGATCAAAGGTTAGCTTGACGTTAGCCGCAGGAGCCAATGCGGTTGCCATCTGATAGCTTTGCTGGTCGCGCAGACCGACAAACGAGCAACTATTAAGGAATTTGGCACAAGCTTTTTCAGCGGCAACATTAGCAAAGGGTCCTAAGCCAACCCCCAATGCAAGGTGGTTGTTGTTGCCAGCGATCATCATCATATGGCGCTTAACGTTGATGTCTTGCTCATTGTGGAATACCGAACCGCCGCCAAAAATAACCCGTTGAGCTTGTATCGCTTGGGCATAACGTTGCAACCGGTGCTGCGCACGAAAGCGCTGTGCCGTTGCTAAGGTAGCAGCAAAGGTTAATTTCTGATTCACTCGCACATCCGCTTGAGTGGTAACCGTTAATTGACGTGCATGCAGATAGGTTTGCGCGCCCCAAGCGGTGGCCGCAAGCAGTGCATCGTCACCACTGTTTTTCATGCCGTAGTAACCGGCGATGCAGGTATCAAATCGAGTCATCATTAGTACGCCACCTTTTGCAATGCGTTGGTTTTAAGGGGGTTCAGCGCTGCGCCTATCCAAAGTAACGCAGGCCAAAACAGATAAACCAAAATCTCTAGATTTTCAAAGAAGCTGTAGCCAACCAAAGTCAGTGCCAACAACAGCGCGGTACGCGAGACAGCAGAGCGAAACGCATCAACGAGCAGATAAATAACCGTAATGGCTAGCGGCAATGCTAACGCTAAGGCACCCACTGCTCCTTTAACAAACAGCAAGCCATACCAACTGTGATGAGTGCCAATGGGCATGTACTCAACCATTTTAGGGCCACGCTCAACGATTCCATGGCCCCAAATCGGCGCTTCAGCTTGCCACCGCTGCAGCGCAATATCGGCCAGAGCGCTTCGCACCCGGGTCGAGTCTGGTCGGCTATCTTTAATATGCTGATAAGCATCATTGCCATGCTCGAACAGCCACTGGCTCGATAGCATCATTACGACTGTGGCAATAGCAGCCACCAACAACATCGACGGGCTAATAGCGCGCCCAAACAACACCAGTAACGGAATCAATCCAGCAAACAACACCCAACCGGCTCGCGACTGACACAATAGACACATCACCGCCGTGCCGATAATACCCAATGCCCGCCAGCGAGGGTTCTGCTCTTGCCAACAGATAACCAAGCAGATGCAGCTCATCAAGCCGGCAGCAGGAGCCCATGGTGCGAAGAAGCTCCACCGCGGCAACCCAGTCTCTAGGTTTAACGCAAACCACCGCACCGTAAAAAACTCATAACCGGGGCCACCAATCGCTTTGAGCGGCGACAGGTAGATCTCTCCCGACCAGCCCAAAGCCACTGCAACTAACGAGATCAACGCCAATATGATCGACTGAGCTGCAACGATGCAGGTGCCGCGAGTAAGCAGAGCTAACCGAAATGGCAACACTGCCCCCAACAACAGAAACAGCGCCAACAATGCCCAGCCTTTGGCCCAACCGATGGTCGATTTGATGGTTTTAGCTAAACCCAACTGCCAATCAATATGAGCCACAATTAACGCTACTAGCATCAACGCCATCGCGGTAACCCATAACCATACGATTAGGGGAACTGGGCCATAATCAGCGCGCCCATCGACCCAGCAGCGCAATATCACCAGCGCTAACATCAACCAACCCAAAACACTGCCCCAGACATACAACGCCCCAAGCACATACATCGGATAACTGAGCACCAGCCCATACCAGATCAGCTTCTCTTCAACAGTTGTTTGATTAAGTAGTGGCGTTGCCATGCGATCAGCACTCCTACGGTTATCAAAATGAATCCAAACAGCGCAGCCGCAATGGCGATAACTGGGTTGGGGCTACGTTGTTTGGTTGGTACTGCCGGTGGAGTAAGCATCTGCACAACCGGGTAAGAGGCAAATATATTAGCCTGGCCCGCTTCCAGACGGGCAGCAGCGGAGGTATAAACCGCTTCAGCCAGTCGGGCTTGTCGTTGCAAACGTTCGAGCTCTGCGGACTCCCGCGCATACACCTTTAAGCGGTCCTGCAGTTGTTGTTGCGCCAACACCATCGATTCAATTTTGGCTTGATCCCCTTGTGCGCGCGCATAAGCATCAACTAAATCGGCAAACAGCTGTGCTCGCCCAGGGCTAACGCTCAAATCCATAGTGTGCAGTAACTCTGCAGTTGGCTCGCCAATCAATGAGGCGCTGCGTTGAAAGAGCGCGGTGCGAGCAAAAGCTAAACGCTGCTGCTCGGCTTTAACCTTTGGGTGGTTTTCGCCCCAGTGTGAGGAGAAACGAGTGATAAGCGCCGAACTGTCATCTAGCTCACGCATGTAGCCACGAAATTGAGTGTCGGTATTAAGGGCAAAAGCTTGCCCTGCTAGCGCCGGCGATACACCTAAATCAAGACTCAATTGACGGACGAAATTTTCACGACTAGTGAGCTCCGACTCCGCGTACAACCGCTTCTCTTTAAGCTCGGTTAAGGTGCGTATGGTTTGCTCCATCTGTGCCGACGATACCAATAACGAACGTTGCTGAAACTCAACCACAGCGCGGCGCTTCTCTGCCAGCTGGGCCTCATACTCAGTTAATACTCGCTCAACCCCCTGACTGTGGCGCAACACTTCGTCACTACGGAGATTATCAAGTTGTTGCTGGAACGATTGGTATAAGCTCCACGCTTTATCTTCCGCACCAAGCGCTGATGAGCCAGCGACGGTAATGGCCAAAATCGATGTTTGTTCAGTTAAGGTGACTCGTGGGTCTCCAAATTGAGTCTCATCTAAACCGATGTTATTTGCAGCTCGTCGAATCACGTCGCGGCTGGTTAAGATCTCTTTGTAATTGACCCTAGGGTTGAAGCCACCGCCACTAAAGGGCGACTTAGTTTGGGCGCTGGCCTGACCAACATCCTCAAGGCTGAAATTGCTGCTGGAGCCTGAGCCAGGTAGCACTAACGCCATGTCACTGTGGAAACGTGGCGCTTGCAACAGATAGATGGTCACCAGAATTACCACTAGGGCGTAGCCTAAGCCAGCAACCAGCACATAACGACTGCGACAAAACTGGTACAGCGCCGCCCGGCGGGAGTCTGCTCGGGTTCTTACTGCTATTGGATAGGTCATCGACATATCGGTATATCCCTACAGTAATTTGAACGGTGAAATAACGTCAACCAAACTGCGGGCAATGTCACGGAGGTTGGTTAGATCCGAGTCATAGCAAGCCACCGCGTCATTGGGCATAAGGTAGGGATTCACCGCGGCAATGTGAGGCTGGCGCATTAATTGTTCGACCGAGCGTTCAATCACCTGAACCTGTCCGGTAAGCGGGTTGTGCCCGGCGAGGAGTACTTTACGTGGCGCGTTGGTCCACTGTTTGCCACCGATGCAGTTGGCTGATACAGCCGCTTGCAATAAGCGACTACCGTAAGGCATGTTGCTGCTAAAACGCCCTACTGCGGCACTGGAGTTATTTGCAGCTGAGTCAATCAGGTTGGACATAAATACTCGCAACCCTTTAGGGGTAATTTGGGTCGGTCGAACCAGATGGGGTTGAAAACAACCGGTGCTTGGCACAACGATTCGGTCCCCCGCGACCAAGGCGATATCACGGGAAGAGGTACCAGTCATTACCCCGCTCATATCAAGCTGTACCTGCCAACCACTGCGCATTAGGGTAACTTGGTCGAGTTTGGCGTCTGGACGGATCCCCGATGCTGCACGCAGAGCTTCTGACAACATTCTATCGCCACTGTAATCGCCATAGGCGTTAATCCGTTGCTCGAGCACCTGTTCAGGGATGTTGCGATTAATCCGCACTCGGCCTGGTTCAAACACCGCCCCAGAAACCGTTACCTCAATGTCTGACCACTGTAATAAACGCAGATCGACCCGTGCAGTTGCTGGACGGAACAACTCTGCTCGTACCAAAGCCAACTCAATTTTCTCAGCCACCAGTTCAATTGGTAGGCCAAATACCATCATCGGCTCTAGGTATGGCACAACCAGCAAACCATTGGTGTTAACGACATAGTTACCACTAAAGCCGTCGCCATTTTCGATAGATAACGACACTAGATCGCCGGGGCTAAGCGGCACAGTGCCATGGAAATGGGGATCGGTTGGTCGTGACAGAGGCACATGTTCAGCGCCATCACTGATAATTTGATCGGCACGGTAATTAACCGCAGCAAAATTACTGCTGTAGGCGCGGCAATCTTTGGTGCCATAGCGCAACGAGTCAGCGGGTTGTTGGTGCTGGATAAACTCACCGGTTCCAGCAACTTGCTGGTAGGCGTTGCCATAGAAGTTGTCGTGGGGGACGGCTGAGTCTTGCAGACCGTGATGCTGGGTACAGCCCATCGTCACCATCGCTGCCGCTAATACTGCCCATAAACGTTTAGTCTTATCCATCTTATCCCCCAAGCTCCAAGCCCCTTTGCTTCTGGCTATAGCTAAAGCAACCGTCATGCCAATAACATCAATTAAATAAAATCAAACACTTAACCTAAATTTAATGTGGCAGATGAGAGAGAGCCTTTGCTGATGTTCGCAAAACAAAAACCATTACTCGAACTATTCGCAAATTGGCAAGGGACGCTTGCTAGCCGATATGAGTACGCACAGTGCAAAAATCCAACATCATCAAATAAGAGTCACGCCAATTCTCATTTAGCTAATCGATGCTAGTCATTTGCAGTTTGTTTCGCACAGTGCAAATGGTACTGGCTAACCCTGGTTAGAACAGACCAACAAACAACGCCACCTCCCAATTAAGCACCTGTTTAATAAAGATTATTTTTAGAGTCAAATTATTGGCATCGTTTTCGCATTGGTTTGCATCAACGTTCAATCACGCGTTCAACTTACCTTTGCCAGGAGTTTTATTATGGATAAAAAGCTGGGGTTACCTTTGGGCTTAATTGCCTGTATGTCTATGGGCTTATCGGCGCCGACAAGCGCGACCAACCAAGTTAACAATCAATACGTTTGGGAATTTCTTAGCGGAGAGAACTGGCCCATTGGCTATAACCAAAATACCGGTAAACCGGACACTCTAGCGTGGCACTACAACGACTACTCGCCGGAGTTCTTCGCTAGGATCAACAACGCGCTACCCGAGGCGCGGGTGAACGAAGCCTTTATGACGACGGACGACGGATCCAACGTTACCTTGACTGAAGAAGCAGAGGTATTCATCACCTTTATTCACGAAGGAGCTGGCTATAAGAATGCGTTCGGTTACTTTACCTTCGATAAAAATAATCCACCGCAAACTGCTGACGAGATTGATGAGATCATCGCCTTTCCCAATCTGTCGTTCCCGCACCTAGCTAATGGTCACCGTGTGAGTTTGGGGGTATTTCCGGCGGGAACCAGCATCGGTTTTTTCATCGCCGCCAATGGCTTTTCCTACTACACCGGCGTTAAATCCAACCCAGTTCCCTATTACTACTCACTCAAACACTTAAATCCCGATCCCACTGACGAATTGAGACAGCACAATGTCTTGCTGTTCGATCAAGAGGTGGCTGAGGTAATTATTGGTTTTGAGGATCTACCTCGTACTTGGGGCGATAACGATTTTAACGATGCCGTATTTTCGGTAAAGACCACCCCTGAAACCGCCATTGATACCAGTAATATCGTGGTTATGCCAGACGTTGATGACAGCGACGCCGATGGCATTGCCGACAGCGAAGATCAGTTCCCTAACGACTACCAGCGGGCGTTCAGCTCGTACTACCCTAGTGACTCCGATTGGGTAACGTTAGCGTTCGAAGACAACTGGCCGAACGTCGGCGATTACGATATGAATGATCTGGTGATTCGAGAGCGTCTACAAACCATCTACAATGCTGACGGTGCCATCTCAGGGTTTAAACTGGCTGGCTTTATTGATGCCCGTGGCGCCGACTTTCACAACGGCTTTGCGTTACGATTGATGGGCATCGAGCCGGACACTATTGCCAGTGCGGCGTTAGAGGTGAATGGGGAGTCATTCGATAAAACTACCGAAGCGGATCAAACCGATGCGGTAATTACCCTATGGAATGACAGCCATCGTTTTACTCAAACCAACGAGCCGGGTAAATGCCAACACTTTAATACGGTTAAGAGCTGTACCCAGTTCGACCCAGTTCCCTTTAGTCTGGACGTGCGCTTAAGCGAAACCATCGACGCCCTGCCCCATTCAAGCTTCGACTTCTTCCTGTTCCGTCGTGATTACCGCGGCCGTGAGATCCACTTCGCCGACTACCCACCAACGGATCTGTTCGATTACAGCCAACTTGGCCGTAAAGATGACACCTCTGACGTAGCCAGCGCACGCTATTTCCGCAACAGCGACAACCTGCCATGGGCGTTAAAGATCCCAACAAAATGGCGCTACCCACAAGAATATATCGATGTAATTTGGGCCTACCCGGATTACGAGGTATGGGTGGAATCGTCAGGCAGTGAAGCAACCAACTGGTTCACCACTAGCGATTTAGATAGCCATTTCTATTAAGCCAACACCGATGTCGACCCCTTGTCAGTTTGGAGAACAATTATGAACAATTACTTTACTCGCTATCACGTGCTTATCGGTGCCAGCATACTGCTGCTTAGTGCTTGTGGTGGAGGCGGTGGATCGGGCTCAGATCCAAGCGAAGTGGACGCCGGCGTAACAACACCACCGGTAACTGCGCCGCCAACGACACCACCACCGGCAGAAGATCCAACCACACCAGAACCGGATAATAGCTATGAGCCTGACAGCGAACGATTGACAAACGAGGCAGAAAGTTCAAGCGAGCTATACGCTGCTCCGGACTTTAATTTCGATCTTACCCGTCAGGTCAATGTGTTCTTAAGTGCTAATGATGCCTTAGGCGAACCACTAACAGACACCATCATTAAGATGTATGCCGTGCCTAATAATATTGAAGCCGTCGAAGATCTAACCGCTGAGGACAGCCAACTGATTTTTATCGGCATGACTAACGACAATGGTGTGATAGATCGCATTGTTGAGTTAACCCCAACGATACAAAAGGTGATGGTGGTGGTTGCTACCTTAGGCATTGACAACAAAGCGCTGCTTAACATCAACGAGGACTCGCTAAGTCATCACTTCTAGCCTTTGGATTTCCGCCTACAATCAAAGTTATTGAGCAAAGCCCCCGAAACGGTTCGGGGGCTTTTTAGATAAAAAGTTGATTACACTGCCCCTTTCCTCATCTACCGCGTTCAACTGAATGCGCTAGTCGCAACAACATTAGATAGCACTAGATCGACGTTCATCGTCACCATTGCCTGCTGTTCACACCAGTTTTCCATTTTAGCTAACCCTTGCAAAATGCAAATCGCTGGCCTAACAATGACCAATAACAATCGCTTTATTTGAGATTTAACAACTCATCAACCGCTACTGGCAAACGATGATAGCCACGATTCTCATACTCAAGCAGGCTGGGCCCAGAAGCGAGCATTGTTGCCGAGGCTCAAAAACGTGTGCTTGTAATCAGAGGTTTAACCATGAAAGGTGCTGTTTTTATTGCGTTTAATGAAATGATTGAGTCCACCGCGGGGATCGATACGTGGGAGCAATTATTACAAAAGGTGCAGCCGCAATCCGACGGAGTCTATACCTCGGTTGAAAGCTATCCCGACGAAGAGCTGTTTAACCTGGTGCAAGCGTTGTCGGAGATCAGTGGTATTGAAGTCGCTAGCCTGGTTGAGGCCTTCGGCCGTTCGTTATTCAAGTCACTCAATGATAAATACCCTCAGTTTACCGCCCAAGAAGAGACTTTCTTTAGCTTCATTAAAAGCATCGATGGCACCATCCATAAAGAGGTAAACAAGCTTTACACCAACGCACACCTGCCTAAAATCCAGTGCAGCAACAACAACAACGATGAACTGCTTATGCTCTACAACTCACCGCGCAAGCTGTGTGTATTGGCAGAGGGATTGATCGCTGGTGCCGCCTTACACTACAAGGTTGATTGCACCATAGAGCACCAACAGTGCATGCACCACGGCGCCGACGAATGCCTGATATTACTGCGTATAAATAGCCCGCAACCACCCCACGGCGTTGCCAATGAATAGTGCCGTAAACTATAAAGCCGCCTACGAAAGACAAAAGAAAGCACGAGCTAAGGCTGAAGATATCCTTGAGACTAAGTCACGAGAGCTGTACGACAAAAATCAATCGTTGGTTGAAGCGTACAACAACCTCAAAGCTCACAAGGCGCAGTTGGTCCATAAAGAAAAATTGGCCTCAATAGGACAGCTATCCGCTGGGGTTGCACACGAAATCAACAACCCGCTCGCATTTGTAAAAAGTAATCTCAATTCGCTTGGACGTTACACCGCAAACTTTAAACTGATGCTCGAGTGTTATGAACAAGCCTTTGCACAGCTATCAGAGCAGCAACTGCCGCCGGGCCTTAATAGTCACATCGAGCAAATGAGGAGTGAGTTGGATATGGCGCATTTGCTTGAGGATCTTGACGATCTGATGTCGGAGTCGCTGTCTGGCATTACCCGAATTGAAGACATCGTTAAGGGGCTAAAGTCATTCGCCCGCCCACCCAGTGACCAAAGTGAACCGTTCAATATCAACGATTGCATCAAAAACACCATTAAGCTGGTTTGGAACGAGATTAAGTACAAGGCCAAACTAGATGTGTCATTGTCGGAGGTTCCAGATACCGTTGGTTATCCCGGAGAGATAAGTCAGGTAGTTCTCAACCTGTTGGTTAATGCCACCCATGCAATTGACGATACTGGCACCATCACCGTAACCACGAGCTGCAACGATAACCTCATTGAACTGCGGGTTAGCGACAACGGTTGTGGGATAAGCGAACATCATCTCAGTAAGATTTTTGACCCATTTTTTACCACCAAAGACAGCGATAGCGGCACTGGCTTAGGGCTGTCCATTGCCCATGCAATCATCAAGAAACACCGCGGTAATATCGATGTAACGACGCAAACGGATCAAGGCACCACCTTTACTATCTGTTTACCCATACTCGACAGACCACTGCAGCATCAATAGCGTGTTTTCCCATAGGAGTGGGCCTTATGTATAACGGCGATAAGATAAGTACCGCCACAGTACTGTTTGTAGATGATGAACGGGAGATTTTGTCTTCGCTCAAACGTTTAGTGCGTAAACTTGATGCCCAGTGTCTATTCGCTACTAGCGGTGCTGAAGCACTGCAATTAATGGCGCAAAACAACATCGATGTGATTGTGTCAGATATGCGAATGCCGGAGATGAACGGCGCCGAGCTACTGGCATCAGTAGCAGATTTTTACCCGGAGTCTATCCGTATCGTGTTGTCTGGCCACAGTGACAGCGATATGGTGATGGCAGCGGTAAACGAGGGCCGGATCTGGAGCTACATCAATAAACCGTGGGACGATGAGCAGCTAATCCTAACCCTTGAGCAAGCAATATACACCCAACAACTGATTGCTGAACGCGCGCTGTTACGCCGAACGCTCGCGCAATATCAATTAACCAACAAAGAGCAATTTCAGGGGTTTATCGGTCGCTCTGTACCGATGCAATTCATCTATAGTGCCATCGAGCGGGCAGCACCGAGCTCGGCATCGGTATTCATCACCGGAGCGAGTGGTACTGGTAAGGAGTTAGCAGCTAAAGCGATTCACGATTTAAGTCAACGGGCCAGCAAACCATTCTTAACCCTTAACTGTGCCGCTATTCCTAATGAGTTGATCGAATCGGAGATCTTTGGTCATGTCAAAGGTGCGTTCTCTGGGGCGATAAGCCATCGCGATGGCGCGGCAACACTAGCAGACGGTGGCACACTGTTTCTGGATGAACTTTCAGAGATGGATATCGGCCTGCAAGCTAAGTTGTTGCGATTTATCCAAACTGGCACCTTTCAAAAGGTGGGTAGCAGCACGATGGAAACGGTTAGTATCCGTTTTATCTGCGCGACCAATCGCGACCCGCTCGTCGCTATTAAAGATAATAAGCTGCGTGAGGATCTGTACTACCGTTTGAACGTAATCAGCCTAAACCTACCGGCTCTTAGCGACCGCGATGCTGATCCGGTACTGCTAGCACAGCACTTTGTCCACCATTACGCGCAACTTGAAAATAAAGACGTCGTTGGGCTGTCACAGCAGGCCGAACTGTTGATATCTCAATACCCATGGCCCGGTAACGTGCGTCAATTGGAAAACTGTATCTATAGCTGTGTGGTTATGGCGACCGAATCGCTGTTGGATAATAGCGATTTAATTAACGCCTTGTCGCTCAGTGATACTGAAGCTGAACCCCTGTTACATAGCAAGCCACGCACTGCTATCAGCACCGTTGAACACCAAGCTTCACCACCGTGCAATGAGCCTATGTTGCCACAGCATATTGTTCCTCTGGCGGAAGTCGAAAAAGCCGCAATCCAGCAGGCGATTTCTATATGTGATGACAAGGTGGTTAAGGCTGCCGGTTATCTGGAAGTGAGCCCGTCAACTCTATATCGCAAGATGCAAGCGTGGGAGAACTAACCTATTAGGTTGCTGTTACTGCCTTTAGACGCCCTAAATAATTTTGGCTGTGTACCAACTAAGTGTTGTTTCCAATACTGTTAAAGCACCGACTTGGCGAGTGTTGATACAAGGGTAAAGCACTGCCGTCGTTGATCTTCTGCCGCATCGGAGCAGTTCAGCGAAGCGTTTTGGACTGCGACCTAAGGCAAGGGGGATTCCAAAGGGGGGGCGAAGCTCCCCCCCCTAATGCACACAAGAATGCACACAAAAATGCATACAAAAATGCATACAAGAATATGCCGTCGCCACCGCAACATCGTCCCCTAAAAGCACCGCAACCGGTGAAGCCGAAGGCTTAAGATAAACTTCAACAGCTAACTGTGACACAGCCTTTCTATATCGCATATCGCATATCGCATATCGCATATCGCATATCGCATATCGCATATCGCAATGCAGAATAGAAAGTTCGGTTAACAAAATCAAAAAATAAAAATTAAATAGTTATAAATCAACAACTTAAATATTGGCACTTAGATTGCTTTAGTTACTTCGACTTTCTGAAATTCGAGGTAAATGTGATGAAAACAGAACCACGCCCAGCCTTTTCGGTAGTAATTCCAATCTACAATGTCGCAGCTTATATTGAGCAGTGTCTTGATTCGGTACTCAAACAAACATTTACCGATTTCGAAGTTATTTGCGTTAACGACGGCAGTCTCGACAACTCCATTGAGTTAGTAGAGCAGTACCGCGACCCTCGCATCCACATTATTCACCAACCGAATGCAGGACTCTCGGCCGCCCGCAACACCGGCATAAACCACAGTCGAGGTGAATTTGTGGCGTTATTGGATGCAGATGATTTTTGGCTTCCCACCAAGCTGGCGAAACACTTTCGTCACCTAACCCAAAACCCACTTATCGACATCAGCTACTCAGCTTCGGAGTTTGTCGATAGCAAGGGTAAGCCGATGGGCATAGGCCAAAATCCGAGACTACGCAACATCGAAGCTGAACATATTATCTGCCGTAACCCAGTTGGTAATGGCTCCGCAGCGGTGTTACGGCACGCCTTTTTACAACGGTTTCAAGAACCAGCTTACAGCTCTGCACCAATTCGAACTGAGTACTTTGATGAAAGTTTGCGTCAGTCTGAAGATATTGAATTCTGGCTGCGCTCAGCCTTAGACATGAATGCCCAGTTTGAAGGCATTGCTGAACCCCTAACCTGTTACCGCGTCAACGCATCCGGTTTATCAGCCAACTTAGTAAAGCAGTACAACTTTTGGTGTGACGGCATGCAGAAGAACCGCGCCAACCACCCGGCCTTTTTTGGTCAATGGTTCTCACTGGCTAAGTCATATCAACAGCGCTATCTGGCACGCCGAGCCGCACAATCAGGCAACTCAGTTGAAGCACTGCGCTGGATGCATCGAGCATTACTCACCGATGTGCGCATTCTCACCCAGGAGCCAGCGCGAACTTTAGTGACATATGCAGCCACTCTGTGTTCGTTGTTGCCGCAAAAATCCTACAGCTCATTACAAAAATTGGCGATTGGCACCATAGGCACTCGCGCATAATCATTTGCCAATAGGAGCAGCTATGACAGGGACAGCAACAAGCAATAACGTATTGGTATTCAGCATCGCAGTGAATGGTTACCAGCAACTGTATCGGCGTAATCTTGCCAGCCATCAGCAATACGCTGATGGCCACGGCTACCATTACCAATGCGTCCAGCAGCCACGCTTATCACATTTAGGCAAAGAGGCGGTGTGGCTTAAAGTCGCGCTGATGATAAAGGCGCTGCAACGGGGCTACCGCTGGGTGATGTATGTTGATGCCGATGCATATATCGGAGCTGATACCCCTGATCTTTGCCAACTACAGCGCCCAGATAAGTACCTTTATGTCGCTAAAGGCTTTAGTGGACGTCTCAATTCAGGGGTGCTTATTGTCAACAATAGCCGTTGTGTTATCGACTACTTTCAACAAGCCTTGCGCCATGCTCACATGCCCTTGCCACCGGCTGATGATGTCGGCTGGGGAGAAAACGGCCATCTTATCTATTTTGCCCACCAACAGCCGTTCGTCTGTTTTATCGATAAACGCTGGAACAACAACACTAGCGCTGATTTAGACGACTACATTCGTCACTACAGTCGTGGGCCGCTATACCATCTTCACCGCGCCAACCTTACCGATAGACTCCGCTTTCGGCTATACCACTATGGCTGCTTTCTAGTTAAAGTTTGGACACGAATAGCGCATCGGCTAGCTCGAACTAAACCGCAGTCATTGCAAGTTGAAATCGACCAGCTGGTAACCCGTGTTGAGCGCCACTATGACTGTTTCAGCCACCCTAGTCGTCCCACCAATCAAAGCACATACTCAGCAGCGCCATCGAGTAAATCACGCTTGTGGGAGCAGCAATGATCTCCCTACAAGCGACCCAGCAACAACTTGCTGCCCTATTTCGCCATAAGGGGCTATTTAGTAACCTATCTTGGATGTTGTTGGCTGAAGTTGCAGCGCGACTATCTCGCCTTGTCACCGTTGTTTGTCTTGGGGCTTACCTAACTCCAGTGCAATATGGTACGGCGATGCTCGCCATCGTTTGCAATGATCTGCTGCGGGTATTTACCCGCATCGGCACCGGTGCCAAGGTGATTCAATGTACCTCACAACAACTGCCAGCATTTGCAGGTAATGCTGTCACATTGCAGTGGGCGGTATGCATTAGCCTTACCGTAGTGCAATTATTTACCGCTGAGATGGCCGCCAACTACTATCAAAACCCGCAGCTGGTGCTACCGCTGCAACTGATGGCGCTGTGCAATCTGCTCTACCCATTGGTAACCATTCGGGTGTTCTTGCTCCAACGAGACAACAACATGCGTTACTTTGCTATGGCAACGGCAATCACAATCATTATTGAGAATCTAGGTACGGCGTTGTTGGTGATCTGTGGCTTAGGCGTAATGGCCGTTGCCTACGCTAAAGTGGCTGCAGCACTCGCGTGGGTTGTTCTTTTTGCGTGGGCACGCGTTGCCCACTACCCCGCTACGTTCAATCGTAATTGTATGCGCCAACTGCTTGGCTACTCCAGTAAGATCCTCACCAGTGAGTTAACCAAAACGCTAAGATTACAGATAGATACCCTCTTTGCTGCAAAGATCCTATCCCCAGATCTATTCGGCCTATACAGCTTTGCCAAAAGCGCCGGCGTAGGCTTATCACAGTCGTTAAGCAACAGTTACCTAAGCAGCCTCTACCCCTACTTGACCCAACAACAGCGCCACAACGCTTTGCCTGCAAGCATCAACAAGGCCTACCTTATTGCCGCAGCGATCTCGGTGATATTTATGGTTCAAGCGTTACTTGCGCCCCTGTATATCGAATTGCTCTTTGGTCAACGTTGGCATGATGCTGCTTCATTGATGGCTATCCTCTGCCTCAGCGCGATACCAATTCTATTTATCGACGTCACTGCCACGATAATGCGTGCAAAAGATCAGGTAAGTACTGAAGTGATGTTATCGCTTTACAGCTTGCTGGTGTTAGCAACCGCTTTGATGATGCTAAATACCGACATTGCGCAGACGTTAGCGATGACAGTCGCTATCAGCAACATGGCAGTTTTGATAACCGTAATGATTTTTAGGGGGATTAAACGAGGTATTACAAGAAGAGATGGTGGGTCGTGAAGGATTCGAACCTTCGACCAATTGGTTAAAAGCCAACTGCTCTACCAACTGAGCTAACGACCCAAATTGTGTTCTTCTGCGCCGTAGCGCTACTCCCGTCTTTGGTAACGAAAGTAAGGAAGATGGTGGGTCGTGAAGGATTCGAACCTTCGACCAATTGGTTAAAAGCCAACTGCTCTACCAACTGAGCTAACGACCCAAATTGTGTTCTTCTGCGCCGCAGCGCCACTCCCGTCTTTGGTAACGAAAGTAAGGAAGATGGTGGGTCGTGAAGGATTCGAACCTTCGACCAATTGGTTAAAAGCCAACTGCTCTACCAACTGAGCTAACGACCCAAATTGTGTTCTTCTGCGCCGTAGCGCTACTCCCGTCTTTGGTAACGAAAGTAAGGAAGATGGTGGGTCGTGAAGGATTCGAACCTTCGACCAATTGGTTAAAAGCCAACTGCTCTACCAACTGAGCTAACGACCCAAATTGTGTTCTTCTGCGCCGTAGCGCTACTCCCGTCTTTGGTAACGAAAGTAAGGAAGATGGTGGGTCGTGAAGGATTCGAACCTTCGACCAATTGGTTAAAAGCCAACTGCTCTACCAACTGAGCTAACGACCCAAATTGTGTTCTTCTGCGCCGTAGCGCTACTCCCGTCTTTGGTAACGAAAGTAAGGAAGATGGTGGGTCGTGAAGGATTCGAACCTTCGACCAATTGGTTAAAAGCCAACTGCTCTACCAACTGAGCTAACGACCCAAATTGTGTTCTTCTGCGCCGCAGCGCTACTCCCGTCTTTGGTAACGAAAGTAAGGAAGATGGTGGGTCGTGAAGGATTCGAACCTTCGACCAATTGGTTAAAAGCCAACTGCTCTACCAACTGAGCTAACGACCCAAATTGTGTTCTTCTGCGCCGTAGCGCTACTCCCGTCTTTGGTAACGAAAGTAAGGAAGATGGTGGGTCGTGAAGGATTCGAACCTTCGACCAATTGGTTAAAAGCCAACTGCTCTACCAACTGAGCTAACGACCCAAATTGTGTTCTTCTGCGCCGTAGCGCTACTCCCGTCTTTGGTAACGAAAGTAAGGAAGATGGTGGGTCGTGAAGGATTCGAACCTTCGACCAATTGGTTAAAAGCCAACTGCTCTACCAACTGAGCTAACGACCCAAATTGTGTTCTTCTGCGCCGCAGCGCTACTCCCGTCTTTGGTAACGAAAGTAAGGAAGATGGTGGGTCGTGAAGGATTCGAACCTTCGACCAATTGGTTAAAAGCCAACTGCTCTACCAACTGAGCTAACGACCCAAATTGTGTTCTTCTGCGCCGTAGCGCTACTCCCGTCTTTGGTAACGAAAGTAAGGAAGATGGTGGGTCGTGAAGGATTCGAACCTTCGACCAATTGGTTAAAAGCCAACTGCTCTACCAACTGAGCTAACGACCCATCTAACTGTCTGCGGTGTCGGCGTTTACGGCCTCCCCTGCTGACGGGCGGCTATAATACCAAGTTCGTTTTGGCTTGCAATAGGAAAATCATATATCCGTGCCGCCTGCCCACAAAAGCGCCTAAATGAACAAAAAACAAAAACAATCTGCCCAAAGAAGCGCTAACTGACTTTTACTTAATGTGTTTCTGCGCCATTTTAGCTGCGCTACTACCTGGGTATTGTTCAATCAATTTTGAAAAATAGCCGTTGGCAGCCGTTCGATCGCCCTGCCGATCCGCAATAAGTCCTTGCTTCAACATCGAATCAGCCCGTTTTCCTGAATTTGGAAACTGATTAGCAACGCTAGCAAACATCTTAGCGGCTTCCGCCATCTCACCTTTGTTATATAACAGCTGTCCGAGCCAATAATAGGCATTAGGTGTGTAGTTCGACTTTGGATATTGCTTGATAAAGTCACGGAACGCTGGAATAGCATCATCGAAGCGACGCTCTTTGGTCGCTAGGTTTAATGCTGCGGTGTAACTGTCCGCTTCAGACAACGACACCGTAGTGGTCGATGCTGAGGTTGCCGACGCTTGAGTAGCAACAGCCTTAGCAGGTGTACTCTTTACTTTAGCCAGTTGCTGATAAAGCTGACGTTGACGCTCCAGCATCTGTTCAATCTGGTAGCTTTGCGTTTCAGTGATACCACGCAACTCGCCAATTTCTCGCTGCATCTGATCAACCATCTGCTCTAAACGCAGTTGAGATTGGCCATTGCTACGCAGCAGTTGTTCAAGCCGAGCAACTCGACTATTAAGATCACCAGCAGCAACTGCTGATGTGGCTCCATTAGACACCTCGACAACTGGAACAGACGCAGCCATCGACTGCGTCCCCCAGCTGAGCAGTGCCGCAACAATCACGGCTCTTTTCATTAGGCTAGTTTCCGATTAGTACACCAAAACGGCACGACGGTTCTTGGCATGAGCGGCATCGGTTGCGGCGCTATCCAACAGTTTCTCTTCGCCATAAGGAACTACTTCCATCTGGCTGGAAAGCACACCGAGGCTCTGCAAGTAACGTTGTACCGCTTTACCACGACGCTCCGACAGAGCGATGTTGTATTCTGGCGTACCACGCTCGTCAGCATGGCCTTCAACAATCACCCGAGTCGATTGGTTCTCAACCAAGAACGCTGCATGGGCTTCCAACATCTGCGCGAACTCAGGGCGGATATCACTGCGATCGTAATCGAAGTAAAGGATATGCTCTTGACGAAGTTCAGCGTATTTTTCACGTTGAATCTCTTCTGGAGTCATTGGTGCATTGATGCCAC
The DNA here is from genome assembly GCF_012295575.1 of Ferrimonas lipolytica. NCBI lineage: Bacteria > Pseudomonadati > Pseudomonadota > Gammaproteobacteria > Alteromonadales > Ferrimonadaceae > Ferrimonas > Ferrimonas lipolytica. The sequence goes on along the minus strand of NZ_CP051180.1, from coordinate 1,129,994 downwards.
CCAACTCTGGCCCAGAACCATTCACACCGCCATTGCCCGCAGATTCATTGATTGCGGTTTCTGATTCAGCATCAACGCCTGAGGTTGAGCTACATGCGGTCATTGCCAATGCAGGGATAACAATCAACATTCCCTTCAAGATTTGGTTAAGTTTCATCTCTATGAATCCTTTTATATTTTTACTAAAAATTATAAGAACGGTGACCATGCGGGTGCTTTAACGTGCCCGACTTGCATCGGTAACCGTGCTTTGAATCGTCCGTCCATTGAAACTGCCGCCAACACTTGGCGACCGTTATGACTGGTGCCATAAATGATCATGCTGCCGTTTGGTGCCACACTTGGAGATTCATCCAAATAGGTTTCCGTCAGTACATCGATCTGGCCACTGCTTAGATCCATTCGAGCAATGTTATATTTGCCGTTGGTGCGGTTGACCATCACCAAGTTACGGCCATCAGGCGTAATCGAACCGCCTAAATTCCATTCCCCTTTAAAGGTGATTCGCTTGACCTTACCGGTCGCTGGGTAGACCCGATAGATCTGCGGTCGACCGCCACGCTCACTGGTAAATACCAATGACTGGCCATCTGGGGCCCAAGATGGCTCGGTATCGATGGAGTAATGGTTGGTTACTCGCTTCAAATCTCTAGTGGCCAAATCCAAGATATAGATCTCAGTGCTGCCATCTTTCGACAGCGTTACTGCCAGCGACTTGCCGTCTGGTGACCATTGCGGTGAGCCATTAATGCCTGGGAACGAGGTTACCCGCTCGCGTTGGCGGCTATAAAGATCCTGTACGTAGATTTCGGAGCGACGATTTTCAAAGGAAACATAAGCTAACTTTCGGCCGTCCGGTGACCAAGATGGCGACATCAGCGGTTCACTGGAGCCAAGCAACATAATTTCGTTATAACCATCGTAATCAGCAACCCGCAATTGATAGCGGTTCTTGCTACCTGCATCCGCCACCGTGACGTAGGCAATCTTGGTTAAGAATGCCCCTTTATTACCGGTAAGCGCTTCATAAACAATGTCGGAAATACGGTGGCCAAAGCGACGAAACTGCGCCGCAGGGATCACCGTCTTGCGGCTTTCCAGAATGTGAGCCTTAGTTAGCTCAGGTCCCGCAGTCGTTTCTTGTTTTGCTTGAGCACGCAATAGATCCACTAAATCAAACGCAACTTCAAACTGATCAGGGCCAATTTCAGTAATGGTGCCTACTACCGCAGCTTCCGCTCCGGTTGCAACCCAATCATCAAGGGTCATCTGATCTTCACTGCCGACCCCGGTTTGTGGCAGTTCTGACAGCGGCAGCGGGTTAAAGGATCCACTGCGGTGCAGATCAGAGCTAACCACATCACCCACTTGGCTTGGCAGTGGCGAGGTGCCTTGATATACAAAAGGGACAACTGCAACCGGACGTGCGGCATTTACCCCTTCGGTAATGACGATATCCAAAGCGGCCCACGCAGAGCTAGTGCTAACGGCTGCCCACAGCGCAAATGCAGCTGTTACTAAGGGGTTTCGCATAGTTATCATATCCTTACTGTTCTAGCGCGATGCGCAAGTTAATCTCTTTCATCTGTTCGTATACATCCGCTTCTGGCGATACTGGCAGGTTACCAGCGGCGCGAATGGCGGCTTCTGTGGCACGGCAAAGATTAGCGTCTCCACCTAATACCTTCGAGCTAAACACAAACCCATCAGGGGCCAAGCTCAGTCGCACCTGACACTCTTTACCAATGGTGTTTGGATCTGAGCGTAGGTTTCGCTTAATCGCTTGCCGTATCAAGATGGAATAACGCTGTACTTCCGTTAACACCTGCTGCTGCCGCGCCTGATTCAGCTCAGTTTGCTCAGCGGCCATCTGCGCCGCCAGTTCCGCTTCCGCCGCCAGGCGCGCGGCCTCTTTGGCTTTGCGCGCTGCTTCCTCTTCAGCTTTACGTTTACGCTCCGCAGCGGCGGCTTGCTCTTTGGCCTTACGATCGGCTTCCTGTTTGCGCGCTAGCGCTTCGGCATCTTTGCGTTTTTGCTCTGCGGCTTTTTGCGCTTGTTCCTCTTTACGTCGCTGCTCTGCCGCTTGCTTCGCTTTCTTCTCTTCGGCGTCCTTTTTCAACTTGGCTTGCTTAGCTGCTTCTTCAGCCTTCTTAACCTCAGCTTGTTGCCGCTTCTTCTTTTGCTCCAGCTGCTTTAAGTTCTCTTGCTCAGCTTTATTTTTGCGTTTTGCTTCCGCCAATTGACGCTCAAGTTCCTGCTGACGCTTGTTCTCCGCAGCTCGCTGAGCTTGTTCCTGCTTTTTAATCCGTTCTACCTGAGCTTGCACTTTGGCTTGATCTACCATGGTCGCTTTAACGATTGGCGCTGCCGTTGCTGAGCTTGGTTGTGGCTTTGGCTGATGGGAGAAATCAACACTGAACATCAACAGCGCCACCACACCGATGTGCAGGAAGATGGCTCCAGTAATTGGCAGACCAAGCGCGGCTTTATCTTTATTCATCGCCTGGCTCCGTCATTAACCCAACCGATGGCACACCAGCACTTTGCAACGACACCATCAACTGAATGATCTGATCGTAAGCAACCTGGCGGTCACCATTAACAACAACTGGTCGATCTGGGTGTACTTGCAATTCAGCGGCCACCAACGCTGCCAATTCGTCTAGCTGCAACGGCATGCCTTCGTCGACAGAGCCATTGTCCAGAAAGTACTCCCCCTCAAGAGTGACCGAAGCAACTAGTGGCGGCTTGCTATCAGTGGACATCGGTTCAGCTTCCGCTTGCGGAAGATCGACACTCACGCCTTGGGTAATGGCAGTAGCGGTAGCCATAAAGATGATCAGCAGTACCAACATCACGTCGATGTAGGGCACCACGTTAATTTCGGCGACCTTACGGCGCCGTTTCCGTGGCTGATACTGCATTACTGGGCGCGCTCCGTTTTGCTATGGGCTTGGCGGTGCAGAATCGCTGAGAATTCATCCATAAAGTTAGCGTAGCTGTTTTCCAGCTTTTCTACCTTAGTGCTCAAACGGTTATAAAAGATCACCGCTGGGATCGCGGCAAACAAACCCATAGCCGTTGCAATCAATGCTTCAGCAATACCAGGGGCAACCATGGTGAGGGTGGCATTCTTAACCTCACCTAACGCAATAAATGAGTTCATGATCCCCCATACGGTACCAAACAGGCCGATGTATGGGCTGGTCGAACCGACGGTTGCTAGCAGAGGTAGATTCATTTCGAGTTTGTCGACTTCGCGGCTAAGCGCCACTCGCATCGCTCGGTAACTGCCGTCCATTACGGCATCAGCGTGGGTCGCACTTTTGCTCAGACGGATATATTCCCGAAAGCCATTAGTAAACATCAGCTCCATACCGCTGTTACGTTCGCCACGAGCAGACAACTCTTTATATAACTGGTTAAGATCAACCCCAGACCAGAACCGGTCTTCAAATCGTTTGGCAATCAATTCGGCGTGTTTTAGCACCCGCTGACGCTGGAAAATTACCGCCCAGGCGGCAATCGACAACGCTAACAGCAGCAACATCACCAGCTTTACCAGCACACTGGCTTGCAAAAATAATCCAATAAACGAGATTTCAGCGTGCACGCATTAACTCCTTGCGAATGGGTTGGGGGATCCGGCATGGCCGAAAATGTTGGCAATCAACGCAAACTACCGTTACTACCGTTTGGCAATACTCGGTGTTAGCGTCATCAATCAGTGTTTGAGTAAATTCGAGGCTTACGCCACGAGCTTGGGTTATCTCAGTTACCACCACTAAGCTTTGATTTAACTTGGCTGGTTTACGATACTTAATCGACAAATCTGCAACCACAAACATCCAACTCTGGCTATTATCGTGGGATTGTTGATAACCCACACTTCGTAGCATTTCAGTCCGTGCGTGTTCGAAAAAGTTCAAATAGCTGCCATGATAAACCACACCGCCGGCATCGGTATCTGAGTAATAGACTCGAATTGGCCAAGAAAAAATTGGATTGCTCACCGATACGCCGCCAGTAAATAGTCAATCCTACTACTATACCCGACCAAGCGCAGTGCTGGGAGGGGCAAACGTGGTTGATATTGGCCACAAATACGACAATCAATGCCGCTCCGGTGCATTTTTGATCCAAGCCCAAATAAAAATACGCCACCTTTTCTAAAAGCAAAATTAGTGGCGCATATAAACTGCCAGCGAGTTAACGCTAAGCGTTAGATTTTACTTGGTAAATCTTTCTCGAAGTTGGTCATTAAGAAGGCAAAAATGTCGCGATATTCGGCAATTTTCATGGCGGTCGGCTTACCAGCTCCGTGGCCAGCGTTATGCTCAATTCGGGCAATTACTGGCGCATCACCACGCTGTAACTGTTGCATCATGGCGGTGAACTTAAAGCTATGACTTGGCACCACTCGGTCATCATGATCGGCGGTCATCACCATTGTCGCCGGATAATCTTGAACCTTAAGATTGTGGTATGGCGAGTACTTATAGAGATATTCAAACTGCTTCGCTGAATCGGCACTGCCGTATTCCGATACCCATGCCCAGCCGATGGTGAATTTATGGAAACGGAGCATATCGAGCACCCCTACTGCCGGTAATACCGCAGCAAATAGATCGGGCCGTTGAGTCAGGGCGGCGCCCATCAATAAACCGCCATTGGAACGACCATAAGCACCGAGCGAGGTCGAAGTGGTGTAACCCTGATCAATCAAGTACTCTGCCGCAGCATAGTAATCATCAAACACATTTTGTTTGTGCTCCAGCATCCCAGCTTGATGCCACTCTTCGCCATACTCAGAGCCACCACGAATGTTTGGCACCGCATAAACACCGCCCAGATCCATCCAGGCAATGTTCGCCGGTGAAAAACGAGGGGTAATATTGATGTTAAAGCCGCCGTAGGCATACAGCAGCGTTGGGTTGCTGCCGTCCTTCTTTAAGCCTTTCTTGTAGGAGATCAACATCGGTACTCGGGTACCGTCTTTGCTGCTATAAAACACCTGTTCGGTTTGATAGTCACCTGGATTAAAAGCGACCTCTGGCAAGTTGTATGTTTGAATACCTTTGCCGTCGAAATCATAGCGGTACACGCCAGTAGGATGGATGTAACTATTAAACTCAAAGAATAGCGAGCTCGAGTTGCGCTTTCCCTTTAAGTGACGAACGCGACCCGCTGCCGGTAATTGCAAATGCGTTTCCAAAGTACCGTCAAGACGGTAGACATTCATGTCCGCCAGCACATCTTTTAAACTCACCAACACCAAGCGTTCGTTAACCAGTGCCATGTCGGAGATTGGTTGTTGAGTCTCAGCGATTACCTCGTCCCAATTGGCTTTTGCTGGGGCGTTCGGATCAATTGCGACGATCCGGCCCTTAGGCGCTTGGTAATCGGTAAAAAACAGCAAACGATCGTCGCGTTCGCCCAAATAATCATAGGCAGCCTCAAGCTCAGGCAACAACGGCGATACCTTTAAGGTCGTTAGATCCTGAATGAATACCCGACGGCGCGGATCTGTGCCTTGTGAAGCATAAATAATAAGCTGATTACCGCTTTCTGTCAGATCGACACTGAAGCCCCATTCCTTCTGATCTGGACGTTGGTACACCAAACGATCTTGTTGTTGGCTTTGCCCCAAGGTATGGAAATAGAGCTTCTGGTCATAGTTGACCTGCTCCATCTTATTGCCATCTTTAGGCTCATCATAACGAGCATACCAAACGCCACTGCCATCCTTAGCCCAAGTAGCGCCAGTAAACTTAAGCCATTTAAGCTTATCACCACGGGATTGACCGCTATCAATATCGATAAATTGCCACGTTTGCCAGTCAGAGCCTGAAACCGAAGTGCCGTAGGCAAGAGTTTTGCCATCAGGACTCACTGAAACATCAGTCAGGGCAATGGTGCCGTCACTAGAGAACGTATTGGGATCAATCACCACTTGGGCTTGCGCGCCCTCGCTGGCCTTCATATATAAAACGTTCTGGCTTTGCAGACCGTTATTGGCGAAAAAGAACTCGCGACCATTATGAAAAAACGGCGCTTGGCTACTGGCGTAATCCCACAGTTCAGAGATCCGTTGCTCAACAACATCGCGATTGGGGATCTGGGCGAGATAATTATCACCGTATTGTCGCTGTGCGTTAACCCATTGGTTGGTCTTGGCACTATCGAGCTGCTCCAAGTACCGGTAGGGATCGGTAACGGCCACTCCATGGAGTTGTTCAACCAGAGGCTCTTGCTGAGAAACCGGGGGATGCAACTCATACTGAGTTACATTTGCGCTTTGTTGGCAGGCACACAGCAACGAAACCGTCACCGCCGCAATAGAGGCTTTTATGATATTCATCCACTTCTCCCTATGGATTATTATTTTTCGACACAATGCTATTAAACAGTGCACAAGTGTAGCGATGGCCGGATCAATTACGCAAGGCAAATGACTGCTTATGCATTGCAGCTTCATAACAATTTTTGTATGGATTTATGTATCACTATGTAATTTGCAGATATTGTGTCGAATGCTGTACAGCTTGAGTTAAGCTAGCCAAATGCAACCACTAGCGACAGCAGAAACACCCATCAGTAGATTAGAAAAAGTAATGATTGGTAGGTAGTTTTTCTTGGTTGTTAGGCCGACCGTCCATCCCTACAATGCATTGCATTATCGGAGCACACTGATTCGTCAGACATATCCGACGCGATTGAGATTGAGCACCTTGACTGCGTTCCCTGGTTCTTTGCTTAACTTCCCTTATTAGATTGTTGATTTTATTCAATCTCGCCCGCTGATGATTATCGGCGGGCTTTTTTTTGGCTGTGTCACAGTAAAATGTTGAGGTTTATATCAAGCCTTCGGCTCTACCGATAGCAGTACTCTTAAGCGGGGTATGTCGCGGTGGCAACAGCACATTCTGGTTTGCATCAGCGGCGAGCTTCGCCACCGTTGGAATCCCCCCCTTGCCTTAGGTCGCAGTCCTAAACGCTTCGCTGAACTGCTCCAATGCGGCAAAAGAGCGACGGCGGTAGTACTTTATCTTTGTATCAACACTCGCTTAAGCTCTGCTTTAACAGCATTGGAGAGGACAACACTTAGTTGGTTAGCCGCAACTTTTACCACAATTTCAGTAACTTGCACCAAAAACAACAAAGCACTGCCATCGGGCAGTGCTTTGGTTAGCGCGCTTAGCTGTTATTTAGTTCAATTGCCAAATACCGCTTCCGGCTGAGCCGCAAATTGTGGCATCGGCGCCGCGACGCCAGCGGCAAGGTATGGAATAATTCTTCGCAATACTGATTCAACATCATTCGATTGGTCGTAATCGGCTTGGGCGATGTCCGCTAATGCATCAAACGAACTCATAGTGAATACCAGTGTTCCCAAGGTAAAGTGCAATCGCCAGAACACTTCGACCGGTGATACGTGCGGTGCCGCCCTATGAACCAGCGTCGACATATACGACAACACATCACCATGGTGCGTGGTGACAAACCAGCGTAAGTGGCCTTGGCTCTCAATATAGCCTCGCCCTAGCAGCTGCAAAAAGATGGCGGTGCCGTTTTGCCGCACCTGATTGACCGACATCAGCGGTGTCACCATCGCTTCAAACACATCTTGCAGTTCAAGCGTTGGACGCTTGGCCAATGCTTCAAGTTCTTTATGCATCGCCGGCATAGAGTGATCGAGATAGCGTGCGAGCACCGCTTGAATCAACTCCTTTTTCGAGCCGAAGTGATAGTTTACCGAAGCTAAATTGACCTCTGCTTTACTCGTAATCAAACGCAATGACGTTTCTGAAAAGCCGCGTTCAGCAAACAAACGTTCCGCTGCATTCAAGATTCTATCTTTGGTAGTCAGTCTATTAGCCATGGCTCTAATTCCGCGCAGAAGTAATTAAACGTTTGTTTAAAATAAGCGGGGCGCTTTCTGTTGTCAAAGTAATGACCGTCACATCAACGTTATTTATTCATATTCAGCGATATCTATCGAATAAATGAATGGCAGCCAACCGTTATCACCAGTGAGTCGTTCCCACTCCCGCCGATATTTGTGTTATCGGTAGTGACTTCGATACGATATTTCAGCTGACTCGCGTTGAACAAAAATAGGGAAATCACTGTGCATCAACATCTCAAATGGATTTTTAGCGCAACCTGCCTCGCAGTCTTGCCAGGCTGTGCCCCTGCAGAACAAACCGCACATGCAGCCGTGGCAGAAATTCAACCACTAGCTATCGATCCAAAACGATTCATAGAAAATGCCGAAAAGGATATGGAACACAGCAGTGAGATAGCCGGTCGCGCCAAATGGATCTACGCTAACTTTATTACTGAAGATACCGCGGCACTGGTTAGTGAAGCGGGCCGGATCTACACCGAAAAGGCAGTACGATATGCCTCCGACGCTGCAGCCTTAGACAACAGTAAACTTAGTACGGTTGAGCAGCGTAAACTCGAAATGCTCAAACGAGCAATAACCCTACCCTCTCCAGCGGATCCGAGTAAAAGTCAGCGTCTGGCCAACCTTGGCACCGAACTTAACGGGCTCTACGGCAAAGGTCGCTTCTGTTTAAGCCAAGACAACTGCCTAAGCCAACCACAACTGTCATCGATTATGGCCAACAGTCGCGACCCTGAGCAGCTAAAACAGGTGTGGCAGGGGTGGCGAGAGATAGCCAAACCGATGCGGGCGCTCTTTACCGAGCAGGTACAACTTGCCAATGAAGGGGCTCTGGCACTGGGATATAACGACGTCGGCGAGTTGTGGCGAAGTAAATACGACATGCCGGCGCAGCAATTCCCGCAACAACTAGATGCCCTCTGGGAAGAGGTAAAGCCACTGTATGAATCATTGCACTGCTATGTTCGTGGTGAACTCAACCAGAATTATGGTGACAACGTGGTGCCACCACGCTCGCCAATTCCTGCCCACCTACTGGGCAACATGTGGGCACAGCAATGGGGGGCTATCTACCCTATCGTTGCCCCTAAAGAGACTCCCGGAGCGGATTACGATCTCACCGAACTGCTGAATGCAAACGGCTATGATGAGATCACCATGGTGCAGCAAGCCGAACGCTTCTTTACCTCGATGGGGTTCGAGCCACTGCCGCAAACATTCTGGCAACGGTCGTTATTCGTAGAACCGCAAGATAGACACGTAGTTTGTCACGCCTCCGCCTGGGATCTGGACAACAAAGACGACATTCGCATTAAGATGTGCATTCGTAAAAATGGTGAAGATTTTAACGTTATCCATCATGAACTCGGGCATAACATCTATCAGCGCGCTTACAAAGATCAACCGTTCCTATTTAAAGGCAGCGCTAACGACGGCTTCCATGAAGCGATCGGCGACGTTATCTCACTGTCACTGGGTCCCAATTACCTTAAGCAAATCGGCCTGATTGATAAACAACCCAGTGCAGAAGCCGATATAGGCTTACTGTTGCGCCAAGCATTAGATAAGGTGGCGTTCCTGCCGTTCGGTTTGATGATCGACCAATGGCGTTGGCAGGTGTTCTCCGGCGAGATCACTCCAGAAAACTACAATCAATCATGGTGGCAACTGCGGCAACATTACCAAGGAGTGATGGCGCCCGTTGCACGTACTGAAGCGGATTTCGATCCCGGTGCAAAGTACCATATTCCCGCCAGCGTTCCCTACAGCCGCTATTTCTTAGCGCACATTCTTCAGTTCCAGTTTTTTCAGGCGTTGTGCAAAGAGGCCGGTTATGAAGGGCCTATCCATCGTTGCTCCATCTATAACAGCAAGAAGGCCGGCGCTAAGCTAAATAACATGCTGGAGATGGGCTTGAGTGAACCTTGGCCAAAAGCCTTGGCTAGCATCACTGGCAACGAACAGATGAGTGGCCAAGCGCTGCTCAACTATTTTGCGCCACTACAACAGTGGCTAGACCTGCAAAACGAAGCCGCTGATCGTCAATGTGGCTGGTAACTAACGATATTTAGTTCAGGAGCGCATTGCGTTCCTTGTTTTTGCCCGCTGAATGCTACACTCCGGTTTATTAGACCACAGTCAATGGGATCACAATGACCTTACCCTCGCACATTGCGCAGTTACCATTAGCGGATAACCATAATCATTATTTCAGTATCGCCAATTTGGTTGAGCAAGCTACCCATTTAGCCCAGCAAGGTTCGGTTGAGATCCATCTGATTGATAACAACGGCAGTGGCTATAACGATAACCAACAACATCAACAAACGGCGCTATTCAGTTTATGCCAACAGTTAGCTCAACTCGGAGTGTGGATCCGCTTACCACTCTGTTTGCCGAGTACCGAACTCGATGAACTATTACCACTGCTCGTAACTGGGCAAGTGCTGCCGTACTTTGAGCTGAATTACATCCATGCCAGCCCAGAGCTGTTACCGCAGCATCATCCAAGCATCGATATCAATACGCTCGACCAGCTCGACTATTGGCGAGAGCAGTGTCCAGATTTAGTGGTCGTTGGCCATTTAAGCATTGGCGATGACACCCCAGGTCAATTCGAGTTAATGCAAGACTGGTTGGCTGCCGCTCAACTCGACCGAGTCGAAATCGCAACCCGTGGTGAGGCCACCATTGCCAACTTACGTCAGGGGCAACTGCAACAGTTGCAAGAACCCATCAGCGCAAGCAAGAATTACAACCGAGTTGAGGATGAGCTGTTGGTGCTGATTGATGAGATTGGCGAGGATGGTGCTATTGGCCGTTACTTTGGCCAGTCCTACGGTTTGGGTAAAGTGATTGTTGGCGGCGAATACGATGTTAACGTCGGCGATTTTATTTGGGTAGCCATCGAATTCGCAGATCATGAAAATCTATATGGGGTTTTGCTCGAAGACGAGTGAAGCTTAACAAGCTGAGCAACTACGATACTTTATTGGTGGAGTAGCTACCTGACTCAAACTGTTAACCTTAGGTAGCTGTTCCATATCAATATCGAGCATGGCGGCGACCATTCGGCAAACTAAGCGCCAGTGTTGCAATCTAGCTTGTTCCAAATCGCTGGCGTAGGTGTCGCGCATCATCGGTTCCAGTAGCGCTGGCGCCTCGGCGAAGATGCACATCATCCACTTAACTTCACTAGCCAACATCCCCTTTAGGTAACCCTGCTGTTGTACCTTAATCAGCTCCTTTTCGAACAACGCCTCAATCTGCTGCGGTAACTCTCTGAACAGCGCAAAGCGTTCATCATCACCGCGAAAACCATCGGCCATCAGCTTCATCATCTTTGGATCGTTGATGTGCGATGCCTGCAACGTCGTAATCAAGGTGAAGAAGCGTTGATTTGGTGCCAAAGCCGGATCAAGATTGTTTAGAACGAATTCCAGCTCTTGGTAAACGTCATCCAGAATAAACTCACAGATCTTTATCCAAATCTGCAGCTTATTACCAAAATGGTGGCGAATTAACCCATGTGAAACCCCAACTTCATCAGCGATCTCACGAATTGATACGGCATTAAACCCCTTACGACTAAACAGTTCGGCTGCAGCACAGACGATATTATCACGGGTTTGGTTGGCGGATTCAGCGGATTGCCGACCGGATTTTTTCGCTGTCATTTGGCTTCTCTCATCTTCAGGCGGCCGGACTATACCATAAATAAACGCGTGCAATGTTACTATACGTTCGTGTAGCATAACGACTATACAAATGGATAGTAAATTAATTTCTCCCCCGAGTGTAGTTATGATATCGACATTATCAACGTACAAAGTAGTCGCTTTAGCCATGTTAGTGGGCGTCTCAGTTCCAGTCTTGGCTACTGATACCAATACATCAGCTCCACTAATTCAACCAGTCAAAGCACTGCAGATCAGGCAACCAACTACACTGGCGCCGTTTGCTGCTGATATTGAGGCGAGCGAACACGTGCAGATTGCATTTCGCATTGCTGGACAGCTACAGCAAGTATGGGTACGAATGGGTGATGATGTTCTAGAGGGTCAACTATTGGCTGAGTTAGATCCCACTGACTATCAATTGGCGCTGCAAGCTCGCCAAGCTGAGTTTGACCTTGCGGTGATCCGCGCCAAACGCGACCAAAAGCTGTATAGCCAAAACTTAATCAGTGAAGACCAGTTCGACCGCAGTAAGACCGCACAGCTCACCGCCCAAGCTCGACTGCGCCAAGCTAAAGTCGATCTGGACGATACTGTTCTGCGCGCTCCATTTGATGGTTACGTGTCTTACACCATGGCCAAACAAGGCGAAGTAATGCCAGCCAACCAAGCCATTATGACGGTTGAAAATAACAGTCATATCGATGTCCATTTTAACCTACCAGTACCGCACGCCCATTATGGTCAAGAGGCTGGGCTAACCGAAGCCAGCATACGCTTTGGTGGGATGCAGCAGATCTACAAAGCGTCGGCGGTTAAGGAGTACTCCTCAACTCCAGATCCAGACACTAACAGCTACCGCGTAACCTTAACCCTTGATAAGCCTGAAGACATCAACCCATTAACCGGCATGAATGCTTGGGTCGAAGTAGGCCAAAGTGCTGGCCTTAACGAGGTACACCTACCAACTAGTGCACTGTTCAATCGCACTGGCAACAAGGCGAAGGTTTGGAAAATAAACAGCGATAACCGCATTACCGCGGTCGATATTGAAGTCGATGAACACGGCAAACTGCTCGCAGGGCTAAAACACGGTGACCGAGTTGTTGCAACTGGTGTCGATAAGCTCAAGTCACAACAATTGGTTCGTATTTGGGAAAGGGAACGCGGGATCTAATGAACAATAACAATCTTCGCGCAGTAACAGCGATAGTTGCCGCACTTACGTTGAGCGGTTGTGGTAGAGCACCGGACGAAACCGCGCTCCCTATCGCCGCAGTCAACGTCGTTACCGTTGCACAATCACAACAAAAGACCGAACGCTACTTCACCGGTCAGGTAGTGGTTGCCGAGCTAACTAACCTCAGTTTTCGAATCGAAGGTAAGCTGGAGCAACTCGATCTAGTTCAAGGTCAAAAGGTACGCAAAGGGCAACTATTGGCGCAACTTGACGATACCAGTGCACGACAAAACTGGTACGACGCCAACGCGCAACACCAGCTGCTGCAGCGTAACTACAGCCGTAGCGAGCAGCTGTTAAAAAAAGGATTATTAGCACAATCTGAATTCGATGAACTCAGTGCCAACCTACGTTTGGCCAGCGTGAATTTGGGAATCGCAGCGGCGCAGCTTAGCTACACCGAGTTACGTGCACCGTTTGCAGGGGTAATAGACCAGATAAATAAAGAAAACTACGAAACTGCAGCGGCTGGGGAAAGTGTCATCAGTATCTATCGAGACGACCGAACGGATGTCGAGCTGCAGATCTCCGATACGCTTCTGATGGGTACCGGCGGCCTAACCCGCAACGAAGATTATCAACCGATGGTCGAGTCGGACTCGCATCCAGAGCCGTTAGCCATGAATTACCTCGAACACTCATTGCAGATCGACAGCTCCACCGGCGCGTTCCACGCACGGATCAGCACCGATAAGCCAACCAAACTGCTTCCTGGTGAAGCAGTACGGATCCGCATCAACCTCGCCGATGCTGGCTTGCCGGTCATTAACGGCTACCTAGTGCCTTTAAGCGCAGTCCAACCACAAAGCGATAATCACGGTTTTCAAGTTTGGCGAGTTGAAGATGGTGTGGTAGCACCGGTGCCAGTCACTGTTGAAAACATTGGCCAACAAGGGGCGCTGATATCCGGACCAATCACTCCGGGTGAGCAGCTCGTCACTACACGTTTATCGCAACTGCGTCCACAGCAACAGGTTGAAGTCGTATCACAGGAGCACAGCGCTCAATGAACATCGCATCACTATCGATTAATTACCGTGTCATCAGCTGGCTATTCCTTATCCTGTTAGCCATCGGCGGATCCAACTCCTTTTTGAACTTGGGTCGTCTAGAGGACCCGTCATTTACCATTAAAGAAGCGATGGTGATCACCGCTTATCCTGGCGCCACTGCCGAAGAGGTGGAAGAAGAACTAACCTACCCGCTAGAACGCGAGATCCGGCGACTGCCTTACGTGGATTTTATTACGTCCACCTCAGCTCCAGGTCTGTCGCAGATCATGGTGTCAATGAAGATGGAGTACGACGAGCACGAACTGCCACAAATCTGGGATGAACTGCGCCGAAAGATCAACGATCTACAGCCGCAACTCCCTACTGGCAGCGCGCCACCATCAGTGATGGACGATTTCGGTGACGTCTACGGCATGCTCTATATGGTTACCGGTAACGACTACCAATTTGACGACCTAAAACAGTACGTTGATGGCGTTCGCCGAGAACTTGAAATGGTTGAAGGCGTTGGCAAAATCAACATCGAGGGAGATCAACAAGAGCAGGTCTTCATTGAGATGTCGTTAACTCGCTTAGCCGCGCTGAACCTCGATATGAACACCGTAGTGCAGTTGCTTACTGAGCAGAACGCCGTACTCGATGGCGGCCAAATGACCATCGACGGTGAATCACTGCACCTGCGGTTAACCTCTGCCGGTTCGAGCATTGACCCAATTATCCATGGCCGCGATTCCGGCCAATTGGTTCGGCTAAGCGATGTCGCTACCCTCCACCGTGGCTTCCAAGAGGTGCCTACCAACCTACTCCGCTACAACGGCCAACAAGCGCTCAGCCTAGGGATCTCATTCACCAAAGGCGTTAACGTTGTTGATGTCGGCGCCGCGGTCGACAAACGCTTGCAAGAGCTGTTGCAGGATCGCCCGATTGGGATCGAGCTCAACTCGCTCTATCACCAGCCTCAGGAAGTAGAGAAATCCATTAACGGCTTTTTGGTGTCGCTGGCACAGGCTGTTGCCATCGTGGTGATTATCTTGCTGTTCACCATGGGCTTTCGCAGTGGCATCATCATCGGCACGGTATTGCTACTGACCATGCTCGGTACTTTTATCGCCATGGAGTACCAAGGTATTGAGCTGCAACGGATCTCATTAGGTGCATTGATTATTGCCCTGGGGATGCTGGTGGATAACGCCATTGTCGTGGTTGAGGGTATTCTGGTTGGGCTGCAGCGCGGTCGTACTAAACTGCAAGCTTGTGCAGACATTGTCTCGCAAACGCAGTGGCCGCTGCTGGGCGCCACCATCATTGCCATTATCGCTTTTGCTCCCATTGGTCTGTCACCGGATGCTACCGGCGAGTTTATGGGGTCGCTGTTTTATGTTCTGTTGTTCTCGCTGTTCCTTAGCTGGGTAACCGCACTAACGTTGACACCGTTTCTGGCTGAGAAACTGCTCAGGGCGCCAAAGCAAGACGATACAGATAGCGATCCCTATGCGGGCAAACTGTTTGGAGTGGTGCGGGTATTGCTGCGAGTGTGCCTGCGCTTTAAGAAAACCACAGTTATCGCCATGGTACTGATGCTTGCCACCGCATTAGTTGGCTTCGGACAAGTTAAGCAAGCGTTCTTCCCAGCCTCTAACACACCGATGTTCTATCTCGACATGTGGTTACCAGAAGGCAGTGACATCCGCCAGACGGAGAAGGTGCTAAAACAGGTTGAGCATTACGTTCTTGCGCAACCCCAAACCGAATACGTAGCAAGTACCGTTGGCCAAGGACTACCCCGCTTTACCTTGACCTACGCGCCAGAAAAATCTTACAGCTCCTATGCGCAGTTGGCGATTCGTAGCCACGATTTACCGCAGATGATGGAGTTAGCCAAACATTTAGACGCTCAGTTACCGCGCCAGTTTGCCGGTGCTATTTTCCAGATCAAGTTGATGGAGTTTGGCCCCTCGCCAAAATCTAAGATTGAAGCGCGGATCAGTGGTGCTGACCCACAGGTGCTCCGCTCCGTTGCGGCGCAGATTGAAGATATTTTGCGGGACGACTATGGCGCACGCGGTGTTCGTCATGATTGGCGTGAACACACCAAAGAGTTGCATCCAATTGTCGACGAATCGCAAGCACGTCGATTAGGAATAAGCCAAGAGAGTATCGCTAAAACCTTAAAGGTTGCCTTCGATGGCGCTGTGGTTGGTACCTTCCGCGACGGCACCCGCATGTTGCCAATCGTTACCCGTCTGGAACAGCAATATCGCGACGATTACGCCACCTTGGATAACCTTAAAATATGGAGTCCAAGCCTACAACACTACGTACCGCTGCAGCAGGTTGTGCACAAAATTGAGCTGGTATCCGCCGAGGCGCTCATTCAACGTCGAGATCGTAAGCGGATGATCACCGTACTGGCCGATCATAATGTGTTAGGTGAGGAAACCGCCGCGCAGTTACTTGCTCGTATCAAGCCTAAGGTTGAAGCGCTTAAATTACCGATTGGTTACGAACTGGAATGGGGCGGCGAATACGAATCCTCAAACGATGCCCAAAAAATGCTATTTGCCTCGTTGCCAATGGGTTACCTATTCATGTTTATCATTACCGTACTGCTGTTCAACTCATTTAGGAAGCCAGCGGTAATTTGGTTAACGGTACCGTTGTCGCTTATAGGCGTAACCGTCGGCCTATTGGCAACCAACCAGCCGTTTAGCTTTACCGCGTTGTTAGGTTTGTTGAGCTTGAGCGGCATGGTATTAAAAAATGGCATTGTATTGATGGATCAAATCAACTTGGAATTAGCCAACGGCAAGGAGGCTTATCAGGCCGTTGTTGACAGTGCCATTAGTCGTGTACGTCCAGTAACCATGGCAGCCCTAACCACTATTCTTGGTATGATCCCACTGATATTCGATGCCTTTTTCGCATCAATGGCGGTAACCATTATGTTTGGTCTAGGCTTCGCCACCATTCTGACATTGGTGATTGTGCCGGTATTGTACGCGCTGTTCTATCGCGTTAATGCACCAATCCAACAGAGCTAACGTCGTTGAACAAAGTGCCAATGCAAGCAACCGACAAGCTGCTTGAGCTTAGCTGGGCTAACGTAGCTGAATCGACCGAATAAATGGTTGTGTCGTAATTAGCTGTTGAGGTTTATCTCAAACCTCAAGCCTTCAACTGAGGCGATTGTGGTGTTTGAGAGGGGCTATATTGCAGTCGCGACGGCACATTCGTGTATGCATTAGGGGGGTCTCCGCCCTCTTTGGAATCTCCCCTTTGCCTTAGGTCGCAGTCCAAAACGCTTCGTTGGACTGCTCCAATGCGGCAGAAAATCAACGGCGCTAGTGCTTTAGCCCTTGTCTCTGGACGCACCTAGCCGCTGCTTTAACTGTATTGATTAGCACAATACTTAGTTGGTACACCGCCAATAAAAAGCCCGGAGAACCAATGGTTGTCCGGTTTTCTAGCTGGGGGGTGATTCGCTAGTGCGGTTTATATTAACGCTACGACGATAGTAATTAATAGGCGCTAACAGGGTTATGCGCGGTGGCGATACCTCTCAACGGAGTAGCTTTGCTTCTGGCATTGGCTAGCGTTCGCTGTAGATAACATTTAGTGGAAATCAGCGCCGTACTCCCAACGCTTAACGGCTAGCACCAAGGTCGCTACAATTCCCTTGCCGTACAATGTAAAAAACCCAGCACAAGGCTGGGTTTTTAGTCGTGGCAACTAAACCGTTATTTACGGTCGTGTTTCCACTGGGTATCAACAACATCTTTTAGGAACTTAGCTTTCGCTGAGTCCATTGCGGCTTTATCCAAACCAACCGCCTTTTGAGCCGCTTCTTTGGTAGACAGATCTGGCAGAGCAACAGGCTGTTTAACACCATGCTTGGTCAGAACTTTAGCCAGCTCTTGCTGAGCTTCTTTACCGATTTCTTGAGCCGCTTCTAGCAAACGTAAGCCTTCAGCTGGGTTATGCACCGCGATGCCGTGAGAAGCAATTGCGAAATCCCAACGCCATTGCGCTTTACGGATCAGGTCCAGCGACTTAGCCATTTCAGCTTCGGTGGCACCAGCATCCCAAGCGGCTTTCGCTTCGTAGTGAGCGCGAACAATGATTACTTCAGCAGCCAGTTTGTTTTCGTCAATCTCAGCTTTATTTGCTGCGATAACTTCTTCCATCTCAGCTTTGCTGTCGTGACAATCGGCACAAGTGTTGTCAAATGCGTCTAATGCATTACCAACGTTGTGATCAGAGAACTCTTGACCCTTATCGTTAGTCTTCTTAGGCATGTGACATGTAATACAGGTTACGCCCATTTCCGCGTGGGCACTGGTCGCCCAAGTTTCAAACTCAGGGTGCTGTGCTTTCAGCATTGGTGCTTTAGAGATCTTGTGGGTCCAATCTTTAAATTGAATCGCATCGTAGTACTGCTCAGCGCCTTCACCAGAGAAGCCGTTTTCCCAAGGGAAGCGAACATTGATGTTGTCGGTTTTGTCGAAGTAGTACTCAACGTGACATTGACCACAGGTTTGTGCAGCCTGCATGTCTGCGTCTTGATCAGCAAACTTAAGATCAACTTTTTCCATCGCGCGTTCAGCATATGGACGAGACATGATGTTCTCAGGGGAACCGCTAGCGTGACAATCAGCACAACCGATGCTGTTGTTCATCTCTGCGCCCCATTTGCCCCACTTATTGTTGTTGAAGGTGCCTTCACCAACTTTATCGTACATACGTGGTACATCAGGTGCTTTACAAGACCAACATGCGGCAGCCATTGGGCCGTCGGTATCGCCCATAGGCGCACCAGTACGCAGTGTTTGAATAACATCGGTTAAGGCATAGTAGTGACCACGAGCCTTGTTGTAATCTTTAGCAAAACCGTAGCCGGCAAACATTACCGCTAGGTTAGGATCTTGTTCGATCAGATCAACAATTTCTGAGGTCTCAGCAGTGGTTGCCCAGGTATTGTATTGATCAGGGAATTGGCCTTTCCAGTTTTCATTAACCGCGTCATGTTCGGTTACTTTTGCAACTGCAACTGTGGCAACGCTAGCCATAGCCATTGAAATTATAATTTTATTTAAGGTTTTCATCATCATCCTCACTGTTCGCTACTGATGTGCGAATTTCATAACTAAGAGTAGGTAGTACAACATGCCCCTGATATACCCCTTTAGGGATATGACAGTACATATGTTTCCATGATCACCAATTTAAGAGCAAAATCGTAAAAAGTTTCACCAATTACTTTTATAAATGTGGCGTGCACCAATACAAATTAGCAGGTTCATTGTTTAACATATTGTTGTTGCGCAAAAAATTTCAAATTCCGGGCAAAAAAATGAGCACAAGAAACTGGCACTACTACCTGATAGAAAACAGCTTGAGCCAGCTCTACACTGGAATTACTACCGACGTTGAACGCCGCTTTGCTGAACATCAAGCAAATGGAGCAAAAACCGCAAGAAGTTTACGGGGCAAAGGCCCTTTAATACTGCGTCATCATAGCCACGCCGGTGATCACAGCAATGCACTCAAATTGGAACGCCGAATTAAGCGACTTTCACGAGCACATAAGTTGGCGCTAATTGCCGGCAGTATCTCTATCGAACAACTTTGGCCGGAGCTCACCCCATGAGTATGAGACCCTCTACAACAACGCAGCGTCCAAGCCTTGGAGTTGGCATTATTGTTCGACGTGCTGATGGCGCTATCTTGTGTGGCAAACGCAAAGGCGGGCATGCACCATTTTGGTCAATCCCTGGCGGCCATGTGGAGGCCGGCGAATCATTTGAAGCAGCGGCGAAGCGAGAGTTGCAAGAGGAAACAAGCTTATCGGTACCAGAGGTTAAGGTAATAGGCTTAACCAATAATCTTAAAACCTTTGCCTTAGAGGGCATTCATTCGGTGTCGGTTTGTGTGTTAGCTGATTACACCGGTGGTGAGGTGATCAACACCGAACCGGATAAATGTGACGGCTGGGAGTGGTTCTTACCCACTGACTTACCACAACCCCATTTTGACGCCAGCGAACAATCGATCCATTGTCTGCTAAGCGGCAATTTCTATCAGCCTACAGCTTAGCGACGAACCAGCGATCGCATGCACTATGGCCGCTGTTACCCCACGGCTCGGGCTGTTCTCGAAATCCCAAGCTTCGATATAACTGTTGTGCTTGCGTCATCGGCCCATAGGTTTCTAGATAGCAATATTGATAGCCCTGCTCTTTGGCGAATTGCAGCAGTCGAACCAAAAGTAGTCTTCCTGCGCCTAAACCTCTAGCTGATTGCGATAGATACATCTTCTGCAGTTCACAAACTCCATCGAGGTGGCATCTAAACGGTGCAACACCAGCTCCTCCAAGCACTTGCGTACCCTGCTCAACCACCAGATAACGGCTGTTGTCACTACCATAAACTTTGCTCAAGCATTCCAGTTCAGGATCTTGCCATGCAAAGCCCGGTTGATTCGCACCAAATTCCGTCAACACTGAGCGAATGATAGTTGCTACGGTAGGATCATCACTCGACGTAATTGGGCGTAATCGAAAACTCATGAGCTGCTCCTATCTGATTGAATTAATATATTAAATATCAGTATAGAGAAAGCTGAAAAAAAACCTAAGCGGGGATAGAGGCAGGCGATAAATTTTAGATACAAAAAAACCAGCACAATGGCTGGTTATTTTGTCCAACTTTCCCCTTAAGAAAAGATGGTACCCGAGGCCGGACTTGAACCGGCACACTCTAAGAGCGAGGGATTTTAAATCCCTTGTGTCTACCAATTCCACCACTCGGGCAACAAGTGCGATAACACCGAAGTCTTACCGTCTAAGTGGAGGCGCGTCCCGAAGTCGAATCGAGGTCCACGGATTTGCAATCCGCTGCATAGCCACTCTGCCAACGCGCCTTAAAACATTTTTGTCTGCGGGTCGAAACCAACAAACTAATTTGGAGCGGCACACGAGGTTCGAACTCGTGACCTCGACCTTGGCAAGGTCGCGCTCTACCAACTGAGCTAGTGCCGCATACAAACCACCAAAGTGGTACCCGAGGCCGGACTTGAACCGGCACACTCTAAGAGCGAGGGATTTTAAATCCCTTGTGTCTACCAATTCCACCACTCGGGCAACAAGTGCGATAACACCGAAGTCTTATCGTCTAAGTGGAGGCGCGTCCCGAAGTCGAATCGAGGTCCACGGATTTGCAATCCGCTGCATAGCCACTCTGCCAACGCGCCTTAAAACATTTTTGTCTGCGGGTCGAAACCAACAAACTAATTTGGAGCGGCACACGAGGTTCGAACTCGTGACCTCGACCTTGGCAAGGTCGCGCTCTACCAACTGAGCTAGTGCCGCATACAAACCACCAAAGTGGTACCCGAGGCCGGACTTGAACCGGCACACTCTAAGAGCGAGGGATTTTAAATCCCTTGTGTCTACCAATTCCACCACTCGGGCAACAAGTGCGATAACACCGAAGTCTTATCGTCTAAGTGGAGGCGCGTCCCGGAGTCGAACCGAGGTCCACGGATTTGCAATCCGCTGCATAGCCACTCTGCCAACGCGCCTTAAAACTTTGTTGTCTACTCGTCGTAACCAGTAAACTAATTTGGAGCGGCACACGAGGTTCGAACTCGTGACCTCGACCTTGGCAAGGTCGCGCTCTACCAACTGAGCTAGTGCCGCTTTAAACATTTAGAAAGCAAAGATATTGTAACCTTTGCTTTCGCTTTGGAGCCAACAACTTAGGCCAGCCCCGAAGACGAAACGTATTCTAACTGAAACAATGATTAGGTCAACGCCCTATTTCGTTAAAGTAGATCGCTTGCCGCCTTTTCAATCAAGTCGTTGCAAAAGGCATCGAAGCTAGGTTATCGATTAGCCATGCTGAGTCAAATCACCCCAAGCTGCGCGAATGTAGGAGAGCATAGACCAAACCGTTAAGAAGGTTGCGATATACAACAGGTATAAGGACAGTTGGTCAACCAAAGGGCTCCAATGAGCAATTAGGCCAGTAATAGATGCCATCTGGGCAGCAGTCTTAAATTTACCGAGCCACGACACCGCTACGATGCCCCGTTTACCCATCTCTGCCATCCATTCGCGCAACGCCGATATGACAATTTCACGACCAATCATCACCACAGCGGCAAAGGTGACCATTGGGTTGTGCAACTCCGCAACCAGAACAACCAGTGCGGTCGCCACCATCAGTTTATCAACAACGGGATCGAGGAACGCACCAAATGGTGTGGACTGATTAAGACGACGAGCTAAATAACCGTCGAGCGCATCTGTTAAAGAGGCGATGACAAATAATATTGCGGCTGCAATAAACGACCATTTCCACGGAATGTAATAGAGTCCGACAAAAAGCGGGATCATCACCAAGCGGGAAAGTGTCAGAATATTGGGGATGTTCAGTTTCATAGTTGATCCGGCTTCACGTTATCCACGCAATCATGCCGCAATAGCAGCTAACTGCGCAACGCATCATGGATTTTTTGTGCGAGTTGATTGCTAATTCCTGGCACTTTAGCGATCTCAGCCACACTTGCACGCTTAAGTTCCTGCATACCACCTAAAAATTTAAGCAATTGTTGCCTTCTTTTTGTACCAACCCCCGGTACCGACTCGAGCGTCGACTGAGTTCTGGCTTTGCCCCGTGCAGCTCGGTGTCCGCTAATGGCAAAACGGTGCGCCTCATCCCGAATATGCTGAATGAGGTGCAACGCCGGTGCATCGGCAGGAAGATCAATAATTTCCCGACTAAAACCAAGGATAAGCGTTTCCAGTCCGGGCTTTCTGCCCTCGCCTTTTGCCACCCCAACCATTAATGGCATTGGCAATTCGGTGTTGCCGATGGTTTGTTCCATCACTGCTTCCGCCTGAGTCAGCTGCCCTTTACCGCCGTCAATAAACAATATTGTTGGTAGTGTATTGGCTTCGGTACTGCCTTGATAACGACGTTGCAACGCTTGGGTCATTGCGGCGTAATCATCGCCTGGGGTAATCCCGCTGATGTTGTAACGTCGATATTCCTGCTTTGCTGGTCCTTCGCGATTGAATACAACACAGGAAGCCACGGTTTTCTCACCCATGGTGTGGCTGATGTCGAAACATTCCATCCGGGCTATTGGCTTATCAAGCTCTAATGCTTCAGCAAGCTGCCTAAAACGCTCAGTAACGGTACTCTTATGAGCAATCTTGCTGCTCAATGCGGTGCTGGCATTGGTGGCAGCTAACCGCTGAAACTGAGCCCGATCGCCACGAACGTTAAACTTAAACTGCACCCTAGTACCGCTGCGCTGTGTCAACGCCAGCGCCAGTTCCGTTAACTCGTCGTGATCGACATTAACGATGATCTCTTTCGGAACCATACGCTCATCGCCACCGCCCAGATAGAACTGCGACAGAAATGCCAACGTGACTTCGTCAATGCCGGTGTTACTGGGTAGCTTCGGAAAATAGCTGCGACTACCGACAATTTTACCCTGTCGTACAAACAGTACATGGACACAAGCCATCCCACCTTCAATAGCCACACCAACAACATCGGACTCGCCATCGCTACTGCCCTGCACCCCCTGCTGCTCTTGTACTCGTCGTAACGCCAGCAGTTGATCCCGATACTGAGCTGCCTGTTCAAACTCCAATGCAACACTCGCAGCTTCCATCTTCTCAACCAACTGGCCAAGAACCTGCTGGCTCTGGCCCTGTAAAAACAGTTTGGCCATCTGCACCTGCTGCTGATAGTCGTCGTCGCTGATCATCTCTGTGCATGGTCCAGAGCAACGTTTGAGTTGGTATTGCAGACAAGGTCGGGAGCGGTTGCGATAGAAGCCGTCTTCGCACTGGCGAATTGGGAATAGTTTCTGCATTAGGTGCAAGCTTTCGCGCACTGCCCCGCCATTAGGATAAGGCCCAAAGTAGCTACCCTTGGCGCGTTTAGGGCCACGATGAAAGGCTAAACGGGGGTGGCGGTGATCGGACAGCAAAATATAGGGGTACGACTTATCATCCCGCAGCAACACGTTATAACGTGGCATATATTGCTTGATGTAGTCATGTTCGAGAATGAGTGCATCGGTTTCAGTATGGGTTACTGTCACCTCGATATGGCCAATCTGCGCCACCAGAGCACGAGTTTTAACGCTTGGAATGTTCGAGCGGAAGTAGGAACTAAGGCGCTTTTTAAGATCTTTCGCTTTGCCGACGTATAATACCGTGCCTTGGGGCGTATCGTACATTCGGTATACACCAGCTTCGCTGGTTACCGAGCGCAAAAACGCTCGGTAATCGAATTGTTCAGTCATAGACTCGCAGAATTAAATTTTCTCTGCGTCCAACATACCATATCGAATGGCCAGACGAGTCAGTTCTACATCACCACTGATCTTAAGTTTTTCGAATAAGCGATAGCGGTAAGCATTGACCGTTTTCGGGCTGATATTCAGTTGTTCAGCTATCTCCGACACCTTTTGGCCAGAGGTAACCATGATACTGATCTGCAACTCGCGATCGGAAAGTTCATCAAACGGATTCTTCTCAGGGTTAAACGGACGCAACGCCATTTGCTGTGCAATCACCGGATCGATATAGCGTTGGCCAGTAGCCACAGCACGTATAGCCTGCACCATATCCGCTGGAGGCGCATTCTTAGTGAGGAAGCCAGCAGCACCAGCAGCCATCACTCTAGAAGGAATTGGCTCTTCGGTGTGAACGGTTAGAATGATGATCTTCACTTCTGGGTTGAAGTGTAAAATTTTCCGCGTCGCTTCTAGGCCACCGATCCCTGGCATGCTCATGTCCATAACCACTACGTCAGCACTGTTTTTACGACACCATTGCACCGCTTGGTCGCCGTCACCAACCTCACCCACGACTTTAATGCCACGCTCGTCTTCTAATATGCGTCGAATACCAGTGCGCACTAAGGCATGGTCGTCAACTAGAAACACGTTAATCACAATAAAATCTCCAAACGCTGGACAGCCCAGCAAAATAGGTTTTGTTATTAGTCAACAAGGCGTTATGCCCGCCGAATATCATTCAGTCATTTATCACGCTGGCAGCAGCCCAAAGGCGTAATGGCGTTCGCAATGCACACCGCTAACTCTGCAAAGATGACAAAAATTTCATTAAAAGCAAAGAATTAAAACTCATACAGGTAATAATTTTACCGCAACTCACAAGCTTCAACAGATACTATTCAACTTTGTTAATCTAACACAGTCGATTAATTGAGAACATAAAACCAATTCGGTAGCAAATAGTTGAGCAATTACTCCAAAAAGCTTACCTTTCCCCTTATACCACAACAATCGTTACCTTGTTGTCATGTTGCCCAGATCACTTCTTCTGGTGCCGTTCGCGATTTTCGAGCTTTTCATTGGGGCTTTTTTTCATCAGTACGTACACCGCACCGGTACCGCCATGGTGTGCTAGCGCGCTATGAAACGCCAATACTTCCGCTATGCAAGGCAACCATTTAGCGATATAGCTCTTTAATATCCCGCGAAACGGTTTGGAGTGGATCCCCTTGCCATGCAAGATCAAGGCACTGCGAATGTTGTTGCGTTGGCAATCAACGATAAATTGCAGTAATGCCCGTCGTGACTCCTCTACGCTCAAACCATGTAAATCTAAGCGGGCATCTTGCGCATACTTGCCTAAACGAAGGTTTTTATAAACACCATGCTGCATGCCTCCTCGGGTCCAGCCAATAATGTCCTCTGGTTCCACCAGATCAACCGCATCTAGCGTAAGTTGATCCGCGGCTTGTTGATCGTCTTGCTGAGCTGCTTCTCGTCGCGCAATTTGCGCTGCGGTTAACTGCTGTTCGCTCTGTCGCTGACGAACTTGGTTGTGCTGCAATGGCTTAACATCGGACATCTCTGCCATAAACAGGTCTTGTTCTTCATGATTCACTGGTGTTGCCCCTGATTGTTCGATGTTTCGTTATAAGCAAACTATTATAACTCGATCTGAATTGGCGGCACTCCCATACTCACACTTTGTAAAAGTTTTTCACTTTACAAAGTGCAGCAACAAGCCAAAATAGCCGCGAGACCGATATGGACGAGGTTAGTTTGCAAATTTCAAAGTGGTTTCTCATGCTACTGCTTATCCCAAAAGTGGGCTTTGCTAGCATTGAAGTAAACGACAACATCAACCGCTTTTATGATAATTTTTCTGTTGCCTATGAAACTCTTGATAGTGAATCGATTAAGCAACAGTACAGCGATCAAGCGCTGATGATGGGGGTTTCCGACAAGATTCCTATTGTAGACGGGCGCAGCGAGATCTTGGCTGCATACAGTAAATGGTTTAGCAAAGTGCAACAACGCGATGCCACCATTGAAATCCGTTTTCGTTGCAGCAATCGTATTCAGCACGGCGACGTCGTGGTCGATGCGGGCTACTATCAGATGCGCTATCAACCGCCAAAAGAGAGTGGCGAGGCTGCAACCCAATTCGGGGGCAAATACCTATTTACCTTTGCTAAAGATGGTAACGGTGAATGGAAGATATTGGCCGATAGCGCCAATCGAGTGAAACAAAACCTGTTTATCGACGCCAAAGCGGTACCGGGTTTGGTGTACGATGCGGCCTTTGAACCCATTAATACTCAAGCCAGAGCACCACTATCACAATGAACTTATGTCCCTGTGGCAGCCAACGAAATTACTCGATGTGCTGCCAACCGCTACACCTAGACAACGCCGTGGCCAGCAGTGCCGATAGATTAATGGCTTCTCGCTATTGCGCCTTCGTGCAAGGACAGGCGCATTATCTATTGGCAACCCATCATGCCAACTTTCGCGGTGAATTGACCGAATCTGAGCTCGCTAACGCCTGCCAACAAACTGACTTTTGTCGCTTGGATATCATCGATGTAGTACATCAAGGAGATACCGCTGAGGTCGAGTTTAAGGCATGGTACCGCGAATCAACCGGGTTGGGCGTTTTGCATGAGCGCTCACGTTTTGTTAAGGAGCAAGGGCGTTGGCTTTATTGCGACGGTGACATCAACCAACTCAGCCCAATGCCGCAACGGAATGACCCTTGCCCCTGCGGCTCAACAAAAAAATTTAAGCGTTGCTGTGGCTAACTAAATGGTTTTCAAATGAGGTTGCCGGAATCGCCTTACTGTAGAAGAAGCCTTGGATCTCATCGCAAAGGTGCTTACGTAAAAACTGCTCTTGGAATTGATTTTCAACCCCTTCGGCGGTGATCTTCATATTTAATGCCTTGCCCATTGCCACGATCGCAGGCACGATCAAACGGCTCTCTTTCGAGTGTTCAAGATCGGCAATAAATGAACGGTCAATCTTTAGCTTCTGTACTGGCAACTGCTTCAAGTAACTCATCGAACTGTAGCCGGTACCGAAGTCATCAATAGCCAACACCAGCCCCAATTCACCAAGCTGTTCACAAAGGATCCCAACCGATTCCACATCCTCCATTAGAGTATTCTCGGTTATCTCTAAGACCAAGCTGCCAGGTTTAACCCGATAACGATTTAGCTGGTTCCAACAGATCTCGAAGAACTCATCGGTCAAAAGCTGTTTAACCGAAACGTTGACGTGCATCTGTAACTCGGGCCAACGGCGCTGCCACAAATAAAGCTGATAAAGCGCCGACTCAAACACCCAACGCCCTATCGGCTCAATAAGGCCACTGCGCTCGGCAATATCGATAAAACGACCAGGATAGATCAAGCCTAAACGTGGATGTTGCCAACGGATCAACACTTCGGCGCCACTGGTTACCCCCCGACTGACGTCAATCAGCGGTTGAAAATGCAATTCTATCTGTCGTCGTGCCACTGCGGATTTGAGCTCTGATTCAAGCTCGGTCTCGTCGAGAAAACGCTGCTGAATTTGCTCATCAAATAGTTGAAATGATCGGCATTGCTTGGCTTTAATCATTGCCATGTCCAGTGCCGCCAGTGGCGAAATCTGCTCTGACAGTACGCTTAACTCAAGACCAGCCATAATGGTGTCGATGCGATGAATATGGCCGTCAATAACAATCTCTGCATGCAATCGCTTACCCAGCGAAATCGCTATATCCACAAGCTCTGTTGTTGGCGTTGTTTCAAAGCCAATAACAAACTCATCGGCACCAATGCGATAGGCATGTGAGCCAGCAATAGCTTCACAAAAATGGTTAATTCGGCGTCCTACCTCTTTTAGCACGCCATCGCCAAACTGCTCGCCAAAACGATCGTTTAGGTTTTTGAAGCCACGGATGTCGATTAACATCAGCAATGGTAACTTTTGATTTTTTAGATCGCTTAGACACTTGGAGCGATTATTTAGCCCCGAAAGCTGACAACGCCATGCCAGAGATTCCAGTTTTTGCTGATGACATCGTTGTGCCGAAACGTCTTCCGACAAACTGACGACGTAATCTTTGTCACCAACAGTAATCGCTCTAGCTTCATACTCAAACCATTGGGGCATGCCGTCGACACCGGTAATAGTAAACTCGCCGTCGATATGCCGCTGCGCCAATGCTTGGACAATAAGGGCATCGCACTGCTGCGGAAACTGCTTATAACTTCTTAGCTTTTTAATTGATTGACCAACAAGCCAATGGGGAGACTGGCGATTGAAATTAGCGAGAGCGTCGTTGACGTACACCACTTTGAGGGTGTCAGCTTCGATAATGATGATGCGCTGCTTGGTATTTTCAATGGCGCATTCAAACAACTTAAAACCAATTTCCGGTTGGAGTTGATATTGGCCATTGAGAAAGCCACCTAAATCGTTGGTGAGACGTTGTGCGTTTAATATTTGTTCTGGCATTAATTGAGTTGGGTAATCAAATTCAAGTATTACTAGCCCTAGGCATTGAGGGTTAATCTCAATGGTTAGCGCAAATAGGGAATGGATCCCATCAACAATCAGGTGGGTCTGATTAAAACAGGATGTCGCAGGATGGAGTCGTGCGGCTTCGGCTACCAACACATTACTGTGGTCGAAAAATCGAAAGAACTGAGGAAAATCTGAACGGTGTAATGAGGAAAAGGTGGAAAACTGGGACTGATTAGCGCAACGAGAAAGACAAGTTAAATGTTGTCGGTCGTTGGAAAACAACCAAGTAGTGCAAATGCTGCAGTTAAAATCGTTAACCAGTCTCTGCGTAACTGCATTAGCTGAAGCGTCTAAACCTGCATTGACTAAAGCGGACTCTGACCCATCGATTTGTTCATGCTCAGCCATTACTCGTCCCACTACAGCTTCAACGTAAAACAAAAACAGGCATTACATTTTCCATAAAACCCTGTTTTATCGCTTAATTTCTTCGATTACGCGCCCATTTCAAAAATGAGTCGTTCTGCTGCACAGCTAAATACAACATGGCCAACAACGGCCTGCTTATCATTCTCCCAGTTAGCTTCACCGGTGACGTCAGCAAATCGAGCTTGTGCTTTTACCAGCAACTCAGCGAACTGCACCATACCAGTGGCTTCATCTTCAGCGTTGAAGTGAATATCGAGCACGTTGTCTTCAGCCGAGATAACACTACCAATGTCAGCATACGCGCCACAGCAATCGGCTGAGGTCTGTTCAAGTTTAAGTGACATTTCGCACTCCTATCTTTGGTTAACGTAAGCAGGGAATTATATAGTTGCCACTATTCTTGACCGTGACCTTGATCACAGCGGATCCGATGTAACTACTTTGTCACATAAGAGAACGCTAGTGATTATTACGCAGCGGCCAGTAATGCATTGCTCTGAATTCGCTGTTGAGCAATCAAATTGGCTAGATCCATTTGTTGCGGGAAGCGTTGCATCTGTACTGCAACTTGTTGCCGTTTACTGACCCACGGTTCGGCGTTATTCAGCGCCTGCTGAATGCCATAAGGGTGTTGACCTTGAATATCAACTGCTTCCGGTTGTAAGCAGTTTTGCAAACGGCTTTGAACCAAACCACCTTGCTGGAAGGCGTCTGCATTTACAATGGTACGCCCTTCTTGTTGATATTGGCTTACTAATGCCTGAGGTTCTGCGAGATGCAATTGCTGACGAACCGAAACATTATCGCCCTGCTCATCTTTACCCAATTGAAACTGGCTCTGAAAACGCACATCTTGAACCATCATAGCCAGCAACAGTGAGAAGTCCTCACGGCGATCTTGTTGAACCGCCTGATTAAGGGAATCACCTAACTGTAATTCATTGACTAAAATAGCGTCAGTGCGCATAGAAAATATCCAGAAATAAACCGTTCATAAAATTTATCGGGGCAAAGCGCTAAAACTTTAGAAAAAATTTGGCTTGAAGGGTTTACACCGAAAAGGAAATTGTTAGTATACGCCGCACTTACAGAGGAGCTGCAACGTAGCTTTGATACGGTAAGTGGCAATAGAGCAAGACCCCTGTGGAGGGGTTCCCGAGTGGCCAAAGGGACCAGATTGTAAATCTGATGGCACTGCCTTCGGTGGTTCGAATCCACCTCCCTCCACCATATTCCGCTACTTCGCCCAAGCGAGGTAGACAAACCAAGTTGATGCGTAATATAACCTTCTAACGGCCTTAGAACGTTGCATCGGTTGGACAGTTTAGTAAGACCCCGTGGAGGGGTTCCCGAGTGGCCAAAGGGACCAGATTGTAAATCTGATGGCACTGCCTTCGGTGGTTCGAATCCACCTCCCTCCACCATATTCCGCTACTTCGCCCAAGCGAGGTAGACAAACCAAGTTGATGCGTAACATAACCTTCTAACGGCCTTAGAACGTTGCATCGGTTGGACAATTTAGTAAGACCCCGTGGAGGGGTTCCCGAGTGGCCAAAGGGACCAGATTGTAAATCTGATGGCACTGCCTTCGGTGGTTCGAATCCACCTCCCTCCACCATATTCCGCTACTTCGCCCAAGCGAAGCAGACAAACCAAGTTGATGCGTAACATAACCTTCTAACGGCCTTAGAACGTTGCATCGGTTGGACAATTTAGTAAGACCCCGTGGAGGGGTTCCCGAGTGGCCAAAGGGACCAGATTGTAAATCTGATGGCACTGCCTTCGGTGGTTCGAATCCACCTCCCTCCACCATATTCCGCTACTTCGCCCAAGCGAGGTAGACAAACCAAGTTGATGCGTATCATAACCTTCTAACGGCCTTAGAACGTTGCATCGGTTGGACAATTTAGCAAGACCCCGTGGAGGGGTTCCCGAGTGGCCAAAGGGACCAGATTGTAAATCTGATGGCACTGCCTTCGGTGGTTCGAATCCACCTCCCTCCACCATATTAAAAAAACGCCATCCATTCGGATGGCGTTTTTTATTGCTGTGTCGTAATTGGCTGTAAAGATTTATCTCAACTCTTAAGAGTACCGATTGCAGTACTCTTAAGGGTAATGTCACGGTGGCGACGGCACATTCTTGTATGCAATTCTTGTATGCATTAGCGAGGGGGAGCTTGGCCCCTTTGGAATCCCCTTGCTTTAGGTCGCCGTCCAAAACGCTTCGCTGGACGGTTCCAATGCGGCGCAGCAGATCAACCGCGGTAGTGCTTTCCCCTTGTATCAACACTCGCCTAGCCGGTGCTTGAACAACATTGGAAAGAATAACACTTAGTTGGTACACAGCCTTTTTGTTAGCTCCGATTAAGCCCCTAACGACATTGCAACGAGCCCTAAGCATCCATTCACAGCAAACCTTGCTCAACATCAGCATTCCCGCTACATAGGCATTATCGCTACAACACTGGTTACGCTGTTTAGTCGAAATAATAATGAGTAATCGTTCGCTGCTCGGCGGCGATAACTTAAAGCAGTGATAGGTTAAAGCAGTGATAACCAATTGCACCTTAGCGTCGCAATGGTTTTAACAAATGGCTCAATCCGTTGTGTTTAATTTCCAGCATTAATGCCATTTTCGGACCTAGTGGTGCTGCCGGCCAGCCCTTGTTTTGCATCCATACGTAATAAGCGATTGGCACATCGCTCAAATACCGCCCGGCATACTTCCCAAAAGGCATCTTGTCGTTGGCTAATTCTTTTAACAGTTCTGGGTTCATACGGTACCATTGGCGCAAACATATTGATCTCGATGGAACTATTATGACACGCAGTTGGGTAAATTGGGCGATTGGACAGATAGAAGCAGACTTTCAACGTAGTGCTGACACCCACCTTATTAAGCTTGATATACCAGCGCTTAATAACATCGACATCTACCTTAAAGATGAAAGCACCCACCCAACCGGCAGCCTTAAGCACCGACTTGCCCGTTCACTGTTTCTCTATGGCCTTAGCAACGGCTGGATCACCCAAGGCTCACCTATTATTGAGTCTTCCTCGGGCTCCACTGCAATTTCCGAAGCGTATTTTGCGCGCTTACTTGGCTTAGAGTTTATCGCCGTTATTCCGCACTCAACAGCGCAAAGTAAGATCGATCAGATTGAATTCTATGGCGGCCGCTGCCACCTAGTTGCCCCTGCTGATATCTATGTTGAAAGCCAACGTTTGGCGGATGAGCTCAATGGCCACTACATGGATCAATTTACCTACGCTGAACGAGCGACCGATTGGCGCGGTAACAACAACATTGCCGATTCGATCTTTAGTCAGATGTCACGAGAACGATTTCCAGAGCCAAGCCACATCGTAATGAGCCCTGGCACCGGCGGTACCTCGGCAACCATTGGTCGCTACCTTCGTTATCAATGCAAGCAAACTCGTTTGTGTGTGGTTGATCCGGATAACTCCGTCTTTTTCGATTACTTTCAACAACGGGATGCAACGATCACCACCAACGCCTGTTCACGGATAGAAGGCATCGGTCGACCTCGCGTTGAGCCATCTTTTATCGCCAACGTTGTCGACGAGATGATTCAAGTTCCCGATACAGCGTCTATCGCTACCATGCTGTGGTTAGCGCAACTGCTGGGCCGTAAAATTGGCGCCAGCACCGGTACCAATTTATTTGGTGTGCTGCAACTTGCCGGCAAAATGCAACAACAGGGCCAGCAAGGATCATTGGTTACCCTGTTGTGTGACTCCGGTGAACGTTACCTAGATAGTTACTACGACCCTCAGTGGGTTAGTGACAACATTGGCGACATCAGCTCATACCAACAACAACTGATCCATTTCGCTGCACACGGCAGCTTTGAGAAATAATCTATGACTACCAATAAAGCCGTAGTGGTATTTAGTGGGGGCCAAGACTCCACTACCTGCTTAGTTCAAGCCATAAAACAGTTCGACGAGGTCCACGCGATTACCTTCGACTATGGTCAACGCCACAAAGAGGAGATTGAGGTAGCGAAAGCGATCGCAACCGATCTCAATATCGCTGCCCACAAGGTGTTAGATGTTAGCTTACTCAATGAGCTTGCCATCAGCGCGCTAACCCGAGACAGCATTCCGGTTGCAACCGAGTTGATGGACAACGGCTTGCCCAACACCTTTGTTCCCGGTCGCAATATTCTGTTTCTCACTCTAGCGGGTATCTATGCCTATCAAATTGGGGCCAGCACCGTTATTACTGGCGTTTGTGAAACCGATTATTCAGGTTATCCAGACTGCCGCGACCAATTCGTCAAGAGCCTGCAGCAAGCGTTAGAACTCGGCATGGACCGCCCACTTAGTTTGAGCACACCACTAATGTGGTTAGATAAAGCGGAAACCTGGGCACTGGCAGATAACTATCAAGCACTTGAACTGGTGCAGCAGCGTACCCTCACCTGCTACAACGGTGAGCTTGGTGACGGCTGTGGCACTTGCCCAGCCTGCATTCTGCGAGCCAATGGTTTAAACGATTACTTAAGCCAACGAGACACCGTTAACCAACAGCTGCGACACAAACAGCAACAGGGGTTGTGCCAACTTGACTAAAGGTAACTCGTGGCCAACTTGGTCCCAACTGGCGTTGCCGCTGTCGCTGTGTTTCATGGCGCTGATTTTGGCTACCATGCCAGAACTAAAAGACAACCTTGATTGGTCACGAGTCGATATTGAACAAGGGCAATACTGGCGCTTAGTTACCGGCCACCTACTCCACACCAATAGCTACCACCTGTGGATGAACCTCGGCGGACTTTGGCTGATATTCGGCTTACATCAGCCCTATTACGGCGACCGTACCATCTGGTTGGTTACCTTGGCGATGATGTTAATTATCAGTACAGGGATCTACGTCTGGGTTGCCGATACATGGCGATACGTTGGCCTAAGTGGGCTACTGCATGGCTTATTTACTTGGGGCGCGTTACTCGACATAAAGTGCCAATGGCGTTCAGGTTGGCTGTTGCTCGCAGGTGTCATAGCCAAAGTGAGCTGGGAGAATGTTGTCGGCGCAAATGCGTCCACCACCGCGCTAATCGATAGCCGCATTGCGGTGGAGTCACACCTGCTTGGGGTTATCGCAGCGCTGGTGCTATTTTTACTATTTCAGCTTACCAATTATTGGCGTAACTGCCGCTTGGCGAACCGCTAACAAAGCTCATGGCCATAAGACGCATCGCCTGCTCGTAATTACCCTCGGACGCGGCAAGGTGCTGCTGTTCGAGAATTACTTGGCCGTGAATAGCACCAGAGGCAGTAGGAAAGTCTCGAAGCAATTCATTGATGTCAGCTTCATCCTCAGGCCCATCGCGCATATCAAAACCAACCCCATCTTGAAAGGCGCTGCCGTCGTACATACGTTTAGCCATCGCCCCATAGAATTCACTCTGTTGCTTACTCAACGAAGTTTGGTTTGGCGCGGCAGGTTGCGGTGGAGCGACAATGGCTACACCAACGGTGATGGCGAAAAAGGCCGCTACAAACAGCCATCGATTCTGCAAAGTTGTCATAGTCTCTCCCTTTTTGGCGCATTTATGACCTAAGTATGGCCTAACGTACACCTAGTCGCCCCCCAGTTACACTAGCTGTGTTTTATATATGTTAATGCTATTGCGATATAGACGGCTCCAATGCGGCAGATGAACAACAGCGGTAGTGCTGCTCCCCTTATATCAACACTCGTCTAGCCGCTGCTTTAACAGCCTTGAAAAGAACAACACTTAATTGGCACACAGCCTTAAAGACGAGACTGAAAGAAGATTCTGTAGCTTATTAACTTAGTTAACACAGATATATGAGGGTGCGATTTGTTCGGCGATGTAACGTTCGTGCCTCGTTGTTTAATCGAACGCTGGTACTTAGGCGATGTAAGCACCAGCGTAAAATCGGTGTGCCTTTAGTGGTAATTAACTATTAACCAACTGCTGGCGTAACTTGCCAATATCATCACGCAGGCTTGCGGCTTGCTCAAACTCCAAATCTTGGGCGTGTTGGTACATCTTCTTCTCAAGTGCGGCGATCTCTTGTGCCAGCTGTTTTGGTGATTTGCTTTGGTATTGTGGCGGCGCATCAGCAACGTAAGGCAACGGCGCCTTAGCTCTTTTACTGCCACCGCCGAGATCCATTACATCATTAACTTTCTTAACCAAGCTCTTCGGCTCAATACCGTGTTCAAGGTTAAAGGCGTGTTGCTTGGCTCTACGGCGTTCGGTTTCATCAATTGCTCTGCGCATCGAACCGGTGATCTTATCGCCGTACAAAATCGCTTTACCGCTGACGTTTCGTGCCGCGCGGCCGATGGTTTGAATAAGTGAACGGTCAGACCGCAAAAAACCCTCTTTATCGGCATCAAGAATAGCCACCAGCGATACCTCGGGCATGTCTAACCCCTCACGCAACAGGTTGATACCAACCAATACATCAAACACGCCTAAACGCAGATCGCGGATGATTTCGCTACGCTCTACCGTCTCAATGTCCGAGTGCAGGTAACGCACCTTGACGCCGTGTTCATCCAAGTATTCACTCAGATCCTCAGCCATACGCTTGGTTAAGGTAGTCACCAACACCCGTTCTTGTTTGCTCACTCGAATGCGAATTTCAGAGAGCAGATCATCAACCTGAGTCGCTACTGGGCGCACCTCAATCTCAGGATCTAATAATCCCGTTGGTCGCACTACCTGTTCAACCACGTCGTCTTGCGATTTCTCCAACTCGTATTTAGCCGGGGTAGCCGACACATAGATAGTTTGTGGCGCGATGGCCTCAAACTCATCAAACTTCAGTGGGCGGTTGTCCATTGCCGACGGTAAGCGAAAACCAAACTCAACCAAGGTCTCTTTGCGGCTGCGATCGCCCTTATACATGGCACCAATTTGCGGCACTGTAACGTGTGATTCATCTAAAATCAGCAGGCCGTCGTCAGGTAAGTAGTCGAGCAAGGTTGGTGGCGGTTCGCCTGGGGCGCGTCCAGAAAGGTAGCGAGAGTAGTTCTCAATACCGGAGCAATAGCCCAGCTCCATCATCATCTCTACATCGAATTGACAACGTTCCTTGATGCGTTGCGCCTCTATTAGCTTGTTATTATCGAGCAAAAACTGATGTCGTTGAGTCATCTCCGCCTTAATCTTATCGATTGAACCGATGATGGTTTCACGCGGAGTAACGTAGTGGGTTTTCGGATAAACGGTAAAACGTGCAACGGTACGCTCGATCGCGCCGGTTAGTGGATCGAACAAGCTTATCCGCTCCACTTCTTCATCAAACAACTCCACCCGAACCGCATCTTGCTCAGAATCAGCAGGGAAGATATCGATAACCTCGCCACGAACACGGAAGGTACCGCGATCAAAGGCCATATCGTTGCGTTTATATTGCAACTCAGCTAAACGCTTTAAGATATCGCGTTGATTCATGATGTCGCCAACTCTCAGGTGCAGCAACATCGACATGTAGGACTTAGGATCGCCCAAACCGTAGATTGCCGACACCGAAGCCACCAAAATAACGTCTCGACGCTCCATCAACGCTTTGGTCGCAGACAGACGCATCTGCTCTATGTGAGCGTTTACCGAGGCATCCTTTTCAATAAAGGTATCGGTGGTTGGTACGTAGGCTTCTGGTTGGTAATAATCGTAGTACGACACGAAGTACTCAACGGCATTATCAGGGAAGAACTCCTTCATCTCACCGTAGAGCTGTGCCGCCAAGGTTTTATTATGGGCCATAATGATTGTTGGCCGCTGCAACTGCGCCACCACATTAGCCACGGTAAAGGTTTTACCCGAGCCAGTAACCCCCAATAACGTTTGGTGGGCTAATCCAGCCTCAAGCCCATCAACCAGCTTCTCAATTGCTTGTGGTTGATCACCAGCAGGCTCAAAACGTGATTCCAAATTAAATGAACGGCCCATAACACCTCAACGCATTAAAACAGCAACAACAAAAGCAACTAGCCGATCATCTTACCGTCTTTAGTTACGACAATTCGACCGAAAATCATTACCTTTAGGTCGATAAGCGACGACTTGATTGAAAACCACTGCCAATGGAGAGAATTGGCCGAGTTGCTGGCTTAAGCGCGACGATGGTGAAGCTCTTTACCTTGGGCGCAGCAATTGCGACGATGCCGTAATGGTTAAGATTAATCTTTTGTCAAATAATCAGTCGACAGAATATGAGACCAAACCAGTTAACAACTCAATCTCAAGTTTAATGCACAGCCATAACATTTCATCAATTAGACCGAGATCAATTTTACTTCAAATTTTGCGCCGCTAAAAAAGATGAAGCTAAGTTGCTGTTTTTTATAACAAATACAGTTATGCACAGTAAGTCATCAATCGTAACAAAACCCAGTAACGACGCGGGTTTGCGAGCCATCAACAAAGGAAATCAACACACTTATCCACAAAAACAGTGGATAACGACTCTAACCCCCCGAATTGATTGGGTTGTTGAAAGTCAATACAAAATTGAGATTGAAGCATCCCCCATTAATTTCGATCAATCGAACAGTAGCTCAATTAGTTAGTCACTTTATGAGTAACGACAAAGGTCAATTACCGTTGTCCTTTTGAGCAACTTTTGATTTGTTTTCGGACAGTTGGTGGCAAGGTGAGCAAACAACACCTAAAATCCCGATTTTTCAGCCATCAGTGTTGACTCATTTCGGGGTCCCCTTTACTATGCGCTCCGTCTTCAGGGCACGGCGACCGAAACTGGTTTACGAAAGTTAGCTTGAGGTTATACAATCTCGCTTCTTGCCTGTTGGGTTAACTACCCAGTAAATACTGCAGACATCTGTTCCCCTTTAGTTCAGTTGGTAGAACGGCGGACTGTTAATCCGTATGTCGCTGGTTCAAGTCCAGCAAGGGGAGCCACTATTTAGAATCATTGCTTCGGCGATGTTTCGACATGCTCGGCAGCGAGCTAAAATACTGCATCCGGTCGCGGGATGGAGCAGCTTGGTAGCTCGTCGGGCTCATAACCCGAAGGTCGTTGGTTCAAATCCAGCTCCCGCAACCAATTCTCGTTTGAGAATACAATCTGTTCCCCTTTAGTTCAGTTGGTAGAACGGCGGACTGTTAATCCGTATGTCGCTGGTTCAAGTCCAGCAAGGGGAGCCACTATTTAGAATCATTGCTTCGGCGATGTTTCGACATGCTCGGCAGCGAGCTAAAATACTGCATCCGGTCGCGGGATGGAGCAGCTTGGTAGCTCGTCGGGCTCATAACCCGAAGGTCGTTGGTTCAAATCCAGCTCCCGCAACCAATTCTCGTTTGAGAATACAATCTGTTCCCCTTTAGTTCAGTTGGTAGAACGGCGGACTGTTAATCCGTATGTCGCTGGTTCAAGTCCAGCAAGGGGAGCCACTATTTAGAATCATTGCTTCGGCGATGTTTCGACATGCTCGGCAGCGAGCTAAAATACTGCATCCGGTCGCGGGATGGAGCAGCTTGGTAGCTCGTCGGGCTCATAACCCGAAGGTCGTTGGTTCAAATCCAGCTCCCGCAACCAATTCTCGTTTGAGAATACAATCTGTTCCCCTTTAGTTCAGTTGGTAGAACGGCGGACTGTTAATCCGTATGTCGCTGGTTCAAGTCCAGCAAGGGGAGCCACTATTTAGAATCATTGCCTTGGCGATGTTTCGACATGCTCGGCAGCGAGCTAAAATACTGCATCCGGTCGCGGGATGGAGCAGCTTGGTAGCTCGTCGGGCTCATAACCCGAAGGTCGTTGGTTCAAATCCAGCTCCCGCAACCAATTCTCGTTTGAGAATACAATCTGTTCCCCTTTAGTTCAGTTGGTAGAACGGCGGACTGTTAATCCGTATGTCGCTGGTTCAAGTCCAGCAAGGGGAGCCACTATTTAGAATCATTGCTTCGGCGATGTTTCGACATGCTCGGCAGCGAGCTAAAATACTGCATCCGGTCGCGGGATGGAGCAGCTTGGTAGCTCGTCGGGCTCATAACCCGAAGGTCGTTGGTTCAAATCCAGCTCCCGCAACCAATTCTCGTTTGAGAATACAATCTGTTCCCCTTTAGTTCAGTTGGTAGAACGGCGGACTGTTAATCCGTATGTCGCTGGTTCAAGTCCAGCAAGGGGAGCCACTATTTAGAATCATTGCTTCGGCGATGTTTCGACATGCTCGGCAGCGAGCTAAAATACTGCATCCGGTCGCGGGATGGAGCAGCTTGGTAGCTCGTCGGGCTCATAACCCGAAGGTCGTTGGTTCAAATCCAGCTCCCGCAACCAACTTTGGTTTAGTAGATACCTTAAGAACACACCCTCGGGTTCGCTCTTATCACCTCTCAAAGGTCATCGGTTTAACCCCCGCCTTCCTTACCAATTCTCTTTCAGAGAAAAACGTCTTAATACTGTTTCAGTACAACAGACTCTCGGCAGCGAGATTAAATACTCACATCCGGTCGCGGGATGGAGCAGCTTGGTAGCTCGTCGGGCTCATAACCCGAAGGTCGTTGGTTCAAATCCAGCTCCCGCAACCAACTTTGGTTTAGTAGATACCTTAAGAACACACCCTCGGGTTCGCTCTTATCACCTCTCAAAGGTCATCGGTTTAACCCCCGCCTTCCTTACCAATTCTCTTCTAGAGAAAAAACGTCTTAATACTGTTTCAGTACAACAGACTCTCGGCAGCGAGATTAAATACTCACATCCGGTCGCGGGATGGAGCAGCTTGGTAGCTCGTCGGGCTCATAACCCGAAGGTCGTTGGTTCAAATCCAGCTCCCGCAACCAACTTTGGTTTAGTAGATACCTTAAGAACACACCCTCGGGTTCGCTCTTATCACCTCTCAAAGGTCATCGGTTTAACCCCCGCCTTCCTTACCAATTCTCTTCCAGAGAAAAAACGTCTTAATACTGTTTCAGTACAACAGACTCTCGGCAGCGAGATTAAATACTCACATCCGGTCGCGGGATGGAGCAGCTTGGTAGCTCGTCGGGCTCATAACCCGAAGGTCGTTGGTTCAAATCCAGCTCCCGCAACCACATATTCAGAGAAAGCCAACCTTAGGGTTGGTTTTTTCGTATCTACTCCCGCCCTTCTAAATCGGTTACACCTCGCCACTTAGCCAGCAAACTGATTCGTGCTTTAGCTATCAATTTGGTTCGATGTTGGTGTTTGAATAACATCGAGGCTGCGGTCGTACGTTCAGCGAGCCAATCTGTTAAATTGGTTATATAAATTGCGTACCAAGTAAGTGTTGTTCTTTCTAAGGCTGTTAAAGCACTGGCTAGGCGAGCACCGATACAAAGGGTAATGCACTGCCGCTATTGATCTTCTGCCGCATTGGAGCAGTTTAGCGAAGCGTTTTGGACTGCGACCTATGGCAAGGGGAATTCCAAAGGGGGCGAAGCTCCCCCCTAATGCATACAAGAATTGCATACAAGAATGTGCCGTCGCCACCGCGACATAACCCTCAAGAGTACTGCAATCGGTACAGCCGAAGGCCTGATATAAACCTCAACAGCTAACTACGACACAGCCATTAATTAAACCTTCAGCGAACTAGCCGCTTGCTGCTTAACGCTTCTATCGCCTATACATTTGCGCTTAATCTCGCCAATGTAGGGGTACAAAAACACAAACCTGCCGGCATAAAACAGACTAACTGCACACCACAAGCCATGGTTGCTCCACTGTTCAACCAGCATCGGTTCAGCCACTAAAAACAGCAACAGCGCTGCGGCACTGGAGCGAAACACCGGTCGTGTTGTCCCAGTACCGGTAAAGATCCCGTAAAGGGTTAAACCGGCGCCAGCAACCAGGGGAAATAACACTAACCAACCGCTCATCTGCTGGTACAGCACAATCAACTCAGGCAGTGGCGTAAACAACAATACGAGCTGATCTTTGCTTAGTGCTAATGCCGTGGTAAGCACCAGCATCGCCATCAGCGTCCACTGCGTATTAAGGCGCAGTACCTGCTGCAGCAGCCTACTATCTTTGGCTCCAACCGCTTTACCTGCAAACACGCTCGACGCATTCGCAATGCCATCAAAAAGGTAACTGACGATAAAGATTACCTGCATCAATATCGCATTGGTCGCCAATATCTCCGTCCCTAACTGAGCTCCGGTGCGCGCCATCAAATTGAAAAAGATCAGAATACAAACGGTGCGCAGCAATAGATCGACATTGGATGAGGCGATCAATTTCACATCGGCTAACGTTATACGCGCGAATCTAAGGTAGTCGAACAGCGAAAACGAGGTGCAATTTGCGCTAACCAATACCCCCACCATCAGCATGACGAACTGGGCACTGAAACTGGCGTAAGCCACTCCCGCTATACCAAGATCAAAAGCGATTACAAACAACAGATTGAGCGCGATATTTAACAGGTTGCCAAAAACCTGAATCAATAAGGTTTGCTTAGCCTTGCCTTGCCCCATCAGCCAGCCGATAACGGTGTAGTTCGCCAATACGAAAGGCGCACCGAAGATCATAATGTCAAAATAGATATGGGCATTGGCGGCAACGTTAGCATCTGGTTCGATAACCAACAGCGCCCCCTGCCAGATGGGTTGCCGTAATAGGATAAACAGCCCACCTACCGCAATGGCAACCACCAACGGTCGGATTAAAGCGGCCGCTTGTTCGGCGTAATCGCCCCGCCCCACCGCCATCGCACTTTGGCCGGTGGTGCTTACACGAAAAAACCCAAACAGCCAGTACAGGGTATTCATCACCACTGTGCCAATGGCAACTCCGCCAATTAGCGCGGCCACACCGAGCTGGCCGATAACGGCGGTATCAACAGCGCCTAACAACGGCTGTGTAACCGTTGCCACAATAAACGGCAACGCGAGATTCAAATAATCTTTATGGGTAAGTTTCATGATTCGTTTTCTTATGGTGCACGACAGCAACTACTGAGTAAAAACAGCAAGCAATCACACCGAACGTGGCGCGTCCGAGCGAACGCGCCAAAAATGGTTAAATCGTGGCTGGTTAACGGTCGGTTTGTACGTATTGCGCTAACGCCACCGCCGCGGACAAGTTACAACTGGACTCAATCATCCGCTGGGTA
The DNA here is from genome assembly GCF_012295575.1 of Ferrimonas lipolytica. Lineage (NCBI taxonomy): Bacteria > Pseudomonadati > Pseudomonadota > Gammaproteobacteria > Alteromonadales > Ferrimonadaceae > Ferrimonas > Ferrimonas lipolytica. The sequence continues at coordinate 1,087,781 of NZ_CP051180.1, read as the reverse complement.
CAGGGGTGTTGCGCTTCACTAACGATGTTGCCACTGGTCAACGTCTCAACGATGCGGCCATCTTCCATCACATGAATAATGTCGCAGAAAGACTCAGCCAAGGCTAAATCATGAGTAATGAACAAGCTGGCGAATCCTGCTTGCTGTTGTAGCTCATCAAACAGGCTCAGCACCTGTTTTTGAATGGTGGCATCCAGCGCTGAGGTTGCTTCATCGCAAATTAATAGCGATGGGTTTAACCCCGTCGCGCGGGCAAACACTATCCGCTGCAGTTGCCCACCAGAAAGCTGATTGGGGTAGCGCTGTAGTATTGCTTCCGGCAGATGCACCTTCTCCAGCAGCGCTTTTGCTAACTGGTGCGGCTCCTTGCCCTGTAGCCGTTTAAAGTTTTTAAACGGCTCTAACAGGTATTGTTCTACCTTCATCCGTGGTGGAAAGCTGGCTAATGGGTCTTGAAACACCATCTGCACCTGTTGGAAGTAATGCTTAGCAGCAATGCTATCTATCGGCTCGCCTGCAAACAAAATGTCACCACGCTCTTGTTGATGAATACGGCACAGCAACCTAGCCAAGGTTGACTTACCGCTGCCGCTCGCACCAACAATACCGACATTTTCGCCAGACTTAACTGACAAGTTAATGCTTTTAAGCACATGTTTGCTGGTTTCACCATTATCAAAATACTTATCTACATCGCGTAACTGCAGCAAAGGCTGGGTCGTGTTATCCATCGGTCATCACCTTCAGGTGCGGCACCGATCGCAACAGCTGGCCCGCGTAACTGTCCTCTGCACGGCCAAGAATATCAGCCACGCTGCCAGAATCATTTACCTTACCGGCTTGCATCACTAGCAGCTTATCGGCAACAGAGGCGCAAGCGCTGATGTTATGACTAACCAAGATAACCGAACTGCCATCAATCCGGCGGCGCAGCTCAAGCTCTTTCATCACCAGTTCTTGGGTGGTTACATCCAACGCCGAGGTCGGCTCGTCGGCAATAATCAGTTGTGGCTTCATCGCCAGTGACATGGCTATCGCCACCCGCTGCTTCATACCGCCACTAAGTTGCCACGGACGAGAGGCGAGCACACGCTCAGGCTCATCTAACCCAAGCTTGCTGATCTCAGCCAAGGCAATAGCACGGGCGGCCGCTTTAGTGATGTCGCGGTGGTTGCGAATCGCTTCAACAAACTGCCGTTCAATGGTTAGCATCGGGCTCAGGGATGCCCCTGGGTTTTGGAAAATCATCGCAATATGGTTACCACGAAGCTGGCGCCAACCTTCACTGGTCAATGTGGCAGTATCGACACCATCAAACCAAATATGGCCTGCCTCGATTGAGGCACCGCTACCAAGCAGGTTGATAATGGCGCGAATCAAGGTAGTTTTGCCCGAGCCACTTTCACCAACAATGCCCACAATTTGCCCCGGCAGCAGGGTAAAACTAACGTCTTCCACCACATTGGCGCCGCCAGCGTAGTTGATGCACAGCGACTGAACATCAACTAACGGGGTTGCTTCAGCACTATTCATTAGCCAATCCTAACCGCTCATCGATGTAATAGATCTCAGAAACAAACTTATGAACACCGGAGATCCGCTTGTTGTGGACCACGTTGCCACGTTGGTAGAAAAGGAAGATGGCCGCAACATCATCCATCAACATCTTAGCGCCCTTCGCCCCAAGCGCCGCGCGCTTATCACCATCAAGGGTATTGTCCATCTGCTCCAACAGCGCATCCAACTTGGGGTTACTGTATTGGCCGGAATTTCCCCGTGCGCCGGTTTTAAAACTGGACTCTAAGAAGTACTGCGGATCGAGGGTTGGTGCCGACGTCCAGCGTTCAAACAGGAAGTCGTACTTACCCTGCTTCGACGCTTCAGCAAAATTCTCCATCTGTTTTACGTCCATACCAATGCCAACCTTCTTCAACTCAGACTGCATGGCAATGCCGATGTTACGAGCCTGAGCACCGTGGTTGGTCATGCTGATGTACTGCAAGACGATGTTTTGCCCATTTAGTTCGCGAATGCCATCGCCGTTAGTGTCAACCAAGCCTGCATCATCAAGCAGTTGAATCGCTTTTTGTTGGTCATATGGGTAGGAATCATCCCCTTGGTGACCAAACGACAACAGCTTATTGAATGGGCCCCGTGCAGGAATACCGCCAGCAATCTTTTCGGCGTAAACGTCCTTATGAATCGCGTGGTGCACCGCTTGTCGAAACTCGGGGATCTGCATCCACGGGTGGGCAAAATTGGTACGAATATGGAAAATCCGCAGGTTTGGGCCGGTTATAACGTTAAGGTTTTCATTTTTTTCTAAGATACTGAGATCCGCTGGGCTGATCTGCGCTGCAAAATCCAACTCGCCGGATTGCAACGCCATCGAACGGGTACTGGCATCACTAATGTACTTAACGTTGATTCGGTCCACCTGGGGTTCACCGGCCCAGTGGCCAGTGTGTTTGTTAATCACCAAGCCCGTTTCACTGGAAAAACTTTCAACCTGAAACGGCCCAGTTGTCACCGGTTTGTATTTGAATCCAGCAGGGTCTTGCTCGGCTGCTTTAGCATCAACAATAATGAATACCGTATCAGCCAACATATTCAACAGCGTTGCATAAGGACGAGTTGTTTTGATGGTTAAGGTATTACCACTGGCACTAATAGTATCAATTGGAATAACCACATCTTGACGGTCAGTAATATTTATCGCGCGTTCTAACGACTCCTTTACCGCTTGCGCATCAACAGCACGACCATTATGAAAGGTCACACCTGAGCGAATATTAAACACGGTAGTTAGGTCATCAATCTTTTGCCAACTTTCGGCGATCACTGGTTTGTAATCTAGATTTTCATCAATTTGCAGCAAGTTTTCGCCAATACCACAGCGAGTTAATGTCCAACCATGCCAACCAGAGGTCGGTTCAATATCACCATCTAACCAAAATATCGACATATTAACGGTTTTTTCTGTTTCGACAGCCTGTACTGACGGTGGTGTAAACACTAATGCCAACGCAGCAACTAACGGGGTGAGTAATTTCATTTTATTCACTTTCATTCTATTGATTTTTATTTGCAACTGTTACAGCCGCTCTGGATTCAAATATTTTCGGGTGGCATCACCCAAGATGTTAAACACGATAACCACCACAAAGGTGGCAATGCCTGGGTAGATCACCAGCCATGGGGCACTCTGCAGATATTCCCGGCCTTCGCTCAGCATGTTGCCCCACTCCGGTGTCGGTGGTTGTACCCCCAAACCAAGAAAGGACAGCCCAGCCAATGCCAACATCATGTTGCCAATGTCTAAACTAAGCTGAGTCAGCATCGGCGGCATGATCGACGGTAAAATGTAGTGCCGAACCAAGGTAAAGCCGCTGGCACCAGCCATCCGTCCCGCAATAACTGCATCGCTTTGTACAGTGGTTCGTACCAATACTCGGCTCAAGCGGGCAAATTTAGTCCACCAGATGATAGCCAGTGCACACATGGTGTTAACCATGCCGGGGCCCAACAAACCAACAACCGCAATAGCAAACACCAGATCCGGAAAGGCCAAAATGGTATCGGCAATGCGCATAATAATGGTGTCGAGCCAACCGCCACGGATGCCAGCAACAACCCCAATAGCAATGCCCAATACAAAAATGACACTGAGCATGGCAAAGGTCATTCCTAACGAGATCTGCGCCCCATAGAGCAATCGAGACAGGATGCAGCGGCCGACTTGATCAGTGCCCAACGGGTACAGCGCGCTCGGCGGCGCCAGAATGTGCAGAAAGTCGGTCTCTAACGGGTCGTGTGGCGCTAAAAACGGCCCTAGTAAAGCGAAGATAATGAGCGACACACATAAGCCAATGGCTAGTTGAAACTGACGTTTCTTACTCAATAGTGCCCGTTTCATCGTTTACCACCACTTAGTGACAAACGCGGGTCCAGTATCTCGGCCACAATATCAGCGATAAAATTGATGCTAACGTAGATGAACACCATGATGACCACATACGCTTGCAGCACGGGATAATCGCGATGGGTAATCGATTCAATCGCCATGCTCCCAAGGCCGGGCCAAGAGAATATCGATTCAACCACAACCGTGCCCCCTAGCAGTAACGCACAAGAGAGGCCAAATAACGTAGTTAGGCCACCTAAAATAGCAGGCAATACGTGCTGCAAGATAATCGCCCACTCAGTACAGCCCCTTGCCCGCGCCCCAACCACATAGCTCTTAGTCATCTCTTCGCTGATCATCGACTGGATCTGGCGGGTATAACGCCCGGTTAGCGGGATAGCCAGTGTCAGCGCCGGTAACACCACACTCTTGAGCGCATACGGGTCGGTAAGTGGAAACCACTGCAGATAAACGACAAAATTGAGGATTAACATCAATCCAAGCCAAAAGTCAGGCATGGATACCCCAGCAAAAGAGAATAGCCGAATGGCATAATCCGCCGGCCCTCCTTCATTCAAGCTGGCTACAATGGCCAACAAAAACGACAGCACTAGCATTAGCGTAATCGCCAACAACGACAACTTGAAGGTCATCGCAAAGCGCTGTTTAACCATCTGCGCTACCGGCTCACCAGTACGCAACGAAACGCCAGCGTCAAGTTGTACAATACCGCTTAGCCAGTTCCAGTATTGCACCGCAAATGGTTGGTCTAATCCCATTTTCGATTGCATAGCCAGCAGCGCATCGGCTGTTGGCGCAATGCCACGAGATTCAAAATATATTTCTGCCGGATCCCCGGGGCTAACCCAAGTCAAAAAAAATGTTAGCAGCGTTGCCGCTAACATAACCAAAATAAGTTCTGGGACTTTCTTAACGATGGTCCTAAACATAATACAGCCTACGTTGGTGAGAATAGTCGCCGGATAAATAAGTCATCACGTCTACAATCAACATTCTGCAGGTATTACTAAGTTGTGGTTAAAACATGCCCGCCGATTATCTAACCAACGGGCCAAACTGAATTTAGGGTTATAAAAAACCACCAAATTCTGATTGACTTAATTGTTCTGAAAAAATATAGTTTGATTATCAAATAAAAACTAAACACCACTTTGGTTCGCAGCCGGTGGTTTATTAGCGTTCAGTCAAACTGCATTTTTTGCATAACAAATAGCACAACATAGAATGAGTAGCGCATCGGCGCCATTCTTATACTGACAGAATAGTTATATAAATGAGCGTATAAGTTGTTGCTTATGCGCGCATTTATTTCAAATAGCGAATGTTCATTCGCCGATATTAGTTGCCATTGGTTTAACCAAAGATCAGAGCGCTCAGAAAAGCACGCTCTAACCTTTGTACTCCACTACGCCGCCAAATCCATTAGACAAGCACGAATAGCTAACGGCGTATCGGTCGCCAACAACACTCGGGCGCTATAACCTCGATTCTGGGCAGTCTTCACCAACTCAGGACAGCGGCTTAGGATCAGATCCGGGCACAGTTCGGTGGCCAGCAAACATTCAAGTGCTTTGATGTCGTCCAAAATAGCCAGCTTGGCATCAGGGAGCTCGTAGTCCGGCAACTGGTAACGACCAGAGGCCGCATCAATCTCATTCGCACCGACGCCGTTAGACAGCACTAACGCCTGCTCTAGACGCTCCGCAGCAATCACACCGGCTTTTGCCAAAGACTCGGTCGCTGCTTGATCACCACTAAGATGCCAATGCCACTTACGCATATCCAGTTTGTTGGCGATGCAGCTACGAATTAAGGTACAAACCGAATCGGCACCAACAAGATGAAGTGCGTCCGCAGCCAACACCCGTTGCCAATCCGCATCGTTCAGTAATTGCTGGTGCTTGATAAACGACTCAACCACCACCGCGCCAGCGAGTTTAATCTGTTGCAGTAGACTCTGCTCCTGCGTGCAAGCCAATACTTGATAGCCACGCAGCGGCAAGTCGTTGCGCCAATTTAGCTCCGGCGATAAAGACACCACCTCGCCAATAATGACCAACATCGGATCGCCGTTATCAAACAGATCGATCTGATCGCCAACCTCACCTAAGGTCGAGCTAAGCATACGTTGGTTAGCGCCAGTGGCAGCGGAGATCACCGCTACCGGCGTATCGCTGCTTTTGCCCTTCGACATCAGCAATTGCGCATGAGTATTAAGCTTCTTCGCGCCCATGTAGATCACCAAGGTGCCAGAGCTTTGCCCTAACGCCGCCCAGTTCGACAGCGTCTTTGAGGTTTGATGGCCGCTAGCAAAGGTAACGTCCGACGCCATGCCGTTGCTGGTTAGCGGAAAACCAGCGTAAGCGGCGGCACCAAGCGAGGCGCTGATCCCTGGTACTACCTGATAGTCGATGCCGTGGTATGTTAGACAGCGGCACTCTTCGGTAGCACGGCCAAAGATAAACGGGTCACCCGCTTTGAGGCGCAAAACCGTTTTACCGGCTAAGGCCTGCTCAACCACCTCTGGGTGCATACCATATTCAATACTGGTACCGCAGTAACCTCGGTATCCCACCGGCAGTAACTCCTTATCAGCTGGGATCTGCGACAAAATCGCCGCCCCAACCAACAGGTCATAACACACCACATCGCAGTACTGCATCAGCTCGACTGCCCGCTGGGTTAGCAGGCCGGGATCACCCGGGCCTGCGCCAACCAGAAAAACCGTTCCTGGCTTAGTCATCAATCACCTCAGCAACGCGCGCTTTGCGGAAACCATGGGAGAAGTTGGCGGCGTACAAACGCGAATCATTGAAATCGGTTTGCTCCAGCACCTTACTAACAATAATCATTGCAGTAGCACGGATCCCAGCGCTTTCTACCTGCTCAACAATGGTGTCCAAGGTGCCGCGGATGATGCGCTCTTCTGGATGCGATGCCTTTTCCACAACTGCCACCGGCCAGCTGCCTGGGTAAACCTCTTTCAGTTCACGGGCAACCTTGCGGATAAGAGTGGCAGATAGGAACAAACACAGGGTCGCTTCGTGTGCTGCCAGCGATTTAAGGTTCTCTTTCTCTGGCACTGGGGTGCGCCCACTGGCACGGCTTAAAATAATGGTTTGGCACTGCTCTGGTAACGTCAGTTGTTGCCCTAATGCGGCAGCGGACGCTTGGAATGAGCTCACTCCAGGTACCACTTTCCAATCGATGCCCAGCGGGTCTAAGCGACGGGTGGTTTCGGCCAACGAGCTGTAGATAGAGAGATCACCGGTTTGTACCCGCGCTACATCCTCACCACGTTCATGAGCTTGTTTGCAGACATCGATGATGTCATCCAAATCCATATCTTCAGAGCTCAGTACCAGTGCATCTTCACGCGCACGAGCAACCACCTCTTTTGGCACCAACGAACCGGTGTACAACACCACCGGACACTGCTCGACTAAACGAGCGCCCTTAACGGTGATCAAATCTGGGTCCCCTGGCCCGGCGCCAATGAAATATACGGTCATGCTGATAACTCCTGAGTGTTCAATGTTTTGCCACGTTGTTGGCCTTGTTTAACTGCACCACTTTCAAAGCAGTATTTATTGTCGTAGCCACGTGGGGTAATAATCTTGTCGGCAAAGAGGTAGCTTTGGCTGTTGCCAATCACCACCGCCGCCGTCATCGCAAATTCGCAGTTGGTAAAGTTCGCCAAGTCACTGATCTGAACGCTTTGCTCATCGCCGCGGTAGGCGTTATCGACAATCGCTACCGGTGTATCTGGGCTGCGATGTTGCAGCAAAATCGCTTGAGCAATCTCAATCTGATTAGTGCGACGACGGGAACGAGGGTTGTAGAAGGTAATAGCGAAATCAGCCTTAGCGGCCGCTTCAATACGCTGCTCAATCAACTCCCACGGGGTCAGCAGATCTGATAAAGAGATAGTGCAACCGTCATGGCCTAATGGGGTGCCAACCAAGGAAGCACAGGCATTGGCAGCAGTGATTCCAGGGATCATATTGACGCGAGTAGGATGATCGACATGCCATCCATGCTCCTGCAGCATTTGGTAAACCAAAGAGCCCATGGCGTACATGCCAGCATCGCCTGACGAGATAACCGCAACCCGTTTACCAGCAAACGCCATTTCTACTGCCGCTTGCGCACGTTCAACCTCACGGGTCATGCCATTGGCTTCGATCGTTTGGGTGGTTAACAGCGATTCAATCAGCTTTACGTAAGGCTTATAGCCAACAATAACGTCAGCCTGTTCGATGGCGTCGCGCGCCATTGGGGTAACCAAGCGAAGATCGCCCGGTCCAATACCTACAATCGATAGATGACCACTCATGCTAGCTCTCCAAGCTTGTTAAATTCGGTGTCAATTTGCTTCCACAGGGTCTCGGTTACCGCAGTTAAATCCAGTAAGCAGAAGCGTTCTGATGTGATTGGGGCAGCAATCTCGACCTCGGTAAGCTGCTGCAGATCTGCTTGAATAGACACCACATCGTTAACCGCATGGTTGCCACTGACCAACAGCAACGGGATCAAGCGGACGCGCTTAGCCGCCGCTAATTGTTGCTTCAGCTTGGCCGCTACCAGCGGGTATGGGTTCGCCCCTTCCAGTGAGCAACAGTGATTGCGCTCGCCCAGCTGCTCAAGCAACTGTTGGCTATACCAAATGGCGTTATAACCGGCGTTATCCAGCTGCGGCGCGCCGTGATGGATAAACAGATTGTGAACACCCTCCTCCATTGGGAAGCGTGCAGCTAAAGCGGCCAAGATCGAATTAGCGCCGTTAACTGTTTGCAATAACGCCGGGGTATAAGCCAAACGAGACAAACTGAACTGTTTGAAACCCTCAACCACTTGCTTCAATTGTTGATGTTCTTCGGTTGGGTATAAGTAACAAGAGGCCACCAAGATTTGCCGATAACCACCGCGATCCAGCTGTGCCAATTGCTCCGGCAAAGTATATAGCTCACGGTCGCTCAAACGGTTCAGAACCATACGCGAACTCACCGCTAAGCGGACTTCGCAATCGGGGTAACGTTTATGTGCTTGCTCGAGTAACGCGTCAAAGCGCGCTTGGTCAACCACAGAGCCGAAGCAGCAAATAACCAGTGCTCGTCCTTGTTGGTAATGACGTTGTCGTTTCATATTGTGCAAAGACCTCGTTGTATTTTTATTAGTTCGTGGGCCAGTTGTATGGTGTGTTTTCGAGTTTGTCGTGGATTGCGGCCACTGCCAGAAAGCGCTAGTACGTTATCGCCAACACTGCGGCTGCAAGGGTTAACGAAATTGCCTAAGCGCGGCTGGCAACTGACGCACAGCAAGGCGCCCTTGGCGATTAATCGACTGGCCAGCTCGGTTAGGTGCAACTGCAACGACAGCTGTTGTGGCCACGGCAGCGCCAAGTAAACCAAGTCATAACCGACGAACGTGGCGTCATCGCACTGGTACAGATCCGCTTCGATATGGACGCAGTCCAAATCGATGCAATCGTCGGTTAACGCCGGGGACAACAGCGTCACTTGCTGGTTATAACGCAGTGCAGTCCTGGCCTTGATTGAGGCAGCTCGACCGCCACCAACCACCAGCACCCGTAATGGCTGGGTTAAAGTAATTGGCATCATTGTTAGCGTGCCTCGCTCAGGCAGGCAGTCTGAGCAATGAACTGAGGTTCAAGCAGCTCGGTCCAGCGCTGTTTACTTGGCAACGCCTGAAACAACGCTCGCCATTGGCCAAATGGCATATCTTCCAAATGCTGCAGCCACACTCCGTGGTTAGGATCAGTTTGTTGGTCGTGCCGATACAGCACCGCGCGCAAGCCAGTACGACAGCCACCAACGCAGTAACTGCGGGTGATCTTCAGCCGCTGCTCTGGTGCAAGTTCAACCGCGGCTAAGCGCCGCAATTTGCTCGCAAATGATTTCCCGTTGCCATCATCACAATGGCGGCCACCACACAAAATCAAATGGTAGCGATAGCCTTTCATCGGCTTGGCTTGTTGCAGCATCGACGCCGCTGGCTTAACAGCTTGCTCGACACAAGCGGCAACGGTGACGTTGAAGCCGTGCGCCTTAAACTTGAACTTAGGTGCCAATAGCGTGCTGCAACCACTACCGAACAAACAGGCAGCTTCAGCCACTGAGGAAACGCCTATGCAGCGCTCAACCGTAGCCGACGGGTTTTCAATCCCGGCAACGTTGGCCAATTGCTGTTTGTGGTAACAGCGAAATGGCACTCCAATCTGTTTGGCATAACCAATAAGCCCAACTTCATCGGCCTTAAGGTCGATACTGTTGATGCGGCGAATAGACAGCGGCGACAGTTGATGTTGCTGACAGAACGCCGTCACTGCTGCGGCAATAACGTGCTGGGGCGTGTTGCGATCGCAACCAATGCCTAAGTCCAACACCGATGGGCGCCAAATCACCGTTGGCCCAGCAAATGCTGGCGTATCGGTGCTGTGGCTTATCACCACCCGCGCGGTAGCGCCATCTGCACTGCTGAGCCAATGGGTCGGCCATGGTTTCTGATGCGGCCACCACTGGCGATGGCCACTGGTTTGCTCAAAGTAAACCGGCTGGTTATTAACAACAGCCGCGCTAACCGCGGTAATGTCGTCTTCACAGCAAGGATCAAGCTGCCAACCATAGGCAGCACCAAGCAGATCCACCGCTAAGGTAGCGCTAGCGTCACTGGCGGTGGTGATCACCGCTTGGCCGCCTACGACCTCAGCAATACGCATGGCCCACGCATTGGCACCACCACGATGGCCACTGAGCACTGGCACCACAAATTGGCCTTGCTCATCCATGCAGATCACCGCTGGATCATCACGCTTGTTGGTGGCGAGATCCGCCAACACTCGGGTCATAATTCCAACCGAGCAAATACACAGGTGAGCGCCAAAATCATTAAAGATTGCACCAAAGTGCGCCTTGAATGAGCCAGTAATTGTGCTTGCAGCGCCGCCCTCTTGGGGGTACATGGCAAAGCCATGCGCCGGAGGCAGCGCAGCCATCAGTTGCTCCGCTAACTGCGTACCGTTGCGGGTGATGGCGTGAATGGCCAGCGACATTTAGGCAGCCTTACCGTGGCGTAGACGACCTTTACGGCCGCGAATAGACAGCTGCACCATGGCAAAGTAGCGATGTTCTTGCGGTACTTGGCGCAGATCCTCGTACACCTCTTGGTTGTCACCGCTGGCGTACGATACATAGCGGGCGCAATGCAACATATCCATGGGCTCTAATAGCTCAATCAACGGTTCAACCATGCGGCCTGCTTTAATCAGGATGATGGTGTCAAACTCTTCCATCAGCCGTGGCAGCATCTCAATACCGTAGGTCGCAGGCACAACGCAGAAACGCTCTTCGCCATCAGCCAGTGGTACACCGGTTGCTGCTGGTACCGCGGTAATGGAGGACACCCCAGGTACAATCTCAACCTCAACCTGTGGCAAGCTTTCTGCCAACTCTTCCTGCAAATAAGCCCAAGTACTGAATACCGAAGGGTCACCTTCAGTAATGAAGGCCACATCTAAGCCCTGCTGTAGGCGCTCAATGATGGCTGCAGCAGCCCGTTGCCATGCCGGCACGGTAATAGAGACATCGCGGCTCATCGGGAAATGCAGGAACAGGGTTTCACCTTGGATCTCTTTGGCTGCGACAGCGCCAGTAGCAATCGCCCAAGCGAAGGAGTCTTGCTTGCCTAAGGTTTTCTCAGGAACCGCGACTACGTCGGTTTCGCGCAACAAACGAGCCGCGCGCAGAGTCATCAGATCGCTGGCACCAGGGCCGACGCCGATTGCGTATAATTTTCCGATTTTAGTCATGGTTAGAATTCCGGTTTTTCAAAAATAAATAGATGAATTGGATTGTTGGCTTGGTAGCTAACATACGGGCCTATCGCCCGCTCTTGAGAGGTTTGGATCAACAACATCTGCGCTGATAATTGATGTTTTTTGGCCAGTTGCGACAGCTCAGCTACGGTTTCCAGTGTCACCGCGCTAAATACCATTCGGCCGCCAGATCGCAGACGACGCCACACCAGTGGCAATAGCTCATCGAGTTGACCACGGGAGCCACCACAAAAAACCGCATCGGGTGCAGGTAGCGCCGCTAAGCCCTCGGGTGCCTTGGCTTGAACCAGCCGCAGGTTGTCCACTTTTTGTAACACTCGGTTGGCCTCAATCTGTGGCCAACATTGCGGGGTGCATTCAATCGCAAACACCGGCGCGCGATAAGCAATCTTAGCGGCCTCAATGCCAACGGAGCCGGAGCCAGCGCCGATATCCCAAACAACGGAGTCTTGCTGCAAACACAGGTTTGCAACGGCAACAGCGCGCACTGGCGCCTTGGTGATCAAGCCGCTCTTGGGCATGCGTTTAAGATATTCGTCGTCTGGGCGATGGCCTTTACAACCGTGCCACCTAGGTTGGCCGTGGCGTTGTAACAGCAGAATATTACGATTCGAAAACTGCCCTGCGTCGCCAGCAGCAAGCTCCTTCGGACTGAACTCAGTGATCTTTTCATCACAACTGCCGAGATCCTCACAAACCGCAACGCGCCAATCGAGTTCACCGAACTCAACCAAGTAATTAGCAATGGCAACTGGGGTATTGGTTTTGTCGGTCAGCACCGCCAACAGATTAGCGTGCTGCATTCGTGCGACGAGACCGGGTACCTTGGCAGCGTTGACCTGGCCATGCAGCGACACAATATCGACCTCGTTACAGGGTAAATACAGGCGCGCACAGGCCAACTGAACACAGCTGGAGTTAGGAATTACCTCAACGTCGCATGGGATAACCTGACGAACCAAGGTTTGGCCAATGCCGAAAAACATCGGATCGCCGCTGGCTAATACCGAGACAAAACGGTCCTCAGCTTGTTCCATCAGCTCAATGACCCACGCGTCGATCGGCATCGACAACTTCACTTTCTGACCGGCAAATTGCGGGAAGAACGCCAACTGCTCTTCGGTACCTGCCAGCACCTCAGATTCTGCCACCGCATTGATAGCGCGACTGGTGAGGCTGGGACAGCCATCGGCGCCAATACCGATTAGAAACAGTTTGCCGCTCATTTCGCTGCCTCAACCATGAGCGCGTGCAATGCCGCAACCACCAAGGTGCTGCCACCTTTACGGCCACGGCAGCTAATGTGTTCTAAGCCGCTGTCCATCAGAACCTGCTTAGATTCATCCGCACGGACAAAGCCAACCGGTAAGCCGATGATCAACGCCGGTTTAATCTCGCCAGCTTGAGCCATACGGATAAACTCGAATAACGCCGTTGGTGCGTTACCAATGCCGATGATGGCACCGTCTAATAGCCCGGCTTTGGCCGCCTGATGAGCCGCTTCGATAGCACGGGTTTTACCGCTGGCAACCGCCGCTTCAATCACTTGTGGCTCGCTGATTAAACAGTGGGCGCTGTTACCAAACTGGGCCATACGGCGGTCGCTAAGGCCGGTAACAATCATATTGACGTCGGTAACGATGTTGGCACCATTGCGAATAGCAGCGATACCGCGCTCAGCAGCGTCTTCGCTAAAGCAAAACAGATCAGCAAACTCAAAGTCACCGCTACTATGGATTACCCGACGAACCACCGCCCACTCTTCGTGAGTGAAGTTGTGACCACCGTGGTCGCGTTCGATCTCCAGATCAATCTGACCAAAAGAGTCACGCTCAATCTGCTGGCCTTGAGCCGTTAGCTGTTTCATTTGTTCCAAGGGTTATTCTCCGTGACAAGCCGTTGCCAACAAGGAGCCGTCGAAGTCAATTAACTCAACTTCAACAATCACCTTATTGTGGCTGTATTGGTAACAATGACGCGCTGCCATCTGGCACAGGCGCTGAAAGAATTGTTGATGCCATTGAACCGGCACCAAACTAAACAGATGTCGACCGGTGTTGGCCGCTGCGACGGACCGACACACCTCGGCACTGGCGCCCATGGCCGCGAGTTCAGCGGCCAGCAGTTTGAATTGAATCGCACGGCCAGTAACGTGGGTCATGGTGGTGCCGCCGGCTATCTTGCACAACTTGCCAATCATGGTGACAAGGCTTATCCGTGTTACTCCATAACGAGCCGCCGCACGCAAGCCAACACCGCAAAAGTCACCAGCTTGGGCAAACTGAATCTCTTCCCAGTTAGGCCGTGCTGCCATTGCCGCACGCTCAGTGCGGCTGCCGGTGGTTAGAACCATCTGGGTATGGCCAGCTGCTACAGCAACTTCAACGTTTTGTCGAACAGAAGCGGCGTAAGCCGACGTTGAATAGGGGTATACGGTACCGCGAGTACCTAGAATCGAGATGCCACCAATTAGGCCTAAGCGACGCCCAATGGTGTGTTCCGCCATCGCCTCGCCGCCAACAACCGCAATGGTTACCTTAGCGCCACAGTGCTGATGTTGTTGCAACAATGGCAACAGGTGTTCACGTATCATCTTGCGCGGCACTGGGTTAATAGCAGGCTCACCAACGCCAAGCTCCAATCCCGGCTTAGTTACTGTCGCAACCCCTTCGCCGGCAACAAACTCAATGCCACTGCGCGAGCTCAGTTCAACCGTCGCGGAGATATTGGCGCCGTGGGTGCAATCGGGATCATCACCAGCGTCTTTGATGACAGAAGCAAAACCCAATTGGCATTGCGCTAAATCAAAGCGAGCATCACTGCCGCCCGGCAGCTTGATGGTTACAGCCGCTGGTGTAGTGCCGCCTAGCAAGGTTTTGAGCGCAGCCAAAGCGGCAGCCGTGGCGCAAGCACCGGTGGTATAACCGGTTCTTAACTCACTTCGGTGCTTACTTTGTTTTATTGCAGTAACGGTCACGACTTAAACACCACGGTAGTGGCGCGGATAGCAGCTTCAGCAAAGAAACCGTCAACACATCCAACGCCTAACAAAATCGATAGATATGGAACGGGAGATAGACTGGCGCCAGAAGGTATGGTGCATCAGACATTGAGTGATCCCGCTCAATCTGTAATACGGTATTCATGGCGGGTATCCTGACTTTTGGCTTTGACTAACTCACCCTTCCCAGCATTTCGCCAGTGGCATATGAGTTAACTTACCAATTACAGTTGCGGGTACAGTCCAGAAATTTCATCTGGTTCCCCTTTAAGCACTAATGCTCCACGAAACTGACGCTAGAGTAGGACAGCAAGGGGCATCAATAATATGTGATAAACGACAGTATTTATTCGGTAAGGCAAATAACGTGATATAGATACAATAAATGATTATCATTCTGTAAATTTGAGTAAGCGCGGTTGAAGCTAGAGCTTTAAATAACTTAGTCTAAATATCTTGCCGTTAACCCACCTAATGATTTGTAGTTAGAAATGAATTTATATCTGTGCCGACATGGCGAAACCACTTGGAATAGAAAAGGAATAATCCAAGGCCACCTCGAAAGCTCGCTGTCTGCTCAAGGAATAAATCAGGCACAAGCGCTATCACGTCAGCTCAAAGATACGCCGATAGATGCTATCTATAGCAGCGACCTATCTCGTTGTATTGAAACAGCAAAACTGATATCCACTAACGCGGAACTGAGGGTAGATCCGCGCCTAAGAGAGCGCCATATGGGGGCATTACAGGGAAAGTCGATCAGCGAAGAGCCGAGCCTAATGGCTGGTTACCATGGTCGTTTCAACCAGAATGCAATGGATATTGAAGGATCAGAGTCGACCTTGAGTTTGCTTAATCGCATCCGTCGTTTTTTTGAAGTAATTAATATTAATAACAATTCATCCATTATCATCGTCACCCATGGCGAATGGATTAGAACTTGCCTGAACTATTACCATGGGCTGCCGCCTTGGAGTAAGGAAACACTAGTTCCAGCCAACTGCGAATTAATTGAGATTGATTACGAAAAAATATCAAGGCTACCATGAAAATTTGATAGCCAAGCGACATTAATGGTTGAAACATATTATTTTAGCGAATTTGTTTTCTGCAAAAAATAAAATAACGTTAAGTTAACTTACTAATTGCCGCCGCCAAACGTTGCCACTGCTGCTCATCATCAACCAGACCAAAGCGAATACCATCCTGTTCATCGGTAAGGCGTGTGAATACGCCATCCGCACACAACTGCTCGTGCCACTGCACTGCCTTGTTGCTGTAGAGGGTTTGAAACAGATCGGTTCCCGCCAACGACGCACCATGGCACAACAACGGCTGCAATAGCGCCTGCAAACGTACCGTTGCTGCTGCTAAGCGCTGTCTTTGTGTTAACTGCCACGGTGTATCTTGCAACGCCCGCATGCAGATCTGCCGAGCAGGGCCGGCAATAGTCCACGGGCCAAGCTCATAGGCGCAAGCACTTAACAGCTGGCTTGGGGCTAACACAAACCCAGCTCTAATACCGGCTAAGCCAAAAAACTTACCAACCGAGCGCAATACCACTAGCCCCGGCTGTGGGCATAAGTGACTTATCGACTGGCTTAAATCAACGTCAGCAAAGGCTTCGTCGACCACCATTAAGCCACCTTTTTTTGCCAGTTGTTGCTGCCACTGCAACAACGTTTTCGCATCGTATAACTGCCCAGTGGGATTATTGGGGTTTATCACAACCAGCGCATCAACCCCAGCAACAAACCGATTATCTAACGACGGCGGATAATGGTTAATGATCCAACCTGCTCGTTGCCACGCTTTTTGATGCTCTTTATAACCCACCTGTGGCAAACCAACTCTCATCTGCTCAGCGCGCCAGTCGCCGCTAAGCTCAAGTTGTTTGCGCCAAACCTCGGGCAAGGTTTGAATGGCCGCTTGCGAACCAGCTACCGCCAACAGCGATTGGCACTGATAATAGTCGCGCGCGGCTTGTTCGAGGCCATCTTCCTCCTCCGGCAAGCGGTTCCAATGTGCTGCTGCGATGGCAGTATGAGGATAGGTCCAAGGGCTGACACCAGTAGACACATCTAACCATTGTTCTCGGGGAATGTTGTAGCGAGCGATCATTGGCGCCAAACGGCCACCGTGGTGGATTAGGCTCATACCAATGTTCCTGTAATAAAGTATAAAACGATGCAGAGCAGCGCTAACCCACCAGCCCAAGCCCAAGCACCATAATCCACAAGTGCGCAAGCCTTGCGGATGGCGCTAGCGTCGGCATAGGTGCCAACACCAAGCAGCGGTTTATCGCAGCGGTAGCCGTCGTATTCAGCGCCGCCGCCGATGGTTACGTTCATCGCCCCTGCCCCTGCGGCCATAACCGGACCTCCATTAGGGCTAGCGCATTGCCGCCCCTGCAGCCAAGCACAACGCAGCGATTGGCGGAAGTTACCTTGAGCGGCGTAGGTCAGTACGGTTAGTCGTGCAGGGAGCCAATTAAGCAGATCATCAAACTTAGCGGCTGCCCAACCGAATTGATTAAAACGCTCATTTCGATAACCCCAGCGGGCATCTAAGGTGTTGGCAATGCGGTAGATGATTGCCGCAGGTGCGCCACCAACAATAAACCAAAATAGCGCGCCAAAGACGGCGTCATTGCCGTTCTCAAGCATCGATTCTACGGTCGCACTAACCACTTTAGGTTCGTCGAGGCTGTCGGTTTTTCTGCTAACGATGTAACTCACTTTAGTGCGGGCGTCCTCGATGGTACCGCTGGCCAGCGCCAGCGCAACGGCAGTGCCATGCTCGGTCAAGCTGCGCCCACCAATAACCAAATAGAGGATAATAATCTGCAACCACAGCGGTAACTCAAGCAGATAAAGTACTAAGCATGGCAACACCAGTAGCGCTAGCGCAGCTACGCCAAATAGCTTGCTGTCGTTATTGAGGCGGGCTTCAACCTTGGTGATGATCCTACCCAGCCCAACCAGTGGGTGGAAACGACGAGGCTCCCCCAACAAGTAATCGAGCAGCAGTGCCATCATCAGCGCCAGTGAGATCTGCCACAGCGGCATCGTTGTTATCATTGTTGTCCGGCCTATAAGTGGTCATTTCTAGCCTTAGCCAGTAGCTCATAAAAGATGAGCATCAGCGTAGACTGAGATAGGTAAACATTTACTTGGATTACCAAGCAAAATCATTATCAAAAACGGATGGAACGTTAACGGCGCGGACAACGGCAGACAGGAATAGCGGACCGACCACCATTGCCTAAAAGAAGGGCTATGGCCTTAAAATTAGTCGATCATATTTGATGCTTATCTGCTCAAGAAACCCGCTTGAGTCAAATCAGAAATGAGGTAGGTATCCTGGCTTCCAGTCTCTAGCAATGCTCCTTCCCAGCTGATACGTAGTTAGGTTGTATCGGCCAGTGGTTCTTGCATTGCGCTCTGGTTACAGTTGCGAGTACAGCTACGGTATTTATCCGTATTCCCTATTAAGCTTAAAGCGCCTCACTCTTGCCAAAGATAATAGCTTTAACTTCAACAGCATATAACTGTGGAGATCACACTCTCCCATTCACCAACTAAAGTGTGTGACTTTCTACAGTCATTCGACACTGATATAGAAATGCTCTGTGATGTTGGTTGCTGCTGACTGGTGTTAGGCCTGCGGCGTGGCAGCAGTTGTGTTTTCATGGGGCGGATGTCGCTGTAGCGACGACACATTCTTGTATGCAAGAATGTGTGTATTAGGGGCGCTTAGTCCCCTTTGCAATACCCTCTGCCTTAGGTCGCAGTCCCAAACGCTTTGCTGAACTGCTCCTATGCGGCCAACAACCCAACCCAGCTCTAACGCTGCTCTGTAAAAAGGCCAGCACCCTCGAAATGAAGCCGTAAAAGCATTGCAAAAGGATAAATTAAAGCAGTGGAAAAAGGATAACGAATACCACCTTCGGACGTTGTCACAAACGGCCATCTAACGTTATAAACAACTCGTTAGTTCAAAGCTCAGGCTGTGTTATTACAATCGGCAAGTTGCTGAAGCATTAGCTGGTGTTGAAGCAATGAACAAACTCATAGTGCTAGGTATTCCCGTTCGTCAGGCATCTGCATAATCAACTAGATGTCTTGATTCAGCTGAATCTTGAGCAGGAATTTGATCATATATGGACGCTCCGGTTTCGTAAGTAATCATCAGTTAAAACCGTTAGCTAAGTTGGAGGGGAGGTGCGTCCATGCCATTAACAAGGCCACTATTATCCACTAGGGCATTTGAGGGTCTTGCTCTGCCATATTTTCTATTAAATCCAAGTCAACTAGATCAGTGAAAAGCTCGAAAGAAAGCACTTCAATCCCACCATACTTTTTCTTTATCGCTCCAGTTTTAACCGCTTCATTAATAACTAAATTTGCGTAAGTTTGAGTCACACCACAATATTCAGCGACATCTTGCTGACGAATAGTTACTTCCTCACCACTTTTTAGTTGATAAATTGATAATAAATATAATGTAGTTAATACGTATTGTTTCTTGTCTATGGCAGAGCCTAAGACCAACCAGTTACGCTCAGCATATAACTTATAGGTGTATACTTTGATTGTAAGCTCAAAGATAGAAGAAAATTCTTTTGCCAACCTTTGTAGATCCTCACCACGAATGGAAATGACTCTACTTTGCCGCAGTGCTATGTAATTGGTAACTTGTCGCCCGCCCGGAGGGTCACCATGAAAACAGTAACCAGCAGCAGCAAACCCGGCACACCTAAGGGTACCCACAGGGATTTCCAGTAACGACTTTAAAAAGCCAGAACAAAGAAAATTAACGGCTGACATTTCATAATCGGCAGTAAAAGTTTCGCCTTTATCTAGTTCCCGAACAATGCAGCAATCAAGCACGCTAGCGATGGCATCATCATTCAAATTAGATTTTCTTAAGAAACTT
The DNA here is from genome assembly GCF_012295575.1 of Ferrimonas lipolytica. Classification (NCBI taxonomy): domain Bacteria; kingdom Pseudomonadati; phylum Pseudomonadota; class Gammaproteobacteria; order Alteromonadales; family Ferrimonadaceae; genus Ferrimonas; species Ferrimonas lipolytica. The sequence continues at coordinate 1,068,062 of NZ_CP051180.1, read as the reverse complement.
TCAAAGTCATTTTCGAATGCGTGACTGATTTTATCAAAATCCGATTCACCTTTAAATTCCGACAAAGGTAACCCCTTACTATTGAATGCATAAAAAAACGAACGCAGCTCGAAGAATAACACCCTAACATCAGGTTAATTACCGCCTAACTCACGACATTAAAAATTATTAATTACTATTGAGGAAAACGAGTCATGAGTCAATGGGATTATTATCTAGTTAATAATTAGATAATATCCAATGTTGCATAATAACGTTGTTCCAAAATTTAAAGGCACAAGGAATATTATGAATTCAATATGCAACTTATGGTTACGAAGGGCTGCAATCGGCATAATTTTAGCCTTCCCGTCGATAGTTACCCATGCCAATCCTGCCACCCAATCCCTGCTACAAGATAAATTCATCGCAGGCAAATACTCCACTAAGGGCGCCGACAGCTGCCTCATGTGTCACGCCAAGTCCGACACCGTCATGGCCCTGTTCGCCGGTGCCCATGGCAACACTGCCTCCAGCGACGGTCCCATGGCACAGCTGCACTGCGAAAGCTGTCACGGCCCTCAAGGCAAGCACAAGGGCAAAAACGAACCCATGATTGCCTTCGGTGCCGACGGCAACGTCTCCGCCGAACTCCAAAACACTGTCTGTCTTTCTTGTCACCAAGACAATGAGCGCCTGGCTTGGCATGACTCCGTCCATGTCGATGCCGACGTCAGCTGCGTCAGCTGTCACCAAGTTCACGCAGCCAACGACACGATACTAGCTCGCGATCAACAAAACGCCGTCTGTAGTCGCTGTCATACCGAGCAGCGCGCCGCCATGCACAAACGCAGCAGCCACCCGCTGGAAAACAACGCCATGGTCTGCGGCGACTGTCATACGCCCCACGGCTCCCTATCAGAGGCCGCACTTAAACAACCTTCGGTTAACGACAGCTGCTTTGAATGTCACGCAGAGATGCGTGGTCCATTCCTGTGGGAACACGAAGCGGTCGTCGATGACTGCAGCAACTGCCACAACCCTCACGGCAGCGTCAACGACAACCTGCTAACCCGCAAGGCCCCGCAGCTGTGTCAGAACTGCCACCAGCCCGACGGTCACCAGTTCAACGTTGAACCTACCGACGGCAACGTCTTTACCACCGGGCAGAGCTGCCTGAATTGCCACAACCAGATTCACGGCTCCAACCACCCTAGCGGTAATTACCTACGTAAATAAGGAGAGCAAGCATGAACGCAAAACTCAGTCTGGTTGCCCTCGCCATCATGAGCGCCGGCACCGCACACGCTTCCGGGTTTGACCTTAACGACGCCAACCTCGAAAGCATCAACAAGAACAAATGGAGTTGCAAACGCTGCGTAATCGAACAGCATGATGGCTACATCGGCATCAGTGCCCTCTACGTCGATGCCGACGATGCCCGCGCAGCCACCCGTTTCGGCGATGAAGACGGATTCACCGGTGCCCTTCAGGCCGATATCGATGCCACCAACGACGGTGCCCGAGTACAACTTCAAGCCGACGACTTCGGGCTAGAGACCGGCCGCATTGAAGGTCAGTATCGCAACGACATCCTGCGCCTACACGGTGGCTATCAGTCCATCCTGCATGTCAACGCAGATGACGCCATGACTGACTATGCCGTTGGCAACGACGTCATTACCGATACAGGTAGTGCTCACAACACCACCCTCGAGCTTAAGCGCGAGAACTGGTTTACTGGCATCGCCTTGAATGGCGAAAGCAGCGATATTGGCTGGAATACATTTATCGATTATCGCTACACCGATAAGACCGGCCAGCAGGTCAAATCCAGCCAGTTTATCGACCTCCCCGACGCCAATGATTCCACCACCCCGGCCAACTACGTCGCTCCAGTCGATAACCAAACCCAGATCATCACCGCCGGCGGCCAGCTTAGCGGCCAACACTGGCTTGCAGGCCTGAATTATCACGGCAGCCTGTTCGACAACAAGCTCTCCGGCATCAACAACTCCATCGGCGGTAACGTTCAGGCCTATGCGCCCGATAACGAAGCCCATCGAGTCAGTGCTGACGGCCTCTATCGTTTTGACAATAACAGCCTCAGCGGCCGGGTAGTCCGTGGCTGGCTTTATCAGGACGATGACTTTGTCACCATCGACGGTGCCATACCCGGCATCACCAGTACCGACGCTGAAGTCGAAACTTGGGACATCAATCTCCGTTGGAACTTCCGTGCCAGCAGTGCCTTACGCATCAAGGCAAAAGTGGATTATCGAGAGCGCGACAACAAGACGCCGATTCGCGCCTTTGAGTCTATCGACTTCGATCCCAGCAACGGCCGCGCTGTTGAAAACGTCGCGCTGGACAGCGAGCGCACCGCCTATCAGCTGCAAGCCAACTACCGGATGATGACCGGGGCCAAGCTGATTGCCGGATATCAGTACATCGATAAAGAGCTCACCGATACCGTCACCGAGGACACCAGCGAAGACCGTCTGTTTGCCAGCTTGCGTTACACCCGTCTGGCCAACTGGGACTTCAACCTCGATGCCGAATTCGGCAGCCGCGATGGCTCCGGCTATCAGGCCGATGCCGCCACCAGCGACGAGGACAACGCCCTGTTGCGTAAGTACCACATTGCTGACCGTGACCGCACCCAAGTTGAACTGGCGATTCGTCATACCCCACTGGCTGACCTCAGTATCGACACCAAGCTGCGCTACGCCATCGATGACTACAGCGACACCCAAATCGGCCTGACTGAGTCCACCGACACCGGCTACGACGTCAGCATCAACTACCAGCCGATGACCAAGCTCGACCTGTATCTGTTTGCCAGCCAACAGTGGATTGACTCCGAGCAGACCGACCTCAGCTTGGCCAGTCGCTATAACACCGACTTAAGCGACCAGTTCGGCTTCGTCGGCCTCGGTGCCAGCTACGCCGGCCTGATGCAGGACAAGCTCACCCTCGGCATCGACTACGGCTACGCCGAGTCTGAATCCGAGACCGAACTGAGCACCGGCAGTGCCTATGGCGATTACACCGCCTGGTCACACAACGTCGACCTCTACGCCGAGTACCAACTCAGCCAACAAACCAAGGTCAAGGCCAACTACGGCTACGAGCGCTACTACGACAACAACTTCGGCAGCGTCAACAGCAGCAGCTACACCACCCTGGGCAACCTCAACAGCAACTACGTCGCACACTCGGTCATGCTGACCCTCAGCTACGCCTTGTAAACCATTAAAAAGGAAACTATTTATGCAAAGACGAGACTTCTTAAAACTCAGTGCCGCCACAGGTACTGTTAGCTGTGTCACCGCTTGTGGCAGTAAAAGTAACGATGAGCCAGTACCCACAATACCTGAGGTAGCTGAAGTCGAAACACTTTCGGCATGCGAAGCAAACTGCGCCGCAACCTGCGCATTTAAGGTCATCAGCCAAGATGGCGTGCTCAAACGCGTCGAACAAGAGAACTTCTACGAGGATGGTTTTGACATTCGTCAGCATCGCCCCTGTGCCAAAGGCTTAGCCGCCTTCCAGAAAATATACTCTCCTGATCGCATTCAAAACCCTCTCAAGCGGGTTGGGCCTCGTGGCTATAAAGACAGCTACGTCGAGATCAGTTGGGACCAAGCCTTTGATGAAATCGCTGAGAAACTAACGGCAATATACGACAATTATGGCCCTCGAGCGGTACTGAATGGCGGTGGTTCCAATTATGGGGGGAGTCATTCAGGCTTTTGGGTAACAAACCTACTGTCCGCAGCCGGTGGCTGCATCACAACATTTGGAGCCATGAGTTTTGCTCAAGTCGCACGTATCATGGGTCACGTATTTGGTGGTTTCGATGCCGAACGCGACTTTTCATCAGTAGTAGAGATGCAAAACAGCGACTTTATCTTGTCGTTTGGCTTCAATCCACTGGAAACCGCTGCAAACGGCAGTGGCATGGGGTTCGAATACAACCACGTGGTTGATGGCAAGCCACTGATCATCTTCGATCCGCGCTATACCGATAGCTGCTTGGGTCGAGAACAGGAGTTTCACTTTGTACGCCCAGGCACCGACGCCGCCCTAATTGAGGGCATGGCCTATCACCTGATTGAAAACAACCTGATAAATGAGACCTACCTAAGGGAAAAATGTTACGGCTTCTTCGCCGAAGACGAAATGGTCAGCCCTCATGACAGCGATCGTGTTTTACCTGCAGTATCTGAGGAAGATAGTTATCGTGGTCACATCCTTGGCCTCAAAGACGGTATCGCCAAAACCCCAGCATGGGCAGCCAAAATCAGTGGCGTACCTGAAAGTACAATCAAATCTACCGCCGAAAAACTCGCAGCAGCCAAAAGTCCCTTTGTCGTTGCAGGTTGGGGGATGCAGCGTCAGTTTACCGGTGAGGATAATGTGCGTTCTGTGACTACCTTAGCGCTAATGGTTGGAGCAGTAGGTAATCGCGGTAACAGCACTGGCGAATTGCCTGATTCAAAAGGTTACCTCTACCCCATTCCACCATTGGTAGCCAACCCAATCGCTTGCGCAGTGCCGGTTCATGGATGGCCGCGACTGATCCGTGAGGGCGAAACCATGACTGTACTTAAAGATAACATTCGTATTGCGGACGACGACCTCGATGCTAATGGCGATGGAGTTATTGGACAAAATACCAAGGCTATTTTCGTGCGCGGCGGCAACCCATTTAACCAGCAGTGCGATTCAATGAAGATCCGTGAGTTGCTGACCGATCCTGCTGAGGTAGAACTTATTGTCACCATCGATACTCACCTGACCCCCTCGATGTACGTTAATGACTACATCTTGCCCGACAGTACCATGTATGAGCGCGAAGATTTTCCTGCTACCAACATGGATAACGGTGCCATGGGTTTCCTTATTGCCACTCAAGGAATACCACCAATTGGCAATGTGAAATCGACTTTTGAAATCTGTTTAGAAATCGCCAAAAAAATGGGGATTGATGAACTGTATAGCTCTGGCTGCAGCAACGACGAAGAGGCACTCGTAGCTACCTACAACTTCACCCGTATGATCCGCCCTGATCTTCACCCTTACATGCCAGAAACCTGGGCAGAGATGAAAGAGAAGCAAATGGTGAAATGGGCTCGGCCGGTGGAAGACACCGATGAATCCGCCCGCTGGCACGTTGGCTATTGGGATTACGTACAATATGGTACCGAACCTTTGAACACGCCCACCGGTAAGATCGACATCTATTCACACGATTTGCAGGAATATTCTGAAAAAAGTGAGATACCTGAATATTGGCCTAAAAATTCTGGTGGTTATATTAACGCCACTCCCAAATTTATGATTGGTCCCGAGTCTTACTTGGATAGCTCCGAGACTCTTGATGAGTTTCCATTGCAACTTTGCGGCTATCACACTAAGGCTCAGGTACATACTCAATATCAAAGTACATGGGTAAAAGAGGCGATGAACCCAGCCGCATGGGTTAATCCGATTGATGCAGCCGCGCGCTCAATAGTCTCTGGCGATATGATTGAGATTGAATCACCGCGAGGCAAGACCCAAGTTGAAGCTAAGGTAACCCCACGAGTTATGCAAGGGGTGGTTGCTCTTGGTCAAGGGTTAAAATTTAATCCAGAAGGGGGAGTATGCAAAGGCGGCAGTTCTAATACACTGACCTCACATGACTATAGCTCTCCGGTTGATAAAGCCTGTGGTGTTGCCACTTGTCGCATCAATATTCGTAAACTTTAAAAGGGGCTAAAGACATGACAGATGAAACTCAATTGGCATTCCATTTTGACCAAACCAAGTGCAATGGTTGTAAAGCGTGCCACATGGCTTGCAAAGTAAAATTAGAGTCCAATCTAAACGAGATACCCCGCCGAGTATATGAATACGTTGGTGGCGGGTGTGTCGATAACGGCGATAATACATTTACTACAACAGTATTTGGGTATTATACCTCCGTTGGTTGCAATCACTGTAGTGAGCCGGTATGTGTCAAGGCATGCCCTACAGGCGCGATGTACAAGCAAGCTAGTGATGGATTAGTTAAAATCGATCAATCGGTGTGTATTGGCTGCGGTAGCTGCGCTCAGGCGTGTCCCTATGATGCTCCGCAACTTGATACGGCTCGCCAAGTAATGACTAAGTGCGATGGTTGCAGTGATCGACTTGCGCAAGGCAAACAACCGTACTGTGTTGCTAGTTGTACTCAGCGAGCACTCGACTTTGGTACAGTGGATGAAATGATTTCAAAATACCCTAATGCAGCAAGAGCTGATACCGCTCCACTGCCATCGGTTTCGATAACTACCCCCAATCTGTTCATCAGTGCCAACCCTAATGCTAAAGCATCTGGAAGTGCCGAAGGATATATCATAAACCTAAAAGAGGTTTAACATACAAGGCCGCTTAATTAAGCCTATTAAGCGGCCTATCTATTAACTAAAATATAAAATGATTTATTTACTTAGAGTGTAAAATATAAAAGTTAGCATTAACATAAAGTCAAGCAACTGGGAGTTCAGACCGAGAATTTAAACATTCAGAAGGTCAATCAATTCAGGGGGCGTTGTTGAGCAATTTGATCCGGTCAAAGTCGACACCGGACTAAGCACTATTCTTTTGTTCATTGTTTTCTGAGCTGAGATAGCTAGGAGGGTTGTGCCTTCTCGTTCTGTTGTAATCACCCTCAATCTACTCAAATACGGCCTGCCGCATGGTTTCACGATCCATGATGGGTTTATATTAGGTAGCCTCGACCTTTAGCGAATGAAACAATCTCTCGACGCAGGCATTGTCCCAGAAATTCACCTTACGGCTCATGCTTTGGCGATATTAATATTTTGTCAGCAGCGATCTTAAAGCCAACGAGCAATATTGGCTCCCGCGGTCGCAGTAGTCTTTAGGGGCGGATGTCGCGGTAGCGACGACACATTCTTGTGTGTATTAGGGGGCGCTTAGTCCCCTTTGCAATACCCTCTGCCTTAGGTCGCAGTCCCAAACGCTTTGCTGAACTGCTCCTATGCGGCCAACAACCCAACCCAGCTCTAACGCTGCTCTGTAAAAAGGCCAGCACCCTCGAAATGAAGCCGTAAAAGCATTGCAAAAGGAGAACTACCCACTTGTGTTTCATCCTGCCCGAGGCGAGCATTAGACTTCGGCACAATGGAAGAATTGACAGCAAAATATGGGAATAATGCCGACCTTAGCCCACTGCCATCATCAAGCATTACTTCACCAAATGTTATTATTAAGAAAAGCAAGCATGAGAATGCTACCGCTCAACTAATGAACCCTAATGAGTTGTGACTTTTGCAATAAGTCAGTAATGACGCAGCGCTAAGACAAAAGCCCTCGCAATCGCGAGGGCTTTATAATTACTTTACCAAAAGTAATGTGCCTACTAAAGAATTTGAGGTATGTGCTCGATAAGTTCCTTGATTAACTTCCAATCAACCAATTCAATAAATTTCTTGCGGTCAAGAACCTCTATCCCCCCATAACACTTTTTGAAGGCTCCTGAAGCAGTGCTCTCGTTGATTGTCGAGACGACATAAGGAACAGTAACGCCGGAAATATCGGCTAAGTCCTGATGCCTAACAACCACTTTTGGGTTACTCTCAATTTGAAAAATACATATAAAAAACAAAGACATAAGCACATGTTGTTTTTTATCTATCACTGAATTTAGAACCCACCAATTCCGCTCATGATAAAGTTGATACGTATAAACTTGTAGCGTCAAATCAAATATTGCAGCATCGAGTTGAGCGAGTTCTCTAAGACGCACACCTGGCACAGAAATGACCTTGCAGTCTTTTAAGGCTGTGTAGTTAGCAACTAACCTAGAAGAGGGCGGCGCTCCATAAAACCCCCAACCTGGAAGCACAAAACTTGCAACTCGAGCATTATCCTCAACCAACATAAGTTCATTTTTAAGCAGGCCAGACTCCAAATAATTTATTGCTGAAGAATCATAATCAAGGCTAATACTTTCCCCCTTAGATACCTCCCTTACGTAAGAGGCTGAAGAAATATTATCAATAGATGAAGTAGATATTTCATACATGCGTAAGAAATCACGAAAACTTCTCGCGCATGATCGCTTAACATACTCGTAAGTTGCTCTGTCTTCACCGTTCAACATTTTTAAACCAACCCTGTTCTATCACAACCATATGCAAGATATTTTTATCGAAATTATATCAATCAACTATCTGCATTTTGTGTTCAACCTCTAGTTTTTCTCACATCAGAAAAGGTCTGAGTCGAAACTTAGATTCCAAACCTCGCCAACATTAAACTGGTTAATATTTGAGGAAGTGCGACTTCTGCATAATCTCCAGCTTACGGATCTCCACATCTAAGGAAGACCATGAGCCTAACCAAAATAACGAAGAAACAAGCATTGGCGCTTAGCTGTCTGTTTGTGATACCGACGATAAGCGCTAAACCCCTGCAACCGACTCAGCAGTTGCTGCAAGATAAATTCATCGCTGGCAAATACTCCACTAAGGGCGCCGACAGCTGCCTCATGTGTCACGCCAAGTCCGACACCGTCATGGCCCTGTTCGCCGGTGCCCATGGCAACACTGCCTCCAGCGACGGTCCCATGGCACAGCTGCACTGCGAAAGCTGTCACGGCCCTCAAGGCAAGCACAAGGGCAAAAACGAACCCATGATTGCCTTCGGTGCCGACGGCAACGTCTCCGCCGAACTCCAAAACACTGTCTGTCTTTCTTGTCACCAAGACAATGAGCGCCTGGCTTGGCATGACTCCGTCCATGTCGATGCCGACGTCAGCTGCGTCAGCTGTCACCAAGTTCACGCAGCCAACGACACGATACTAGCTCGCAATCAACAAAACGCCGTCTGTAGTCGCTGTCATACCGAGCAGCGCGCCGCCATGCACAAACGCAGCAGCCACCCGCTGGAAAACAACGCCATGGTCTGCGGCGACTGTCATACGCCCCACGGCTCCCTATCAGAGGCCGCACTTAAACAACCTTCGGTTAACGACAGCTGCTTTGAATGTCACGCAGAGATGCGTGGTCCATTCCTGTGGGAACACGAAGCGGTCGTCGATGACTGCAGCAACTGCCACAACCCTCACGGCAGCGTCAACGACAACCTGCTAACCCGCAAGGCCCCGCAGCTGTGTCAGAACTGCCACCAGCCCGACGGTCACCAGTTCAACGTTGAACCTACCGACGGCAACGTCTTTACCACCGGGCAGAGCTGCCTGAATTGCCACAACCAGATTCACGGCTCCAACCACCCTAGCGGTAATTACCTACGTAAATAAGGAGAGCAAGCATGAACGCAAAACTCAGTCTGGTTGCCCTCGCCATCATGAGCGCCGGCACCGCACACGCTTCCGGGTTTGACCTTAACGACGCCAACCTCGAAAGCATCAACAAGAACAAATGGAGTTGCAAACGCTGCGTAATCGAACAGCATGATGGCTACATCGGCATCAGTGCCCTCTACGTCGATGCCGACGATGCCCGCGCAGCCACCCGTTTCGGCGATGAAGACGGATTCACCGGTGCCCTTCAGGCCGATATCGATGCCACCAACGATGGTGCCCGAGTACAACTTCAAGCCGACGACTTCGGGCTAGAGACCGGCCGCATTGAAGGTCAGTATCGCAACGATATCCTGCGCCTACACGGTGGCTATCAGTCCATCCTGCATGTCAACGCAGATGACGCCATGACTGACTATGCCGTTGGCAACGACGTCATTACCGATACAGGTAGTGCTCACAACACCACCCTCGAGCTTAAGCGCGAGAACTGGTTTACTGGCATCGCCTTGAATGGCGAAAGCAGCGATATTGGCTGGAATACATTTATCGATTATCGCTACACCGATAAGACCGGCCAGCAGGTCAAATCCAGCCAGTTTATCGACCTCCCCGACGCCAATGATTCCACCACCCCGGCCAACTACGTCGCTCCAGTCGATAACCAAACCCAGATCATCACCGCCGGCGGCCAGCTTAGCGGCCAACACTGGCTTGCAGGCCTGAATTATCACGGCAGCCTGTTCGACAACAAGCTCTCCGGCATCAACAACTCCATCGGCGGTAACGTTCAGGCCTATGCGCCCGATAACGAAGCCCATCGAGTCAGTGCTGACGGCCTCTATCGTTTTGACAATAACAGCCTCAGCGGCCGGGTAGTCCGTGGCTGGCTTTATCAGGACGATGACTTTGTCACCATCGACGGTGCCATACCCGGCATCACCAGTACCGACGCTGAAGTCGAAACTTGGGACATCAATCTCCGTTGGAACTTCCGTGCCAGCAGTGCCTTACGCATCAAGGCAAAAGTGGATTATCGAGAGCGCGACAACAAGACGCCGATTCGCGCCTTTGAGTCTATCGACTTCGATCCCAGCAACGGCCGCGCTGTTGAAAACGTCGCGCTGGACAGCGAGCGCACCGCCTATCAGCTGCAAGCCAACTACCGGATGATGACCGGGGCCAAGCTGATTGCAGGCTATCAGTACATCGATAAAGAGCTCACCGATACCGTCACCGAGGACACCAGCGAAGACCGTCTGTTTGCCAGCTTGCGTTACACCCGTCTGGCCAACTGGGACTTCAACCTCGATGCCGAATTCGGCAGCCGCGATGGCTCCGGCTATCAGGCCGATGCCGCCACCAGCGACGAGGACAACGCCCTGTTGCGTAAGTACCACATTGCTGACCGTGACCGCACCCAAGTTGAACTGGCGATTCGTCATACCCCACTGGCTGACCTCAGTATCGACACCAAGCTGCGCTACGCCATCGATGACTACAGCGACACCCAAATCGGCCTGACTGAGTCCACCGACACCGGCTACGACGTCAGCATCAACTACCAGCCGATGACCAAGCTCGACCTGTATCTGTTTGCCAGCCAACAGTGGATTGACTCCGAGCAGACCGACCTCAGCTTGGCCAGTCGCTATAACACCGACTTAAGCGACCAGTTCGGCTTCGTCGGCCTCGGTGCCAGCTACGCCGGCCTGATGCAGGACAAGCTCACCCTCGGCATCGACTACGGCTACGCCGAGTCTGAATCCGAGACCGAACTGAGCACCGGCAGTGCCTATGGCGATTACACCGCCTGGTCACACAACGTCGACCTCTACGCCGAGTACCAACTCAGCCAACAAACCAAGGTCAAGGCCAACTACGGCTACGAGCGCTACTACGACAGCAACTTCGGCAGCGTCAACAGCAGCAGCTACACCACCTTGGGCAACCTCAACAGCAACTACGTCGCACACTCGGTCATGCTGACTTTTAGTTACGATTTGTAATGGTTTTAAAAGGAAACAACATTATGCAAAGACGTGATTTTCTAAAACTCAGTGCCTCCGCCAGTGCGGTCAGTTGCATCACTGCCTGCGGCAGCAAGGACTCCGATACTCCGCTACCTCAAATACCAGAAGGCAGTAATGAACAAGTCCATTGGTACGGTTGCAGCTCCAACTGCACCAGCATTTGTCCAATCAAGGTGATCACCGAAGATGGCGTAGTGACTCGCATCGAGACCGACGATCTTATCGAAGACAGCAGTGGCAACCCGCAACACCGCGCCTGCCTGCGTGGCCGTTCGGCTCGCCAGAAGGTATTGGCGGCAGAACGATTGACAGTTCCTATGAAACGAGTTGGCCCCAGAGGCTCAGGCGAATTTGTCGAAATTAGTTGGGAGGAAGCATACGACACCATCCACGCTAACCTCAGTCGAATTCTCAATGAATACGGTAACGAAGCGGTTTACTTTCCAAACGGATCTGGCACCGTTTTCTCAACGATGTCTGGTCAGGATTGGTATGGAGCCGGTGTCTGGGGCGCCAAGCTAATGAATCTGCTTGGAGGCCACCTAGGCAGCTATTATGGCTATAGCTATGCCGGAGTGATGGAAGCGTATTACCGCACCTTTGGTACGGTGGAAGCGACAGGTAGTTCCATGAGTGTCGCGCAAGAAAGTGATTTGATTTTCTCACTCGGTTACAACCCAGCAGAAACCTCAACCGGCGGCGTGGCTGGGCAATTCCAGTGGCAGAAAGCAATCGATGGCATCGAAACCATCGTTGTCGATCCCAGATACACCGACTCCATGCTCAGCGGGTCGCAATGGGTACCAATCCGCCCGGGAACTGACGCCGCACTATGTGAGGCTTTGGGCTACGAAATCATCACCAACGATAAGGCAGATGAAGCCTTTCTCAACAAGTACTGTGTTGGATATGACGCCACTACCATGCCCGAAACCGCCGACGAAGGTGCCGACTACAAATCCCATATCCTAGGTTTAGGCCCAGATGGCACTGAAAAAACGCCGGAATACGCTGAACGCATTACCGGCATCCCGGCAGCCACCATTCGGAAGCTGGCAGAAAAACTCTGGAGTGCAGAACGTCCTTTCGTGGTGATGGGGTATGGCCCTAATCGCCACGCTAACGGCGAACAGAATGTGCGCTCGGTAATGATGCTGCCACTGCTGCTCGGTAAGGTCGGCCTCCCAGGAACCAATAACGGCGTATTAGCTAACACCATGTACAGCCTTCCCTGGGGAATCGGAATTTCCTCAGGCGAAAACCCCGTAAAGGCCACCATTCCATTTTACAGCTGGCTCGATGCCGTAGAGCGTGGCATCGAGATGACTGCAACATCACATGGCGTTCGGGGTGCCGAAAAACTCAACTCAAACATAAAATTTATATGGAACCACGCCAGCAACACCCTAGTAAATCAGCATGGCGATACCTACAAGTGTGCTGAGGTACTTAGTGATGAAAGCAAGGTTGAGTTTATCTTGGTACACGATATCAACATGACCTCTTCAGCCAAGTTCGCTGACATTCTGTTACCAGACCTCATGGACATTGAGCGTGATGACCTGATGATCAACAGCGGTGCTGAAAGCGTTTTGGTTATTCCGGCAACCTCCAAAGTTAAAAGCATTGCCGATGGCAGGTCGTCTTTCGAGGTCTGTTTGCAACTGGCTAAACGATTTGGGCTGGAGACAGAGTATGCAGAAGGCCGCAGCTACCGAGAGTGGCTTGCCTATAGCTATGCGGTAACCCGTGGGTTTTATGCCGGCTACTTCCCCGAGACTGCTACGCAACTGCCAGAAGACTTCGAAACATTTATGGCGGGAGAGCCGGTTCGGCTTTCTGCGGTTATGCCCAATATTGCTCTCCAGCAATATATCGCTGGAGATGGCCAAGCAGAACTGCCTACACCTTCAGGCAAGATTGAGATCTATTCTGCAGCGATGCAAGAGTTGGCCGACTCCTTCGAGCTCGAAGAGGGCGAAGAGATCCCTGCTATCCCCAAATATGTCCGTACTTGGGAAGGCTACGAAGACTTTGAAACCAAGAAGGATTATCCGCTGCAATGCTTTGGTTTCCACAGCAAAGGTCGCACCCATTCCAGCTATCACAATCTAAGTTGGCTACGTACCGCCTACGAGGACGCCATCTGGATGCACCCTCAAGACGCCGACAACTATGGTGTCACCGACGGCAGTTATGCCTTAGTAGCCTCCAAGCGAGGCACCATCAAGATAAAGGTAAAAGTCACTCCGCGCATCATCCCCGGTGTTGCTGCGCTGCCTCAGGGCATGTGGTTTAAAGACGTCAACGGCGTCGATGAAGGGGGCTGTATTAATACCCTGACATCCTTAAGGACACAGGCCAGTGGCAAGGGTAACGCTCAACACACTATCCTCGTCAACGTAAAGCCAGCTTAGGAGAAGAAAAATGGATAACAATGAAAAGTACGCATTCTACTTCGACTCCAGCAAATGCACTGGCTGCAAAGGTTGTCATATTGCGTGTAAAGATAAGAACAATCTAAGTGAAGATGTGTTACTGCGTCGCGTCTACGAATATGGCGGTGGCGGTTGTACCGAAGGGGCCAACAACACTCTGCAAAGTTCAGTGTTTGTCTACTATATGTCAGTAGGATGCAACCACTGCGACAAGCCTGTGTGTGTCGCTGCTTGCCCCACGGGTGCCTGCTACAAAAATAGTGACGGCTTGGTGCAGATCGATCAGAAGCTGTGTATTGGTTGCTGCGCCTGTGTTCGCGCCTGCCCATACGATGCTCCGCAGTTCGATAACGCGCGCCAAGTGACTTACAAGTGCGATGGTTGTCGAGACCGATTGGCAATGGATAAAGTACCAAGCTGTGTCTCTGCGTGCACTGGTCGAGCGTTAGACTTTGGAACAACTGAATCTTTGCTAGAGAAGTATCCAAATGCATCTGACAGCAGTATTGCACCATTGCCAGCATCTGAGATAACCCAACCGAACCTACTAATTACACCAAATAAAAGCGCCAAAGTTAGTGGCAGCCTTGAAGGCCAGGTTCTTAATGAAACTGAGGTTTAGCAACAACTAAACACCCAAATAGATATGAAGCATATTAACTCATCGAGCCGCTTAATCAGAAAATGATTCATCGGCAAGATGAAAATTAGTTAATTAACTGTGCAATGACAGAATCGGATAATAAATGAATAACTCACAATTTATCAATTATGCTTCGGCAATTAGTGGTATTTTGCATAACCTATATTTTATCAAACCCACTCCGGAGTTCCTCGCAAATTTCCGCGAACCTGTTTTTTTAAACAGCTGGCCCACAATGGGTTCAGTGGAGAGACACAACCTTGCAATTGAGCTTATCAAACGTTCTCTTTTAACTATGTCAGATAAAGAGATTGAGCGAGATTACTATAGTTTATTCATCGGCCCTGGCGCGATGAAAGCCTACCCTTGGGGCAGCGTCTATACGGATAAAGAGAATCTGCTATTTGGCGCTACCTGCGTAGCCTACACACGCTTCTTAAGATCTTGGCAGATTGAAATTAACTTAGATAAAAATCAACCCTATGACCATATAGGTCTGATGCTTGGAGTTATCTCAGAGTTACTAAATAACAATCAACTAACGGCGTTGGACAAGCTACTGAGTGTTCATCTACTGCCGTGGTCAAATCGCTTGCTAGAGTGTATCGATATTCACGCTAATAGCGGATTTTATCGAGGAATGGCAATGCTGACAAGTGAGCTGTTAAACGCATTAGCAAGACGTCGTAAATTAACCCCATCAAGAGTAGAAATATATAAGTAAATAATTTATTCATATCGATTTAAATCACACCCAAAGCTCACAAGTTATTCAGGCGTCATAATGCTCGAAGAATGTTGTATTTATCAAATAATTTCAGGCTACACATTTAATTACGTGAAGCAGCCCTTGATATAACTCTAACAAATTTTAAAAAGGAAACTATTTATGCAAAGACGAGACTTCTTAAAACTCAGTGCCGCCACAGGTACTGTTAGCTGTGTCACCGCTTGTGGCAGTAAAAGTAACGATGAGCCAGTACCCACAATACCAGAGGTAGCTGAAGTCGAAACACTTTCGGCATGCGAAGCAAACTGCGCTGCGACCTGCGCATTTAAGGTAATCAGCCGCGATGGCGTATTAAATCGCATCGAGCAAGAAGATTTCTATGAAGATGGCTTCGATATTCGTCAGCATCGTCCCTGTGCCAAAGGCATGTCTGCGGCTCAAAAAATCTATGCGCCCGAGCGAATTAAGAACCCACTGAAACGAGTCGGGCCTCGCGGTTATAAAGACAGCTATGTCGAGATCAGTTGGGAACAAGCCTTCGATGAAATCGCCGAAAAGCTTTCTGCAGTCTATGAAAACTACGGACCTAAGGCCGTCATGCGTGGAACCGGCACTAACCATGGCGGTAGCCACTCTATTTTTTGGGTAGACAATTTACTTTGTGCAGCAGGCGGATGCATCACCCCATTCAGCGCAATGAGCTTCTCGCAGGTCGAACGCATCATGGGCTACGTGTTCGGTAAGTTCCGCCATGAGCGAGATTTCTCCTCCGTCGTGGAGATCCAGAACAGTGACTTTATACTGTCGTTCGGCTTTAACCCGCTTGAGGTCAATGCCAGCGGAAGCGGACTTGGGTTCGAATACAACCACGTGGTTGAGGGTAAGCCGATGGTGGTCTTTGACCCACGCTACACCGATAGTTGTTTAGGCCGCGAACAAGAATTCCACTTTGTCCGCCCAGGCACCGATGCCGCACTCATCGAGGGTATGGCCTATCACCTTATCGAAAACAACCTGATCAACGAGTCCTATCTGCGTGAAAAATGTTACGGTTTTTTTGCTGAAGAGGAGATGATCAGTCCCCACGACAATAATCGTATTCTGCCTGCAGTAACTGAGGAAGAGTCGTATCGAGGCCATATTCTTGGTCTCAAAGATGGTGTCGCCAAAAACCCAGCCTGGGCAGCCAAAATCAGTGGCGTACCAGAGTCGGTGATCAAATCCACTGCCGAACAGCTCGCAGCAGCTAAAAACCCTTATGTCGTTGCTGGTTGGGGGGTGCAACGTCAGCTAACCGGTGAGGATAATGCACGCTCAGTCACCACGCTCGCCCTATTGGTTGGCGCAGTAGGTAATCGCGGTAACAGCACCGGAGAATTGCCTGATTCTAAAGGATACATGTTCTCGCTTCCCCCTCTAGTACCAAACCCAATCACCTGTAGTGTCAATTATCACGCTTGGCCACGCTTGGTCCGTGAAGGCGAAACCATGAGCGTTATCAAAGATAACGTGGTGCTGGATCCAGCAGATCTCGATGAAAGTGGCGATGGCGTTATCGGCCAAAATCTCAAAGCCCTCTTTGTTCGTGGCGGTAACCCATTTAACCAAGCGGGTGATACCCATAAGATCCGTGAGCTGCTGTCAGATCCCGCGGAAGTGGAACTGATCGTAACCATCGACACTCACCTGACGCCTTCGATGTATGTCAACGACTACATCTTGCCAGACAGCACCATGTATGAACGCGACGACTTTGCATCAACCAACATGAACAACGGCGCCATGGGCTTCCTTATAGCTACCCAAGGCATCGAACCCGTTGGCAATGTGAAATCCACCTTTGAGATCTGCTTGGAGATCGCTAAGCGAATGGGTATTGACGACGTATACAGCTCAGGCTGCAGCAACGACGAGGAATCTCTTGAGGCAACCTACAACTTCACCCGCATGATCCGCCCTGATCTTCACTCTTACATGCCAGAAACCTGGGCTGAGATGAAAGAGAAGCAGATGATTAAGTGGGCCCATCCAGTGGAAGATAGCGATGAATCCGCCCGCTGGCACGTAGGTTACTGGGATTACGTGCAATATGGCACCGAGCCACTTGAAACACCAACCGGCAAAATTGACATCTACTCTCATTCGCTCAGAGAGTTCGCCGAAATCAGTGAAATCCCGGATTACTGGCCAAAGGATTCCGGTGGTTACATTAACGCCATTCCAAAATTTATGGTGGGTCCAGAATCCTACTTGGACAGCAATGAAGCTTTGGATGATTTCCCTCTTCAACTTTGCGGTTATCACACCAAAGCTCATGTGCACACACAATATCAAAGCACCTGGTTAAAAGAGGCGATGAGCCCAGCCGCTTGGGTCAACCCTACAGATGCTGCAGCTCGAGGCATTAGCAGTGGCGACATGATCGAGATCGAATCACCTCGAGGTAAAACCCAAGTTGAAGCCAAGGTTACTCCGCGGGTCATGCAAGGCGTCGTCGGGCTTGGACAAGGATTGCGTTTCAACCCTGAGAACGGTACCTGCACCGGAGGCAACTCAAACGCGCTTACCTCACACGACTATAACTCACCGATTGAAAAAGGTACTGGCGTTGCCAACTGCCGAATCAACATTCGTAAAGTATAAAGGGAGTCAAAGACATGACTGATAAAACCCAATTGGCATTTCACTTTGACCAAACCAAGTGTAATGGCTGTAAAGCATGCCACATTGCGTGCAAATCAAAATCCGATGCCAATATTGGTGAAATCCCGAGACGCGTTTATGAATACGTTGGTGGCGGGTGTGTCGATAACGGCGATAATACATTTACTACAACAGTATTTGGGTATTATACCTCCGTTGGTTGCAATCACTGTAGTGAGCCGGTATGTGTCAAGGCATGCCCTACAGGCGCGATGTACAAGCAAGCTAGTGATGGATTAGTTAAAATCGATCAATCGGTGTGTATTGGCTGCGGTAGCTGCGCTCAGGCGTGTCCCTATGATGCTCCGCAACTTGATACGGCTCGCCAAGTAATGACTAAGTGCGATGGTTGCAGTGATCGACTTGCGCAAGGCAAACAACCGTACTGTGTTGCTAGTTGTACTCAGCGAGCACTCGACTTTGGTACAGTGGATGAAATGATTTCAAAATACCCTAATGCAGCAAGAGCTGATACCGCTCCACTGCCATCGGTTTCGATAACTACCCCCAATCTGTTCATCAGTGCCAACCCTAATGCTAAAGCATCTGGAAGTGCCGAAGGATATATCATAAACCTAAACGAGGTTTAACATACAAGGCCGCTTAATTAAGCCTATTAAGCGGCCTATCTATTAACTAAAATATAAAATGATTTATTTACTTAGAGTGTAAAATCTAAAAATCAGCATTAACATAAAGTCAAGTAATTGGGAGTTCAGATCGAAAATTTATATTACCGACACTATAAATCTTACCAATTAATCAAACTGCAGTTTTAAAATGGTCACTTATTATAAATTCGAGAATTTAAACATTCAGAAGGTCAATCAATTCAGGGGGCGTTGTGGAGCAATTTGATCCGGTCAAAGTCGACACCGGACTAAGCACTATTCTTTAGTTCATTGTTTTCTGAGCTGAGATAGCTAGGAGGGTTGTGCCTTCTCGTTCTGTTGTAATCATCCTCAATCTACTCAAATACGGCCTGCCGCATGGTTTCACGATCCATGATGGGTTTATATTAGGTAGCCTCGACGTTTAGCGAATGAAACAATCTCTCGACGCAGGCATTGTCCCAGCAATTCACCTTACGGCTCATGCTTTGGCGATATTAATATATTGTCAGCAGCGATCTTAAAGCCAACGAGCAATATTGGCTCCCGCGGTCGCAATAGTCTTTAGGGGCGGATGTCGCGGTGGCGACGGCACATTCTTGTATGCAA
This sequence comes from Ferrimonas lipolytica, assembly GCF_012295575.1. Classification (NCBI taxonomy): domain Bacteria; kingdom Pseudomonadati; phylum Pseudomonadota; class Gammaproteobacteria; order Alteromonadales; family Ferrimonadaceae; genus Ferrimonas; species Ferrimonas lipolytica. The sequence continues at coordinate 1,048,997 of NZ_CP051180.1, read as the reverse complement.
TTCTTGTATGCATTAGCGGGGGAGCTTCGCCCCCTTTGCAATCGTCCCTTACAATCGTCCCTTTGTCTTAGACCGCAGTCCCAAACGCTTTGCTGAACTGCTCCAATGCGGCAGAAACCCAACGGCGATTGTGCTTTCCCCTTGTAGCAACACTCGCCTAGCCGGTGCTTTACAGCCTTGGAAAGAACAACACTTAGTTGGTACACAGTCAAAAAAAAGGCCACTTACGAAACGAAAGTGGCCTTTACCCTAGCAGGGGTTATTTGGTTTAAAAAAAACCAAATTCTTTACAGAGCGTAACTAAACGTCGCCATGATCATGTGCGCGTTGTAGTTCTGGCTTAGGTAACCCAAAGTGGTTAAACCGTAAACGCCATCACCCGGATAGTTTTCAATCGCTATATCCGCGTAGTCGCTGTCTTCATAACGCTCGTACTGGTACAACAATCCAACGGTTGCTGCTTCAGTTAGCGCGTAGCTCGCGGTTAGCTTGGCACTGTGAGTGGTCGACTCATAGTCACCCAAGTAATCCGCAGAGCTGCTGTAGCTGTTGCTCAAAGAGCGAGCGTAATCGTATTGTGCGCCCAGTAAGATGCCCCAATCGGCAAGGCCCGAGTAGTTCATCTCAACACCAGCAAAACCAAACTCATCTTCAGACTGTGCTGACCATTCGGCGTAAGAGTTGTTGGTGCTGCCAAGTTGATCATTGTTGATCCACTGGTAACCACCATACACATCCACAACTACAGTCGCGGTTGGTTGGTAGCTAACACTTAAATCATAGCCGTAATTCTTAGACTCAACCAAACCCACTTCAACGCTTTCGTAGTCATCTAATGCGTAGAAGCTGCGCAGATCGATAGCTAGGTTTTGCAGTGGATTGTGGCTTACTTCAAGGACTACTTCGCTACGGTTACGATCCGCAAGGTTGTACTTACGCATCAACTCATTTTGTTCAGATGAGGTAGCTGCGTTGGACTCGAAATCAGAACCGTCACGCTCGGAGTAAACCCCTTTCAGGCGTAAGTCCCACAGTTCGAATGCAGATAGATTGTAGCTGGCCCACAGTTTGGTTTCGTCGGTCTCTTCACGCTGGCCTTCGCTGCGCTCAATGTTCTCGTACTCAACACCGGCTTTAACTTTGTGGCCAGTCGCAATACGGTAGTTACCGCCAAACTTGTAGGTGGCACGAGTGATATCAACCGCAGTGGTGGATTTCACTTCGCCGCTTACGTCGTCAAAGCTGAACTGCTCGATGTCGTACCACTGAGAATCGTTGTCACGATCGGAGTAGTCGAAGCTGGCGTTCAGGTTAAGACGACGAGCAACGCGGCTGTTAATCCGCAGGTTGGCATCGGTGGTATCCACTTTAACATCAACACTGTTGGTGCCAGCTGGCATGCCCGTTAGGCTCACCAAACCAGAATCTTGCTCCATTTCACCCATGGCATAACGACCAGCAATCTGGGTTCGGCCAAGATTGTAGAAGCCGCTGGCGTAAATGGTGTACGCAGTGTTATCTACCGCACCAGCTTGTGATGGGAACTGGGCGTCAGCAAAGCTCAGCGCCTTAGCGTTGTTCTCAAACCAACTGGCTTGATAACCAAGCTCAGTAAACCAAGTTTTACCGGTTGCGTTTACGCCAGCACGAACATTAACGGTGTCAGAATCAATCGCTGCCACCATGTTTTGGGCATAGCTGTATGCGCCGCTGGTGATGCTTGAGGCTTTGTTACCTTCACGGCTTTCTTGGCTTAACTCAACAAAGGTACCGAATTGGCCAATCAGGTACTTAGCGTTAAACCCTAGCTTCTCCCGCTCAATCTCAAGGTCTTGCTCAACCAAGTTGTCTTGACGAACTAAGGTTCCGCCAGCAACGGTTAGGTCGCTTTGCACGTCGGTCGCGTTCACCTTGTACTTTTTGTCGTACGAGGCTTCCACGGCCCATGCGCCTGGCTGACTTACCTTAATAGAGGCGTCACCGCGCTTTGAGCCAAGCTCATCGGCGATGAGACGATGACGTACGCCACCATCGGTGGTTGCTGAGTAATCGGCGTTTACCGCACCAGCAAAACCATCGTCATCGCCAAAGGCGTTAGCGGCATGGTCATCGGAACTATCAACCGAGCCAACAGCCAAGCCAACGGAGCCTTGTGCACCAGCGTCGGTGCTGCATTTCTTACATTGCCACTTAGCATTGTTAATGGTGTCGGTTTTCGCCGCGTTCACACCAAAATCAAAAGCAAGTGCTGGGCCACTCAACGCCAATAGCGATGCAGCCACTAAAGTTAGTTTTGTTTTCATTATCTTATCCTTTAGAACTGAAACGCTTGGCCTTGGGGATGGTTAGAACCGTGGATCTGGTTGTGACAGTTCAAACAACCTTGACCAGCAGTCTGAATGCTGCCGTTACCACCAGGTACAACGCTTGGGTGACCATCTTCGCTGTGACATTGTTTACACAACATTGGTACGCGGGTCTTAAGCAGGTTTTCGTTTACAGAGCCGTGGGCATCGTGACAGTTAGAACAATCGTCGATTACTGGCTGGTGTTCCCACAGGTTAGGACCACGCTTATCGGCGTGACAGCTGTAACAGGTGTTGTTAACCGTGATTTCATTCAGCGCGCTTGGGCCCATGGCACCGTGCGGGTTGTGACAATCAGAACAGGTCATCTCATCCCACTTGATTGGGTGAGCAGAGCGCTTGTTCATGTCTGCTTTAGCTTTGCTGTGGCAGCTTACACATTGAGCAGTTTGGCCGGCAGATTTGAGTACTGGGTCGTTAGCTACGTGGATTTGGTGACAATCGGCACAAGCAACATCTTCTTGGAAGTGAGCAGAACCGTGCCATGCCATGCGCTCGCTGTCTTGGTGACAAGCGATACAAATGCTGTTTTGCATCTCAGCGGTAAGGGCAGCGTCGTCACCAAAGGTAACCATTGGCTCGTTTTTGCCGCGGTGCTTGCCTTGTGGGCCGTGACATGCCTCACACTGCAGGCCAGCCATTGGGCCCTTACTGTTATTCACATCGCCGTGAACACCAGCAAAAATGGCGGTAACAGTTTCGTTCTTGCGGTGGCACATCATGCAGCCATCCGCGCCTTTCTTAGAGTAAGTTCCCGCAGAAAACTTTTGTTGCAACAGCTCTAAATCGCCTTCAGAAGCAGTTGCCACGGAACCAAAACTTAGTGCTAATAGCACGGCTGTTCCAAGGCCAAAAACTCGTTTCATCATCATAATCTCTGCCAACACGTTGGTTAGTATTCTTTTAATTACAAACAACATTGCCGACTCGACGCGGCAATATGCAGCGACACTAACCCGATTAAATGACGAATTCTCTGGGCCTTTTAACAGTAGTTTCGGTTTTGGGAGGGAAATAACGGCTTTTTTTTCGTATTTTATGACAAGACAGGCACCGCGATTGGTGCCCGTCATTTTCGTTACAGGATGGTGTTGCCGTAGATCGCTTGCGCTAATAGCCGGGCGGCTTCAGGGATGCTTGGCCCCGCCTGTTTAGTGCGAGCGGAATCAATGAAGCGAATTGCGTCAGCCTGAACCGCGCTCACCTGATTAGCGTCATCACGACTGGCAACCTCATCGATGGTAGTGGTGCCGTTGCCAGCATTTGGGCCTTCAAATACTGGTGGCTGTGCGTCGGGCCAAGTTGGAATCAAAATCACGTCTGGATTGGCGGCAACCACTTGCGGCCAAGTCACCATTGGGGCAATGCCTTTGCCATCAGCCAAGATAGGCTCCGCGCCAATCAACTCCATCAATTCGGTAATGTAGGAGTCGCTACCCGGCACGCATTTGTAGTAGTAATTGAGCTCGTAATAGACCTTAGGGCGAATGGTATTAGTGTGTTGCTGTGCAATCAACGCCAACTCAGATTGAATCGACTCGTTCAATGCTTCGGCGTTTTCGGCCAGCGCCAACGCCTCACCTAGCTTTGCGATCTTGCGATAGATCTCGTCCAAACTGGACTCATCCATATGGATAACCGTCAACCCTTGCTCACGCAATTGTTGCGCTAGCTGGCGCTGCAAACCGGTGGCAGTAAGCACCAGATCAGGCTTTAAGCCAACCACGGTGTCCACATCAATGTCGGTGAAACCGCCAACCACAGCCAGCTCCCCTGCTTCCACTTTGGCTGGAATAGCCGCTGGAAAGCGGGCGTAGCGAGTTACCCCAACCAACCGTTCAATGGCACCAACCTCAGCAACGGTATGACTCCAGTTCGGCGCCAACGACACCACTCGTTGTGCCTCGGCCCAAACCAACTGGGTTTGCAACAGCAACAATGCTATTGAAAAGCGACTAAACCATCGGAAATAACGCATGCTGATACCCATTACTGAAATGACGCATTTTTCGTTGCCAGTGGCGGCCACTCAAGCCCAGTCAGTAGGAAGTTAGGGCTACTCCACAGAAATAGGACAAAGGCCAAAACACTGTTAAAAGCCCCAGTGTTTTTAGTTGGTGCATTTGGATAATTTGCCGCAAAGTAATATTTAGGAATGTCCGTTTGACTGCACTGCTGCAAGCCCGTGGGCTTAAGAAAAATTACGGCGACATCGAAGCAGTAAAGGGAATTAATCTAACCATTAAGCAGGGATGTTGTTTCGGGTTGTTAGGCCCCAATGGCGCCGGTAAATCGTCCACCCTCGAGATGCTCGAAGGGTTAACCAAACCGCACGCTGGACAAATTTTATTTGCTGGCAAGCCTATCGATAAACACTACACCCAACGTATTGGCATTCAGTTCCAACAGACTACCCTACCGGATTACTTAACCGTTTTTGATTGCCTCAAGCTGTTTGCCAGTTTTTATCGCCATAGTGCCGATCTAGAGCAGCTTGTTGAATTGTGCCAGCTTGGGGAGATCCGCGAGCAGATGCATTTCCATCTGTCGGGCGGCCAAAAGCAGCGACTGCTGTTGGCGTTAAGCCTAATTAATGAACCGGATCTGCTGTTTCTTGATGAGCCAACCACTGGCCTTGACCCCCAAGCCCGGCAGAATTTTTGGGAGCTTATCCACTCCATCAAGCGGCAAGGCAAAACCATAGTGCTAACCACCCACTATATGGATGAAGCCGAGCAGCTGTGTGACACCATCGCCATTATGGATCACGGCAAAATCATTGCTGAAGACACCCCAGCAAAGCTGCTCGCTAACGAGTTCTACCAAAACATCGTTTGCATCGACGGCGAACTACCACAAGGCGAAGCTCAACAGCTGAAACACCAATACCGTGGTGGGCAAACGCTGATTGAATGCGATCAACTTGAGCCGGTATTAAGCCAACTGAGTCGTCACGGGATTTCGCTGCAGGGGTTAACCATCCGCAAACCTAATCTCGACGATCTCTTTCTAAAACTGACAGGCCACCAACTTCGCGCATGAAAGCACTCTTCGCTCTGATCCACAGCCGTAACCTAGAATTTGTTCGCGATCGCTCCGCCCTTGGTTGGTCGTTGGCGTTTCCATTAATTTTGGTTATTGCCTTAGCGTTGGTCTTTGACGACAACGATAAGCCGCTCTATCAGATCGGAGTGGTTGGACAGCCGGCTGCGCTTGAACAGATTAAAACACTGCGCCACATTGAGTTTATTCAATACGACAGCAGCGACGAAGCCCAACACAAAGTGGCGCGACACTTGGTTGATTTGGCTGTTACCGAGGAAGGCTATTGGGTTAACCCTGACAGCGCCCGCGGCGACATAGTCGAACAACTGGTGCATTCCAAAGCTCCAGCGCTTAGTAAACAAATCATCAGCGGCAGCGCAGTGCGCCACGTCGAATGGCTGTTGCCTGGCATCATCGGTATGAACATGATGTTCTCCGCCCTCTATGGTGTTGGCTATGTAGTCATCCGCTATCGCCGTAGCGGCGTATTAAAGCGGTTGCAGGTTACGCCACTTGGCGCCTACCAATTCTTAGCGTCACAAATGCTGTCACGGCTGCTGGCAATTGTTGCTACCGCAACCGTGGTGTTTGTGGTTGCCGCGCTTATCTTTGATATTCGTCCTGTTGGTAATCCGCTGCTGTTGCTAGTTACCATGACCTTGGGCACCGCAGCGATGATCAGCATCGGCTTATTGGTTGCCAGTGCAACTCGTTCAGAAGAGTTTGGCAATGGCGTACTTAACCTCTTGTCGTGGCCAATGATGTTCCTATCGGGAATATGGTTCTCGCTAGAGGGCAGTAAACCGTGGGTAAGAATTATTGCTGATTTCCTGCCGCTGACCCACCTTAACGACGCCAACCGCGCCATCATCATCGACGGTGCCAACCTTGTCGCCATTGGCGACCATCTGCTGGTATTAACCGCCATCACTATCGGCTCGCTGGTTATTGCCGGCTGGCGCTTCAAGTGGCAGTAATGGCTTAGAGAGCAAATCGCCATTGCTCTGTTCAGTTAGATTGGCTCCAACAAAGCTAACCATGCTTCGGCTTGCTGTGCTTCTAACAAATCGAGGCGGTAACTGGCCGTACCTAAACCCTCACAGGTGCTGCTAATTAAACGCTGTGTCGTAGTTAGCTGTTGAAGTTTAGCTTATGCCTTCGGCTTCACCGATTGCGGTGCTTTTAGGTGAGGATGTCGCGGTGCCAACGGCACATTCTTGTGTGCAATTCTTGTGTGTATTAGGGGGGGGGAGCTTCGCCCCCTTTGGAATCCCCCTTTGCCTTAGGTCGCAGTCCATAACGCTTCGCTGAACTGCTCCAATGCGGCAGCAGACCAATAGCGGTAGTGCTTTACCCTTGTATCGCGACTCGACTAGCCAGTGCTTTAACAGCCTTGAAAAGAGCAACACTTAATTGGTACACAGCCTAATTAAGCGCCTAGACATCTGCTAATTCAACGTTAAATCGATGGCCTTGTGGCCGTGGTTCGGTTCGTTAGCGGCGCCTGCATTGTGAGCATCAATAAGCGATAGGCTGTAATCCATCTCATCAGCGCCCTGCTCCATCATTCACGCCGCAATGTGGTCTTCATAAGCGCCCAAGTGGATCTGCAAGCTACCACCTTTGCTTAGCTCGATATGCGCCCAACAAAAAAGGGAAGGCCACAGGCCATTCCCAGTTTCGTTTTGCTAGGCACTACCAACAATGGCGTAACGCACTGCATAGCACCCAGCGTCACCAGCCCAGTGCCACTGACTGAAGCGCTACCTCATGAAGCGTTCGTTGCTGCCTTCATCTCCTCGGCGTAGTGCAGCTCATACAATAAATTTGTACCAATATCGAATACGATCAACCCAGCACAAATAACAATAAACAGGATAAGTAGAGGCTCTACTAGGCTTTTCTTTTCAGGCTTAGGTTCTGCCATAACTCTTTAGTCCAACTTCGAATCACTTTGATAAAGGCTTCAATGGGTTTAATCGGGCATAGATACCGACACCACGGTCTATGCACAAACATCGCAACCAACAGTACTAAGCCCAACAACATGAACTGAGGCACATTGCCTTCGAGATCAAACAGCGTGCCGAAGACCTCGTAACTTGAGAGCCCTGGGTTGCGGTACAACAGCGCCACAATAACAGCGAACAAAGCTAAGCTGCGTTGCAACCACATTAACTGGGTTTGAAATCGACGGGCGTTATGCGCCTTAGCCCCACCTACCTTCCCCATGCATTCTTGCGCCGCACCGAACGGACAAATCCATTCGCAATATGGGTTTTTGTTCACTGCGGTGAGTGAAAAGATCACCCCACCGAGCAACATGTACCAATACAGGTGGGTGTGCCAATCTGGCCAGAACCCCAGCAACATTTTATTCAGCATCGAGATGGTAAGTGGATTGGTGTAAACGAAGCCAAGCATCACCATGCCGCTCAGCATGCATAGCCACCGCATCTTTTTGGTGTGGCGGAACGAACGCCGCCGGCCGATGATCCCAAGGGCAAACAGCGCTAACAGCGTTAACTCTGGCAAACCAAACTCGACCGTGGCGGCGGGCGTTGGCGCAACCCTAAATTGAAGCTCCTGTGCCGCAATACGTCGGCTCGCATCGGCGACGGCGTCAGCGAGCCCGCGCGAGGTATAGGTTGCACCAGCTAAACCGTCAACATCGTTACCCAGTGCAAAGGGGTCGGCATAGCTTTTATCAAATAGGCGCGATACCAATGCATTGCGGTTAACCCGTTCAAACCACGCCGGGGTTTCTAAATGGCGAACGACCTCGATACCGGTAACACTGCCTTCAAGGTTAATCGCAACGGCGAGGTGCATTGGGCCGCCGTAACCACTGCCCTGACCAATGGTGACATAACCGAGTAATTGCTCACCGCGATAGCCCGCAAAATTGCCATTGGCGGTTGCTTCAAGGCGTTGCGCTTGTGGCATGGTTTGGTAAAGGTAGGGCTCGATGTCGGTACTCTCGCGATATAGCCCCAAAATCCACACGGCGATAAGTAATACAATGGTTAGTGCCGCTAAGTGGCGCTCTTTACGCTTTTTATTGGACACTCTCGGTTTGTTGGCTGGTTGGCAACCTGACATGCGGCTGCAACGCTGTGGCGTTGGCTCGGTTGATTTCGACTTTTCTACAGCCGATTTTGCAATCGCTTCTGCTTGCATAGGCTTTCTACATCATTAGATTTACGGTCTCTCGCTGTTGGAACCCGCCAGCTCTGAGGCGGGTTCCAACGGCTTCACTATTACAGGTTACGGTTTGCGCTTAACCGGCCACGGTATGAACGAACAACGCCTACGGCCATAACGAAAATTGGCAGCCCCATAAACACGATGGTTAACCATGCAACCCGTGGATGGCCCTCATTTAACGAGGCAATAAAGGTTTGTCCCATCAACATAAAGGCAAAGAAAGCAATGCAGGTGACGGTAAATTCATACCACTTAAATCCAGCGCATTGCTGCTTTATTAAGGTGTATAAATACACCGCACCGCCGCCCATGATAAAACCGAGCAACACATACCAGAACCAGTTCCAGCTGATAATACGCATACTATTTTCCTTCTTATTATGAGCGTGATTTATCTAAACCAAACAGTGGGATATCCATATGGTCGACATCCCACGGTGATTTGTCGGCTGCCGGCTCTTCACCGTAACCAAAGACATCGTCCATCTTACGAATCGCGTCGTTAAGCAGCGGCGCTTTAGAAATAGAGATGCGAATCAAGTCGTGCATTACCGCTTCATCGTATTTAGTGAACGGACACACCGCCTGACAGCGGCTGCAATCGGGATCGCCGCCTAACATGTACGAGTAGCATTTCTTCGCGTCTTGATACCAACCCTTGTACCCTTTCGCCTGCCATGGTTTGTCGCCGCCCCAGGTTGGTTCGTCATCCATAGGGATCGCTTCTGACGGACACATCTCAGCGCACTTTTTACAGGCCTTACAGAACTCAAAAATACCGGCATCGATCGGCTTCGATTCCGCCAGCGGTAGATCGGTCACGGTTAACATTACCGTTCGGAAGTTGGTACCCCATTGCGGGCTAACCAAGATCCCAGCACGACCAGCCTCACCCAACCCCGCCAGCACCCCAAACGGCACACTGCGGCCAATAGCACCGGTATCGCCGCCGTAATATTGGTAGCCCAAACCACGTAAAAACACGTTGATTCGGTTTGAATAGATGTTGGCGCGAGAATACGCCGCAGTGTTGGCAGCTGCCCAGCTCATGCGGTCCGTGTATTGTGCCATCCACAAACTCTGCGGGATCACAGCACAGATAACCCACAAATCCTTGTTCGGTAACACCACGGTGCCATCGCCCGGATCATAGCCACGCTCGACATCTTCAAAGCGGATGTTGCCATACAGCAGCTTCTTGGTTTTTTCAGTTAACTTAACAAAGCCCATATCGGCCGCACCAAGCACTCGCCCTGCTACGCGCAGCATCTTAGCGTTTTCCTCAGGGGTTCCTTCATAGCGTTCCACCCCCCACTGCTCTGGGGTGTAGAACATGGTTGGGTGTTCCCAGCTATCGATTGCCTGTACCTCAGGGCCGGTCCAAGACGGCTTAACTGAGGTATTGGTGCCCCAGCCCCAACAGTTGGCATCGGCTAACGCACGGTCACGCAGTGAGTAGCCCGGTACGTTGTCTCTTACTTTTTCAGTGGTGCTGGCAATGTTTGAATCACGGGCCGCAACCCACTCTTCTGGGTTGTCCCATGAATTTGGATTAAATAGGGTTTGATGCACCCCGGGAAACACCTCCATGTTGTCCCAATCCATTTCAATTGTTGGCTCATCGACCTCTTTTACCCACCACGGTAGGTTGCGTTCGGCGTAAGGCGACTTCATCGCTTCATCCATGCTGGCAAACGATTTACCGGCAATGGTGAATGCACCGGCGGCACCTGCGCCCGCCCCCAACATCTTCATAAAATTACGTCTATCAACCGTTGGTTGAAGAGCTGACTCTTGTGACCCAGACTTGCTCATATTTTTGTTCCTTAACGTTAATTTGTTGGCGCCGTTGCGCAACCGTTATTGACGTCCGATTGGATTACTTGGCGTGGCAGAACAACACCAAATCAACGCATTAGTACTGATTATTGTTAGTGAGTTATGTGTATTGCTCATAACGCAGAGGCTGGAGCACAACGCTCCAGCCCGTTGCGCTTAAAACGATTTAGTAAAGGTTAAGTTGATGCAGTCCCCTTCAGCGTTGCTTTCTGCACCAAAGTCAGAGCCATAACGAATATTGGCCTGCAGTAACCACGGCATATACATCGCGTTCATTTCAACCCCAAAGCCATACACCTGCTTGTGGTCGTCTTCATCAATGCCAGCGTTGAATGGATTATCGCCATCGATATCGTCGTCGCTGATCTGCCACGACGCCGCTAAGCTCACGCCCGGGCGTACCATCCACTTATCATTAACAACGATGTTTTTACCGATGCCTGCCTCAACCACAAACTCCATGCCTGGGGTAATGTTGGTGTCGTCTTGTTCACCGTTGTAAAGGGTTCGAGTTAGAACGCTAACGCTCCAGCCTCGTTGGTCATCAAGGAAGTAAGTACCACCGGCAGTTACCATCGCCGACCAATACCCCATTCCAATCGCGGCAGGGTTATCGGCGTCGTAATCACCGGTAGGGAGAATGGCCGCAACAGCTAAAATGGCATCCCAACGAGGGGTGTACCAAAACAACGCCAACGGCTCGAGAATGATGTCTCCAACTTGAAAAGACTCACTGGCATCAATCCCTGCAGCATCAATACTCATGTCTTTATCAACCATTGGTATCAACACGTTATAGGCGTAGTTAGCGCCGAAAATTTTCTTGTCAGTAACGTGAATAAAACGATGTACTTGGGCGTATACATCGATGTCAAAACCGTTATCAATTTCGTCACCATTGGCATCATTTAAGGTGTCGGCACTGTAGAACGAGTTGTACATCCGGTAGTGATAACCCGGTGGTGGGGGCGTACCCGCTTCTACCCCTTCAGTTGCAATGGAGTAATGGGAGCCAGAGGTGGACGCTTGTGCCGTCGGAGCCAAAGCAAACAATGTTGCCAAAGCGACAGCGGAGACTGAGATCGTTTTCATCATTATTTCCTAACTATTGGTTGTTAGTATTAGTGCGTTGATTTAGTGCGTTGATTTAGTGCTGTACTTCCCACCCTTCCGGCAAGCGCTCTTCCCACTCAGCGTGGTGGCATTCTGAACAGATAAACGTCGACGGACGATGGGCGTTATGACAGAGGTAACACTCTGCTTCTTGATGGTTTTCGTGCGGATTAAGGTTCCACTTGTGGTGCAACGATTGGGTCGCTTCAATCAGTGCAGCGCCGCCTTCGTGACAACGCAAACAGAAGTCATCCTCAAACTCTCGCTCCCACATTGGGTCGTCGTATTCACCTGCGGCGTAGGCACGCTGTTCGTCTTGGCGGATCTGTTCATCCTGCTCATGGCAATCGATACATTCCAGCCCAACCGCAACGTGTTTTCCCGCCAGCCAATTGGGTTGGTTAATGCTTGCTACATAGGGTTTGATAATGTGACATTCACCAGCACAATCGTCGCTAGCTAATGCGGTTTGGCTTAGCAATAAGGCAGCGGAAGCCATCCCCAATCTGAATAGAGAGGTTTTCATTAATAGACCTTTGAGGTAGGTGGCTGAGCCACCAATCGTGATGATTGGTGGCTCGATGGGGTTAAACCATGATGGAAGGAAGCAGCTTATCTACATCGCCACCGGCAGCCATAATGCCCGCCATACGACCGAAGGTCAGACAGCGACCATGGCCGATACCCGGACAAATGGTTGGGTAATCGTTCGCAAAGAACTCCCCTTGCGCGGCGCCAACCACGTATAAGCCAGGGATAGACTTACGGTTCTCATCACGTACCAACAGCGAAGAATCGGTACTCAAACCACCACACATAGTCAGTACCGTGGAAGCCAACTTACCGGCGTAGTAAGGAGGCTTACCGATTGGAGTCAGTAGCTCTTTACGTTTACCGTAATCCACGTCGTTTTGCAGTTCGTACAGCTCGTTGTAGCGGGCAACGTTCTGTTCCAACTGTTTTGCTGGTACGCCCATTTTGTCTGCTAACTCCGCAATCGAGTTTGCTACCACAACCTTGCCATCGTTGATGTGCGCCGCTTGGGTTTCAATCTCAACCTCTTTGTTGAAACCTTTGCCCCACGGTTGCCACATTTGGCCGTAGAACAGGCCACCTGCAAGGTTGGCGTCTACCTGTGATTTAACCTGATCCGCCCAATCGCGATCGTAAATAGTCCATGCAATGCCATCAGGCTGTAGCTCTTTGGTACAGCTCTTAGATTGGGTGTTCACATCTTCGTTTTTGAAACGATCGCCATTAGCGTTTACGTGCAAGAAGCCATAACTTGCGGCACCAGCTTCGAGGTGAATAACCGCTGCGTGTGGTTCGTGCTGCTGCATCGCGCCACCAGCCTGCATCGCTTGAATCATGCCGTCGCCAGTGTTGCACTTATTCGGGAAGTAGATCTGCGCATCAGCTTGCAGTGCGAATGGGTCGTAGCGTTGCATCATTTCGCGGTTAGAGGCGTAGTCACCGGTAGCAATAATTACTTTGCTGGTGTTGAACTTGGTGTATTTGCCTTTCTTACCGGCGATAACACCAACGGTGTTGCCCTGCTCATCACGCAAGATCTGCACTGATGGGGTTTTGTAGTGAATATCCACGCCTTGAGCGCGCGCTTCTTTTTCCATTGCCGGAACCAATGCCGCGTTACCAATGCCTTTAGAGTTACCATATAGGTAAGACAGTTCAGCGCCCTTCTCGTGGAAGAAGTGTGTTACCGGCTGCTCAGTGTAGTCTGGGCCCTTGTAGTAACCTTCCCACATGGTTACGTCGAGATCGTGTTTCTTACCCATGTCGATGGCCCAATCCATCGCAGCACCACTTTTGGCAAAGAAGGTACGGATCAACTCTTCATCAACTCGGCCCTGAGCCCAGTACACCAACTCACGGATGATCTGGCGCGAATCATTTTCAATGCCCATTTTCTTCTGCAGGCTACTGTCTACCGCAGTGATGTGACCACCGCGAAATGCTGGGAATTTATTCTTTTCAATTAGGTCAACTTTTACCCCCAGTTCACGGGCAGAGATTGCTGCAGACAAACCACCAAGACCGGCACCAATAACCAGTACGTCGGTATCAACCTCTTTTTTAATGTGGCGCGCAGGGATAGGCTCTACTGGTTGTTCCCAGCTCCATTTATGCCCCTCTTCTGCAGGGTGGCCAATAACATCGCCACCAGAAGCCAATGCAACACCAGGTACAACACCTGCAACAGCAACCGCACCAGCAGCGGCGCCGCCCTTCAGAAAGCTACGGCGAGAATTATTTTCGATATTCTTATTATCATCCATCGTTTATTCCTCAGTTAGTTCATTTAAGCATTTCGCTTAACTGAGTAATCGCAAACCGCATGCCAACTTTTTTCAGCAAGAATTATTGATCACCCTCTCAGTTATCTTGTTGGTTTACTGATTTAATTCCGACAATAGGAATTTCATTTCCGAAAAACGGAATTCCACATTCTGAAAACAAAAATGGTAAAGAATGAAAATCGAAGAGTTATCACTAAGCAGTTTATTAAGCCACTCGAGCAAAGATGCGTCGGTTCATTTTATGCAACAACGAGTACTTATTTTCGATGCGCTTTCACAAGGCCTGTTGCGCAAAGAGCTGCTTGATACCTTTGGTTACCATAAAACCAGAAAAGTACTCACTCGGTTTGGCTTTGCCCATGGCTGGCGCACGGCGCAGATGATTAAGAGTGATTTCCCGGAAGTACTGGATGGTGGCCACGGTGGTGAATACCTGCACCAACTATTGGGTTTAGTGAACACCACTAAACTTGAGATGACCGATGGCGAAGGCGAGCAACCGTTGATTCGGTCGGAAATGGAAAACTCCTTTGAAGTAGAACAACACCTAAACCTTATTGGCCCAGCCAATGAATGCGTGTGCTGGACCTTAGTTGGGTTTGCCAGTGGTTATGAAACCTTTAAGCACAACCGCGAGGTCTACTTTATAGAGACCAAATGCGTTGCAAAAGGTGATCCCTATTGTGAGATGGAAGGCCGCTTTAAAGAGCGCTGGGACGGGCGTTTAGACAGCCATCTGCCCTACTTTGAAATGGACAGCAGCCGCAAAGCATTGGACGAACAAGAGCGCCATATTAAGGAGCTAGAGCAACGCCTAAGCGCCCGTAAACAGGAACTGTCACTGCTCGAAAACCCAATAGATCCAATCCCCGGTTTTATCGCCCGCAGCCCCAACATGACCAAACTTATCAACATCGCTAGCAGGGCTGCTCAAGTAAATGCAACGGTTTTGGTGAGCGGCAGCAGCGGTGTTGGTAAAGAGCACATCAGTCGTTATGTGCACCAAGCGTCATCGCGCTCAAACGGGCCTTTTATCTCAGTAAACTGCGGTGCGTTAAGCGAAACATTGCTCGAAGCAGAGCTATTTGGCCATACCAAAGGCGCATTTACCGGCGCCGACAAAGCACGAACGGGCCTATTTGAAGAAGCCAACGGCGGTACTATTTTTCTCGATGAAATAGGCGAAACCAGCCTAAATATGCAGGTAAAGCTACTGCGTGTATTGCAAGAAAAAGAGGTTAAGCGGATTGGTGAAAATATTAGCCGCAGCTTGGACGTGCGAGTTATTGTTGCGACAAACCGAAATTTAAGTGAAGAAGTAAATAAAGGAAACTTCAGGCAAGATCTATTTTATCGGCTTCGTGTGATCGAGCTCAACGTACCAAACTTAGCCGAACGAAGAGAAGATATTGTACCTATTGCCAATCTGTTTTTGCTTAAGTTTAACCTAAGTATGGAACGCAATATTATTGGCTTATCCCGCTGTGTTGTAAAACGCTTAATGGATTACAGTTGGCCCGGCAATGTTCGTGAACTGGCCAACACCATAGAATATGCCGTTGCCCTTTGTAACAGTGAATGGATTGAAGAGAGCGACCTGCCAGCAGAGCTCACCTCTGCCTGTAGCCAGCCCCATTGCAACGACCCACTACTGCAATTAGAAACGGTGGAAAAACAACACATATTGGCAGCGTTAGAGCATCACCAAGGCGACAAAATAGCAACCGCAACCAGCCTTGGCATCGCCCTTTCAACCCTCTACCGCAAGCTGTCTCTATATCATTTGGCCTAACAGAGAATCGAAAAACATAGCCTGTGTACCAACTAAGTGTTGTTCTAACCAATACGGTTAAAGCCGCGGTTAGGCACGTCTAGATATAGAGAGCGAAGCACTACCATCGTTGATCTGCTGCCGCATTGGAGCAGTTCAGCGAAGCGTTTTGGACTGCGACCTACGGCAAAGGGGGATTGCAAAGGGGGCGAAGCTCCCCCCTAATGCATACAAGAATGTGCCGTCGCCACCGCGACATACCCCCCTAATGCACACAAGAATTGCATACAAGAATGTGTCGTCGCCACCGCGACATAACCCTAGCAGTGCTGCTGGCCATGCAGCAGTTACAACTGCGCCACAGTTATTACCAAATGCTATGCCACAGTTATGACCGATCCTATGCCATAGCTGACAAATTTTTGCTTCAGCCCTCAAAAACGCAGTCACCAATGCAATAAAATAGAAGCTGGAAAATGGCTAGGCTAGTGTGCAACAACGTTGCTTCAGCCCCTCCCTTGGCCATTCGAACTATCTAAACTGGAACTCTGCTACCTATGAACCTTGAAGGACTTGAGATATTTCTGGTTGTCGCCAAATCAAAAAGCATGGCGCGATCAGCTGAAATATTGGATATGACCGTTTCTTCAATTAGTCGCAAGATTAAGAAGCTAGAAGAGGAGCTCAATACCGAGCTATTCCACCGTGGTGGCAAAGAGTTCCACCCAACCAGCCAAGGGGAGATCATCGCCCAACGTGCCGAGATCTTACTAGCAGAAGCGCAAAATATCCGTAACTTGGTTAATAGTGACGATAAACTGCATGGCCCAATCCGAATTCTGATTCCGCCGTCGTTGGCGGATATCTTGTCGATACAATTCTTCGCCCCATTCATGCAGCGCCACCCAGAGATTGAACTGCGGGTAAAAGTTACCTTAGGGCGTAAAGTCGACACCCTGTATGACAACGACTTTGCCTTTAGTCCTAACTTGCCGCAAGACACCTCGTTAATTGCGCGGCCACTATTTGTTGGCAAACGCTACTTTTATGCTGGCCCTGAGTTATTAGCAAAGTACGGCATGCCCGAAAGCCCTGCGGATTTAAGCCGCTACCCCTTTGTTGGGTTGTTAGACAACAACAAATACAGTGGTGGTTTATTAACTTGGGATAACGGCTCTGGTCGCAATGGTCAAATTGCCGTTTCTTGCCAAATCACCTCAGATTATCCAGATCTGTTGGCCTCTATGGTTTCTCAAAATCTTGGGGTTGGTTGCCTTACTGAAGGCGCGTTTAGGAACCTGCCAAAATCGAGTTACGTTCGCTTGTTCGACGACGAAACCTACGACGAAGCTACGCTATACGGAATTTTTGCCTCGCGAGAACATCGCCCTCACCGAGTTAACGTGTTTGTTGAAGAGTTAATTGAGTTTATTGGCAGCAACCTAATTTGATTAACCATGCTCATCGGCATTAGCGCGTTGTTACCCCCGATGTCTGCCGGATTAGCTGGTAATGGCAGTGGCGCAACAATCCTAAACAGCACCGGCAAGGCCAGTGTTGATACAAGGGGAAAGCACTACCGCCGAATGCATACAAGAATGTGCCGTCGCCACCGCGACATCCTCCTCAAAAGCACAGCAGTTGGTACAGCCGAAGGCTTAAGATAAACCTCATCAGCTAACTAAAACACAGCATAAAAAAAACCAGAGCGATTACTCGCTCTGGTTTTTGCCGTTTATCGAACCTGCACTCTTAGCGACGCATCACTTATTTGGATGACAAGTCATGCAAGACAGTGGATCTGGGAAGCTTTCACTGGTGCGCCAATCGCTGTTGCCGTACGTAATACGCTTGTCCAACTCCAACTCAATGTAAGCGCTAGAGTTATCAGCAATATCCTTAATTTCACGGTGCCATGATGGTGAGGTTTGTTTCACCGCGTCAGCACATGGACCAACCAGACCATCAATGTTGATGCCTTTAGCCTTAGTGGTACCGGAACATTCAACATCGTCAAAGTACATCGGTTGTGATGCTTCGCCGTGGTTTGCCATCAGCTTGTCGTTGGAGTGACACCAGAAACAGCGCGCTTCTTCACCGTGGCCTTCTGGAGCACCATTGCTGCCGTGACATGAAGCACAGAAGTAAGGCTCGGCAGAGCTAGGGAGAATTGGCGAGTCACCATTTAGGTGGATGTTATCGATGCTATGGCACAAACCACAGTCGGCAATTTCCCAACCGAAGTGAGTGTTATCCAATGGCGCAATGGCGTCGTCGATGTCGGCAATTAGCTTGGAATCGGACGGAACATAGTTGCGATGCGCCATTTCCCATGCGTTTTCCATGTTGCTAAACCATTCAAACTGCACATACTCATGCGGCATTACCATAGGTACGGTATCGGCCATGCGGTGCGTGTTGCGGCCACCAAACATGTTAAACCATTCATCAATGCACAACTGCGCAGCAGCGTCATCTAACGCGCCGTTGTCGTCGCGCAGGAACTCACAAGCACTGGCGAAGCTGGCATTGGTTTGCAAATCGGTAGCCAGTGGCCATTCCAAATTTGGCTTGTAGAAGTTGAAATCTTTCGAGGTAAAGTCTTCACCGCGATACAGAATCCAGCCATAGAAACCGTGGGCGCGATTATCATCAATCGAGGTTACCGCGTAAGCGCCAACATCTGAGTTAGTGGCAATGGTAGGCCAGAAGTTAACGCCAAACTTAACGCCGTATTCATCGTGGGCAGTCAACACCACATCAAGAACGGTAATTACGTCTTGTTGGAACACGTCTGGACGTAAGTTATATGGTTTAACTTCGATGTTTTGCGCTACTACTTGGTAGCTGCTATCGCCTTCAAACAATACACGTAGCTCAGGTAAAACTACCTTGCCACCGTTAGCGTTAAAGCGCTCAACCTCAGCCTTTAGGCTTTGCTCGCGGCGCTCAACCATAACATCGGACTCTGGCTGGAAACGCAGGTGCATAGAATCTTTAACCCACAGCTCATCCATGCGCTCATACAGTGGCTCTAATGCTGGAATGCCGTTACTTTTCTTGGCATCGCCACCGCTGTACAGCATTGCTGCGTACCAATTTTTGCTGTCTTTGTAGTCGTCAGCATCATCAAAATCACCGTCGTTGTTGGCGTCAAACGAGGTAGTGAATTCAAAGGTATTCATCTCTTCATTGAAGTCACCTAAGGTCACTTCAAAGTCGTCGCGAATAGAAGCAACGTAAAGCAGCACGTCTAGAGCAGAATAGTGCCCAGCCACAAAAATATCATTACGTACTGATTCAGCAGCAAAACTCTTAAGATCTGCGGCATCAATCTGCATGGTGTAATCATCAGCACCTGGCGCTGGCGCAACTGTAGTGCGGTTGTACTTTTTGTTGTAGCTGCCGTCAGCATTGCCTTTGGCGTATTCACCGTTAAGGCCTAATAATGGCAATACTTCTGGGGCGTCATCGGTACACATTTCACGATGTAGATCAGAACAGGGGTACCAGCGCCCAAGGTAGACGTTAATGGTACCTTCAAGTGATGATTTCGGAGTAACCGCAACTTCTAACGCGCTGTGCAGTTTGCCATTATCATCAACCGGAGTTGCAGGAGCAGGGCTTGAATTTGAGTCTGAGTCTGAGCCACAACCGCTCAGCGCCAGCAGCGACGATAGCGCTGCAGCGATAGGTAGTTTTTTTATCATCATATTTTTTCTTTGAAATGGAGAAGCCGAAACTTCTACGTGGGTGATTAGAACAACTGGTAACCACACAGCAAGCGAGCGGGGGCGAATCAAATCCAACCGTATTGGTTAGCTTTAAACACCAAATTAGCCTTGTTGTTAGCGCCTAATTTTCGCTTCGCTTGTTCAATGTGGTAATCAACACCGCGAGTGGTTAAATGCAGTAATTTAGAGATCTCGCGGGTATTCAGGCCCAAAGCGGTTAGGTTAACCACTAGCTTGGTTTTGTTATTACTTTTACTGTCTTGTAGCCCAGCAATATTAATTACTTGGCTAAGCTTCATACCGCTTACCAGCGCATCTACAGACTGATTTTTTGGTTGCAGCCAAATAAACGCTCCCACCAATACGTCGCCATCGCGCAACTCAAAACAATGGCGCGTCAGTTGGTTATATTGTTGCCATAACAACTCAACATTGGCCGATGCGGTTTCCAAGTTGGAGATAACCAGAAAGCTGGCAATGCTTTTTAGTTCATCATTAGAGGTGTGGTAATCAACAAAGGCGTTGTTCAACAGATCACTGCAACTAAACGCTCGACCAATGGTTGCAGTGCCCGCTTCGAACGCTGGTGATTTCAAGATAATCCAGTTTTGCTCTTGCATACTGCCCCATTGGATTGATGAACCGGTTAATCACCTAGTTAGGGAACAGCCGATCAGTTAACTACTTCGATATAGGTAGGCTAACCGCAGCAGCAAAAAGGTTCATGCTCAAAACCGAGACGCGGCGTTGCAAAAAGTGACAGATAACTTGGGCAGTGGCTCACAACGTCAACCATAGTCGCGACACCTACGCAATTTCCGCTCGGCGGCAGTAATTATTTTACTAGCCAAAGTGTTGTTCTTTCGAAGGCTGTTAAAGCACTGGCTAAGTGAGTCGCGATACAGAGGGTAAAGCACTACCGCCGTTGATCTGCTGCCGCATTGGAGCAGTTCAGCGAAGCGTTTTGGACTGCGACCTAATGCAAGGGGGATTGCAAAGGCTGTGTACCAACTAAGTGTTGTTCTTTCGAAGGCTGTTAAAGCACTGGCTAAGTGAGTTTTGATACAGAGGGTAAAGCACTACCGCCGTTGATCTGCTGCCGCATTGGAGCAGTTCAGCGAAGCGTTTTGAACTGCGACCTAAGGCAAAGGGGGATTGCAAAGGCTGTGTACCAACTAAGTGTTGTTCTTTCGAAGGCTGTTAAAGCACTGGCTAAGTGAGTCGCGATACAGAGGGTAAAGCACTACCACCGTTGATCTGCTGCCGCATTGGAGCAGTTCAGCGAAGCGTTTTGAACTGCGACCTAAGGCAAAGGGGGATTGCAAAGGGGGCGAAGCTCCCCCCTAATGCACACAAGAATTGCATACAAGAATGTGCCGTCGCTACAACGGTTTGGCGTTGCCGCAAAATTATGTAGAGTTATTAACAACTAATTTTAATGGACAAAATATACGCATAAAAACATCAACATAAACCTCGACGAAAAAAGCTATGCTGAATTCCAAATAGGTTTAAATTTCTTAATAAATGCGATTTCCTCTACGCATTCCATCGGTATATCTTGCTCATCTAACATTGCGTGGCAATCGCTTTTACGAGCGTAGATTTCGTAGATGCACCCAGTACTGAACCCATTTCTAAATCGCTGTGCGTGTTTCTTGCCTGTAACACTATTTTTAAAACCATTGATATGTTGCCGACAACGATTTTTAAGCGTTTTGCCAGCTTTGCCGACGTAAACAATGGTGCTAGCGTGGGCAGATTTTTCTAACCACAGATAAACATAACCATGCCTTTGGTCAAAATTGGTATTTGTGAACAACGGAATGTCATTAACTAGCTCAATATCGCCAACCTTTTTAAAAGAGTATTTATCTAACACGCCGCTCTCCTCCACTTCACTTACTACCAACAACCAACAACGCCTGCGTATGGGGCGATGCATGCTACATAACTCTGTTAAGTTGCTTAAACAAAAAGCATTTATCAGCCCGGTGTTGCCCCAGCTCAACTGGGCTGCTTATCATTGTATCGCCTTTTTTGTTCACTTCGTTTTTGAGTATAAGACCGCCGCCTGCCTAACCAATGCAAAATTGTCTGTTCGCCAGAAAGGTTGCGTAATTACCCCCGTGTTTCTATTGGTTTGTTTGTAGCCAGTACACTCTGCGTTAAAAAGCGCTACAAATGCTTGATGTAAATTGTTATCTAACGATTTACCGCTTAACGAAACGTCATACCCCACGTTACTAGGATTAACGTAAAGCCGACCATTAGCACCAGAGATACTCATATTAGCAAGGATTTTAGCTTGCTGATTAAACTCTAACCTTAGGTTGTTCGATTCATTCAGTTCACTGACTAAACCAATTAGCTTCGATTTCAAAATTTCAGTTTTCGACATAATATTTTTATTAAAACAAACCCATAATTTCAACTATAGACAAAATAAACCACATGAACCACTGGCAATAAAATAACGCCCAAATCAGGTGCGCCGTAGGCGTCACCTGGATTTGCTTGTTATGTGCCTGATTATAAAAGTGAGCTTAATAAGCCCAGCTTCCATATCGTTAATATAAGGGCTGCAACTCCGAGGAAATATGGACCAACTAAATCCAGATTCTCTCTGTATTTGAAGAATGCTGCACACTGATATTTAAACTCATATGTAAGTAACTTTAGATAATCCTCTCTGCGCCAATCACTTGTAAAATTCGTCAGAGAAATAAGTTCTTCATATTCATCAACACCATCTTCATGATGATGTTCTGTTGGATATAACAAACCACGTTTAAAAATACCTGAAACGTGGTATTTAGATGCTTGAATTCCAGGCTCATCGCCACCCCAAACATTTACTGCGTTTGCAAGTAGACCATCGACTCTTTCTGCTTCATAGTGATAATGAAAGATTTTACGATCCTTTAGCATTCGACTTGACCACAATTTATATAACTCGTCGTGGTAATGATGAGCATAAGTGTAATAACGAATCAGAAGGAAAACTACAGCTAACAAAAGAAAGTAGCTAAGTCCTGATTGATTTGTAAATTCGATTTTAAATATAAATGTATTTGCTTCCTTGAATGTTGCCCCAGTAAAATTTATGACAAGCATCAGAATGGAAAGACCTACAAGTAATTTTCTTTTGCCTTGAAGCCCTTCGTCTTCATCGAGTTTTTTTCTGTATTCAACTAATTTTTCTTCTGACATGTACTTCTAAATAATCCTCATGTTGTTGAAGTGTTCAAGTTGTGGTAGCACATAACGGCGCGTAGGTTGGCGCTGTTTTTGCCGGCTTTTTGTTTTTAGCAAAAACCGCGACAACCGTAATGCGTCCGATTTGATTGCCTTGTTATAAGCACTTGTTAACCATAATTCGGCTTACATTCATGGAGCATAAGGATCTTTTCAATTTGCTCAGAATAATCCAGTGCAGCTTTCATAAATAATGTTGTAACACCAAATTCATGTTGCTCTTTATTAAAAAACTCAACCATTTTTTCTAATTGTGTATCGCTGTAATCTCTTGCACTAGATAAACGACGAAGCTCTGAAACTGAAAGATTGGAAATATAATCTACTTGAATTTCAAATTCCTGACTTTCATCAACCAATGTTTTTACCATCATTGATTTTTTCTGTAGCGTGCTATGAGATAAGTGAATATTATAATTTCTAAGTAGCTTTATCATATGGAATATTGGATTTAATGATTTATAAATTCGATAGTTAATTTTAGGCAAATTTGGATACGTCTCTTTTATATACTCTTCAATACCAACAAACTCAGATAAAGCAGCTCGTATGTGAACCGTATTCTTCGCTTCTGTACTTATTATAAATTTATCTGAGTCTCCACCAACTTTTGCAAGCATGTAAATAACACCACAAAAACGATCATAAATATCAAGGTATTTTTTTAACTCTTCTCGAGGTCGCGGTATCATTAAATAACCTGATTCAACTTTCGTATATTTTTCAAAATCTAGCTTCAAGTTATAACCTCTAGAAGTGCTTATAACAGCTTATTATGATGCGCGAGGCTTTGTAACACACGATGCTTCGGGCATTGTATGCACATTCAGGCAAAATCTTACCTTCGTCAATTGTATTTAACATTCAATGCCTTACCCAAATCACCGCCGCCAAAAATCCGTTTTTCTTGCGTAAACCACGCCACAACACGTTAATTACCTCGCCGCGTTAAAGTCGCAACTGCAATTAACGCCGTATTGGGCCAAACCGTGTGCCGCTGTTTCATTGTTGCCAGCCTACATGCCTTTTTGAGTGCGAAACATATTCGAAATCAAGTTTTTCAACTAATTGTCATCTGATTTAGTCAAACTATGCTAGCGATGGGGTTTTATAGTGCGCTGTAAGGGGGCGGCTGCCGAGCCACACAGATGGTTGCGCCAATTGCAGTAACAGCGCATTGGCATAATTGATAGAAGGAATACCCTTAAAGGTGGCTGGGTTACATGAGTTAGTTGGATTACATGAGTTAGTTGGATTGTGTGAGTTAGCTGAATTGCATGAGTTAGCTGGATAGATAGCGATAGGCTAATTTTGAATCCCTGCGCCAATCCACTAGCGCCAACGCCAAATAGGGGCGATTAATTGAACAAGGCGAAAGCCGCCGCTACTCGGTGTTAGCTTGGCCACTGCGGGGATTCAGAATTGTTGCAAGCTTGCAGCTGGCTGGGTTCGCCTTGGTGAGATGCCAAATTAGAGTGCTATCTAACTAACCGCAGTTAACTAAAACCTAGATGCGCCCAACCAATGCTAAACGGCACAACGAGGATCAGCCCAGGAAGGTAGTTTACTACTGAAAAATCCATGATCTTAGCAATTCGCAACCCTATGGCTACCATGATGATGCCGCCGAGTGCGGTAAAATTGGCAAATGTTGCGCCGTCCATCAAAGGCATAATGGTTTGCGCTAACAAAAACAGCACGGTTTGCACCACAAATTGAATTACGGCAATAAAGATAATGCTCGAGCCTAAGCTGATGGCGAAAATCATTGCGGTCAGAAAATCCATAAGTGACTTCATCATCAACAGCTGGTTGTCGCCGGTAAGCCCTTCCGTTAAGGCACCTATAACCCCAAGGCCACTGGCACTAAACAACACAATAAGTGAGGTATATTGCATCGAAAATTCGGTTTGAGATAAACCACGAGGCAACGGTAAGCGCTTTTTAAGCCGGCTCTGTAACCTTTGCGCGCCACTACCTGCGGCGTTTTCAAGGCGGAGAAACTCCCCTAAAGCGGTACCTATAATAAATGCCATCACCACCGGCAGCATATTATCCACTTTGCCTAACATGGTTATGCCAATAGCAAATGCAGACAACGCAAAGGTGGCAGGTAGGCCTTGCTCTATCCGCTTAGGGATATGCTTAGCTAACGTACTGCCAAATAGCCCACCGCCAACAATGGCAATAGAATTAAATAATGGTCCAAACATCAATGTTATTCTCATACTCCGTCAAATGTCATACATATTACTATAAGGCATATTGGTTGGCTATACTCACTCCTAATCACCAGCGCATCATTCCGCATTAATCGCACCACTAAGTGTAACTAGGCGTTACCAAGGCCACCTAGAGTGTGCCTGTAGTTAACTACGCCGAACCCTATCCGAATTAATGGCTGGTTAATTTAATGGCGCAAGCAGCCAAAGCTTCAACCTGCGTTTTAGCCTATATTGCAGCGATTGATTAGATAATTGGCTATGCGCAAGGTGAGCTTATTTTAATTAACCTCATCTTATGGTCATATTTGTTCCCATAGGAACACACTTACCCAGCGTTAATATTGGCTAGCATTATAACTAACGTAGATTTAGCGCCGGTCAATTATTGCACAGTGGCTGAAGTTAATTCGCGCACTACGCTACAAAAGTAACCAACTATGTATTAATTCACAGCAATATAAATTTTATTTGGTGATAGAATCGCAGCTCTTTTTTATTAGCCAACAACACATCTATATTCTGTGGCAATTAATTGCCTGCCAGAATTGGTTACTTTGACAAATATTTAACAAATGGATTACCTGAATACAGAGTCTATTTAGATATTCGTTGTCGATTACCGCTTGGCTTTTACCTCATATAACTATTTTAGATTGGATTTAAACCTATTCATGAAACGCTCAACGCTGTTTATTGCCGTTCTTGCCGCTATGTCCCTCCCCTCTCAAGCTATGGAGTTGGTCGACGATGGCGTAAATAAAGTAACTTTGGGCGGCCACCTGTCGGTACAACTGAGTAACTACGATTGGTATCAAGGCATCGATGATTCTACCGAGCTAAATGCTAACTCGCCGCGAGTAAACCTCGCTTTAACACGCGATATGGGCGAAGGCTTTACGGTTGAAGGCAAAATCGAGTCTGGTTTTAATATGGATGAAGGCGGTAACAGCTGGACTACCCGTCTTGGTTACTTGGCGGTAAAACACGACAGCTACGGCCGCCTTTCCGCTGGTAAAGAGTGGTCTACTTACTACGATGTGGCATGGTGGACTGACGTAACCATTGCGTTTACCTCGGATCAACTGGGGATCTACAGCAACGACACCGCTGGCGACGACACCGGTATGGGCCGTGCAGATCAAGTTATTCAGTACCGTAATAACATCGCTCTAGGTGAAAAAGGTCGCTTAAGTGCTGGGGTACAGTGGCAAGGTGAAAATGGCGCCTTGGATTCCCGTGTTGGTGGCAGCCTTATCTACCAATACGACCAAGCGCGAGTGGGCATCGCTTATGTCGGTGGCGATGTAATTGAAGATTACGAGCTATACGGTGCAACCATAATTGATCTGTCTAAACACCAAGATACCCTCGAGTCGTGGCAGCTAAGTGCAGCCTACGGTAAATGGAGTAAGGGCTTGTACGTGGCAGCGGCTTACCAACAAGGCACCAACACCGAAGCTGGCATTCGCTTCGCCGGTGACAGCATCGGTTTTGAAGCCATTGGTTCTTACGGTTTTAAAAGCAATACTACCGCCTTTGTGTCGTACCGCCAGTTAGAGTCAGACGGCGATGTTGACGTAAGCTCCAACTATGGTGGCGACTATGCCGACGACGGTGACGGCGAATGGAACGAGTCGTTCGTAACCGTTGGTGTGCATCAGTTGTTAAGCGCAAACACCATGATCTACACCGAATACAACGTCAGCACCGGTGACGATCGCAATGGTGATAACCAGTACGCTCTGGGTTTCCGATTATTCCTGTAATCGGCCTTGGCACCGCAGTGATTGCTCACCTATTGCCCTGCTATTACCTAAGCATTAGTTAAGCCGCTGGGGTGCCAAATAAAAGATTGTGGCGTAGTTAGCTGTTGAGGTTTATATCAAGCCTTCGGCGGTACCGATTACAGTACTCTTAGGGGTTATGTTGCGGTGGTGACGGCACATTCTTGTATGCATTAGGGGGTTATGTCGCGGTGGCGACGGCACATTCTTGTATGCATTAGGGGGGAGCTTCGCCCCCTTTGGAATCCCCCTTGCCTTAATTGCAGTCCAAAACGCTTCGCTGAACTGCTCCAATGCGGCAGCAGATCAACGGCAGTAGTGCCTTACCCTCTGTATCGCGACTCACTTAGTCAGTGCGTTAACAGCCTTGGCAAGAGCAACACTTAGTTGGTACACAGCCAAATAAAACGGGCGCTATCGTTAAGATAGCGCCCGTTTTGGTTGTATTAGAGCGGGGTAGATCGCGCAATTAGTTACGCTACTAATTGCGCCCCAGACTACACGGCGGTTTAGGCAACAAACTGGTTATCTTGCCCGCTAAGGGGCAGCTGCTGTGCCAACGCGGTTCGCTGCACTGCAATCGCTTCCCCCCAAAGTGCTAACGAGTCTTGCCGTAACTCATGCACTAGATGATTTGGCGCAATAAGCTCAAGCAGCGGCGCTATGTTGGCTTGCGCAAACGGGCCGTGGTTATCAATTTGGCTAACGTGCTTAAGTGCCACATCCAAGCGTTGCCAAAAATCGTTGCAGTGCTGGTATGGCTGCCGAGTTAGCTTGCTCTGCTCAATGTATGCGCCGTTCAAACTGCAGTTAAGGTGTACCGTTTCAATCTCGCGCTGTAGATCAAGCTGCACCATGCGCTCCATTAACCAATCAATGCCCGCTTGTTCAGTGCGTAAACCTGAATTGGTTGCCATCATGTGGCCGGTATCAAAGCACAGCCCACAGTTGTCGTAATTCACCAAGTGCCGCAACAAGTCGTACTCACAGCGATCATCTAAGCGGAAACTGCCCGGCCACCACAGGTTTTCAAACAACAGTTTGCCACTGAAGCGGCTGCCTTTAAGGGCGGCGTTTAGCAGTTCAGCCATCAATACCATGGTGTCGCGCCAGTGCCACGGAAACTGCTGGTCAAAGAGGTTCTCTAGATTGCAATCAACCGGATGAAACACCACATAAGGGGCGCCACAATCCTCAGCAAGATCGAACTGCTTGCGATAGCTGGCAACCAGCTCGTCGGGGCTGTTACAGCCGAAAAAAGTAATGATGTTTTGTTGGCTATCAAACAGCTTTAGCAGCTGGGCATTATCCTGCTGCCAAAACGGTCTAAGGTTGGTGTTGAAGCTAAGGTGCAAGCCACCAACCTGCTCGGTCGGAATGGTGGCAACATCAACATCGCCGTAGGGGTAGATTTCGTAACCATCCATGCCGTGGGTCGCCAACCATTGCTTTGCTGCTGGCCAGTCTTCCAGTAGATGCCCCGGTTGTGGCGACACGCAAACATTTAGCAGCTGTTTCATCGGCTTGCTCCAGTTGCGTTAACGACGCCAGCATAGCTATGCCGCGCTCGTTGCACCGCTTGGCAAATCTCAGCCATACCTGCCAACACCCGTGGGCCGGTGCGATTAACTAAGTCCCGTGGCAGCTTCACCATTAATTGATGTTTTACCGCTGGGATCTCCGGCCAATCTTGCCACTGAATAACGTTTTGGCGCGCGCTGCCGTGGGCCTCTGGCTCTAGAATCAACTGCGGCGACTTCACCAACACCTGTTCAATACTAACTTGCGGATACTCCGCCGCAGCACCAGCAAACACGTTTTCAGCACTGCAATCACTAAGCAGCGAAGTGATCCAACCGCTAGAGACCGTGGTTAACGGCTCTGGCCATATTTGGTAGAACACCGTTATCGGTTGTTGGTTACTGTAGCGCTGGCGTAATTGCGCCAACTTCTGCCGAAACGCTTCAGCTACCCTATCTGCTTGTTGCGGGTGGCCGGTTACCTCGCCAAGCTGCGCCATGCGCTGTGCAACTTGGTCGATGCTGGTTACCGAGGTATCCACAATCGGGATCCGCAGTTGCACAAGCTGCTGCAACAGCAGATCGGCGGTGCTCTGCTTTGAGATAACAATCAAATCTGGCTGCAACAACATCAACGCTTCAATGTTCAGTTGGTTATAGTTGCCAACGCGCAAGATCTGATTTGCCGCCGCCGGATAATCGGCGTAATCAACGGTGGCGATAATCTGCCCGCCGGCGCCAATCTCATACAGCATCTCTACTGAATGGGGCGACAATGCCGCAATGGTAGGCAACTCTTTGGCACTGCTAATGCTGGCCGTAAGGCTAAGCACTAATGTGGCAAGTAACGGCAACAGACGTGGCATCGCACACCCCTTGTTTTATATCGCAGTGGTTAAAAATCAACGCCTTTACGGGCGGCAATCTTGCTTTCAAAGGCGTGTTTTTCAGAGCGAACCTCACTGACGGTATCTGCCAGCGCTTTAAGCTCTCGGTGGGCAGCACGGCCGGTAATCACCACCGACATCTCACTAGGGCGCTCGCGCAAGGCAGTGAGGATGCTATCCAGCTCTAAGAAGCCCCAAGTCACCATGTAGGTCAGCTCATCCAACAACAGCAGATCAATAGTCGGATCTGCCAACCACTGTTGCGCCTGTTGCCACGCTTCACGGGCTTTAGCTTTGTCTTGTTCAATGTCTTCGCTATTCCAGCTAAAGCCGGTATTCATGGTGTGAAACGGCACATCAAGCTTGGTTAGTAGGTTGCGCTCACCGCACTCACCGTTACCTTTAACAAACTGCACCACCGCTACCTTTTGGTCGTGGCCTAACGCACGCACGGCAGTTCCAAAACCCGCGGTGGTTTTGCCTTTGCCATTACCGGTAATGATCAACAAAATGCCTTTCTCAATGGTGGCCGATGCCACCGCAGCCTCTACATTGGCTTTCTGTTTTAGGCGTCGGGCTTCGCTATTTTTCATGTTGTTCTCTTAAACTGTTACCGCAGCAACGGCGTTATTTGCCAGTGCCGCTTTAATTGATTTAGTGCAGGTAAATGGCGCACAGCGCTAGTAAACCGGTGATCTCCGCTACCTGTTGGGTGGCGCCTAGGGTGTCGCCGGTATAACCGCCAATATGAGATTTCATCAGCTGGCGCATTAGCAGGTAGGTAACCAACCAAGTGGCAATAAGCACCCCGGCAGCAGCCGCACTAAGCCACCACAATGGCAAGGTGCCAACCGTGGTTAGCAACACCCAATCGCAACGAGACAAGGTACGAGTGCGTTGCGGGGTTTTGTTGTCACCACTGCGGGCGTAATCGAGCCAACGAGGAAGCCAGCCAGCAACCACCCGCGAACCGCCATGCACTACCAGCAACGCTAGCGCCGCTTGCTCAGTGCTCAGTTGCATTAAGGCGGTAAGCTTAAACGCCACCGCAACAATCAAGGCCAACACCCCGTAGGTGCCGATCATGCTGTCTTTCATAATCTCAAGCTTGCGTTGCCGCTGCCATGCGCCCCAAAAGCCGTCGCACAAGTCTGCTAAGCCATCCTCATGGAATGCCCCAGTAACTAACATCATCGTTACCAATGACAACAGCACAGCAAGCGCATGGCCAACCAAAGGGGCTAATAGCAGCAGTAGCGCCGCGCCAATGGCACCAACCAGCAAACCAACCGCCGGAAACCAACGGGCAGACTGCGCAACCGAGGCAGGATCAAACGGCACCCATTGCGGCATCCGTAAGCGGGTTAGAAAGCCCATCGCCGTTAACAGCGTTAGCAGCCATTGTTTCATTTGCCATCACCTTGGGTTGCACTGGCGCCAAACCACTGCGCCACTAGCTGTGGGCAGCTGCCAAAATACCAATGCACGTAGGAAGCGAGGATTGAACCGTGTTGATACACCCCCTCCTCTACCCGAGCAGAATGGGGCTGCTTAGCAATGGTTAGCGGCGCAACCGCTATATCGGTTTTGGAGTAGTGAAAACAGTGGCCGTTAACCGCACCAGCGCCAACGCCGTTGTCGTCACCGCTAAAGGTGGCGGTAAGCATGCCTATGCCTTGCAATTTCGGCTGCATCGCGGCTTTGCCCGGCAATAGCCCCAACATCTTGCTGCTCACCCCGTCGATATCGGTTAACTCATCGAGCAGATAGAGCATGCCACCGCACTCGGCCACAATCGGTTTATTGCTTGCGGCAAACTGACGGATCTGGTCGATAAGGGCAGTATTGGCCAACAACTGTTGTTGGTGCAGCTCTGGGTAACCACCGGGCAGATAAAGCGCATCCGCTTGAGGCAAAGCGTTGCTGCTTAGCGGTGAGAAAAAGCTCAGCTGAGCGCCCATATCACGCAGTAGCGCTAGGTTGTCGTGATAGATAAAGCCAAAGGCTAGATCCTGGGCAACCGCAATGGTTTTGCCCGCCAACGCAGTGGCGTTAGCTAAGCGCTGGGGGCATGGTTGTTGCGGCGCAAACTCTACTGGTTGCGGCAACGGCATGTCGCAGCTTTCGCTAAGCAACTTGGCGGCACCATCAAGCCAGCAATCAAGCTGTTCCATCTCGTCGGCTTGCACCAAACCAAGGTGACGCTCTGGCAGCGCTAACGCCTCACTGCGAGGCAACCAACCACAAAAAGCGATGGACTCAGGCAAACTGTCTTGCAGCATCTTGCCGTGGCCTGCACTGCCAACCCGGTTGGCCACAACCCCAAACAGATCAACCCCGCTTTGGTAGGTAGCAAGGCCATGAGCAATAGCACCAAAGGTTTGAGCCATCTTAGCGGCGTTGATTACCGCTAACAGCGGCACCCCAAACTGCTGTGCTAATTTGGCACTGGATGATGGGCCGTCGTACATGCCCATTACACCCTCAATTAGAATTAGATCCGCTTGCTGAGCAGCGGCGTGCAGGTGGCGGCGACAAGCGGCGGCTCCCATCATGGTTAAATCTAACTGATGGCAGGGGGCGCCACTGGCGAACTCGTGAAACTTGGGATCGATAAAATCAGGCCCAGTCTTAAATACCCGCACCACCTTGCCTTGGTTGCGCCAGTAGCGCGCCATGGCAGCAACAACAGTGGTCTTACCGCTGTCACTTTGCGGCGCGGTGATCATCAACGCTGGGCAATGAGCGCTTACCATTTGGCTACCCCTGGGAACATCCGCTCTAGATCTAGAGATTGCTCTAAGGCATCCGCTAAGCGATCGATACCCGCTTCGCGCATGGCGTCCATATCTGGTGCAACAGAGTTGGTTAAACCAGCCCAGCTCAGCAACAGTTCACAGGCTTCGGTTTTATCAAACACACCGTGGAGATAGCCACCAATTACTTGGTTATCGTCGCTGATGGCACCATCATTTACGCCCGCCAGTACAAACGGTTGCTCGCCGTTAACGGTGGTAACGCCGGCGTGAATTTCATAGCCCAATAGCTCAGCTTGTTTGCCTTCAAGCGACAAGGTACCGGTTACCTGCTTGAGGGTTTTGTTTTCCGCTAAGGTGGTTTCGGTATCTAGGTAACCAAGGCCGTCGCTACTGCCCGGCTCGCCTTCAATTCCAAGTGGATCGTGGATCCGTTTACCCAGCATTTGATAGCCGCCACAAATGCCCAGCACCTTGCCGCCAAAGCGCAGGTGGCGCTCAATCTGTTTGTCCCAGCCCTGCTGTCGCAGTGCCGCTAAGTCACCACGTACGCTCTTAGAGCCCGGCAAAATAATCAGATCCGCTGCTGGCAACGGCTCGTTCGGGCGAACAAACACCAAGTTAACCTGCGGGTGTAATCGCAATGCATCGAAATCGGTGTGGTTGCTGATCCGCGGCAGCCCCGGAACCACTACGGTAAAGGTTGCATCGTCAGCGGTTTGCGCCACATTGATGGCGTCTTCTGATTCCAGATATAAACCATGCAGGTATGGCACCACCCCCAACACTGGCACACCGGTTTTCTGTTCAAGCCATTCAAGCCCAGAGGTAAGTAAGCTCACGTCGCCACGAAAGCGGTTGATGATAAACCCTTGCACCAACTGCTGCTCCGATTCAGACAACAACGCATAGGTGCCATAAAGGTGAGCAAACACACCGCCACGGTCAATATCTGCCACAATCACCACTGGGCAGTTTGCCGCTTCAGCAAAGCCCATGTTGGCGATGTCACTGTCGCGCAGGTTTACCTCTGCTGGGCTACCGGCCCCCTCAACCAAGCGTATATCCATGCCTTGGCCAAGGCGCTCAAAGCTGTCTAATACAATCTGCAGCAGCTCAGGTTTAAACTTGTGGTAGGTAACAGCATCCATATCTTTTAAGGCTTTACCGCACACGATTACCTGCGCACCGGTATCGGTATTGGGCTTTAGCAGCACTGGGTTCATATCAACGTGCGGCGCCAAGCCACAGGCTTGTGCTTGTACCGCTTGGGCGCGACCAATCTCGCCACCGTCAATGGTTACCGCGCTGTTGAGCGCCATATTCTGCGATTTAAACGGAGCAACCTTTACTCCTTTACGGGCAAGCACTCGCCCTAAACCCGCCACCATTACGCTTTTACCTGCGTCGCTAGTGGTGCCTTGAATCATTAATTTATTATTAGACATGGTTACTCTTAGATATTCGGTCGATGTGAGCCGCAGCAGCGTGGTCTAGTGCGGCAATAATCTGTGCTGATGAGAGTCCAAGTTGCTCTGCCAATACTAAGCAGCCGCCCAAACCACAGCCTTCAACAACTTGTCCTTGTTCGTATCGATGCAAACAGGGCGCCTTGGCCTGATTGAAATCGGTTTGATTCAACCCTAGCGCCACCCCATTGGGCAGAAAAGGCATCACTTGAGCGCCCTCGCCGTCCATAACCCAACGGGTGGTCGCAACGTCAATGCCATCAACGTTGCTGCCCTGCTTGGCTGCTGCCAGCAGTGGCGCAATAAACATCATGCCGCCGGCCAAAATCGGCTTATGCAGCGCCTCTGGCCAGGCGCGCAGTAATCGATAGATGCTGCGTTGAATCGGGTCGTGAAAGCGTCTATCAGCCAGCAGCGTGTCAACGCAAAAACCCGCCTGTGCCGCAGCGTAACTTTGCTCAATCTCCGCCAGCAGGTGCGCTTTCTTGCGTAACTTATCTGGATCGGTGGTGCTGCCTGCCGGACTTAATGGCAAACCGGTAAGCAGCCGCAACCAAAAGGTTGAGAAGGTGGTGCCACCAACGCCGCACTCAGCAATGATGTTAATTCCCTGCTTTGCTTGCGCAGTGAGGTTAGGGATAAGTTGCTCTGTGATCAGGGTGTCGGTATCGGCATCGATACCACCAAAATGCTGGCAATCTTGCCACCACGGTTGTGGCACTGCATCTGGGCACTGCACCCCAAAGTTGTAGCTGCGAAACGCTACGGTAAAGCCCGCTTGCTGCAGTGCCTGCAGTAGCCCGTGGGTTAACACCGAAGGGCTGATCCCGCCATTATCCAGCAACCCTTTGGCCACCAGTGCCGACGGTTTACCTAGCCCCGGCAGTAGGGTCGAGGCCGCTCCCGCCACAATCATTTCGCTATCGCGAGTTGGGGTAAGGTGCATCAAATCGGCACCAGCACCGGCGTCCGAAAGGTTATGTAACCCCGGCAGCTGGGTGGCGGCGGCATTAAGGATATTAAAAAATATCGT
Organism: Ferrimonas lipolytica; assembly: GCF_012295575.1. Classification (NCBI taxonomy): domain Bacteria; kingdom Pseudomonadati; phylum Pseudomonadota; class Gammaproteobacteria; order Alteromonadales; family Ferrimonadaceae; genus Ferrimonas; species Ferrimonas lipolytica. The sequence continues at coordinate 1,014,672 of NZ_CP051180.1, read as the reverse complement.
GCGGCTATTAGTGGGCAAATTCATGCTAGGCGGGGCTTCCGTCATCAACAAATGTGGATTGCTGTAAGCCCGCCAATTGCGGCCACAACTTCTGGTTTTCGTCTTTGAATGTGGTGAAATCGAGTTTGGCGGCGTGGCTAAGGTGCACTTGCGATAGGTGCGCGTTGCCGCTGTGCTGACCATTGAGCAGCCACCACAGCACCAGCCGAATCACCCCAGAATGGGTGAAGATCAGCAACCGTTGCCCGGGGTAGCGATTGCTCAAGTCGGTAATAGCGGCGCTAACCCGTTGCAGTAGCTGCTGGGTTGATTCGCCATTGGGCGGGCAGTTGTCAAACGGCTGCTGCCAGTACTGATTAAACTCCGGCTGCTGCCATAAACGTTGCAGTAGCTCGCCGTCCCAGTCACCAAAATCTAGCTCTTGCCAGTTATCGTCTATCTGCAGCGGCAGTTGCTGCGACGAGGCAAAGTGGCGAGCAAATGCACTACAACGCTTGCGCGGTGAGCTGATTATCTGCTCCGCTTCTAGCCCAGCACTGGCGTGTGCCATCATCTGCCAGCCAGCGTCTGTTAACTCCGGATCGCTCCGGCCTAAAAGCCGGTCGCAGTCATCAGGCTTGCCGTGGCGAATTAAGGTGAAGTAGGTATAACTCATCGCTTGCCGCCTTTGAGTTGCAGCGGCATTCCCGCCTGACAAAAGCAAACTTGGTCCGCCACTGCAGCAATGGCTTGGTGCAGCTCACCACTGGCGGCAACAAAGGCTTGGCTCATCGGATCGTCCGGGATCAACCCTTGCCCCACTTCGGTAGAAACCAAAATAACCTCGGCGCGGCTTTGCTGCAGTTGCTGGGTTAGCTGCTCAGTAGCCGCAGCTAAATCCGCCGACGCCATCATTAGGTTGGTTAGCCATAGGGTTAAACAGTCGACGATGATCAGCGCTTGCGGCTGGTCTAGCTGCTGCAACAACTCAATAAGCGCTAACGGACATTCATGGCAATGCCAATGAGCCGGCCGCCGTTGCTGGTGCAGCGCAATTCGCTGTGCCATCGACGGATGCTGCCTAGCAGTAGCGATGTAATGAATGTCGTGGCTGCCATTATCAAGCTCGGCAAGGTAATCCTCTGCTAATCCGGATTTACCGCTGCGAGCGCCACCAAGATAGAGACTGATCATGGCGTGTTATCCATAGCTGCGTAGGCGTTACGAGCGTCATCCATTACCTGACAGATCTGCTTCATGCCGTCCACTACGCGGGGGCCGGTACGATGCACTACATCGCCATCAAGGGTGATAACCTGTCCATTCGCTACCGCTGGCAGCTCCGGCCACAGCGTCCAAGAGACTCGTTCTTGGTTGGTTGCGCCTTCATATTTAGGCTTTAAGATCACCTGCGGCGACTTAACCAATACCTGTTCCATGCTCACTTGCGGGTAGTCCGAATGGGCATCTGCAAAAACATTGTGGCCGCCACAATCAGTTAAAATTTGGTTCATCCAACCATCTGAGGTGGTTGTCAGTGGTTCTGGCCACACCTGATAAAACACCGACAGCGGTGCTTTACCTTGGTATTGCTGGCGTAACTGCGCCAGTTGTTGCCGAAACTCGGCGGCAACCTTAGCGCCTTGGGCACTATGGCCGGTTTTGGCGCCTAACAACGCCATTTGATCCGCCACTTGGTCAATGGTGCTAACCGAGGTATCAATAATTGGTACCCCTAGGGTTTCCAACTGCTGGCGGATCTCGGCGGAGGTATCTTGTTGAGCAAACACCAGCAGCTGTGGCTGCAGTAGCATTAACGTTTCCATATCGAGTTGATCGTAGCGCCCTAGCCGCGGGATAAGCTGCGCCGCTTGAGGGTAATCGGCGTAATCAACGGTGCCGATGATCTGCTCACCAGCGCCAACCTTAAAGAGGATCTCCACCGACTGTGGCGACAGCGCCACAATGGTTGGTTTGGCTTCAACGGTGGCCTCGGCTAGCGCGCTTAAGGCGATGCACATTAGCGCTAAGCTACGGCCAATAACCATCAACTTCATCGTTTTAGCTCCACTGGCAAGCCCGCTACCGTCAAGGTAACTTGGTTAACCCGCTGTGCCAGTGCTTGGTGCAGCCAACCACACTCATCAACAAAGTTACGATTGTCTTGGCCAAGTGGTACCACCGCTTGGCCAAGCTCATTGCCAATAAAAATCACTGGGCCATTTAACTGCGCTAACGCCTCAAGCAATGCCTGCTTGGGGTGCGGCCAACTGCTGTTATCAGCAAACATCTCATTGGCAAGCCACAACGTCAGGCAATCAACCACGATTAGGCGGTCTACGCGGCTGTTTTCGAGCAGCGCGGCAGCCAGATCTCGGCTGGTCTCAACCGTTAACCAATGGGCTGGACGATTGGCTTGATGGTGAGCAATACGCGCTGCCATTGAGCCTTCGCCGCTATGGTTTTCAGCGGTGGCGATAACCATTACCTCGCCACCGGTTTGCGTTTGCCACTGTTGCGCTCGGGTTTGTGCTAACCGGCTTTTGCCAGAGCGGGCACCACCAAGGATCAATTGTTGGCTCATTGGCCACCTCGACGTTTAATGAGTAAGCCGATAAAGAACACGCTACCGATGATGGCGGTAACCACCCCCACTGGCAGCTCTTGGGCTGGCAGCAGTTTGCGTGACAGCAGATCAACCCACACCATCAACACCGCACCAAACAAGGCGGTACAGATTAAGGTGACGCTGCTGGCTGCGCCGATAATCATGCGGGTAATGTGCGGCACCATCAGGCCAACAAAACCAATGCCACCGCAGTACGCCACCAGCGACGCGGTAACCAATGCGGTTAACAGCAGCATGCCCAAACGCAGCGGCACCACCGCCACCCCTTGGGTATGAGCGCTTTCGTCGCCCGCCATTAACGCCTGCAATTGGCGCTGACACAGATGCACAATAAAGATGGCAGCAACCACAATGGTGGCGGGATAAACAATGGTGTCCCAGCTGGCGCGGCTAAAGCTGCCCATAGTCCAGAACAGCACCGCCTGTACCGCTTGGCTATCGCCAAAATAGAGCACGAGGTTCGCCAGCGATGACAACAAAAATGAGATGGCAACACCGGCTAAGATCAAACCTTCGACTTGGCCATCGCGGGCCATCACCATCACTACTGCCACGGCAATAAGTGAGCCTAAGAAGGCACACAGCGGCAGGCTTAATCCACCCCAACCACCAGCAATGGAGATAACCGCCCCGAGTGAGGCACCAGCGGAGATACCAAACAGATAAGGGTCAGCCAACGGGTTGCGGGTAACGCTTTGCAGTACCGAGCCTGACACCGCCAAACCGGCACCACAGATCATCGCCAAAATCACTCGCGGTAGGCGCAACTCAATAATGATGCGTTCCGCCAGCTCGGTTGGGGTTTGCCCAGTTAGTGCCAGCCATGCGGCATTGAAGGTGGTGGCCAACTCAATATCGGCACTGCCAAAGGCGATAGCCACTAAGGGCGACAACAGGCACAGCGGCAGCAGTACCAGTAATAACAAACGAGGATTAACCAATGGCATTGCTTTGGGTGACCTCTTGTGTGGCAGGAGCAAATTGGTAAGTAACCCGAGGGGTGTCTTGCAGCGGGTGGCGATCAATAATGGTTTCTACGCCGTAAACCCGTTTTAACTGGCTGCTGGTAAGCACGTCGTCAACGTCGCCCATGGCCACCAGTTTGCCCTGTTCCAGCAACGCTAAACGGTCGCAAAATGCCGCTGCCAGATTAAGATCATGGATGGAAGCGATAACAGTAATGCCAAGGCTTTTAACCAGCTGAAGGGTTTCAATCTGGTATCGAATATCAAGGTGATTAGTGGGCTCGTCGAGCACCATTAATTGCGGTTTTTGCAGCATTGCTCGAGCAATCAATACCCGCTGCTGCTCGCCACCGGAGAGCGACTCAAACCGTTGCTCTGCCTTAGGCAGTAAAGCAACTCGTTGCAGCATCTCATCGACCTGTTGTTGGTCTAACAGCTTGCTGCTGCGCTGCCAAAAACGTTGATGAGCTAATAGACCGGTTGCCATAAACTGGCGCACCGTCATGGAAAAACCAGTTGGGCAGTGTTGCGTTACCACAGCCACCTGTTGGGCGAATTGGCGCTGGGTTAACGACCACACCGGTGTACCGTTAAGCAGTACCTTGCCACTGTCTGGTTTGAGGTAACGATAGAGACAACGTAGTAGCGTTGATTTACCCACCCCATTGGGGCCAAGCAAGCCAACAAATTCGCCCTGCTCTACCTCAAAGCTTATCTGCTCTAGCACCCGTTTTTCGGGGCAAGACCAGCTCACCTGTTCAACCGTTAGGTGAGCAGATTGTTGTTTAGAATCACTAACCAGTTTTAACATACAACTCTCATAACAAAGGCAGCTGACCTTGCGGCCAGCTGCCTTATGATGGTTAGAAGCCCTTATAAGTTAGGCTAACAAACCACTGTGTTCCCGGCTCGAAGTAGTCAGCTTTGGAGATGATCTCTTCGTCCAGAAGGTTGTCGAACTTGGCACGCACTTCCCAGTTATTGGCGAAGGCGTAGCCAACACTTAAATCAACGTCGTGATAGGTATCTAGGTACTCATCGTAACCGTTGTAGCTCTCACCCTGCAGGTGATAGCTCAGTAACACATCAAACTTATCCCAATTGTAACCAACCGAGTAATCAAACTCATGCTCGGAACGGCCAATCAGCTCTTCGTTTGCTTTTGAGTCTTCAGCATCTAAGTAGGTATACGCTACCTTATGGTTGAAGCCATAGGTTGAGAACTCAACAAACAGCTCGGCGCCAAGGATTTCCGCTTCGTTGATGTTGGCTGGCAGCCAGTTGCCAGATGCATCTGGTGCCCAGGCAATCATGTCTTCAATTTGGTTGTAGAACACACTGATGTAACCAGCAACGTTGTTACCGCCGTAGTGCAAACCCAGCTCGTAGTTGTCTGAGTTTTCAGAAACCAGATCTGGGTTGCCGCTGAATGGCCAGTACAGATCGTTAAAGCTTGGGGCACGGAAGCCGGTGCCGTAGCTGCCGGTTAGCCGCCATTGGTCATCGAAGCGGTACGCAATGCTGCTGTTGTAGGTTACTTCGGAGTCGATCTTTTCAACGTCATCATAACGAATGGCCGCTTCCAGCAACCAAGCGCCAACGTCGTAACGAGCTAAACCAAACACGCCCCAAACGTCACGTTCGTCAACGGCGTAATCGCCCTTAACGCTTTCGTTGTACCAATCAACACCGCCGTTGAGGGTTAGCTGTGCCAAGTTAACTTGGTTAGACCAACTGATTTGATCACGGCGGGTCTCGTAGATATTGGTGCCAAGACTCTTATTGCCGTTGATTACCTGCTCGTTAAAATCACGGGCTTGGGCAACCTCTAAACGGCTGGTCCACAGCTCTGTTTGGTATTGGCCAGCAAGGTTCCACATATGGTTTTTGTATTCTGATTCGTTATGACCTTGAATCAGCTCGCCGGTCATCCAATCGCTGTATACGTTGTCGTAGTCGTAGTCGCCATCGTTTAATTGGCCAACCCAAGATAGCGAGAACTGGTCGTTAATCGCTTGGTCGCCACGTAACGCAACGCTTAAACGCTCGTAACCGTCGTCATCGCTTTCGCTGTCGTCTTTTACGTCGTAACCGTCGCTGGTTTCTCGGTTGATGGTGAGGCTGCTGTTACCAATGCCAATACCAGCGCTGGTACGCAAGTAGCTGTCTGACCCTACTTCGGCAGCGGCATACCAATCACCTTGGTCGAGCTTACGAGTAAAGATTTGTACCACACCGCCAATGGCATCGCTGCCCCATACGGCTGCACGCGGCCCCTTAACGATCTCAATACGTTCAATCTGTTCTGGGGAAAGGCTGGAGAATGACACGCTGCCCAAGGTAGCAGAGCTGATACGTACGCCATCAACCAATACTAACGCGTGGGTAGAGCCAGTGCCGCGAATTGAGATTGAACTTTGGGTACCGGCGCCACCGTTAGACTGAACCGACACACCAGGAACGGTTTGCAGTAGTTCGGTAACGGACTTAGGTGAGATTTGATCGATTTCGGCTCGGTCAATGACATTAACAACCGCCAATTGGTATTCCGCACTGCTTTCAAAGCGATCGCCGGTAACAACCATGACATCATCGAAATCTGCCGCAACAGCAGTAGAGGAGGCAATTGCCAGTGCAACAACCGAAATGCGCGTTTTTAAACTCATGAGATTTCCTATTATTTTTGAGTTTCAAAAGCGCGGGAAATTTTTGAGAATGGCCAAAACGCCATCAACTACAGACAGGAACAGCTCAACCGAGAAATCGTTATGGCGCGAACAGTCCTTAGCGACCATAACGTTGCAGAGGTTTAGCTGCATATCTGCTCAAGAAACCCGCTTGAGTCAAATTGATTTTGAGGTAGGTCTCCTGGCTTCCAGTCTCTAAGAATGTTCCTTCCCAGCATCAGCCAGTGGTTACAACATTCCGCTCTGGTTACAGTTGCGAGTACAGCTACGGCTTTTATCCGTATTCCCTGTTATGCCCATGGGCACCTCAAATCTGGAACGGATAGTAAAGCTAACAATGACAAGAAGATAATGCAGAGATCACAATCCGCCGCGACCGCTCAATAGTGTGTGAAAAACTACAGTATTAACGTTCGGGTTGGTTTAAATGCGAGCAAGGTTTTGGCAGGGAACGTTCAGTCAACTTTATTTATGATAACAATCTAGAATTAGTTATAGAATTAGTTGATAACAATTAATAAGACTAAACTAAACGCCTAGCCTTATTAATCATTTGAGAGATATTGATTTATATAAGCATCATTTGATGAGCGACATGAACCAAATGAGAAGTATTTTGAGCTTCCAGTACTATCTTGGCTTTTTCAATATGGTAATCAACCCCACGAGCAGACATATAATGAATGTCTGACAAGTCTTTTCTTGAGCGTCCCTCAGCAAGGTGTTTAATAATTGATATAGTGGATGGCTTAAACAGTTGATAATCTTCAAACGGGCCGGTTAGCACGCGCTCTGACACGATGTGGGTGCCAACCATTTTAATGTCAGCCATCAACTCATCCATGCGGGCAAAGCGCTGTTCGTCTGTCATTGGGCAATCCAGCGCGTAAAATAGGCTATAGCAGCCCTTTAACCCTTGCCAGTTCTGCAAAGGGAAGGTAACTGAAAGCTGTTTAGAAAAACCTAACTCTTTGATTATACTTAGCTTAGATTGTTGTTGCTTTAGGTTTTTGTCTTCCAACCAGACATGCTTATCTTTGTTCGATGCCTTAACCAAATCTGGGTCTAACCGAGTCATGCTACTGCGGCTACGTTCAAATAAATAACTCACCTTTGCCGACGAGAATAATATTGAATCGCGCGACTTAAAGCTTTTAAGCCAACTTTTACCCAAGCGCTCATTCGGCTCGGCAAAGTCGATAATAAATGCCGACTCTACGGCGCCTAAGCGTTGTGTAAGTTCAACAAGTTTACTGCGGCAATGCTCCATCTTAGCCAGTTGTTGCTGATCCATAGTATTTAGAATAACGCCTTAGATATATATTTTGCCGCCACTATATGTCTAATTTACTGCTTAAAATGTTAAACAGATCCAATAACAAAAATTATATCAATGGCGAACCAGATACGAGACATCCAGCACATTTAGTTGGTTCTGACGCAATTCACTGTGTTTTTCCGAAGTAACGATTAGCCGACGCACTCTCATCATAGTTATGGCAATAACATAACAACAGCAAGGATTATGAGATGAAGATAAAACACCCACTTTTGGCAATGGCGATGTCGGCATTGCTGCTTACCGGCTGTGGCAGCGACAGTGACTCGTCGTCTACTCCACCGACAACAACCGACCCGGTTGAGTCGACACCAGCGACCGGCACCGGCGCGTTTGATTACGCAAAAGTGTGGGGGCCAGATGTTAATTGGCAGATTGAAAACCCGTTCTACGCCTATATTGATGAAGTAGCCCGTGAAGATATGCTGCGCCAGTTCCAAGGCACCGGTATTCCAGAGAATGGCTTTAAGGTTGACCCTGCTGATCTGCGTGAACGCAAGATGGCCTCGTTAGCTGCTGGCGACGGTAAATACATCGAAAACGCCGCCTACAATGACAATCAAATTACCTTCGCTGACGTACTGCTGTACTTGAGCGATACGGTAAAGGGTTTCTCGGTTGACTACCAGTTTGACGAACAGCTTAACGCCTACCAATGGCAGGTTACTTGGGACGCAGACGGTGATGGCACCAACGAGTACGAAAGCGACCCCGATTGGTATGCCACCTACATGATCGACTTCGCCGAGTTTCGCCGTGAGAAGTTCTACGACGCTCAGGGTGAAGCACTGTACCTGCGCCTAGAAGACGTGCTGGTAGAGAACAACTCCGGTGTGTTATTTAAATCCTTTAGCCCAGCTATGACCGAACGTCGTGAACAGGTACAGCTTGATCAAGCCGAACGTCGTCGTAACTCTAAGCCGTCTTACTACTCGGAAGATACCGATGTAATTATTGTTCCTTCGGTGATGTTGATTCCAATTGAGGAGTTTGGTGTTGCCGGTGGTACCCCTGTGATGTTGCAGAACGTGGAAGCACGCTCGCATAACCTGCGCCCAGATATCTACAAGAAAGACCAAGCCATTACCATGGCTGACGTGATGCTGAGTATCAACGAGCAGGAACTGGCACAGGTTGGCTACTCCTTCTGGGGGACTTTGGAGTCTGGCGTAGAGCTAAACCACTTTGTGATTAACGAAGTAAACGGCAAGCGCAAAGGTGGTGCGCACGGTTACGTGATTAACACCGGAGTGTCGTACGCCATGAACGACTTTGCCGCTAAGTACCTTGTACCGGGCGTTGTTGGCCACGTTGAGATCTCTGAGTCTTACTGTGATCACAACGGCACCAGCAACTACTTAGACCCAAGCGACACCTCTACCGACTACCCAGATGGTTTGATTGATGCAGAGCCTTCAGCTGCGAGTAAAGAGCTGCACTGTAACCCTGAGACCACCGACGTCGAAGATTGGTTTGTTGACCAAGAGTTCCACCTGTTCAGTGACGTATGGCTGATGAACAACCCGGGCGATACCGTTACCGTGGTTAACTTCCACATGTACGATTACTACCCGCCATCAGAGTCCAAGCGTGTGGCTGGCGATGGCCAATGGCCGGAGTACGACGCTCGCAATGCCAAATTCGCGCTGGATGACACTCACTTCGGTTGGGGCATTGCCAACTGTGGCAACTGTCACTCACTCAGCGGCATTCACTCAGAAGGCGACATTGGCGCAGACTTGGGTGTGAACCCGAAAATTGTAGATATCTACGATACCGGTAAGATCACTTCTCACCCTGTTGATGACGTGTCTGAACTGGTTATTGCCCCGTATCAATGTGCTGAATGTCACGGCTCTAACGGTGCACCAAATGGTCACGGTGAGTTTGCTCGCTGTTACTGGTGTCACGCCGAAGACGTTGTGCCTGAGAACCACGGCTCGGTATCTACTTACATCACTCGTGCCGATGTCTATGGCGCCGATGCTGACAAGCTCGGTGGCAACAGCCCTGCGCTGTACAACCGCGCTTATGAATCTATCGCCGTTAACAGCGCCGATGAAGCGGCTATGGCAGAGTTAACTGCTGAAGTGCAAGGCTGGGATCATCAAGAGTCCACCACCTTCGACATGTTAGCGCCAAACGAAAACGTTAACTGGGAAGGCTTCTGGGGCATGTACCCAGCAGATATGAAGATCCGTACCAACAACGATTGGATGACAGACCCAACCTACCCTGACCCATACGCTTGTGTGACTTGTCACTACGACAAGTAAGCGTAATATTAAGAGCCCCTGCACAGGGGCTTTTTTTGGTCTGTGTTTTAGGTCGCAATTCAAAACGCTTCGCTGGACTGCTCCAATGCGGCAGCAGATCAATAGCGGTAGTGCTTTATCCTTTGTATCGCAACTCACCAAGTCGGTGCTTTTGGGGGGGCTATGTCGCGGAGGCGACGGCACATTCTTGTATGCAATTCTTGTATGCATTAGCGGGGGAGCTTCGCCCCCTTTGCAATCGTCCCTTTGCCTTAGGTCGCAGTGCAAAACGCTTCGCTGAACTGCTCCAATGCGGCAGCAGATCAATAGCGGTAGTGCTTTATCCTTTGTATCAATACTCGCCAAGTCGGTGCTTTTAGGGGGCTATGTCGCGGTGGCGACGGCACATTCTTGTATGCATTAGCGGGGGAGCTTCGCCCCCTTTGCAATCGTCCCTTTGCCTTAGGTCGCAGTGCAAAACGCTTCGCTGAACTGCTCCAATGCGGCAGCAGATCAATAGCGGTAGTGCTTTATCCTTTGTATCGCGACTCACCAAATCGGTGCTTTAGGGGACTATGTCGCGGTGGCGACGGCACCCAAAGGGGAGCTTCGCCCCCTTTGCAATCGTCCCTTTGCCTTAGGTCGCAGTGCAAAACGCTTCGCTGAACTGCTCCAATGCGGCAGCAGATCAATAGCGGTAGTGCTTTATCCTTTGTATCGCGACTCACCAAATCGGTGCTTTAGGGGACTATGTCGCGGTGGCGACGGCACATTCTTGTATGCATTAGCGGGGAGCTTCGCCCCCTTTGGAATCCCCCTTTGCCTTAGGTCGCAGTGCAAAACGCTTCGCTGAACTGCTCCAATGCGGCAGCAGATCAATAGCGGTAGTGCTTTATCCTTTGTATCAACACTCGCCAAGTCGGTGCTTTTAGGGGGCGGTGGCGACGGCACATTCTTGTATGCATTAGCGGGGGAGCTTCGCCCCCTTTGCAATCGTCCCTTTGTCTTAGGTCGCAGTGCAAAACGCTTCGCTGAACTGCTCCAATGCGGCAGCAGATCAATAGCGGTAGTGCTTTATCCTTTGTATCGCGACTCACCAAATCGGTGCTTTAGGGGACTATGTCGCGGTGGCGACGGCACCCAAAGGGGAGCTTCGCCCCCTTTGGAATCCCCCTTTGCCTTAGGTCGCAGTGCAAAACGCTTCGCTGAACTGCTCCAATGCGGCAGCAGATCAATAGCGGTAGTGCTTTATCCTTTGTATCAACACTCGCCAAGTCGGTGCTTTTAGGGGGCGGTGGCGACGGCACATTCTTGTATGCATTAGCGGGGGAGCTTCGCCCCCTTTGCAATCGTCCCTTTGTCTTAGGTCGCAGTTCAAAACGCTTCGCTGGTCTGCTCCAATGCGGCAGCAGATCAATAGCGGTACACTCCCACCAACAACCACCTAGTTGATTAACAGCTTCGAGGTTGATCTCGGTAGCAGCATGTCGATATGCCTTAAAAAGATGGATTATTTACTTCCACGTCTATTAAAGATAAAGCATGCTAGGATATGAAAATAAGGTGTATAAACCTACGCAATCACTTATTAATCCGCATTAAAGGTCGATGCGAGTTGGAGTCACTTGAGGTGAAATTAAAGCTGATTTTTATCGTGAGTGAGCATAAGATTTATCGCCCCCACGGGTGCAATAAACCCGCTGGCGTGTTTTCTACATGCGTAGGCATTGTATCACCCCCAAAAAGCGTTTTTGGCGGCGTAAGTTGGGGGGTAAACCAATGAAGCTAAAGCTAAAAATTACCGAAGATAGCTTTTGGCTGAAAGCACATACAATGCCCCAAGCATTGCGTGTTACAAAGCCTCTGGCATCATAATAAGCTGTTAGGTTGCTATGAAGGAAAGTTTTAGAATCTGGTTTATCGTCGAAATCTCTTTGTTTTCGGCGCCTGTTGCATTGGTGGCTGTTTTGATCCCCTTGATTCTAAGCAAAGGCGGTAGCTCCTTGGGCACAACCATGTTTATGGTATCGATGATGACATCCTGCTTTATGGCTATATTTTCAGTCATTAATCTGATGCTTTTTTCTTTTTCAAATAAAGCGGCTCGCTTCAAAAAAACAACTATCGCAAGTCTCGTTTTATGGTTAGTTCATTGGTTAGCAACGTGCACATTTTTAATGGCTGATTATGGGGTTAAAGCTCTTCTGTCTTTAGTGCCCGTGGCTGTGGTTGCGCACTTGGCGTTTATTAGCAAAGCGTATTTTCAGAGCGAAACCTAACAAACTGTTCAATTGGGACGTCAAAACTACGCGGCGGTTTAGTTTTGGTGCTTCGCAATTTTAATCCAAAACCGCCGCTACATTTTGCCGCCCATTAACAGGGCGTTAGCTTCTTAAGCGTTTCATCATAGAATGGAGTCAATATGAACGATTTTACACCGCCCCCATTAACTGATGAGGACGTAATTTTCAACTCTAAATTAGAGCACTTATACAACCATGAGTTTGGTGACGGACGATTTTTTCAAGTTATATTCTCCGATGAAAATGAAACCCATATAAAATTAGCGGCAAGAACTTGTCTTAAGGTTGTTTACCTCAAAGAAAAAGATGATATTGAGGGATTTGAAATAATTAAAGTTGTTTCAAATAAAGAAAAAGAACGGGTAAAATTATCTAAATTTAACTTGGAACAACTAACTTGCTTCTTAGAGTTTATCAAAGAGCTAAACTTCAAAGATGTTACTAAACGTCGTATATCTTTGGCTGATGATGAATTAAGTGTTTTAGATTCTGAAACTAAAGCAAAAATAGCTACACTTCTATCTGGAGAGGATGGTAGTGATGTAGTTTACGAGTTATTGGACAATGGCTTAATTACCAATCAAGATCTTGTAAATACAGGCTATAGAAAATACCAATTAGAAATATTTGATTCACTACTAAATAGAAACGGTTTAGCGAATTATAAAATTCAAATCGGTAAACCAAATACAAAAGATGAAACAGCTTGGCAGCATTTTTTTCAAGCCAACGAGTGGATATTTGGTTACGGTTTAGATTATAGGTTTCAAGGAATTCTCCAGAAAGAATTTCATGCATCAACATCTAATGCAGCAGGTAAAGAAGAGGTTATTGCTGACTTTCTTTTAGGTGATAAAAAATTCACTACATTTGTTGAATTAAAATTACCAAGTACTGAGCTTTTCAATAAGTCTAAAAATAGATCTAATTGTTGGAGCCTGTCTAACTGCCTAATAGATGCTTTTTCACAGATCCTAGAACAAAAAGCTAGTGGTCAAATTAAAATTGAAACTAGTAAAGAGCTTATTGGTGACAATTACGAAGAAATAACGCAGCATTCATACGATTCAAAAACTATTTTATTAATGGGCTCGTGGTCTCAAATTGATAATGATCCCACTGGTATTAAGCGGATTAAAGAGAAAACCTTAGAGTTATTTCGCAGAGATTCTCGAAACGTAGAGTTGGTCACTTATGATGAACTTTATGAAAGAGCAAGATTTATTGTTCATAACGAGAACCATTCAAAACGAAGCTAACAAGCCAATTCAAAGGACAAAAAACAGCTGGTTTTTGCTCCTGCGTCGCTAATTTTAACCAGCTATTTTATTGCCTCTGATTGGGGCGTTAGCAATCTCAAGGAGTCAGAGTGATTATCAAGAATCGTGAATTAGTAGTTGAGCCGGGTAGACCATTTTTCAATGATGAATTAAAGAGACTGGAAAGCGCAGAAGTTCTCACTCAATTAGTTCTCTCAACTCAAGATCCTATGGTTGTTTGTTTAGATGCTCCTTGGGGGCAAGGAAAAACTACTTTCCTAAGGATGTGGGAACAACATCTTAAAGATAGTGCTGTACCAACTATATATTTTAATGCTTGGGAAAATGATTTTACAGATGATGCACTAGTTTCAATTATTGGGGAAATTAGCTCTGGAATTGACGAACTATCTACACCTGAAGATATCTCTAAGACTAAAGAGTACCTAGATAAGGCTAAAGGGTTTGGAGTAACTTTACTAAAAAGAACTGTTCCTGTTGCAGCAAAGGTTGCAACAGCAGGTGCTCTAGATCTTGATAAAGTAACAGAACAAGCTCTTGCCGGTTTTGCTGAGTCAATCGCAAAAGAAGAATTAGAAAATTATGAAAAATCAAAAAAGACTTTATCTGCATTTAGAGATTCACTACAGGAGCTAGCCACAAGTATTTCATCTAAAGAAGACCCCAAGCCGTTAGTATTTATTATTGATGAACTAGATCGATGTAGACCCAATTTTTCAATTGAAGTGCTTGAGAAAGCGAAACACTTCTTCAATGTGAGTAATATAGTATTTGTATTAGGTGCAGATAAAATTCAACTTGGGCACTCAATAAAGGCTGTGTACGGACAAGACCTCAATGTAAATGGCTATTTGAGAAGGTTTATAGATTTTGATTACCTTTTACCGCCTCCAGAAAAAGGTCTTTTTGTTAAAGCATTATTTAAGAAGTTTAACTTTAATATCTATTTTTCAAAGAAAACAAGAAGAGATTCACAATATGAAGGGCATCAAGCCTTAGAAATTTTTTCTGAATTTTTTGAAATATACAATCTTACTTTAAGAGAACAAGAGCATTGTTGTTCTTTGTTAAGCTTGGCTATTAGAACGACCCCTAATGAATATCCACTTTACCCACTATTCCTATGCTATCTAATAGTTTTAAAAGTTAAAGAACCAGACCTATATAAATCATTTGTTAATGAAGAAATGGGACCAACAGAATTATTTGAACATCTTTCTTCTAAAAGTGGATCCGAAGCATTAATTGAGAACAATTATGGAACGGTTCTTGAGACATATATAATGACATGTAAGTCTCAAAGTCACGATACTGACGGCGTCAAAGAAAAATACAATGCAGTTACTAGTTCTACTACTGCAAGCGATGAACAAAAAGCTCGAGCGCAAAGAATCTTAGGTCTAATAAACAAGTTCGATTGGGATGGCGGTGTTGGTATTTTAGGTTATTTAGTTAATAAAATAGAAATAGCGTCTAGATTCAGCTCATAGATTGCTAACAAGTCGTTCAAAAGGACAAAAAAGTTGGCTTTTGCTCCTGCGTCGCTAATTTTAACCAACTATTTTTTGCCTCTGATTGAGGCGTTATTGGAGATAATCGTGCTAAATAAAGTCGAAGAATGGATTAATTTAACAAACGAAAGGTTTTCTAATCAACGACAAAGTTGTGTGTTATTTGCTCGTAATTTCGCTGGTTTCTACTCTGAAGAGTTTCTATCTGATTCATATTTTGTAATCGTTGATAGCATTCCAAAGCCAGATTTACCCGAGTTACACCAAGCTGGTTTAGGTGACTTTCTTGATATGGAAGTTCAAGGCATTACATATAAAAATACTTATTACATAGTGCCGAGTGTCGCTCAAGATCTCCGTTTACACTTTCATGAATTAGTTCACGTAGCCCAATGGAAAACTCTTGGCGCTAGTGGCTTTTTACAACGTTATATATCAGAGATTCAAAGTGTCGGCTACAATGAGGCACCGCTCGAGAAACTAGCTTATGCATTTGATCATCACTTTTCTCAAGGCCGAGAAAAAGTTGATGTCCCAAGCTATGTAGAAAATAAAATATAACAAAGCATTTACGAGTGATACCTCACGGTTGGCAGTTTCGCTTCGCTCAACATATAGGCAGCGCTGCTCACTCCTTGATTTCGACGTAATAACCCTAGAGGAAAAAATGAAGATTTCGGAAATATTTGAAAATGAACCTACTCAGTGGGGGTTGCGAGGCGATCCTTTTCTGTGGCGCGAGTTGAAGGAAACCTTAACAGCGGTAGATATGCCAGCTACACCGAGCGAGTTGCAGGCTTTAATCGAGGCCGAGTACGAGAATGCAACTGGGCATTCTATTAGCGAACAAAAGCTGTTCTTCATCGAGAGGTTTTGCAGCCATGGTATGTCTAGTGGTGGTATTAGCCCTGATTTTTGGGTAGCCAAGGCCATTCCACTGTTGGTTAGCCGTCATGCAAAGCCATAACAAGGCTAACCAATATCGTACGCTGGGCAGGGTTACTCTTGTGTATCTGCCCTACCCTAGTTGCCATTAGCAGCCATTGCTGCAGCCAGTTAAGCGCGCCCTGTGCTTTAAACGGCAACTAGTTAGCCGCAGCCTTACTCAGTTTGCTCAACACCTTGGTGATCTTAGCTACTACCTCGTCACAGCCTTGCAGTTTATGCCGCGCCTTTAGGTATTGCGGGTCGTTATAGGAAAGCCATACCTTGCCAGCCTCGTCTTGCCATATAAGCATTTTTTGCGGTAAATCGATGGCAGCGGTACGTTGGCACTGCATCAACGGCGTACCAACCTTAGGGTTGCCAAACAGAATGATTTGCGTCGGTGGCAGTGCCATCCCAACCTTTGCTGCGCCAGCGCCGTGGTCGATACGGTTAAATACCGTTAGCCCTTTATCTGTGGCGATGCTTTCAAAGCGTGTGGCGGTGGCTGCAACCGAGTGGTTGCTTTGAACATTAACAACGCCTTGGGCGGCAACGGCGGCGAGTGAAAGTAGTAGCAACAAGGTGGTCGCAGTAATTTTGGCTAACATTTTGGCTAACATCAGTAAGCTCCAGTGGTGAGTCGCATCATTACAATAGTATGGCTGCGGGTACTAGCGGGTATTCGCTGCGACAACAGCAATGAATTTGTGGTTACCGTAGACGCTCTAATTGCGCCAAATTAGCTTCCGCTAAGCGGTAGCAACCGCATTAACAAGGCTGTGTAGTAGTTAGCTGTTGAGGTTTATCTTAAGCCTTCGGCTTCAACGATTTCGGTGCTGTTAGGGGACGGTGTAACGATGGCGGCGGTACATTCTTGTATGCAATTCTTGTATGCATTAGTGGGGGGAGTTTCGGCCGTTATTACGTGTTTTTAAGCGCCCACGCTACACCACGATGCGAATATTGTTATCGCTTAGGGTTCTGAGGGTTGCTAACAGCGCTTTGCGATCCACTTTGGGAGCGTGTTCATGCCACTGCAGCTGCTCTGATGTGGCTTCTAAATAATCGATAACCTCATCGATGGGTAATCTCGATTTGGGCAAAAATACATTGGCGGCAACCACGGAGCTGCCTTTGGAAATAATGTGCATCTGCAGCACAACTTTCTTCAGTTTGGTTTGATCAGCCTCGAAATAGTCGTTTTCCAATAATGTTCGCATCAGCCGTTTACGGCCATGGCCTAGAGAGTGGAAGGCTGCCCTAACCTCATCCAAAAATCGCGGTTGAGTATGCTTAATTAGACCCCAGTTGGTTGCTAGGTGATTAATGCCAATATCACTTCGGTAGATGGCACTGACGAAGAACGGATAGCAGAAGTGGCACAGAAACTTCTCTCGGTCGTTTAAGTTGCTGCGGCTGATTGCAATATCAAGTTGTTGGTAACGATTCAGTACCCGTAAAAAAATCTGGGCGATGATGTCGTCTTTGTTTTTGACGGTGCGATACAGGCTACCATTGGATAGCCCAGTGATCTGACAGAGCTCATTTAACGAGAACGCGAATATCCCTTTTTGCGCGATCAAACGTTCGGCGGCATCGACAATAAGATCTATACGTTGCTCTGACATAGTTGCTTCCGATAAGACAAAAAAACTGGGAGCCAATGGCTCCCAGTAAGAGCACTGATGATATCAGTTATTGGTGTGACAAGTGAGACAGGAGTACGGATCTGGGAACTGCTGATCGGTTACCCAATCGCTGTTACCCAACACCTTGAGGGTGTCGTCGTACTTATCTAGGTTACGCGCAGCATCGTGCACTGGGCGCTTTTTGATACCATCGTGGTTAGCACAAGGGCCCTGCTCTTGGCTTAAGCCTTCGGCACACTCAACGGTGTTAGCATTCACCTTCAGTGACGCCTTGCCGTGGTTCGGCATCAGCAAATCGTTACTGTGGCACCAGTGACAGCGAGATTCTTCACCGTGACCTTGTGGCGCGCCGTTGTTGCTGTGGCAAGAGGCACAGAAGTAAGGTTCAGCGGTGCTTGGCAGTATTGGTGAATCACCATTTAGGTGAATGTTGTCGATGCTATGACACAGCGAACAGTCGGCAATCTTCCAACCAAAGTGGTCTTCAGTCAGCGGGGCAACAGCTTGGCTGATGTCGTAGATAGAGAACTTGCCGTCTTCAGGTACGTTTTGTTCAGTGTTTTCCCACATCGGCCACATGGCAGCCCATTTGTATTCAACGATTTCATGTGGGTAGGTCAGCAACCACGTATCTGGCATTTGGTGGTTGGTGTTGCCGCCAAAACGTTCGCCCCAATCTGCTTTACAGTCGCTGGCATCGTCTGCTGAAAGCGGCTGTGGCAGCCACGTACAGTATTTACCGTCGGAGCCAACCATCGCCTCCAGTGGCACCGTCTCATTTTCAAAGAAATCAAGATCCTTAAAGAAGTCGGAACCTGCATCGTGCTCGCCGGTGTGCATCGACCAACCCTCAAAGCCACGGGCACGCTGGCCATTGATGCTGGTAATGGCGTACGACTCAACGTTAGAGCCTGTGCCCAAGGTTGGCCAGAAGGTTAAGCCAACGTCGATGCCGTACTCGTGATGCAGGGTCATCATCAAGTCAGTCATGCTGAGGGTACCTGGCTGCCACAGATCTGGGCGCAAGTTGTAGGCTTTAACTTCGACATCATGTGCAATGGCAACGTAACCGCGACCGTCACCAAAGTCGGCCACAACCTCAGGGATCACCACTTTACCGCCATGTTCTGCAAGGCGTGCTACTTCGCGCGCTTGTACCCATTCACGGCGATCGGTCATGGCCTGCGAATAGGGTTGCATCCGGACTTCTACGTTCGGACGCAGCATCCATTCCTCGGTGCGTTCGTAAGTGGCTTCTGGTTCACCGCCACCGTCGCGCTTGAAGTCGCCCTCGGTGTAAGCCAGACGTGGATACCAGTTGCTGTTTTCGAAGTTTTCGATACCGTCGTCGATGCTGAATTCACCGTCTTGGTTGGCATCGAACGACACGCTAAAGCGGTAGGTACCGATGCTGTCATCGAACTCACCCAGTTCGAGCTGAAAGTCGTCACGGACGTCGCTGATGTACAGCAACAGATCCAGCAAGGAGTATTGCCCCGCAGCGAATAGCGTTGAGTTAATGGACTGGGCAAAGTGCGCCTTCAGATCGTCGGCGTTTACGGTAATAACGTACTGGCTGTCGTCGGTAGTCAGGGTATTGTTACCGTTGGCGTCACAGTAGCGCTCGTCATCACGGCAGAATGCAACGCGTCCAAGATAGACGTACAACTCACCTTCAAGGGTTGAGTTTGGGGTTACGTCGACAGTGATGTTGTCGTAGCTTGGTGCTAATTCAGGCGTTGTAGGCTGCTCTGAAACCGAATCGGAAGAGTCACCACAGGCTGCAAGCAATAAACTAGCTGCAATGGTGGAGTATCTAAATTTGTTCATCATATCTTCTTTTTTTTATTTAAGTGGCGGTAAACCACCCTTGTTGGCTCGCTTTAAATACCAGATTGGCTTTAGTTGAAGCGCCAAGTAGGCGTTTGGCAGTTTCTATGTGGTAATCAACTCCTCGGGTTGTCATATTGATTGCATTCGATATTTCTTGTGAGTTAAATCCCATTGCCGTTAATAAGACAATCGACTTAGTTTTATCTTTATGTTCGCTCGGTAAGTTAGTCATTTGCCGAGCCTGCTCTAACGCGGTCTTCGCCCAACCTGCACTGGCTTGGGCTGGGCTGCTGCCGTAAGTAAAAAGTACCAGCCTGCCAACCACTACTGACTCTTGTTGCAGCTCAAATTCGAGAATTTTGTCCACTCCCAACAATCGAGTGTCGGCGGCATTGAGCGGTTTATTTAGTAATAGTTTTGCCGCTAATACTTTTAATTTTTCCGAAGATGATAGAAAGCTATTAAATAACGAGTTCTGATTAATTTGATCTCTTTCCGAGGTAATAAGGACGTGTTCCAAACAGGTCTCATCCAATTTTAGTAGGACCCAATCAAATGGTTTCATAACGATGTTATATATTGCTTAACTTGATGATTGGCATTCTAGGTGAGTTTGAATTCGTTAACTCGGCAATAGGTAAAATAATCAAACATCAATAAACCCGTGATTGCGATCACGAATGCCAAACTTTGAATTAACAAAGCCCTCTCTCTGCTACCCCAGTTGTGTGCGCACCAACGCAATTATGCTATTTTTGTCGGGTTGGCGCTTTGGGGGAGTGGCGAGCTTCTCCAGTCTGGCGCGATCGAGATCACATTAGGTTTTTACTCAGTTCGGTATCTAAGGCGACGCTGCGCCGGCGTACTGATGTGGCTATCCAACAGCAACAACAGGTTGTGGAATTGACTGCTGGTCATTTTTACTTGGCGTAGCGTGAAGAGCGCCAATGCCCAGCATAGTGGCAGTTGCGCATCGTACATAGCAGCAATATCGGCACGCCAAGCACTAGGAATAGAGTACCGTTACTACATCAGTTGTAAGGAGTTGCCTCCGGAACAAGCAAGGCAGGCAATACGCACCCAGCAAGGAATGGAATCGATGCACTGGCTAATGGATATTAGCTTTCAACAAGGGGCTGGCCAGATCTAGCGGGAAAATGTTGTTGAGAATTTGGCTGGCGTTCGCCATATGGCTGCCAATATGCTGCGCACCGACCACACCAAGATCAGCGTGCCAAGGAAGCACCAGCGCTACATGATAAATACAGGGTTGTTAGAGGGCGTGCTGCTTGCTGGGTTTACATCAGTGGTTAATTAATGGCGGTGTCACAGTTAAGTGTTGAGGTTTATATCAAGCCTTCGGCTCTACCGATTGCGGCGCTGTTAGGGGACGGTTAACGGTGGCGACGGCACATTCTTGTATGCAATTCTTGTATGCAATTCTTGTATGCATTAGTGGGGGGGGAGCTTCGCCCCCTTTGCCTTAGGTCGCAGCCCAAAACGCTTCTCTGAACTGCTCCAATGCGGCAGAAGATCAACTGCGGTCGTGCTTTGCCCTTGTACCAACACTCGCCAACCCATTGCAGCCACTCCCCGCACCAACAACCTACTAGTTGATTAACAGCTTCGAGGTTGATCACGGTAGCAGCATGTCGATATGCCTTAAAAAGATGGATTATTTACTTCCACGTCTATTAAAGATAAAGCATGCTAGGATATGAAAATAAGGCGTATAAACCTACGCAATCACTTATTAATCCGCATTAAAAGCCAATGCGAGTTGGAGTCACTAAAGGTGAAATTAAAGCTGGCTTTTATCGTGAGTGAGCATAAGGTTTGTCGCCCCCATAGGCGTAATAAACCCTCTAGCGTGTTTTCTACATGCGTAGGCATTGTATCACCCCCAAAAAGCGTTTTTGGCGGCGTAAGTTGGGGGATAAACCAATGAAGCTAAAGCTAAAAATTAGCGAAGATAGCTTTTGGCTGAAAGCACATACAATGCCCCAAGCATCGTGTGTTACAAAGCCTCTGGCATCTTAATAAGCTGTTAGTGCTCTTGTGGGAGTATCAAAGAAATCGAGGATAAGGGATGTACATAAGCTCATTAAGAATACGAAATTTTAGAAATTTTCTAAGTGCAAGTTTCGAGTTTAAAAAAGGCGTTAACACTATTCTCGGTGAAAATGGTTCAGGGAAAACCAATGCGCTTTTTGCTCTGAGGCTCCTTCTTGACGAGTCACTACCCAGAAATATCACAAAGTTACGAGATAGCGATTTTTGCCGTAATCTCGGGGACTGGAAAGGCCACTGGATTGTGATTTCGGTAGATTTTGATGAGCTGTCAGCTCATGAAGGCTGTCAAATGCTAAAACACGATGCTGGTCATATGGATGGCAGCGAAAAAGGCACTTTAACTTATTATTTCAGGCCTTGCCTGAAAATAAGGCAAGCGCTATTTGAAGCGAGTGGAAATGCAGCGTTAGCCCAGCAACTCATTGATGAGATTAGTATAGAAGATTATGAGCCTGTATTTTCTGGGAGAGCTAACGCCGATTTCCTATGCGACCATACATACCGAGACCTAGTTGGTGACTTTCAAAACTTTGTGTTTCCTGATCCTGACGACAAAGATTTTAAGGCTTATGGAGTAAAGCTTTCACCACTGCACGAAGAAGTATCCTTTACTTTTGTAAAGGCATTGAGAGATGTAGTTTCAGACTTAAAAAACTATAGAAACAGCCCGTTAATAGCTTTGTTAAAAGGGCTGGAATCTGAAATATCCGATAAAGATTCCAAAAACATTACTACCCTTGTTTCTGACATAAACAATGCAATTTCTGAGTTGGATGAAATTAAACAGGTTTCCAGAGGAATTCAAAAAACACTGCATAAAACGGTTGGTTATACATTTTCCCCAACCATTGATATTGAGTCGTCTCTACCAAGTGAGCTAGATAAACTGCTACAAAAACTTTCGCTAACTGTCGGTGACAATTATGTTGACGGTTATAGTGGTGACCTCAATGAGCTTAGTCTTGGTGGTGCTAACTTAATTTATGTCGCACTAAAACTACTAGAATATGAGCGAAAACAAGAAGCCGATAAAGCCGCACAGTTCTTAGTCATAGAAGAGCCCGAAGCTCACATTCATACTCATATTCAAAAAACATTGTTTGAAAATCACGCTATTAATAAGACTCAAGTATTCCTATCAACGCACTCAACCCATATTTCATCAGTGGCAAAAATTTCCGAGATGAACATACTTGGGTTGAACGAAAATCACGTTGATGTTTTTCAACCTTCAAACAATCTAAATCCCGCAGATTGTAGCCGCATAGAAAGATATTTGAACGCCACCCGCTCAACACTTCTTTTTGCTAAGGGAGTAATTCTAGTGGAGGGCGAAGCGGAGCTTATATTGATTCCTGCTTTAGTTAAAAAGGCTCTTGGCTTATCACTGGACGAGCTTGGAATTAGCCTAATAAGCATGGATAGCGCCTTTTTCGAGCACATTTCAAACTTGTTTCATCCCGAAAGAATACGAAAACACTGTGCAATTATTACTGACTTAGATACATCTACCGAACCCCTTCCTGATGATGAGGCTGGTGACAACAAGTATCAAAAGTCATGTCGAAACTCTCAAAAATCAGGGTTACTTAGAAAGGACAAGCTAGACGAACATACTAAGGATAATGATTTTATTAGCGCTTTTTACGCCAACTATACTTTTGAAGTTGACTTCGTAGGTGCTGATAATTCAATTGAACTCAAAGAAGTGCTCCCCTCAATTTATCAACAGCAAGCCGATATAGCTAAGTCAATAGGCTTGCTTGAAAATGGTGCAGTTGAAATCTATGGAAAAGAAATACTGCGTCTAGCCGACAAGGTTGGTAAAGGATGGTTGTCTCTGCTGACTTCTGAAAAAGTAACTTCTCAAACTTACGTTCCCCATTACATACTAGATGCAATTGCATTTTCATGTGGTCGCAAGCTTGCGCCTCAAATTCGTTATAAGATGTGCTGTTACAGGCTTTCTAACCCAATGCCAGTAATGAATGATAAAGATAAAGCAATACAATTTTTTGCCGAAAACCACGTGGATATTAATGCCTGTATTGATGAGTTTGAAAAACAATGCCCTGATGATGACTTGTCTTATCTGATTGGACAGCTGGATAGATAAGTATGAAATTAAGCGTTGAACAGCACGCTGCTGTAAACTGCAACGGAAATGCATACGTTACAGCGTGTCCAGGAAGTGGAAAAACTAGAGCTCTTACAGCACGAATAGCAAAAGGCGTTAAGGATTTAAAACATAAAAACAATAAAGTACTTGCTGTAACTTTCACAAACAGAGCTGCCGATGAAATAAAGACAAGACTAGAAGAAAATTATACCATCGAAAGTGGCCGCGTTTGGGCTGGGACGATTCACTCATTTGCACTCGAGTGGATAATCAAGCCTTATGCCTCATATTCTGCAACACTTAATTCTGGTTATTCAATTGCAGATGAATTTGAAACAAGAAGAATTATTAACAAATTAAAAGCTGATAAAGGTTTAAGGATTTTTGATGACGTAAATACAAGCTTTAATAGGCAAGGCATGGTTGAAAACCGTAGTGTCCGAGCAAAAGAAGTAGAGCAGGAATACCGTCAGATACTATCTTCAAGAAAGAAAATTGATTTTGACCAGTCACTCTACTTCGCATTTCAGTTAATGGAAGCGCTGCCAGAAATTGCCCAAACGTTAAGCAATATATTTACTCATATATGCGTTGATGAAGTTCAAGATACACAAGATCTTCAATATGCAATTTTATCCAAAATATTTAACGAGTCACATAAAAAGCCATCTTTGTTTATTGTAGGCGACGAGAATCAAGCAATTTATGGAGGCATTGGGGGGAAATCCCTTTCCTTAGCAGAATTAAACGCAGAATTTATGGGTAGCAATATCAACCTCTTTACATTTAGCGACAATTACCGCTCTACGCAAAGACTGGTTGACTACTTCTCTGTTTTTAGAGGAATTCAAGGAGGCTTATCAAAAGCAACGCATAGAAATGAACATGGAACCATAAGCTTTTTTAATCAATCAGTAGACAAAGACCGTTTGGCCGAAGCTATATCAGAGTTAATTCAAACAGAACTCAATAGTGGTACAAATGAAAATGATATATGTGTTATTGCTCCTCAGTGGGCACCGATAAGGTCAATGACAAAGAAGCTCATAACTTTACTACCGCAAGTAAAGTTTGACGCTCCAGCCTTGTCACCATTTCACGGCCAGCAAGACAATTTTTGGTTAATAGTTTCCAAATTGGTATTGACTGAGTCATCAGGAAGGTTACTAAGTGCTCGTGTTAGATGGGCAAATGAATTGCTAAATAATCTCATGGAAAGTCATCATCATACCCGTGATTTAACCGCTAAAAAGCTGCTTAAAGTTATTAACTCTTTTCACAGTAATACTGTTGTAGGCACAGAATACCTTAAAGAGTGCTTTGAGTTTATGTTGGACGAATTAGACATAGATTTAGCGCACGATTTGTTGCTCAAGGAACAATTTGACCTGTTCTTTGAAAAAGCTACTTCAAATATAGAAAACAACAACGGCCAATATGAAGACACGGTAGTTGCCCTTAAGAGCTTTTTTAAGGAGTCCACTGGAGTAGTTGTAAACTCTTGTCATGGGGTAAAGGGGGAAGAGTATAAGACAGTGATAGCATTCGGTTTACTTAAAGGTTTTGTCCCCCATTGGAGTGACATAATTAATCAACCTGCTCAAGTAGGACAAAATTCTGAGTCCAAAATGCTTTATGTAATAGCCTCAAGAGCAAAAGAGAAGCTTTTTTTATTTGCGGAATATGGGCGCAGAACTCAAGGTGGAAACCCTTATGAAACCTCTGCCATGTTGAGTGCATACAACTATCCATATGATTGAAGGTATGATTTGTTTTGTATTCCTAGTGGTAGCACTAACAAGGCACTGCACTCGGACAAATTTCCACTCCGCTCCAATTTGCCGGTGAGCGCGGCGTTATATGCTTTATTCGATTAGGTAGTTCAAATGAGTCGAAAGAAATTTATGGAGTCTGTGGGGGCAACCTGCAGAAACTGGAATTGGAGTTGGTCATTCGTTAATCACGATGAAAAGTTTGTGGTTTTTGGTCATTGGGATGTACACAAAGATGGCTTAATCTTTGATGAAAGTTGGAAAGGTGCGGGGAGAAAGCAGTCACTCGAGCACGTATCTCTCATTCAGGAGCATGGGTACAGTTTAAAAACGTTCCCAATGCAGTACGATGAAACAGATACTGGTACCGCCAAAATTAAAAGTTTCGACTGGATTCTTGAGGATAAGCATTTAGCGGAAGTTGGTGGTCTTTGGTATGCGTTAAGTTCCTCTGAACACGAGGTTGTCACAGCTATAGAAGAGGTTGTTAACCCCGAGACTTACACTGAGGGTGCAACGAAGAGAATCTCTGTAAATGCATATGAACGTAACGCTGATGCTAGAGCTAAGTGCATATCTCATTATGGGTGCAAATGTTATGTTTGCAACTTTGACTTTCAAAGTGTTTATGGTGATATCGGTAAGGGTTTTATACATGTGCACCACGAAGTTGCACTTGCTGATATAAAGCAAGAGTATGATGTTGATCCAATCAATGACTTAAAGCCTTTATGTCCTAATTGTCATGGAATCATACACAGAACACATCCGCCGATATCCGTCGATGCTTTGATTTCCCTGTTAGGTGACAAGGTTTAAGACGCATATAAAAAACTGTTTAAGAGTGATTCGCAACGCGTGGCATTTTTACTATGCGTTAGCTTTAGTGGTTAAGGTGGTATGCGGCGGCTTCGGTATTTCGCCGCTCACACCTTAATTGGGCGTTAGCACTCAAGGCGTCGCAAAATCTTCACACTGTTCTCTATCACTTCAGAACTTGCGCCTGTCATATAGGCAGTCGTGATTGCCCCTTCTTTTAATAAACATATCGCATTAAGTAAATCCTCTGAATTCCCACCTAGTTTGCTTTGTATTAACTGACGTACTTGCTCTTTGTGGTAGCGACAATAGGCAGATATTTCACTTTGATTATCATGAAATTCCGCCGAAGTGTTTATAAAGAAACAACCGTTAAAACCGCCTAGTTCAGGCTCTTCACCATCAAACCAACCCTCTAAAGAGCGGAATAGTGTATCAATCAACTCTTTATTATTGGCTGTGCTTTCAAGTTTAGTTTCAAGCCATTGCATAAAGGTAAGGTGTCTTTTTTCTAAAGCCTTAAGTACTAGCTCTTCTTTGCTGTTGAAGTGACTGTATAGCGTCTTCTTAGCTACACCAGAAACCTTGACTACTTCATTGATTCCAATGGAATTAATACCGTGTCGGTAAAAAAGTTCTAATGCTGTGCTTAATAGTAAGTCTCGTTTTTTGCTCATAAAAACACCTCAAGATTGATTATGTATATTGACAAAGGTAGACCGATCTGTCTACAATTAAAAGTAGACAGATTGTTCTACTTTTTGTTGTGAGGTTTATATGAATCATTATGTGTCTGCTTTAGTCGCAGGAATTGGGGCTTCTATTACTCTTGGTCTTCTCTTGATGGTAGAGGCTAATGTGGAAAGTGCAGCTTTGGTAATGGCTCCATTTGGGGCAACAGCAGTCTTAGTTTTTGGTTTGCCACAAAGCCCACTGGCTCAACCCAAAAATGTAATTTTTGGTCATTTGATCACAGCTACTATTGGTATAGTGTTTTCCCAGTATGTAGGTGTCACACCAATGAGTTTGGCTATTGCGACAGGGTTAGGGATTACATGTATGTTGGTATCTAAAACAACGCATCCACCGGCAGGCGCGAATCCAATTCTAATTATGTTGGCAGGGCATGGTTGGTTATTCTTAGTTACACCGGTATTGATTGGCTCTATCGTGATAGTTTTGATGAGTAAAGGTCTTCAAAAGGTTCAACAATACAGTTTAAAATCAGAGTGCTAACAAAGCATTTAAGAGTGATTCGCAATGGGTCTCCTTTCTCATCATCTGCGTCTGCAATAGGCTGGTTGGTATAACTCGCTATCTAGTCCAAAACGCTTCTCTGAACTGCTCCAATGCGGCAGAAGGTGTACGGCGGTAGTGCTTTACCCTTTGTATCAGCACTCGCCAAGTCGGTGCTTTAACAGCATTGGAAACAACACTTAGTTGCTGCACAGCCTAATTAATGGTCTCTCATGCAGAAGCCATGACCAAAATGGATAGGCCAACCCATTAACAATGGCAGCAGAATTTATCATTAAAACCATATTAAATGACAAACTATGCCGTGGTTAACAGTATAAGCATCGCCATTGGGTATGATATTAAATAGCCAAGTTCGATGAACAACAATCGATTGTTTATATTAAAATGGAGTTTTAAATGCATGAGTTGTCATTGTGTCTAGAAACAATAGAATTAATTGAACGGCAAGCCGCCAAACATAATTTTAGACGGGTAAAACAACTATGGATAGAGATTGGCGCACTCTCTTGCGTAGAGCCTGAGTCAATTCGATTTGGGTTTGAAACCTCAGCGCGGGGTACCATTGCCGAAGGCTGTAAACTCCACCTAAAGCAAACCCTTGGGCAAGCCACCTGCCTTAGCTGCGAGCGCGAGGTAACGGTTGATAGACGCGGCCAGTGTTGCCCCCACTGCCAAAGCTTTCGGCTTCATGTCACCGGTGGCAATACCATGCGAATGCTCGAACTCGAAGTAGAATAACACCGGCTGAAGTGATTCAGCCTCGCGTTAATGTTGTTGCCATGACCGTAATACCACACGGTCATTTTGGTTGCGCCTAACCCAACCATCCACCTCCATTTTGTTTACCAATGGAATGGCGTATTTACGGCTAAGCCCCGCAGATTCTTTTATTTCCGCCATCGAAACAAGGGAACCAACCTCGCGGTCTGAAACAATTGATTTAATCAGCTGTTGATAAAGTTCAGCGTCGTAAATAATACTCTTATCGAGTACCACTACATATTTTAATCGCGCTAGATTACGGATCCCTTGTTTGTCGCTGCTGCTGGTTAGTTTGGCTAACTCTAACCCCTGCTTGCCTAATTGCCGCGCTTGGCTGAGCAAGCTGCGCTCGCTGTCAACCAGTTCATCCTCGGAGTGGCCGCCGCCTTTTACCCACAAATCGCGACTGAGCCGCACTAGCTGTTGGCTTTTAAGCTGCTGCATTACAGTGGCAACAACCCCCAAATCGAGCCGCAATCTTGACGCAAGCTCTTGGCTTGAAAGTGCCCTTCCCGCTGGTGTTAACAGTTCTAGTAACAGTTTCGAGGTTTGCTCGAGCCACTGGGGCATAAAGGCGTAGTTGCCCTCAATAAGGATTGACGAAGGTGCTAGTTGCGGCGGAATTTCGGCCGCCTCAATGCAGCCAAACAGCTGCAATTTCAGCAGTGGGTACTGCGGCGCTACCAGCGGCAACGGTTGTTTCGCCAGCAGTTGATACAGCGGCTTGCGATAGTGGGTAACAATGGGTTGATGCCACGCTACCTGTGCGCTGTGTACCAGTTCGCTGCCGCCGTGACGGATCAGCGCCAGCCGTTGCCCAAACTGTACCGACACTGGCTGTTTAAAGGTCAACCGTGCCATCCGTTCACCGCGTACATAGACAAAATGCGCCAAGCCATGCCAGGTACCTAGGGCTACCTCAACCTCAAACGCCCGCTTGGTTTGCAGTGGTTTGCTGTCGGTTAGCTTGAGAATCAGCTCATAGCAGCCCAAATCCGCTTGCGGCTCATTGGTGAGTCGACAGCCGCGCACCACATCCCGTCGGTGCACGCCCTTCAAACCAATGGCCACACGGCAACCGGATTGAACGCTATTAACGCTTTGGCGGTAGGCCTGTAACGAGCGCACTTTGGCAAGCCGATTACCCGGTTGCAGGTACACTTTGTTGCCAACCGCAAGTTGGCCTGTCCCTAAGGTGCCAGTGACAACCGTTCCCACGCCATTAACGCTAAAGCTTCGGTCAACGTAGTAGCCAAGGGCGTCGCTAGCGGCACTAACTGCGGCGCTGTCGTCATTGGTTTGCTCAAACAGCAGTTGTTGCAGTGCAGCAATATTGTGTCCGGTTACAGCGGACGTGGTAATAACCTCTGGCACTTCACCAGTCACGTCCATTACCCGCTCTAACAGATCCTCTTCCAACAGCGCCAGCTGGGCAGCGTTAGCAAGGTCAGACTTACTGATGCACACCACATAACGGCGACAGCCCATGGCGTGCACTACGTCGAGGTGGTTGGCGGTCATCGGCATCCAGCCTTCGTCGGCGGCAACAACCAGCAACGTAAGATCCAGATGCCACGCACCAGCAACCATATTGCGTATGTAGCGCTCATGCCCCGGTACATCAATAATGCCAATGCTTCTTCCCTGCCCATCATGGCAATAGGTGAAGCCGAGATCCTGCGTCATTCCTAGTTGGCGCTCATGTTGCCGCGCCACCTGTTGGCCACTGAGCGCTTCCACTAATGCGGTTTTGCCGTGATCAACATGCCCTGCTACCCCAACAATGGCTTGTGCTACCGTCATACTTCGGCCTCTAGCAGTTGCTTATCTAGCTGTTGCAGCAAGGCGATAACGGTTTCCATCTCATCGTCGCCAATGGTGGCCATATTAAGCAATACTTGCTGCGATTGAATGGTGCCAATAATCGGTATAGGCAGCTGCCGCAGCTGTTGCAACAGCCACACTGCTGGGCGCTGGCAGCTAATCGATACCCCCCAACACTGGCGCTGCCATATTGGTAAGGTGCCACCGCCAATCATCAGCGCCATCGGTACGGCCTTAAATCGATGCGGAAAACGCTCAACCAGCTGTTGTGCTCGGATTTCAGTTAGCCCCACCTGCTCAGTTTTTTGGGCGGCAACGCCACTGCCGCTCACATCCTTATTGAGCTTGCGGATCAGCAACTCTTCCAGCAATGAATGAACAATCTTGCTCGGCCTAAAGGTGCGCATTAGTGGGTGACGTTCGATGCGCTTAATCAGCTCTTTGCGGCCACAGAGGATCCCCGCCTGCGGTCCGCCAAGGATTTTATCGCCCGAGAAACAAACCAAGTCCGCACCTGAGCTGAGGTAACTGGCAACCGAGGCCTCTTCAGCGGCAAAGCGCTCGGTGGTCATGCCGGAGCCCTGATCTACCGCCAGAATAATGCCTTGTGGCAACCCTTTGGCTACCTGTTTAATGTCTGGCGATTCAGTAAAGCCCTGAATAGCGAAGTTTGACTGATGCACCATCAATACCATTGCGGTGTTGTCGCTAATGGCATTGAGGTAATCATCTGCGGTGGTGATGTTGGTGGTGCCTACCTCAACCAAGGTGGCACCAGACAGCGCTAAGATATCTGGAATACGGAAACCACCGCCAATTTGGATCTGTTCACCGCGGGATACAATCACCTCTTTGCCGTTCGCCAATGAATGCAACAACAGGTAGATCGAGGCGGCATTGTTGTTAACCACGGTGCAGTCTTCAGCGCCGACCAAGGCGGTAAACAGCTGCGGCAGCAACCCCTTACGCTGGCCGCGCTGACCATCAGCAAGGTTAAGCTCAAGGTTGTTGTAGTGGGTGTTTATCTCAGTAACCGCTTGCCACACGGCGGCATCAATAGGCGCCCGCCCCAAGTTGGTGTGCAGTGCCGTTCCGGTTGCGTTAATCACTCGCTGCAAACGTTGCTGCAGCCGCTGCTCGCAGCCCTGCACAATCAATTGTTCTAGTTGCTCAAGATTGGCGATATCGGCATAACGATTGTGCCGTGCCTGCGCTAACAGTTGCCTAATAACATCGGTGACGATGCTACGGCTCAATCGGCTTTGGTAGCAACTGATAATTGGACGCTGTAACAGTTGTTCGACCTGAGGCGGTTTAAAGGAGATTACTGAAGGATGCGACATGACTCTTCCTGAACATAAAGATGGCTCGAATGAGCGAAGAGTTGGCGGAAGAGGCAGGAATCGAACCTGCCAAAGCTATTTAAGCTCACTTCGGTTTTGAAGACCGGGAGGGCCACCAGACCCCATCTCATTCCGTATTGATATCTATATTACCCACCAATAAATATATTAATTTGACCTAGTTCAAATCATTTAAATGATAAATTAGTTCGATTGTTATTTATAACAATAAAAATACTGGCGCCATATGGCGCCAGTAAATAACATTCAACTTAGCCGACTATTTATTAGTAACCGCATTAGTAACTGAGCTGTTTTCGACGATTAACGTTGGCCGGCGGTGAATAACCCAATACACCAGACCAACAAAGAAACCACCACCGATAATATTACCAAAGGTAACTGGCATTAAGTTCTTAATAAGGAAGTGACCTACTGTTAGATCTGCAAAGTCTGCTGGGTTAGCACCACTGGCAGCCCAAAATTCAGGGCCAGCGAAGTTAGAGATAACAATACCCATTGGGATCATAAACATATTTGCAATGCTGTGTTCAAAGCCACAGCAAACAAACATCGCCACCGGCAGGATCATCGCCATGATCTTATCGGTAACGGTGTGGCATGAGAATGTCATCCATACGGCCAAACACACCAGCATGTTACATAAGATCCCAAGGGTAACCGCTTGCCAGAAGGTGTGGTGGATTTTGTGCTGCGCAATCTTCATGGCGTGAACTCCCCATTCACCACCATTGCCCATGTGCGATTGCGCCATCCAAATAAGGAAGACGAAGAAGAAGGCACCGGCCATATTACCGAAGTAAACCGTCACCCAGTTAACCGCTAATTGTTTATTGGTAATCTTACCACTGGCACGAGCTACGGTGGTTAACACCGTGGAGGTAAACAGCTCTCCGCCACAGATCACCACCAGAATCAAACCAAGACTAAATGCGATGGCGCCGATAAACTTGGCCATGCCCCAAGACATGTCGCCGGAGCCCGTTGTTACCGTTGTATAGAATACGAATGCAATGGAGATGAACACCCCGGCAGTGACCGCCAAAGCAAAGGCAGTTATTGGGTTTTTAGTGGCTTTACCAACCCCAACGTCTTCTGCTTTTTTAGTCATGTCTGGCGGTAACAATGCGTCGAAAGGATTTTTCTGTCCGGCCATAATCTCGCTCTCTCTTATTTTGACAATTCACGGCCAACGAACGATACAAATGGTCAGCCGACTCACAAAATAAATAGCAATGACCGTGCCACAACAATAAATATCGGCCTAAAGCCGCATGACTCCTGCTTGATAGTGCATTAGCTGATGTATGACGAATATTTTTACAGCATAAAAAACGACACTAATGTCGATTATTTAGACGACACAGTGTCGATATTTATAAATGAATAGCAGTCATTAATTGACACGTTAAATAAATTAATGAACGTTATATTTATATTAACTAGAATAGTTACCACTAATATAACTTAGCTCACAATTCTAGATGGTTGGCAGTAAATATTGGCACGACCGGCACGACAAAATCCCACCAGTGTTAATTGATAGTTATTGGCAACGGTAACTGCCAGTTCGGTTGCGGCGGACACCGCCAACAAGATCTCGATTCCGGCACTGGCGGCCTTTTGCACCATTTCGAAACTGGCGCGGCTGGTTACAGCAATAGCATGACCTTGGATTTCGCCTTGCAACATAGCGCCAATAAGCTTATCCAACGCAATGTGACGACCGACATCTTCGCGAATCAACAACAGCTGCCCTTGTTGGTCGAGCAGTGCTGCAGCGTGTGTCGCACCGGTCAGTTTGTTGAGCCATTGCCGTTGTTTCAGCTGGCGCATTCCCAACTCAATCGCATCAAAGTCCATCGATTTGCTGTTGGCTAAGCGTGGTAATGGCCGGATAACATGGTCCAGTTGCTCGGCACCACAGATCCCACAACCGGTGCGCCCAGCCATCGATCGCCGTGCCCGCTTCAACTGTTCAAACCGGCGCCCCGCCAATTCAATCTTTACCTCAACACCATTACAGCCTTGGGCAATTTCCACGCCGTAGATCTCCCGCGAGTGGCTGATGATCCCTTCAGTAAAGGAGAAGCCATAGGCCAGATCAATAATGTCTTGATCGGAACACATCAATACGGTGTGCGCGATGCCATTGTAGCTCAGGGCAATCGCTCGCTCCGCCGCTAAATCATCAATAAAAACACGTTTGTCGCCATCATGCTGTAAGCGCCAGATCTCTCGACTTTGGGATACCGATTTAGCCATCGCAGCTTGGTGTTTAGGAAGGTTTAAACTGGCCAACGTTTCAAAGTTCGTTTCTGCTTCAGTGCCGGCTAACGTCTTGCTGTCGTTCATATCCATAGTGCACCTCAAACGATGATTGGCCACGCCATATGCTGGCGTTATGCATCACCTAATAAAAGTTTTGGTCGAGATCCCAAGCCGCTGCATTCTCGATAATAATGTGGTTCGTTTTAGCCCCAATCGATTGGCTGCGCCTCGTGGACCAGCGACAATGCCATTGGTTTCTTTCAGAATCTGGACGATGCGATCGCGCTCTAGACTTGGCTGTTCAGTGCGATTCGTCGCTTCCGTCGTTTGCGGTTGTGAGCCACTGGGTTGGCTAGCGGGTGTTGGTTGTGACTGGGGCTGGGGCTGGGGCTCCGCTGCCAACGGCTCAAGCTCAAGCATGTGGCCACTTTCCAATTCCGCCAGCGCCTGCAGCTCTGCCACCGGCAGATTGAGTACATTGCCACGGGTTAACACTACCGCCCGCTCAATCACATTACTCAACTCACGGACATTGCCTGGCCAGTCCAACAATGCCAACAGGCGCAGGATTTCAGCGGGAATACTGGTAATGTTGCGGTTCATCTTTTTGGCATAAAGGCGGGTGAAGTGCTTGGCCAGTAACGGGATATCTTCTCGTCGTTCACGCAGTGGTGGCAACTGAATTGGCACCACGTTTAGGCGATAAAACAGATCGCTACGGAAGGTTTTCTTCTCAACCTGTTGGCGCAAATCGAAATTGGTTGCGGCGACCAGCCGAACATCAACCGGAATGGGCTGATGACGCCCTACCCGCTCAATCTCACTCTCTTGCAGCACTCGTAGCAGTTTAGGTTGCAGCTCCAGTGGCATATCGCCAATTTCATCTAAGAACAAAGTGCCTTGGTTAGCGTGCTCGAAACGGCCAATTCGTTGATTGAGCGCGCCGGTAAAGGCGCCCTTTTCGTGGCCAAACAGGTCACTTTCAAACAGCCCTGCAGGGATCGCCGAGCAATTCATGGTTACCATCGGCTTGGCGCTGCGCCCACTGAGGCGATGGATAGCCTGAGCGACCACCTCTTTACCGGTGCCGGTTTCACCGCAGATCAGCACGGTGCAATCACTGTCGGCCACCATTAGGACTTGCTGCAAAACCTTGTCCATCACCTCGCTTTTGCTGATGATCTCTTCAAATACCTTGGACTTGGTGCCCGGCTCCTCTATCACTGGAACCACTTCCTGCGACGCCGCTAACATTTTGCTTTGCTGGTTCAACTGGATGGCGTTAACCCCCATTGATACCCGCGCGGCCACCTGCTCCAGTAAGCTAACAACATCAGCACCGAAGAAATCCGCTTGGCGATGTTCACAGCGCATAACCCCAACGACTTTATCGCGGAAACTGAGCGGCACAATGCACGCTTGTAACATACCGGCAGACAACTGCTTTTCGCAGCTATGGCATTTGTTCAATAGCCCCAGCTCAGCGTGGTTTAATACCAATGGCTGCCGTTGTTGGATTACCTGCTGGTACAACGATTTTCTCAGCTCGGTATAGTGCGCCTGACATTTAGATTCCGAGCCCAAACCCATTTCAAAGTCGAAGCAGCGCAGTCGTTCCGACGCTTGTTCTAATGACATCAGGCTGCAGGATTGAATGGTTAAATAGTTATTTAGGCAGACTGATAATGAACGAGCTAAATCATTAAGTTTGTCTTTATCTATCACTGCATTGGTCACATCAACTAAAAATGCAGAGTTATTACTCGGAGGTAACAAATACTGTGATCCAGTTTGAACTAGAACCTTTTCTAATGCGGTAGAACATATAGCTGCAATACCATTCAAGTAATCTAATATATTGCCCTCTACCTGCTTAACATCATTGATATAAAATTCAATCATTCCTAATTGATTGGTGCAGGTACGCAGCGGCAGGCATATGTAATTGTTTACATTCTCATAGCGAAAGTTACGCCGAGCCGACTCGAAACTACTGATATTATTAACTGGTAGAAGTACTGAGTTCGAAGGTGATTCTTGAAATGACTCGATTTTTAATTCTGGTTCAAAGCAGGAGTAAGACCGTAACCAAAAATTATTTAAATCATCGATGATAAGATTTATACCATCAATAAATCGATGATTATTTTCATAATCCAACAAAACATTTGACAATTGTTTCATCGAAGAAATTGAATTCAATTCCTTCGAAAGCTTTTCGAATCCCTTTATAGAATAACAAGAATGCTTAGCATCTTGTTTCTTTACATTGTCTAGAGTCATTTTCGATCCGTGAAAACTGGGATTTAAAATCAATCTAAACGAATTTCTATTATTCACATAGGACTCACGTCAAATATATAATATTTTGTTAATAAATAAATGGCACCGGTCGGAGGCCCGGTGCCATTTATTACCTACTTAGCTTGCTGCATTACGCAACTTCGCCTTCAAATTACTATATTCATTTTGAACATAGTTTTCCGCCCACGTTTGATCGGCAATCGCTTCAACCTTAACAGCACAATATTTGTACTCCGGGGTCTTCGAGATCGGATCTAAGTGTTCGATGGTGAGCTCGTTACAGGCACCAATCCACCACTGATAGGTCATATAAACGCAACCAGGGTTAACCCGTTCGGTTTCCTGTACTCGAGTGATCACCTTCCCGCGACGCGACGAGATCCAAATCAGCTGTTGATCCTTAAGACCATATTTGACTATGTCATCTGGATGGATAGTCATGTATCCCGGTTCATCAGCTAATTTCGCCAAGGCACTGCAGTTACCGGTCATCGAGCGACAGGAGTAGTGGCCAACTTCGCGCACAGTAGACAACACCAGTGGGAACTCTTGGTCCGGTTGCTCTAGTGGCGCGCGCCACTCAGAAGCAAAGAACTGACCTTTACCACTTGGGGTGGCAAACTTGTTGCCAACAAACAGGGTTGGCGTGCCCGGATCGTCCTCATCAAGACAAGGCCACTGAACGCTGCCTAGACCGGCCATCTTCTCGTAGGTGGCGCCAGCAAACGTTGGACACAGCTCTCTGATCTCATCCCAAATCTCTTTGGTATCGCGGTACGACATTGGGTAACCCATTGCCGTCGACATCAATGACAGGATTTCCCAGTCAACTTTGACCCCTGCTGGTGGCTCAATCGCTTTGAAAGTGCGTTGGAAACCTCGGTCGCAGCTGCTATATACCGCTTCGTGTTCGCCCCAACTGGTGGCTGGGAAGATCACATCGGCCATTTCGGCAGTCTGAGTCATAAAGATGTCTTGCACGATAACCAGATCAAGCGAGTTCAAGGTGTTACGCAGCGCGGTTAGATCCGCTTCTGTCTGCGCAGGGTCCTCACCGAAGATGTAATAGGCTTTACACTTATCAGCATCAAGCTTGTGACCCAACTCAGTTAAGCAGTAGCCCGGCTCTGGTGATAGTTCAACCCCCCAGCGCTTCTCAAACTTCTGCCGCACGGCGTCGTCTGTGACGGCTTGATAGCCAGGATAGACGTTAGGCAACATCCCCATGTCACAGGTGCCCTGCACGTTGTTTTGGCCGCGAACCGGGCCAGTACCAACACCGGTACGACCATAGTTGCCAGTAAGCAGGGCTAAGGCTGACAAGCCTTTAACCACATCAACCGCTTGACCATACTGAGTTACGCCCATACCCCAAAGAATCATTGAGGCACCAGAGTTGGCGTAGGTGCGCATCGCTTCGCGTACTGCTTCTGCCGGCACACCGGTAATGCTTTCGGTGTCTTCCGGTGAGTACTTCATCACCATCTCTTTGAGTTCATCAAAGTTTTCGGTGTAGCGCTCAACGTAATCGGCGTCGTAAAGTTTTTCTTCGATTAAGACATGAGCAAAGGCGTTAACCAATGCCATATTGGAACCGTTCTTCAACTGCACCCATTGATCAGCGATCCGTGCGCTTTCCACGTAACGTGGGTCACAGACGATAACCTTGGCACCGTTGGCTTTGGCTTTAAGGATGTGTTTGGCTACCACCGGATGCGAGTCCGCTGCGTTGTAACCAAAGATAAATAAGCATTTTGCGTGTTCGATTTCAGTAACAGAGTTGCTCATTGCACCGTTACCTACTGTGGCCGCCAGACCGGCGACTGATGGAGCGTGTCACACCCTAGCGCAGTGATCGACGTTATTGGTTCCTATCGCTGCACGAGCAAATTTCTGCATAACGAAGTTGGCTTCGTTACCTGGCCCACGGGCTGAGCCGGTGGTCATGATCGCATCGGGACCATACTTGGCTTTAATTGCTTTTAGTTTGTCGCTGGCGAAAGTAATGGCTTCATCCCAGCTAACTGCCTCGAGTTTGGCGCCTTTAGTGCGACGGATCATTGGGCTTTTCAGTCGTGGCGTCAGTAGGTTGGTGTCGTTGAGGAAGTCCCAGCCATAGTAGCCTTTTAGGCACAGTTCACCCTGGTTTGTTCTGCCATTTTCCGGCTCTGCCCCTATCACCTTGCCGTTTTCGGTGATCAAGGACAACTTACAACCGGTCCCGCAATAGGGGCAGACGGTAATTGTTTTTTCCATGCTTACACTCTCATTTAAAATACAATCTAGTGAGCTACTAATTCATTGACTGAATTTGCCGCAGCGTCGCGCTTAAGGTGATTGATGTTTTTTAGCTCCTCTTGTTTTACCAATCGAATAGCGTTGGTCGGGCACACGTTTACACACGCCTGATCACCTTCGCAGCCACCACAGAGGTCGCACTTAAGCGCAAAGGCACGCTTGCTTTGGTTGGCAAATATAGCGGGGGTATCGGGTTTTTCGACCATGAAGGACACCACGTTCATGGCGCCATAAGGGCAAGCGACTTCACAGGTTTTACAACCTATACAGCGCTCTTGCTTTACTTGGACAAAGCCACCTTCAGAGGTAATGGCACCATTAGGGCAAACCTGAGCACAGGGAGCATCTTCACATTGCCGACACATAATCGGCGTGGTTACCTTAGCGCCTTTGACCAAATTCAAACGTGGATGAAAGTTGCTTGGGTCAAAGTCAACTAAGCTGCTATCTGAGTGCGATAGAACGCATGCAATTTCGCAGGTTCGGCACCCTATGCATTTCTGGGGATCGGCTAAAACAAACCTATTCATATCTCCATCCTTAGTATTCAA
The DNA here is from genome assembly GCF_012295575.1 of Ferrimonas lipolytica. Taxonomy (NCBI): domain Bacteria; kingdom Pseudomonadati; phylum Pseudomonadota; class Gammaproteobacteria; order Alteromonadales; family Ferrimonadaceae; genus Ferrimonas; species Ferrimonas lipolytica. The sequence goes on along the minus strand of NZ_CP051180.1, from coordinate 975,898 downwards.
AGGGCTGGTGCTTCAATCGCCCTTCATCGTTTATAAAGCAGTTGTTGTGCCATTTTTCCTAACAGCCGAAAAATGGGGCTAAAAAAGGGCCTTTGTCGACTAACCGCCAGCTTTAGAGTAAAAAATTAGACAGCTTGGCGGCGGTTAGCGGTGCAAATCGACACCGCTCCGTCAGTAATGTCGACGGCCTCGACGACGCTTAAATAGTGCTAAAACTCCCCCCTGGCTGCCATGCTGGTAAGGTTTGATAGACGGTAGTTACCGCATCTTTAACCATGTCAGTCATTGGAAACGAAAACGCCACAATGGCCGGCTGTATGCCAATAAACTCCACCTCTGGCACGGTTTGTTTGAGTTCATCAATCAGGAAGTTAAGCGGCAGGGCGTGGGTCGACATAATGAACATCTCGGCGATAGTGGCTGGGTTGATTAAGCGGATCTCTCCCGCTTTTTCGCCGAAGTCGGCGGCATCAACCACAATTACTCGCTGCGGTTCCAATCGGCGCACTTGGTGCACCACGTTCTCCGGCATGGCGCCACCGTCGATCACCTGCCAGCCGTCAATCGGATTGTCGTTAAGCATTTGTGCCAATAACGGCCCGGCGCCGTCGTCCCCCATCATGGTATTACCCACGGTCAATACAACGTTGCTCATTAACGGCTCCTAACCATTAGGTACATATTGGGTTCGCGGCGAATGTCTGCCAACGCTCCCATCATGGTGTCGGTCAACGCCCGCTGGCGCTCGCTTAGGTTCGGTCGGCGCCCAACCTCGCTGAACGCGCGAGCTAGGGTGTCGACATGCTCTTGATAGATAGCGATTTCGCCAAAGGTGAAGTAACGGGACATCTTGTGGGCAGCGATGCTCTCTTTTGGCAGCAAACCAATCCAATCACGATACTCATCAAGGCTGCATTGCAGCCGTACCTTGAGGCAGTCTACTACCCCAAGGTGGTGGCCAATGGCGAGGCTGTAATACATCACCTGCTGCGCTTCTTCTGGCATATCCTGTTCATCAACAAAGCGTCGATTTAAGGCATAGATATAAACCTGCTCTTCCATCGCTATAGCGCCTCAATTGCCGCAGCTTTTTTAGCTGCCGCCGACTTGGTCTCGACCGGTTGCTTGACCCCAAGGCCAGATAGCGACGCTTCATGCAAGCAGGTAACGATCTCAGCTAAGCGTGGATCGTCCCGCTCGGCGAGATAGCGCTGCAGATTGGCATCGATGGTTTGCGGCGTACTCGCTACCAGCAGGTCCATAAACTCACCAGCGATGCGACCACCATGACGATAGCCCGCTAACCGCCGAGCTTCGGTTTCAATCAATACTCGCAGCTGTTGTGGCACTTCAGGGTGAGCTAATACCACCGCCTCGCCCGGTTGCTCATCGTGATGCTCCTCTTTCAGCTTTTGATCCAGCAAGCCAAGTGCTAATGCAAAGCCATAGATGGTGGCCGCAGGCGTTGGTGGGCAACCTGGGATATACACATCCACTGGGATGATTTTGTCGGTACCGCCCCACACTCCGTAGAGATCGTGGAAGATGCCGCCGTCGCAACCGCAGGCGCCGTAAGAGACCACAATCTTCGGGTCCGGCGCCGCTTCATAGGCACGCAATGCTGGCATCCGCATTGGCCTTGTAACTGAGCCGGTGTAGAGCAGGATGTCGGCGTGTTTGGGCGATGCAACTACCTTGATACCGAAGCGTTCTGCGTCGAACACCGGGGTAATGGCGGCAAATATCTCAATTTCACAGGCATTACAGCCGCCGCAATCGACCCGATATACATAGGCAGAGCGTTTGATTTCAGCTAGCAGGGTCGACTTCAGTTTGACCGCATTGGGATCTGGTTTAACCGGCACCGGTGCGACGTGCGCATCGCCAACTAATGGTTTAAAGCCTTTCATGCGTTACGCTCCTTAGCCAAAGACCCAATCAGTACGTTAGAACTGCCAAGCATGTTGCGCTTGCGACGGCACTCTGGGCACATCTCAATGACGCTCCGCGTGCGTTCCAATTCGGTTTTATCCTCACCCGCAGCAAGCAGCAGATCGTAGGCGTATTGCACCGCCTTAGTTGGGGCATATGGCGTGCCGCACTGGTTGCACTGTTGTAGGGTGAACACTGCCCGTTGGTACAAGTCTTTCTTCTGCCCGACCGCTAACTCAAACTCCTTCGACAGCGTTATTGCCTTGGTTGGGCACACCTCTTCGCAGCGGCCGCAATAGATGCAACGAGCCAGCGATAGTTGCCATTGACGCGCCCCGCTTTCGGCATCGGTAGTCATCACCAAGGCGTTGGCTGGGCAGGCTTTGGTGCAGGCTGCACAAGCGATGCACTGCTCTGGGGTGTACTCAGGCTTACCTCGAAAATCCGGCGCCACTTCATAAGGGGCAAACGGGTATTTCGAGGTACTTTTGCCAGCATTGGCGATGGTCTTAAATAACTCGAACATCATCGACTCCTTATTTCAGTGGCGAGTTGGTGCGCTCAATCGAGTAGCGCTCAATCTCTTGATAAGACACCGTTTGCGACTTGCCTTTCTTGGTGTCGACCAAGGTCACTCGGTCGGTACAGGAGTAGCAAGGATCTAGGCTACCGATGATCAGTGGCGCATCGGATACGGTGTTGCCGCGCAACATGTAACGCAGCACTGGCCAGTTCGCCAGCGTGGCGGCACGGGCGCGCCAGCGGAACAGTTTCTGGTTGTCGCCGGTCATGCTCCAGTGCACGTTTTCGCCCCGCGGTGCTTCGGTAAAGCCCAGCGCAAACTTGTGTGGGGTGTAGGTGAAGCCTTCAACCAGCAGTGCCCCTGGTGGCAAGTGATCAAGACCAAACTCAACCATATTGAGCGAGTCAAAGGTCTCGCGTACGCGGATCATCACCCGCCCTGCTACGTCACCTGTGGTTTCGGTTTGGATCTCCATTGGCATCGCACCATAGGACTCTAAAGTGGCCGCATGAACCGCACGTGCATCGCGTTTAAAGCCAGTACTGCGCACGGTTGGTCCTACAGGGCTGAAGTCGCGAGCAATCTTCTTATCCAGCACACCAATGCCATGAATACGGCTGTGCAGGTTAGGCGTGCTCATCAACATATCCACCAGCTGAGTGAACTCACGTCGCACCTCTTGCACCAGCTGAATCCCTTTAAGGCGCTGCTCTTTTAAGATGTCGCGACGGACGCCGCCAATTAGGTTAAGGCCGTAAGTCTTACGCGCACCGGTAAGCATCTCCGCTAACTCCATGGTTTTTTCACGAAGGCGGAAAAACTGCATAAAGCCGGTGTCGAAACCAACAAAGTGACTGGAAAGACCAATGTTGAGCAGGTGGCTGTGCAAGCGCTCCACTTCCAGCAACACGGTACGGATCATCTTGGCGCGCTTTGGCACCGGAATGCCGATGGCGTTCTCAACCGAGTTGGAGTAACCCACTGAGTGAGTAAAGCCACAGATCCCGCAGATCCGATCGGTAAGGAATGGTACCTCTTGGTAACCCAAGCGGGTTTCAGCCAACTTCTCCATGCCACGGTGAACGTAGAACATGCGGTAATCGGCATCGACGATATCTTCGCCATCAACAAACAAGCGGAAGTGACCCGGTTCATCAGAGGTGATGTGCAGCGGTCCCACTGGCACAATGCGGTTGCTGTCGTCACCCAAGATGTTGTCGAACTGGTAGGTTTCGGTATCGCTGGTTGGCATTGGCCGTTGGCGGTAATCCATTGCATCTTTGCGCATTGGGTGCAGATCTTCTGGGAAGTCATCCGGCAACACCAAGCGGCGCTCATCCGGTAGACCAACCGGTTTAAGGCCATACATGTCGCGAATTTCCCGTTCACCCCAAACCGCAGCAGGGATATGCGGAGTAATGGATGGAAACTCTTGGGTTATCTCATCCACCAAAATCTTGACCGTTACCCAGCTTTTGGTTTCCCCCTCCATGGTTAACGCATGGTAGACCGCAAAGGCTCCATTGAGACTACGCTCATCGTTACCCCACGAGACCGCCAGCCAACCATCACGCTCGTAGTAGAGCCATTTCATTACATCAATCAATGAAGTTGGCTTCACCGTTAGCGTTACTTGGTTATCGGTCTGCCACTCTTCGTTTAATACAGCGGACGGGAACAGTTGCCGCACTCCGGCAACGTAACTCGCACCCTGGTGTCTTTCTTTCGCGGTATTCGCTTCTAATGTAGTCACGGCGTTTCTCACTTATTTTGAACTAGGGTGGACACAGGCGCATCGGTCTGGATGACCCGCTGGATCGGTTCAGGCAGATTGAGGGTATTCAAGGTGGTGGTTTCGTCGCTGTTCAGTACCACCAAAGCCGCTTGGTCGACGGTGTTAAGGACGCCATCTGGGATACGGGTGCCCATGACCACCAGCAACACCAGCAGCAAGCACATTGGCGCAATCGACATCAAGCTGACATCGCCCTTGGCCACTGCGGTTGGTTTTTCGCCCATAACCAGCCCTGCAACCATGTGCGCCAAAGCCGCTAAAACCATCGACAGCACCAACAGCAGCACCACCGCAAACCACGTTTTATCAACATCAACTGCGGCGGTAACCATCATGAACTCGGTGATAAAGATCGAGAACGGCGGTACGCCACCAAGCGCCAAGGCACCACAAGCGACCATGACTGCGGTCATCGGTGCGGCTTTAAGCAAACCACGTACGACACCGGTATCACGGCTGCCATATTTCAGCAGGATGTTGCCGGCGCCACAGAACATCAGCGTTTTCGCCAAGCTGTGGTTGATAACGTGCATTAAGCCCGCCAGCGCACCGATTGGGCCAAGGCCAATTGCCATTGCAATCAAACCCATGTGTTCAACGCTGTGATAGGCCAACTTACGTTTGATGTCGTGCTGAATGATGATAAAGAACGACGACACCAACACCGACATAAAGCCAAAACCGAGCATCATCATTTGCGGGAAGGTACTACCGATGGACTCTGTGGTAATGACGTAGTAACGCAGGATGACCATAAAGGCACAGTTGAGCAGGCCAGCAGACAGCAAGGCACTGACCGGGCTTGGTGCTTCGGAGTGCGCGTCTGGCAGCCAAGCGTGCATCGGAAACAAACCAACCTTGGTACCAAAACCTATCATCACGAAGATAAAGGCCAGATGTACTAGTGCTGGGTCTAGCAAGTTGGCGTATTGACGCAGTTCAGTCCAGAAGATGGCATTGGCTGGATCGGGCAAGGTGGCCGCGCCGTTGGCGTAGCTGATGATGGCGCCGAACAGACCAAAAGCGAGGCCGACGTTACAGATAACCAGATACTTCCATGCGGCTTCCAGCGAAGAGCGCTGACCATAGAGGCCAACCAAGAACACCGAGCACACGGTGGTCGCTTCAATCGCAACCCACATCATAATGACGTTGTTCGATACCAGTGATAGCAGCATGGTTGCCACAAACATGTTGAACAAGGCGTAGTACAGCTGATGCTGACGCATGGTGATCTCGCCGTGGTTAAACTCGTGATTGATGTAACCAATCGAGTACAACCCAGTGGTGAGCGCCACCAACCCAAGCACACCTATAAACAGCGCGGTTAAGCCGTCGAGATAGAACCAGTTGCCAAATAACAGTGCCGGGCCGTCACTAATGACGCTGCCAGCTGCCATCATCGACAGTACAAACACCCCAACCATGCTGACTAAGTGTGCGGCAATGGTGATTGGCCGCCCTGCTGCACCGAGCAGCAGCGAGCCAAATCCAACCAATGCGGCCACAATCGGCAGGCCAAGCAATAGCGGAAGCAAAACATTGAGCTCCATGTGACTACCCCTTCAGTGACGTTAACTGCTGCACATCTAAGGTGTGCAGGTTGCGGAAGATCTGCCGCACCAGAATCACCATGAAGACCACGGCGAATACCGCATCGATAGTGATGCCGACCTCAACCACGCCCGGTGCCTTATTCGCCAGCAATGCCAGCATTAATGAGGAACCGTTTTCCATTAGGCAGTAGCCAAACAACTGCTTGAGGATGTTGCGCTGGCTGATGATGCACAGCAAACCGAGGAAGAAGTGGCTCAACGATACGGCTAAGGCCGGTTTTAGGTTGGCCACGATAGGCAGTTGCACCGCTTCGACGGCAAGGAAAGAACCAAAGGAGAGCGCGGCACCAATGACTAGGATCCAGCTGAAGTTGATGGATGTGGTGTCGAGTTTCGGGTCAACCATGTCGCTACAGGCCTTGTATAAGATGGCCGGTAACAGCACCACCTTGGTAACAAACGCCGTCGCCGACCAGGTGTACAACTCAGTTGCATCCATCGCACTGGCGATGGCCAAGAAGGTACAAACCAAGATCAGTGACTGCAGCGAATACAGCAAGGTAACCAGCTTTGGGCTTTTACCGCCAATCACCAGCAACGAGGTGACGATCAGCATCCCAGCAAGGTTGTTAATTACGATTTCATTACTCATCATTCTTCCTTACCCAATCCAGTTCGCAGCGATAAAGCTGGAACAGAGCGACATGATGATAAGAACCACCAACACAGCAGACATTACTGGCGGCAGTGGCTTCATGGTGGACACGGCTTCCGATGGCTCGCCAATTACTGACTTGCCGAACCAGTACATGATCCAGCCGAAACTGGCGACTGACTCAACCAACGCCAACAACAGTATTGGCATTAACCAGCTATGGACCGAGGTCAGCTCAAAGCCCGCCACAAATAACGGGAACTTGGAGAAGAAACCGTTAAATGGCGGTACCCCTGTAATGGCCAACGCAGCCACACAAAAAGCAACGGCCAACAGCGGTGAGCCTTTAACGATGCCCTTTAACTTCGGCAGCATGCGCGTACCACAGCTGTAGCTCAGAGCACCGGCAACAAGGAAGAACAGGGTTTTCGCGAAGGCGTGGTTGAAGATGTAAGCGATGCCACTTTCCAACGCTAAGCTGGAACCAAACACCGACAGCGATAACGCCAAGAAGATGTAAGCCAACTGGGTAATGGTTGAGTACGCCAGCAGTCGCTTCATATCCATCTGCGGTAGGTACATCACGAATCCGTAAATCATGGTGATGATGGCGCCAACCACACCGACAACACCGATGATCTCTGGCACTTCGCCAGCGGAGAGAATGGCGCGGGCAAAGATGTACACCCCAACCTTCACCATTGACGCCGCGTGTAGGTAAGCCGAGATAGGCGTAGGTGCTGCCATTGCATCGGGTAACCACACATGCAGTGGTAGCTGTGCTGACTTACCCCAAGCGGCCAACAAAATGCCTAGGAACACCACGGTTTTCGACTCCATACTTAACTGCGCTAAGGCAGTAAGCTCGAAGGTGCCGGTTTCTATCAGCAACATCGCTGCGGCTATAAACAGACCGATGGAGGCGACGTGAGTAATGGTCAGTGCCTTTAGTGCCGATTTCTTCGAAGACTCGGATTGGTAGTAACCAATCAATGCCCAAGAACAGATCCCAGTTACCTCGAAAAACAGCAGTTGCCCAAGGATGGTGGATGACAGTACCAAGCCGGCCATAGCACCGATAAAGGCCAGCAACAGGGCGTAGTAACGCGGTGCTGCTTCGTGCGGATGCTCGCGGTTGCCATCAGACATGTAACCGAGTGAGAACATCGCAATCAACAGCCCTATCACCACCACTGCAGCGGTAATTAAGGTACTGATTTTATCGACGGTTAAGCCAAACAGTTGGATCTGGTCAAGGGCTAGAATCGAATAGGTGACCGACTCAACACCACTACTATGAAAGGACGAGGCCAGTGCTAACACACTGATAGTGGCCAGCCCAGCGAACAGTTGCGCCACCCATTTCGCACTGCCTTTCGGGGCCAACAGCGTTAGCAATGCCCCCAGCAGTGGAATGAAGATGGTCGTTACAGCAAGATTTTCCATAACTTGCTAGCTCCTTAGAGGCCGGTCAGGAAGAAGATGAAGGCCAGCACAGCAACGCCAAACCCAACCCATGTAAGGTGGTGGGTTTTAACAAACCGTGTCCGTGCCACGCTGTTTTCAATCACCCCGGCAATCAGGAAGATCACAAACAGCTTTGCCAACAGCACCAGCGTGGCGAGCCCTAGTGCAGGAATCGTCAGCTCGGTGGCCTTGCCAAACGGGATAAACAGGGCAATGAACAGCTGCGCAACCACAACCTGCTTCAAACCTAGGCCGAGTTTGATCATCGCCAAACCAGAACCGGAATATTCGGTTAACGGCCCTTCCTGCAGCTCTTGCTCCGCTTCCGCGCAGTCAAACGGCAGTTTGCCCATCTCAATAAAGATCACGAATGCACAGGCCAGACCCGCTAAGATCATCGCCCCCGGTACCGCCATCGATTGCGTTGCTACGTGGGTACTGATAAGACCCAGATCGGAGCTGCCGGCGATTAACACCATCACCAGAATCGACAGCATCAAGATCGGCTCCACCAACACACCTAGCGTCACTTCGCGGCTGGCACCTAGGCCTGCGAAGATGCTGCCACTGTCCAACCCAGCCAGTGAGAAGAAGAAGCGGAAGATGGCGAACAGGTAGATGTCGGTGATGATGTCACCGGCAATCGGGAACGGCGACTGATTGGTCACGGTAGGCAGCGCCATACCAACCAACAGCATGGTTACGATCATCACCGTTGGGGTCCACCGAAACACAAACCCAGTTGGGTGCGGCGCCAACTCTTGACGGCGCAGCAACTTGCCGATATCGCGGTAGTCTTGTAACACCCCTGGCCCTTGGCGAGAGTGCATCTTCGCTCGCAGTACCCGGGTACCCCCGGTGACTAACGGCGCGAGGCTTAACATTATGAATGCCTGAATAATTGCCAGTGCAATCCACTCAGGACTTGGCATCTGCAGTCCTTGCATTAGTTAACTCCTAACTCAACAGGGATGATTAACAGCACAAACAGCGCCACCACGATGTACATGCAGTAAACCCGGAAGTCACCGCGCTGTAGTACCTGAACGCGACGAGCTAAGGCTTGCACCAAGCGCACCGTTGGCATCACTACCCGGTTATCCAACTGCGGTTCCAGCTGGCTGGCACCCTGCTTAGTTTTAGTTAATCCTTGCAGTAGTCGATTGGCCGGATTGAGGATGTTGCGAATGCGATAAAGCGGTTCATACATCGCTCGTAACGTTGAGGTGAAGCTGCCTGCAGAAACCGTCATTCGATCCTCAACGGCGTAACCACAAGCCCATGGGTCGCCTGCAACTCGGCGGGCCATTTTTTGGCCACGGAACAGACGCAGGATTGCTGCCGGTACCATCAACAGGGCAATCAGCGTCACTGCGATAACCGGTGTAGATAAAATGGCTTGGGTGCCATCAACCGGAACCAGCGCTGCCCCCTGCTGCACCACGATGGCTTGGCTATTCACCAGCTCTGCGGCAACGGAGGAGATAACTGGCGCAATCCAAGGAGAACCGATACCTAAGATGATGCACATCAGCGCCAACATCATGGTGCCGATGTTCATGCACAGCGGCACTTCAGTTGCCTTAGCCGCGGCTTGTGTTTTCGGTGCGCCAGCGAAGCAGATCCCGTAGACCTTTACGAAACACATGCACGCTAAAGCGCCGGTTAACGCCAGCATAATTACCGCAACCGGAGCGAGGCTGGTCATAAGCAGATCGCCGGTTTTACTCATGCTGATAAGCGACTGGTAGATAAACCATTCCGAGACAAAGCCGTTCAGCGGAGGCAAGGCCGAGATAGCCATGGTGCCGATGAGGAAGGCGATAGCGGTGTAAGGCATCAACTTGCCAAGACCACCCATGCTGTCCATATCTTTGGTGTGCACGCGGTAGATCATCGAGCCAGCGCCAAGGAACAATAGCCCCTTAAACACCGCGTGGTTTAGCAGGTGATACAAACCACCAAGCAAGCCTAGCGCCGCAATCACATCGTTGCCGCTGGCTAGACCTATCATACCGACGCCAACGCCCATCAAGATGATGCCGATGTTTTCCACGGTGTGATATGCCAATAGTCGCTTGATGTCGTGCTCGGCCAAGGCATAAAGCACCCCAAGTACCGATGAAACGGCACCGAACGCCAACACCATGTAGCCCCACCACAGCAGGTCCGCACCGAGTAGATCGATGCCTACCTTAATGATGCCAAACACCCCAACCTTAACCATGACACCAGACATCAGTGCTGATGCATGCGATGGTGCGGCTGGGTGAGCCTGTGGTAACCAACCGTGCAGGGTGATGATCCCTGCTTTGGCACCGAAACCGAAGAACGCCAACAGGAACACGATCGACGCCATTGTTGGGTCGAGACTGAGTTGACGGAAGGCGTCGAAATTCAAGCTGCCCGCTTCGCGGTACATCAAGAAGAAGGCGATCATGATCAGTACTGAACCGCCATGGGCGTATAAGAAGTACTGTAAGCCCGCTTTAACGCCCTTCTCGCTCTGCTCGCCAATAACCAAAAAGTAAGAGGCCAACGACATCGCTTCAAACAAAACGATAAAGTAGAAGGCGTTGTCACAAACGACTAAGGCCACCATTGAAGCGATAAACAGATTGAGGAAGAACCCCATCGCCCAAGCACCCTTGCCTTCATACTCTTGCATGTACGACAGTGAGTAGATGGATGCTGCTATCACTATCAACGAGATAACGCCGATCATAAAGGCGCCCAGTAGGTCGATTCTGACAATCAAATCGGCGAAGTAGAATGGGCTCGGCAGCTGGTAAACGTTAACCTCACCACTGAGCAATGCACCCAGCGCTAATACCACCCCAACCACACCGCCAGCGGCACCAAAAACACCGGATAGCTTGTAGGCCATCGGCTCATTTGCTTTAAACAACAGGGTTGCCAGCGCGCCAATCAAATAGAGACTAAGTGACAATACCAATAGATCCAATGGGCTCATAGCTGGCCTCCTTGGCTAAGCCGATCAACCACCAACGCCTGATCGGTTTGTTTGGTTTTGCGCGCCGCAGCGCCACCACAACCGCCCATCTCAACCAGCGCACCCGTTGGGCATACGCCGACGCAAGCTGGGCCGTCTTTTCTATGGCGGCACAGATCGCACTTAACCGCGATGGCTTTTACGCCGGGTTCCCACGCCAACAGGCCATTACCAAAGCAGCGTGGCGAACTGGTACTGGGGTTACTGCTATTGGGATCTGAAGGGATGAAGGTGTCGAACGAGGTGACGTAATCCACCGGCCGGCTGCCGTCGGTGCTGATTGCGCCAAAAGGACAAACGATGGCGCACAGGGTGCAGCCTACACATTTGCTTTCATTAACAATGACTGAGCCATCTTGCTGAGAGATTGCCTTAACCGGGCAAACTTTTATGCAGGGTGCGTCTTCACAATGCCTACATAAAACCGGTGCGGTAACCTGCTGGTGCTTCATGACGGTCAGTCGCGGATGAATTTGCAACCCTTGTTTTTTATGGGTTTCAGAACATGCAGCCATGCAGGTTCCGCAACCGATACAAAGTTTGGGATCAGCAACAACAAAGCGATTCATAACCAACCTTAATGTATTACTTCACGACAGGAACCCTGTTACATCAATTTCTATACCAACTCGTGACCACTGACGTTAAATAACAACAAGTGAACCATTTAAAGTTGTTTCAGCTGCGCGACTAACATTCGCCACACAATAATCCGCCACACGTGAGTTGCCGTTGCAATCGAATATGAATTTCGTCACTACTGACACGGTTATTATCAATAGCGACACCGCACAAATTAATGCGTAAAAGATAAAAAACTTTCACTTTATGGATTGTTATAGATTTGGGACGACGATGGTGTAGCTAAAATATTCAACAGTGTTGAGAACTAATAGAGCGTAATTAGTGGCAGTTGTATGAGATAACTCAAGAATATAATTACGCAAAATTATATATCTCAATTTTCGTTTGCTAATTCTTTAGTTCGTGATGCAAAGTGCTTTAGCCACAAAAAATAATTCAGTCCAGCTGTTGGCAAGTTAACGTTATTGCTAGGACAGTCGCCACTGATATTCCAATCAACCAATACCGTTTCAAACCAAAAAACTAAGAGAGACAAGGTATGGAAACCAGCTTACTGATTCTGTTTTTTTATGGGGTTCTACATAGCTTTGGGCCTGATCACCTAGTTGTTATTGCAAACTTTTCAATCGGCAAACAGAGTCGCTCAGCACTGCTTAATGTAGTGCTGTTTGCGCTAGGCCATGGCTTGATGTTGTTGTTATTTGCAAAGCTATTAACCTATTACAACCTGCCACTGTGGTTAACTGCCAGCGGCGATATTATTGCTGCGTCAGTTATTGCCCTAATGGGCGCCTACCTACTTTATATGGCCATTACCGATCAGGTTCATTTCCGCCAACATATGCACAACAACCAACCACACGTACATATTTGGTTTGGCGACGCTCACCAACACGATAAAAAAGACCAAGGCTCTGCCTTAGCGCTCGGTGCGCTAATGGGAATGGGTGGCGTTCGCGGCATGTTGGTTACGCTGGGCGTAGTTGATATGGCCAACCTCAGCTTATCGTTAGTGTTTGCCTTTGTTGCTGGCGTACTGGTTTGTTTTACCCTATTTGGCGGCGCGGTATTGCTATTCAATCGCCATGTCTTAACCTGCCAACGCAACGTAAGACGTGCCTTCGCCTGTGCTGGTGGGGTTTCACTGACCACAGGACTAATGTTGATCGCTAATTGATCTAGCAAACAACACCGCTGGCATTAACCTCTCTAGCGACCCTGCGGCAGTTCACACCATAATGATGGAGTGAACTGCTGTGGTTGCATTGCTTGAGTCAGAACGAGCACAACAATGGGCTGTGTCGTAGTTAGCTGTTGAAGTTTATCTTACCCCTTCGGCTGTACCGATTTCGGTGCTTTAGGCGACGATGTCGCGGTGGCGACGGCACATTCTTGTGTGCATTAGGGCGGAGCTTCGCCCCCTTTGGAATCCTCCTTTGCCTTAGGTCGCAGCCCAAAGCGCTTCGCTGGGCCGCTCCAATGCGGCAGAAGATCAACGGCGGTAGTGCTTTGCCCTTGTATCAACACTCGCCTAGCCGGTGCTTTAACAGTATTGGAAACAACAACACTTAGTTGGTACACCCCAACAATGGCAATCGAAGGTGAATTAAACTAATTGGTTCAAAAATGTGCGCTTAACGCTGGCATCGACAATGATATTGGTTCACAATTGAATGCAATTGAGAATGATTCGTGGTTACAGATGTCATCTTTAAAGAAATTAAAAAAGCTCAAGAAGGCGATAAAGCCAAGCAGCAAATCTAAGCAGCAGTTACGTGCAACCAACGCCGTCACTGCCACCGCTAGCGGTTCGGCTCTGCGTAATGAGTTGGCACAGGTGTCCCGTCAAGCCGGGTTAAACGCTGTACGAGAGCTTGCTACCCCATTAAATCCGTTGCTCAGTTGGTTCGAAGAGGGGCGTAACCTCTCTTTTGTCGCAGCCAATGAAAGCAGCTTGCAGCGCAGTACATCAGCACAGACCTCACAACGCACTGCGCCACAAGTCTCAAGCATCGCTCGTTTGCCACTCAAGTCTCCCCCCTGTAAACGCTGCCCTGCCCTTGCCGGTGGTTTCTGCAAATGTGCCCAGAAGCGCTTTGGTTAACAGCATAAAATCCGTTAGTTACGATAAAACCAAGTTGCTGTTTTACCGTTTAAGCAACATCGTCATGTGATAATCCTTAGCCAAGCGTTGCGTCCACAATGGCAAGCGCTATCGGCATGAGCATGGCACACTCCAGTTAGCCATTGCTACGCCCTCTATTGGCTATTGCCAACCTCTTGTTGCTTGGTTCACTGCCCCGCTGTTTGCAGCCACAATAAATGGTTGTGTACCAACTAAGTGTTGTTGTTCTTTCTAATACAGTTAAAGCACTGGCTAGGCGAGTCGCGATACAAAGGATCAAGCACTATCGCAATTGATCTTCTGCCGCATTGAAGTAGTCCAGCGAAGCGCTTTGAATTGCGAGCTAAGGCAAAGGGGGGCGAAGCTCCCCCCCTGTAACTGATATTAGATATCTACATTGCCGATTTCCTGCAATCGGATTAAGTGAACTAACAGCCAAATTCATTCTTTAATTTGCAATATCAACACGCCAATTTTTAAATGGAACCATTTGTAGACCAGCATCACAAATATATTGATTTCAACTATTAACATTGGCTCTGAAATCAATTGGAGTGATTAAAATGAAAAAAAGCACTATAGCCACATTATCCATGGTGTGTTCACTATTAATGGCAACCGGCATGACTGTATATTCAGAGCCTGCTTACGCAGTATTAAAAATAAAAAGAACTGCACAGGGACAATTAGGTGCGATGCAAGTTAACCCTTACGGTTATGCGCCATTAAGTGCCGTCATCGACCTTAATTCTAAATCGCCTACTGATGTTACTGTTACCGTGCGTGGCAAAGGCAAAAATGGTGTGCCTGTAAGTTATTCTGTCGGCCAGCAAACTATGCTAACTCATAACGGCATTCCGGTATTTGGTTTATATGGTGATTATGCCAACAAAGTTGACCTGGAATATAAATTGGATGGCAAAAAAATTAACGAGACATACACTATTGTCACCCAGCCGGTAGTTGGCGTTACACTTGACGGAGCCACACACGCGTTTCCTCAAGTAACACCTGTTAAGGTCGAAAATGACTTTAAAGAGCGCCTATATTGGGTTAACCATTTACCTCACAACAGTAATAATGATCTCATTACTCGAGTTGGTGGTGGTGCCTTTGAGTGGGACCGTTGGTCAGTTAATTTTATTACCGATACGCAAGGCGAAGTTCGTTGGTATTTAGATCACAACAAAATTCATGATATCTACGATGCTCGCAAACGTGGCGTTCTTATGGGGGTTCACCAAGTTGACAATGGTGACATTATCTTTGGCCAAGGCCAACGCTATTACCGCATGGATCTGATGGGCCGGATGATTATGGAACGGGATCTACCCGCCGGCTTTATTGACTTCTCCCACGACATGCAAGAGATGCCAAATGGCAACTATCTGATCCGAGCTGCAAAGAAAAACTATGTCCGCCCAGACGGTAAAGTCGTTCACACCATTCGAGACCACATTGTTGAGGTTGACCCATATGGACAAGTAGTCGATTACTGGGACTTAAATACCATTCTCGACCCTATGCGTGACGACATGCTTAAAGCGATGGATGCGCGCGCTGTCTGTATCAATGTTGACGATGATGCAGGTCCAATTGACGTTGAGCCAGATGCACCATTTGGAGATGTACCTGGAGTAGGAATTGGTCGCAACTGGGCCCATGTTAACTCAGTAGATTATGATGCAAGCGATGATTCAATCATTATCTCGCCACGCCACCAAACCACCGCAGTTAAGATTGGCCGCGACAAAAAAGTAAAATGGATTCTTGGCCCAAGTGCTGGATGGAAAGGTGAACTTGCTACCAAACTGCTAACCCCAGTTGATGCTAAAGGCAAAAAACTGGATTGTTCTCCACAGGGGCTATGTGAAGACACGGACTTTGATTTTGGTTACGCCCAGCACACCTCTTTTTGGGTACCGGAAAAAGACACCCTGACTATCTTTGATAATGGTGATGGTCGTCATTTAGAACAGCCGGCAATGCCAACTATGAAGTATAGCCGCGCTGTTGAATATCGAATCAACGAAGACGACATGACTGTTGAGCAGATTTGGGAATATGGTAAAGAGCGAGGTTACGAGTTCTACTCTCCAATTACCTCTGTTACCGAATACCAAGCAGATAAAGACTCAATGATGGTCTATTTCGCATCAGCCAACTTAATGGAGCATTCAATCACTAAGCCAAAACTGGTTGAGCTCGAATATGGCACCCAAGATGTAAAAGTAGAGCTGCATATCGAATCTACAGTTAAACGTCAACCGTCCTACCGAACCACGGTAATTCGTCCTACTGCGGCATTTAGCAAATAAAAAGGCTATGGCGTCAATCAACATTGATTGGCGCCATAATTATTTGCAATTCATGTTAAAAGTAGTGCTGTTTTCAAACCGCAAAAATTAGTGTTAGTCATTAATGCATCATCAGAATAAAGATAATCCATTCGCCACAAATAATTATTTAATCACTATAAAAGCAATTGGAACCTCCTATTTAAAAGTGGCGAATCATGCCATTCTGCGCTCACTCCCGACAAGAATCACTAAGCATTCCAATTCACACAACACTGCTCTCTTGCGAACCATTAAGCAGCCACAATGATGGTTATTACTATCCAGCTCACATTTAGCACCTTGCTCCAACAAGTTTTCAGCTTCGGTGGCACTTTTCTGTTTGAGAATTGATATCATCAAACCAGTTAATTCAGGAGAGTAAGTGTGGAACGATTTAAAAATTTAAGGTTTAGCAGCTTACAAATATTCGAAGCCTTACATGAAGAGCGTTCTGCAGTTGCTGTTGGACGCAGACTCTCCTTATCGCAATCTAGCGTCAGCTATGAACTTAAACGCCTACGGGAAGCATTAGATGATGAGCTATTTATTCGGACCCGCGACGGCTTAGTGCCTAATAAAAAAGCGAACGCCGTTTATCAAAAGCTGCCTGAGCTATACCAACTATTTTCGGAAATATTTCCACTCGACTCCAACATCCTTCCTACACATTACTCTGGTGTGGTTCGAGTTGATGTTATCGAGCCGCTGTGCTTATCGCTTATTCCAAAAATACATGCACTGATTACAGCGAACTGCCCCAAAGTGAAGCTAAAAATTAAGGTTTGGGGGGACGACAGTGCCGATAATCTAGCCAACGGTAGCGTTGATTTAGCGGTTCATGCTAATCCCATCAATGACAATAAAATTATCAGTTACCGAGGCTCAATCGCCAAACGTGCCGTCGTCTGTAATCTCAACCATTCAGTATTAAAAAATAGCGCGATAACGCTAGAAGACTTAACCAATTATCCGTTAATTTTGCCCGATGTATCGACCACCCGAAAATATGACTACTCGCTCATTGAGTCCATCTGTGACCAGCACAACCTTACGCCCTATATCACCATGAGAATTGGCTACTTACCGGCGGCAATTGAGGTAGTGAAGAGCACGAATTCGCTCTATTTTTCTAGCGAGAAGAGCTTACGGGTATATGAAGATCAAGTTGCTATTCTGCCGGCCCCGCCAGAGCTGAATAAAATCGACCGGTATCATTACATTCTTCAACCAAAGAACAAGCAAAACTCAAACTTTCATGTTTGGTTCAGAAATGAAGTTAAGACACTGCTAGAGCAATCACACTGAGCAATTCGCCCTGACGAAAGGGGCGCTTTAGCTGTAAGAGCCATTAACTCGATGTTGAACAAGGTTGAATGGGGCAGAGGGGAGTATTGCAAATGAAGAACGATGTTGTCAGCAAGGTAACTGCAACATCCATGTGGCTAATTCGATTATCTACCACAGTTACCACTGACTCAGGCTAGACGCCTTTAGGGATACTAAGCAACGTCGTAACACCGTGCTGCTCCAACGCCCAACGTACCTTAAGCGAACGGCATTGCTCGGGACAATACTGGCCCCATCAACTGTTTTAATGCCATTACTGCAACGCCTTTAACCAGCGTTTTAGAACCACTCTTTACCGCATTTTCAACGAAGGCGCTTTTCTCTTCGCTGCGAAGCCAGCCGTGGCTTTCAACGGTTTCCAGTAAATCGTCAGCGCTGATCTCGGTGCCGTCAAAAGTGATCGCAACCGAACCGGCATAACGTTTGTGGCTTACCGTCTCAACCGCTTCAATGGCATTGAGTTGTTCAATAAGTGCATGCACCTCATTGGGGTGCTGCAAAATGTATTCAGAGCGAATCCGCAGACGCTGAGCAGTTTTGTGTATGTACGTAGCCATTTTTGCTGCCAATGAGATTGATTTGCATTAACATTACATCCGCTAACGCACTTTTGCAACCGCTAACCGTGATATCGATCATGTTGCAGCAGGGGTATCTGTGTGAAAATTCAAAAACTATGAGCTGACACCAACTAAAACATGCCTGAATTAACAAATGAGATTCTATCTCTACGCCAGTGGGTCCATATCGGCCACCACATTCCTGGTCGCATAAGGCTCAAGTTTAATTCCGCCATCGTCGCGAAATTAGCGCGCTATAAGACAACTCAAACGATGGAACATGCCATTCAGTTCGCACCATTAAAGCGATACCAGCTTAATAGTGAAACCAACAGTCTATTGCTTGAATACGATGCCGCTGTAATCGAACCACAATTGTTGGATCGACTCTTTCATGATGACGACCAACAAGCTCGTGCAGCTTGCACCTCTTTGATCAATACACTCACCCCAATCTACCAAGCAGGAGCCTAATCATGGCGAACAAGGACGAGCAAAACATGCAATACCCTCCATACGGTTACCCGTACCCGCCGCACCCAATGCACGGCTACTGCCCACCGCATATGCATCCTCATGCGTACCAGCATTTTGGTCAACCGCAGGGGCAACAAATGCCACCACAGATGCCGCCACAGATGCCGCCGCAGATGCCGCCACAAGGCTACTATGGTCACCCACCGCAGTATGCTGCCCCTCAAGGCCACGGCCACCAGCACGCACCGGATCCGATGGTAGCGCAGTCACAACAGATGCTAGAAGGTCTGATGGGCGACCAAGCAGGTGTGTTTAAAGATCTGCTGCACAAGCTTGGCGTTGATGACAAAGAGTTTTGGAAAGGCGCGATGATCGGCGCGGCTGCAGCACTTTTGCTCAGCAACGAAAACATGCGCGGTAACCTAATGAGCATGCTCGGCAACGCCGGTGATCTGCTTAAAACCGGTAGCGACAAAGTAAAAAGTGCAGCCACTGGCGCCGCATCCAGCGTGAGCGACAACGTCCACATGGGCACCGATGTGTTACGCGATACCGTCGCGGCTGGCAAAGCTGGCTTCAGCGAATCGGTTGCACGCCATCGTCCAACAGCCGAAGCGGAACCCGCTCCAGAGCAACCAACGGCCAAAGACGATGAGCAACAGTAGCCAACAGCTTAGCGCGGCGCAGCGTGCGCTGATTGCCAGCGCCCTGCTTGGCGGCGGAGCCTCTGCCGCCAACCAATGGGGGGCTTACCAACGTGGTGAGATCAGCATTAATGAACTTACCCACAAAACGGTAATTGACGCTGCCAAAGCGGGTTTAGCCGGTGGTGTTGCCACCAAAGTCGCTACCAATATGGCTGGTCGCCCAGCACTTTCATTGGCGACAGTACTGCTTGGCGGCGCCGCGGCGTTGTATCTAATGGATGATTTAAAGGACTCAAACCATGACCAAACACTATGACCCTTATTCTGGCTACCCATACGCGGGTCAAACACCACAGCAAGGCTATGGGCAAACCCCATACCAAACGCCGTACCAACAGCAAAATTCAAACACCCACTTCATCTCTGGGTTGATTGCTGGTGCGGCCGTGGCCTACTTAGCCAGCAACAAGAAAGTTCAGCAAGGCGTTGCTGCCACCGGTACCAAAGTTTGGTCTACCGTTCGTGGCGAAGTTGAAGAACTGAAAGAACGCCTTGAAGATACTCAAGCTGAGCTTGAGTACTACCGGAACATGCACAAGGACAAATAATGTCTGTTCTATCGGTAAAACACCACCTGCCCGGTCGCATCCGCGTTAAGGTGGCGCCTAGTCAGCCCCTTACCGGGTTGTCGCAATGGCTGCGTTCAGGCTTGTTGGCGCTGCAAGGCGTGCAAGGGGTTCGTATTAACGAATCAGCCCAGTCTATTGTGATTCAATACGACGCCGCCCTACTTACTCAGCAACAGGTTGAGCAACGGCTAACGGATCTTGATTGGCTTGATGCAACCGCAATCGACGACGATGAAGAGCACCAATACACCCGTGGTGATATCGCACTAAACCTTATTGGTTTGCTCGGCGCTAGCCTGTTCCCTGGTAAAATAAGTCGCGTTGCCACATTGGGATTGATTGCCCCAACCATTGCCGAAGGCGCACAGCAGCTACAGCAGAAAAAGCTCGGAGTTGAGGTGCTCGACGCCGTTGCTATCGGCATGTCGGCATGGCGCAACGACAACAAAACCGCAATGCTTACCCACTCACTGTTGTCGATGGGCGAGTACATGGAGCAGAAAACCAGCCGTAATAGCGACAAGCTATTGGCTGAGTTGATGCAACCTAAGCACACCACGGTGTGGGTGGTTCGTGACGGTTTAGAGCAACAGGTGAGCTCACAAGATCTGCTGGTGGATGACCTAGTTAAGCTCAGCCCAGGCGATATGATTCCAGCCGACGGGGTTATCACATCTGGCTTTGCCTTGGTAAACCAAGCCTCATTAACCGGTGAGTCCGTACCGGTTCGACGAGAGCAAGGCGCGTTTATCTACTCCGGCACGGCTATTTATGATGGCAACATCACCATGACGGTCGAAAAGGTTGGCAGCGAAACCACCACCGCTCAGATCGCCAATGTAATCGCCGAATCGTTAGGGGAAAAGAGCCAAACTCAGCTTGCTACCCAACAGATGGCTGAGCGGCGGGTTAAGATCACCTTAGGGATCGGCGCGGCGGTCTTTGCCGCTACCGGCGATCTCGAACGGTTAGCTTCGGTATTCTTGGTTGATTACTCCTGTGCCTTGAAGCTGTCCACGCCAGTTACCTTTAAGTCAATAATGTATCGCGCGGCCAAACAGGGACTGTTATTCAAAGGCGGTCGTGCCATTGAAAACTTAGCTGAGGTCGACACGGTCATTTTCGATAAGACCGGTACCCTTACCTACGGCGATCTTGAAGTCACCGACGTGGTCTGCATGACCGAGCAACAGTGTGCCAAAGAGCTACTTGCCATTGCCGCGTCAGTAGAGGAACACTGTAATCACCCCTTGGCTCAGGCTGTGGTAAACACTGCTAAACAGATCGATCTACCGCATATTGAGCACGGCGAAGTTGATTACATTATTGCCCATGGCCTGAAAAGCACCATTGACGATAAGCCGCTATTGATTGGCAGTCGCCACTTCCTCGAGACACACGAAGGGGTCGACTTTGCTGAGATGGAAGCAACCATTGCCGAGCTTCAAGCTGCCGGTAAACATATGTTGTTCTTAGCCAGTGAGAACCAACCTATTGGCGTTATCGGCTTGCGCGATACCCTCCGCGATGAAGTGTTCGATACCCTTGCTGCACTGCGTGATGCAGGGATTAACCATCAGGTGCTATTAACCGGTGACACCACCGCTAAGGCACTGCAGATGCAGGCTGAACTCGGCTTCGATCAATGCTTTGCCGAAGCAACGCCGGAAAGCAAAGCCGAAATCGTCAAACAGCTGCAGCAACAGGGTCACCGGATCTTGTTTGTTGGTGACGGCGTTAATGACGCGCCAGCGCTAACCGCTGCCGATGTTGGTTTAGCAATGGCAACCGGTACCGATCTGGCCCATATGGCCGCGGATGTCACCTTGATGAAAGACAACCTTCTCGGTGTGGCTGAAGCACGGCAACTGGCACAGCAGGCGATGAAGCTTATCCAAAGTAACATTCGTCTAGCGGAAGTGGTTAACAGCGGCATTATGCTTGGCGCGGCTTTGGGCTACCTCAAACCAGGTACCAGCGCTTTGCTTCATAATGGCACCACCCTTGCGGTATTAGCCCGTGCGATGAACGCTCGTAACGGTTAGCGCTTCAGCGTACTTCGAACGCGATTAAGCACCTAAAAATGGCTGTGTCGTAGTTAACTGTGGAGATTTATCTCAAGCCTTGGGCAATGCCGATTGTGGTGTTTGAGAGGGGCCATGTCGCGCTGACGACGGCACATTCTTGTATGCATTAAGGGGTGAGCTTTGCCCGCTTTGCCTTAGGTCGCAGTCCAATGCGGCAGAAGAACAACGGCTGTGGTGCTTTGCCCTTGGTAGCGGGATGCGCCTTACCGGTGCGTTAACGGTACTGGTTAGAAACACACTTAGTTGCTATACCGCCTTAATAATGGCCACGCTAACGTATTCGGTAGCGTGGCCATTTTATTCGGCTGTGTCGTAGTTAGCTGTTGAAGCTTACCTTAAGCCTTCGGCTCTACCGATTTCGGCGCTTTTAGGGGACGATGTCGCGGTGGCGACGGCACATTCTTGTATGCATTAGGCCGCAGTCCAAAACGCTTCGCTGAACGGCTCCAATGCGGCAGAAGATCAATAGCGGTAGTGCTTTACCCTTGGTATCGCGACTCGCCTAGCCGGTGCTTTAACAGCCTTGGAAAGAACAACACTTAGTTGCTTCACAGCCTTTTATTAGGTCAAACCCTCATACCGGCTTGATGCCGGACTTAACCTTAAACCGACGATACTGCAATCACCCCAAGCTAATCACTTAATACAGCGGCTACTGACGCTAACTAGGTAACTCAGGGTTAGCTTACCGGCACCCGGGCAAGGCGACTGCGCTTAGCACGCCAGCGTTTATAGCTGCGCTTAAACAACACCACAAATGCCAAAATAAACAGCAGCACGGCACTATAACTGCAGGCAGCATAGAGACCAATTGAAGCAACCCCGCCCCAACTGCCAAGGTGAACCTCGCTCCAAAATTTACCGGTACTGGGCGGCAATGTCGTCATAGCGTCGCCATCATAACGTTTAGCCAATCCATCTTGGTCAACAAAGGTAACCGAGTAGTCGCCGTTACTTTTTTGAATCGAACTGATGGTTTTAGCGTTGTGCTGGGTTAGCACGGTAAACAACTGGTCAACGTCCAAGGCAACACTCTCACTCTGAGACTTGCCCATGACACTGCTGGCGTTAGCCGCCATTGCGGTAGGCGTTGCCTTGAGCTGCTTGTGCTTTTGCAGCATCACTAAACTCGACACCGTCATTGCCAGTAGCGGCACTAACACCACTACAGCTAAGCCATAATGCCAGCCGATCATGGTGGTTCGACGGCGGTATCTGGTGACAATAATCGCACCAGACAACAACACCACTAACAAGGCCCAAGTCGACAGTTCAACCAACCATTGGTGGTCGCTTAGAAAGGTTTTATGAATGTGCCGAACAATGACGTAAAAGCGCTCCATCGGTTTTGCTTCGATCAACTCACCGCTGTATAGGCTGGCAGAGTCCATGCTCATGCCAGCGGCCGACATCGACACCAATCGCGCTTCACCGATGTCATTGCGGAACATCAAGTATTGATATGGCACCTGTTCAAACTTAGTTACCGCTGCTTTAACTTGCTCAAGCGGCGGCGGCCCTGGGTAATCTCGTAGTAGCGGAATGGTCGCTAGGATCGCTCCAGTAAAAATAAGTATGAAAATAGGCACACTAAATAACAGCGCCAAATAACGATGCCACCTAAGCATGCGCATATGCACCTGCTTAGACACCCTTAATGATTTTTTGGTTATGGTCATATCATCACCTATCGCCAACCGTCACAATGGGCGGCCGGCGTAATTCAGGTTTAAGTTCACGTCAATGGCATCAATAAATACCACTGACGTAACATTATCGTTGCAACGGCGAGCTAACTCACCAACTGCAGCTCAGCGTACTGACGATACAGATCGCTCTGTTGCAGCAACTGTTGATGGGTTCCAACGGCATGAATTCGCCCCTTATCCATCACCACAATGCGATCAGCATTAATTACTGTGGCTAAGCGATGGGCAATAATTACGCTGGTTTTGTTTTGCAACAACACCTCCAACGCTTGCTGTACTTTATGTTCACTATTGGCATCGAGTGCACTAGTCGCCTCATCAAGCAGCAAGATTGGCCGGTCTGCCAACAGCGCTCGAGCGATGGCGATCCGTTGCCGCTGGCCACCGGACAGACGCACTCCGCGCTCGCCAAGGTTGGTGTTATAGCCATCACTGAGCAGCTCAATAAACTCATCCGCATGGGCGGCTTTGGCGGCAGCTCGAACCTCAAGCTCGGTCGCTTCTGGTCGGCCATAACGAATATTTTCCAGTGCGCTGTCAGCAAAGATGGTTGGATCCTGTGGCACCAGTGCGTATTGGCGTCGCAACTCGGCTAACTCAATCCCGCTGAGATCGATCCCATCAAGGCAAATACTGCCTTGCTGTGGCTGATAGAACTGCTGCAGCAGTTGGAACATGGTGGACTTACCGGCACCACTTGGGCCAACCAAAGCAATCCGTTCACCAGCGGCAACCGTCAACGATAGATCATCAATTACCGCTTTAGTCGGTGCCGACGGATAGGCAAAACGCACTCCAGTTAAGGTAATCTGACCGTTAACCGGCGCAGGCAAGCCGTCATTAATGCCGCTGTTATCACTTATGCGGCTGGGTATTGGGCTGTTCAGTAGCTCCAATAGCCGCTCGCCAGCGCCGCTAGCGCGTTGCACCTCGCCTAAGACTTCACTAACCGTGGCAACCGCGCCGGCAGTGATTAGCGCATAGAACAGAAACGCCGACAGCTCACCTGCTGAAAGAGATCCCAACAGCACTTCATGGGCACCAAACCACGCCACCAAGGTAATCGCGGCAATCGTCAGTGTCATTACGCTTGCAACCAGCAGTGAGCGATAGCGAATACGCACTGCCGCAGCAGTTAATACCGCATCGACTCCCTGCTCAAAGCGGCGTTGATCGACCGGCTCATGCACATAGGATTGCACGGTGTGAATCGCGTGCAGCGATTCATCCACATAGGCACCGATGTCGGCCACTCGGTCTTGGCTGGCACGGGCATGACGACGAACCTTGGCTCCCAATACTTTAATCGGTACCAGCACCAGCGGCACCACTACCAACACATAGCCGGTAAGGGCCGGGCTGCTCGCCAGCATCATCACAATACCGCCAACAATGGTAACGCTTGAGCGCAGCACCATTGACAAGCTCATACCTACGGCGTTTTGGATGATGGTGGTGTCGCTGGTAAAGCGAGAGATCAGCTCACCGGTTTTAGTTTTTTCGAAAAACTGCAGAGGTAGCGAGAGTACGTGGCGATATACGTTGCGGCGAATATCTGCACTGATGCGTTCGCCTAACCACGTCATAAAGTAAAAGCGAAAGTACGCCGCTAGGCCACTAATCAAGCTTAAACCGAGGATCCCCATCATTACTTGATTGAGTGTGGTTGCGCCAGCACTGGTAAAGCCATGATCGACAAGGATCTTAATCCCCTGCCCCAGCGCCAGCCAACTGAGTGAACCAGTAAATAACGCGATGGCGGCAATAACAACTTGGCGACGGTAAGGAACTAATAGTGAAAGGATCCACGGCAGTACCGCAGAGTGAGAAGAGGTCATAACAGATTGCTCAACAACATAAGAACTGAAGCAAAAATGGCAGTGCCGCTGCGATTGTTAGGATTCGAAGCGGCACAGATATTGGGAGACTTTAACTGACTTGCTGGTGCTTATGGCCGTGGCCTTCACCTGTCATCCAGCTGATGTCGGTCAGATCGGCACCGTTAAGCTCAAACGCTTGGCCAAAGCCTTTTACAAACAAACCGCGATAAGGCGCTAACTTATACATATGGAAGTCTTCTAGGCTTGATAGCTTTAGTGCCATCTCGCCAAAGCGGTCCACCAACGCCGCTTTGCCAACCGCAAACTCTTTGTCAGCGCGACCGATAGCTTGTGCTTGCACGTTAAAGGTAAGCCGTTTTCGAGCAAATACCGACTTAGCCTTGGTCTCGTCTTGAATCATCATCACTGATAATTCAGCGCACTGTTTCAAGTTTTGACCATGCTTGGCTAAATCGCTCACCAAGATGTAAAACCCGCCGTTTGCTAAGGCAAATGGCGCATAACTCACATTGGTTTGGTGATCATTGCTCTTGCTGGCCAACATAAGCGTTTGGCACTCTTGCTTAAACGCGTCGATCTCCGGTAATAACCGACTTTGCAAACGTTCAGTTTTACTTTGTTCCATCGATAGGGCTCCTTCGCGGTCGGTTAGCTTACGCCCCGTACGCTTGATGCAGTTGTTGGAAACGCAGCACCTGTTCAGGGATCAGTACCCGCTTACGGTCACGCCCTAAGTAGATCTTAAAGACGATGGCACCGGCCTCATCGAAGAATTGAATGCTGTGGCTTTCAGCCCCCATAAAGGGTTTGCTCACCAACATCACATTAGCCACGTTATCCATCTTTAGGTGACCATGTAGCCCTTCACCCTTATTAATTAGGTTATAGTAGCCGTGGCCAACCTTGCCTCGTGGAAACGGGGCTTTCACTTCAAAGATGCTGCCAGCAACAGACACAATGGTAGTAACTGGGCCCCACTCAGGCAGCTCCGCCATCAAGCTATCGAGCTCGGCGCGCGGGAATAGCGTTGCCATTGAAGCCGGTAGATTAACGACCACATCAAATTCTGACACCATCAGTTCATCAGCAATCTGTGCTGGCATCTGGTTAGGATTAGCGCCAATCTTGGTGGCAACTTGTTCTGCAATGGTGTTCATGCACATCTCTCTATTTTGCTATCTAGTGGATTTTTTTCTAAGAACTTAAGTAAACCGTTACACAGGTTCACCTGCCAAAAACGCCCGGCGAGGGTGAAATTGACCGAATGCTGATCGAATTGAGCAAGGCCATTATCGGCCCACGCTTGAAACAGGGGTTGGGCATGTAGATACAGCTCATCACCAATGACATAGCGTGCAATGCCACCTTGGTCGCATAGGCCAACCAACTTCGACTTAAGGGTGTTTTCCGCCTTGGGTAACAACATCGCCGATGGCCACTGTTGATCCGTTAACGCCTGCTCGTATTGGTCGATATCCCGTGGCTGCATGCTTGCAAAACCACCAAAATTACCACCAGCGCCGGCGCCCATAGGTAGGATCTCGCCGCCCTCTTTAACTAGGTTGTTGTACATACTTCGTTCACGGCCGTCTCGCGCCCAGTGGCTGCAACTAAGCTGACGGAAACGGTGTTGCGCCATAAAGGCATCGCCCATACGGTACAAACCAGCTTTAAATTCGGTGGTAGCTGGTGGTGGCGCTTTGCCCTGCTCACACTGGCTTAGCATTGGCGTGCCTTTAAGATCGATAAGCTGGTACAGGTCAACTCCGGTTACCTGTGACTCAATCACGTCTTCCAAGTCTTGCTGCCAAATCTCCGCCGTTTGATACGGCAACCCAAACAACAGATCGATAACGATTGGCGCTTGATCCGCTTGGTTAAGATCCTTCAGCCGCGACATAACATAGTCACGATCATCAAGCCGCTTTGCGGCTTTGCGCACGTTGGTATTGAAGCTCTGCACCCCAAACGAGAAGCGATTAAAACCACCCTCAAGCGCGCCATTAAACTTGGCATCATCAAACCGATTTAAGCGACCTTCCAAGGTCATTTCACAGTCTGGTGTTAATGGGAAACTGGCGCGAATAACCTGCCCCAACTCTTTCAACTGTGCAGCGCTTAAATCGGTAGGGGTGCCGCCGCCGATATAAACCGCGTGAAACGGAGCACTCTGGGCATAGGTAGTTGCGCTTTTTCGGGCGATCTCTTGCAGCAAAAGACTGAAGTAGTGATCCACTAGCTTACGGCTAGAGGCGTACTGGAAAAAACTGCAAAAAGTGCATCGAACCCGGCAAAAAGGGATATGCAGATACAGCGCTCGACGCTTGTTGATGGTGGCAGGCTGCGACAACAACTCGGTGATCTTTAATTCAGCCTGTTCCGCGTTTAGCGGCGCCATCCCCATGCCACCGGCATGGGCTCCCCGCTTCTGATCAAAGGCAAACTTAAGCGGATCTGGAGTGGAACGACCGGTCATCGACTCGTCCATCTCAAAATGGGATTTCATCACAACTCCATACTACTAACTGGTTCAGCCGGTAAGGACGAGATTTAATCTCGAAAAAATTTCACCGACTAAGTGATATGTTTCAACGTGATGCCACGGTAAAACAAAATCAGATCTAGATCAAACGCGAATCATTTTTATTTGCATTCGATCTATCATCACCATTAACCTTTAATTACTAAACAACGACTGACCCTTTGCCGTGAACACCAAACGCTATTTCGCCTCCGCTTCGGTTGCACTATTAATCCAAGGTTATGTATTCGCAGACATGCCTTATCCAACCGAAGTTAAGCAAGCATCAGGACAGATAACTTCGCAGGTGAGCCTTGCGTTGATTACGGCACCAGTCGCGCCACAAATCGAGGCTACGGCTGCGGCCAAACCAGAACCTAAGCCAGAACCTAAGCCAGAACCTAAGCCAGAACCTAAGCCAGAACCTAAGCCAGAACCTAAGCCAGAACCTAAGCCAGAACCTAAGCCAGAACCTAAACCAGAACCTAAACCAGAACCTAAACCAGAACCTAAACCAGAACCTAAGCCAGAACCTAAACCAGAACCTAAGCCAGAACCTAAACCAGAACCGGTTGCTGAAGTCGTGCCGCCACAACAATCGGTCGCCAGTCAGCAAGGGGTTAGCCGTGAACCAGAACTGGTCGAGACCCCAACCTTTCGTGAACCGCCGGTACCGCCTAAGTACCCCAAGGTTGCTCGGAAACGCGGTCAACAGGGTGTCGCTATGGTCGAGGTGTGGTTGGACGGCAATGGTGATCAGATAAAACGAGCACTGGTGCACAGCAGTGGTCATAAAAGTTTGGACAAAGCCGCTTTAGCTGCAGTTGCAAAATGGTTGTTTGCGCCGCTAAGCCACAACGGCACAGGCCAAGCTTCTCGCATCCAAATTCCCGTTCGCTTCGCTCTAAACTAAATTTTTCACGGAGTTAGCCATCATGGCGCTGTTTTACCAAACCCTAGATCTATTAGGCGTAATGGCTTGGCCGCTATTACTAAGCCTGACCTTGTCATTGATTATCTTGATTGAGCGTTTCGCCACTGTGGTGCTGAATACGCCTCGCCGAGAAACCTGGTTACATCGGCTCAACTGTAAAGATCCTCTTAACTGCGAGGCACTGCGAGATGAGCTATCTGGCCGCCGCAGTCTATTAGCGCGGGGCGCCCAAATGCTGCTGCGCCATGCTGAGCACGACAAAAACCTGCGGGAAGAGATTGCGGCAGTATGGTTGCAAAAACAGCGGCGCCAGCTCACCACCGGCTTGCGCCTGTTAATGGTGATTGGGATTGTCAGCCCAATGATGGGATTACTCGGCACCGTGTTGGGTTTGATCAATATGTTTGAATCAATTGGCGCAACCGAAGGGCCGGTAAGCCCTGCGTTGCTCGCTGACGGACTTGGCCTTGCTATGTACACCACCGCCGCAGGCTTGATTATCGCCCTGCCTGCTATTGGAGGTGCCCACCTGTTAAGCCTATGGGCTGAACGACAGATGAGTCGTTTAGAACACGTACTTAACCACCTCAACCTATGGCTAGCCGGCGTATACCCAAGCTCAGGTAAGGAGATGAGAGCGTGATCCGCACTCAAGTTCAGCAGTCAACATTGACCGACAGTGTCGATCTAACACCGCTGATCGACATCATCTTTATTGTATTGGTGTTTCTGCTGCTCACCGCCAATGCGCAGATCTTAACGCTGCCGGTGGCGGTACCTGAGCAACAAGAAACTGAATTAAGCACTGTGCAAGACCCCAAGGTGATAGCGGTAAGCATCGTTGCGCAAACGCCGCATTACGCCCT
The DNA here is from genome assembly GCF_012295575.1 of Ferrimonas lipolytica. Lineage (NCBI taxonomy): Bacteria > Pseudomonadati > Pseudomonadota > Gammaproteobacteria > Alteromonadales > Ferrimonadaceae > Ferrimonas > Ferrimonas lipolytica. The sequence continues at coordinate 946,290 of NZ_CP051180.1, read as the reverse complement.
CGATCAGCAACAATTTGATGATTGGGACGCGTTTAAAGCCGCGTTCCTAAGCAGTTACAACACCAACCCTGAACACCCAGTGATCGTTGCCGCAGATAAAGAAGCGCCAATCCAACCATTAATGAAATTGTTAGCGTTGCTGCAAGCCAAACAGATCACTCAAACCCATATTATTATGGAGGAATCCAAATGAACCGTATCACCCTAAAACTCAGCGCTACCGCCCTCGCACTATCGTTATCCCTGCCGGCAATGGCTGCTGAACGAGTAGTAAGTGCCGGTGCCGGTATCACCGAACTGGTGATGGCATTGAAGGCGCAGAGCAAATTGGTGGCTGTCGATATGAGTAGCCAGGTTCCTGAAGATACAGAGATTGCCAAGCTCGGTTATCACCGCGCTCTGTCTGCCGAAGGGTTACTTTCTGTTGATCCCGATTTGGTCATTGGCAGCAACGAAATGGGACCGGAGGCCGCACTGAGTGTGGTACGTGACGCCAAGGTTAAGGTCGCGGTACTGCCAACCTCTGATAGCCCTGAACAGTTGCTGCGCAATATCGAATCATTGGCAGAGCTGCTGGATGCAGACCCAAGCGCAGGTCCATTGCTACAGCAACAGGTTGAAGAGCAGCTGCAACGCATCGCCTCCCTGCGTGCAGAATTACAACGGGAACCAAAGGTGTTGTTCTTGTTATTACGCAGTGACCGTGCGCCAAAACTCGGTGGTAACGGCACTCCAGCGGATCGCATTATTACCTTAGCTGGTGGCGTTAATGGTGCTGGTTTCAATGGCTATAAGAGCGCTTCAGAAGAGACGCTATTAGCGATGAAGCCGGATCTAATTTTGGTTAACAAGCCAACCTTGGATGAGTCTGACGCTGCCAAGCAATTACTTGAAAACCTACCATTGCTCAAATTTACCCCAGCCGGTGAAAACGGCCGTGTTATCAACCTCTCAACTGAATCGTTACTCGGTGGCTTAGGCCCAACCGCGCTGAATGCTACCGAGCAGTTAGCGCAACGATTGGTGGAGATCGATTAACATGAACCACGTCCGTTTATTGTGGCTACCGCTGATCGGTTCGCTGATGATCGCTAGCCTGTTGTCAATTACAACTGGACCCTTAGCTATTGCTCCAAGCGATAGCCTTAAAGCTCTATGGCAAGTGGTGTCGTTCTCCCCCGTCACCACCTTGGAGCATCACGAACAACTGGTTATCAGTAACGTGCGTTTACCGCGTACTCTATTGGCAGTTGTGATTGGCGCACTAATGGCAATTTGCGGTGCAGTTATGCAGGGCTTGTTTCGAAACCCATTAGCCGATCCGGGCATTGTTGGGGTTTCCTCCGGTGCTGCATTAGGTGCTGCAATCTGCATCGTATTATTCCCTGCTGCCGGTGATTACTTGGTGCCTTTCGCTTCCTTTGTTGGCGGCTTGATCACCACCTTAGCCGTTTACCGACTAGCCCACTCCAGCAGTGGCACCTCGGTCACTATGCTATTGCTTGCCGGTGTTGCTATCTCTGCTCTAACTGGCTCTGGTATTGGTCTATTGACCTATCTAGCCAACGATATGGCACTGCGGGATCTGACCCTGTGGCAGATGGGCTCACTAGCCTCGGCTCGCTGGCATAGCATCGCTATTTGTGGTGTGGTTCTGGCAATACTGATTTGGCAGTTCCAGAAACAAGCTGCAGCCCTGAACGCCTTATTACTGGGTGAAGCGGAAGCACGTCACCTCGGTATCGAGGTAGAAAAGCTCAAGATCAAACTGATTATGCTGACCGCCATGGGCGTCGGTGTGGCCGTTGCCGCAGCAGGTATGATCGGCTTTATTGGCTTGGTGGTGCCGCACCTCATTCGGATGATGATTGGTCCAGATCACCGCACGCTCTTGCCGCTAAGTGCCGCATTAGGCGCAGCCTTGCTGTTGTTGGCCGATCTAGGTGCCCGTACTTGGATGCAACCAGCAGAGATGCCAGTTGGCCTTGTTACCGCCATCATGGGCGCGCCATTCTTTCTTGCCCTACTTCTTAGCCAACGCAGCCGTTTAGGATAATTTCATGAGCTTTCTTTCAGTTACCGATCTAAACGTCAGTGTTGGTGGCAAACCGTTACTGCAAAATATTCAGCTGACGGTTGAGCCAGGTAAGGTTACCGCTCTGCTTGGCCCCAATGGCGCCGGTAAAAGTACCCTACTCAAGGCGCTATGCGGTGAGATCCCCTGCAGCGGTAACGTCCAGTTTCATCAGCGTTCAATGTCTGAGTGGCCTCGCATACCGTTAGCACGACAATTGGGAGTGTTGCCGCAACACAATAGTCTTAGCTTCCCCTTTACCGTTCGTGAAGTGGTGGAAATGGGTTTGTTTCCGCTGCAAGCAGGTAAAGAAGAAGCCGCCGAGATTGTAACTAAGGCACTGCAACAGGTTGATGCCAGTCACCTTAGTCAGCGCCGTTACCCGACCCTATCTGGTGGTGAAAAACAGCGAGTGCAGCTAGCGCGGGTGTTGACCCAGTTATCGCAAGCATCTGCACCGCCGCTGTTGCTGCTGGATGAGCCGACATCGGCATTGGATTTGGCGCAACAACACCGCATTCTCGGCTTGGCCCAAACCTTGGCTCATCAACACGGTTTTGGGGTGATAGCGGTATTGCATGATCTCAACCAAGCAGCCCGCTACGCCGATCATTTGGTTGTACTGCACAACGGTGGCATCCGGTGCCAAGGTGATGCCCATAGCGTCATCACCAGTGACGAAATCGAAACCGTTTGGCACTACCGACCAACCTTAGTAACCGATCCGACCTACGGTACTCCGGTTGTGCTTTAACGGCACAACCAGTTGAAATTATTTACTATTGAGCAGATTTGTGGCCTCCGGTCACTACTATGAAAATTGAATTCATATTTATCAAATTAGATGTTGATCTAAATGATAATCATTTGTATTGTCTTGCTCGTTCGCATTGTTAAGTTATAAACAAGGATTTATGATGACTAGAAAACTCACTCCGCTAGCCAGCGCAATTGTCGCGATTTTGGCTGTGCCACAGTTGGCAGCGGAAGAAATTGAGTCCACCAGCAAGGCTACCCTTTTTGACGATGTTGTGGTTTCAGCAACTCGTGCAACCACGCTAAAGACTGGCGAAGTGCCTGCGGCAATGGCCGTAGTTAACGCTGAGCAGATTGCCGATCAACAGGTTAACGGCATTGAGCGTTTGGTCCGTTACGAGCCAGGCGTTGAAGCCACCGGCAATGGCCGTTTTGGCGGTTCTGGCTTTAACATCCGTGGTATTGAACGCAACCGCGTCAAGATCATGGTTGATGGTGTTAACCAAGCCAATGACTACGACGATGGTGTCGGCTTTATGAACTCCGGCCGTAACTTCATCGATATGGAAACCCTAAAACAGGTTGAGATTGCCAAAACCCCGTCATCGGTGTTGTATGGCAGTGATTCAGTTGGTGGCACGGTTGCTTACACCACCGTTGATCCAGCAGACTTCTTAGAGGAAGGCGATGGTTTTGGCGGCAAAGTAAAGGTCGCTTACCTGAGTGAAGACAACAGCTTTGCTGAAACCTTCGCTCTAGCCAATCGCAGTGGCCAGTGGGAAAGCCTGCTGCAATACACTCGCCGCGATGGTAACGAACTAGAAACCAATGGCGACGTTGGCGGCGACGGCGAAACCCGCACCAAGGCCGATCCTGCTAACACCAGTTCAGACTCCTTTTTAGGTAAAGTTATCTACAATGGCGATATCCATCGCGTTGGGTTAACGGCGGAGTATTTTGAAGACCGTGGCGACGGCAAATTGCTGTCACAGCAAGGTGAAACCAGCCTCGGTAAATACGAAGATTACAGCTACGACGACACCAGCAAGCGCACCCGCGTTAGCATTGAGCACGATTGGAACAAATCCACCGCTGCGTTTGATCGAGTAAGCTGGAAACTGAGCTACCAGACCACCGAATCCGACGCTGAATCCCACGACATCTACACCAGCAACCCGTCGATGTTCAACCCGGATCCAGTTGCGCAGGAGCGTGAGAAGCATCGCGACTACAGCGAAGATAACTGGCAGTTCAACTTCGATATGGTGAAGCAGTTCCAGACCGGTAGTTTCGGCCACACTTTAAGCTACGGTGGTGACGCAAAGTTCACAAAAATGGAGCAGCTTAACAGCAACTTCTACGAACATGACGGTAACTCCCAATCCAGCTACTTCCCTGAAGTTGAGTCAACAGTCTACGGTCTATTTATTCAAGATCAGATCAAGTTTGGGCAATTAACGGTAACTCCAGCGTTGCGTTTCGATAGCACCGACATCGATCCGAAAGACGATCCAAACTACAGCGATGACATGTCCGACGTTAAGGGCCCATCAAATGAAGATGTGACCTTCCGTCTTGGTGCGGTTTATCAAATCAACGACAACTGGAATACCTTCTTCCAATTTGCACAGGGCTTCCACTCACCAGAACTGAACCAACTGTACTTCAGCGGTGGCATGCCGGGCTTCTACACCTCTTCGCCAAACCCTGATCTGGAAGCGGAAGAGAGCGATTCTTACGAATTTGGTATGCGCTACAGTGGCGATGTCGGTTCGGCTGAATTGGTATTGTTCTACAACAGCTACGACAACTTTATCGAAGCGGAAACCTCTTACGAAAACCCACTGTACCCGTACGGTGAGACTCAGTACCAGAACGTTGGTGAAGTCACTATTCAAGGTATCGAGTTTAAAGCTCAGTGGTGGTTGGACGACGTTGTTGAAGGTTTAACCTTAGACTTTGCTATCGCTTACGCTGACGGTGAAAACGACACTGAAGATAAGCCGCTGGATAGTGTTGCTCCACTCAATGGCAGCGTGGCATTAAGCTACACCGACAGCGATGAGATCTGGGGTGGTTCATTAGCGATGGTTGCTTCTAGCAAGAAGGACGAAAGCGATGTATCAGAAGACAACCTTTACACCACCGCCGGTTACGCCGTGGTTGATCTGACCGCGTACTACAACATCTCTGACTCATTGGTTATGCGCGCTGGGGTTTACAACGCCTTCGATAAGAAATACACCCAATGGAACGACGTGGACGGCATCGAAACCGGTAAGGTTTACATGGACCGTTACACCGAGCCAGGCCGTAACGTTGGTGTATCAGTAAGCTACAGCTTCTAACCTTTGCTCGTTATTCCGATAAAAGGCAGGCCATTGGCCTGCCTTTGTTTTCCACTTCGCAAGGAACTTCATGTCTACCATCTCCATTTTTGGCTGCGGCTGGCTTGGCCTGCCTTTAGCAAAGCACCTTATTAGTCAGCAACATCGAGTAATCGGCAGCACCACTACTACCGCCAAACTCGAGCAGTTACAGCGCGCTGGAATCGAAGCCCATCAGCTCAAACTTACTCCAAATAGTGGCGACCAAATCAAACCGCTGCTCAATGCCGATATTGCCATCGTTACCCTACCGCCAAGCTACATCGAAGGGGAAAGCCAATACTACCTGCGGCTACTGCAAAACCTTACTGCGGCGATAGCGGCATCACCGATCAAACAGGTGATCTTTACTGCGACGACCTCTATCTATCCACAAAACAACACTGAAGTACGCGAAACCGATGCCGTACGAATCGAATCGCCGTTTAGTGATACCCCGTGGATGGATTTAGAGCAGGCCTTTACTGCTCATGGCCAGTTCGAAACCACCATTGTCCGTTTTGCTGGCTTGATTGGCGGCAGCTACCAACCAGGGCACTACTTCTCTGGACGCGAACTGAAAGGCGCCGACGATCCGGTTAACATGATTCATCGTGACGACTGCATCGGCATTATCAGCGCCATTATCGAACAAAATGCGTGGGGCCAAGCCTTCAACGCCAGCGCACCGATTCATCCAACGCGGCGGGAACTGTACTCGAAATCCTGTCAAATGGCGGGAATCGATAGCCCTAAGTTCTCAACTGAGCCAAAACCTTACCGGATTGTGAACTGCGATAAGTTAGTGACAACTCTTGGATATCGGTTTGTTCGCCCTGATCCTGTTCAAGCATTAGGCATTGACTAAGGCTTTGTCACAGTTAAGTGTTGAGGTTTATATCAAGCCTTTGGCTGAACCGATTTCGATGCTTTTAGGTGACGATGTCGCAGTGGCGACGGCACATTCTTGTGTGCATTAGGGGGGGAGCTTTGCCCCCTTTGCAATCCCCCTTTGCCTTAGGTCGCAGTCCAAAACGCTTCGCTGGACTGCTCCGATGCAGCAGAAGATCAACGACGGTAGTGCTTTGCCCCTAGTATTGGGACGCACCTAGCCGGTGCTTTAACTGCATTGGAAAGAACAACACTTAGTTGATACACAGCTTTGACTAAACGCTAACGCTATTTTTCTTGGCCGATACTAAAGCACAGCGCCGCCGAACGCTGTGCCTATGGGTAAAGTTTACCTTTCATCGGCCCATTTCCCTGCCTTAGTCATGCCGCCGTAGCGCTTTTAGTAACCGCCTACTATTACTCCGGCTAAAAACGCTGCTACAATGAATTACGTTAAGTAAATCAGTTATTAGCTAGCGAAGCTGAGAAGCAAAAAGTAGCGTGTCCACAGTGGGTAAGTTTGACGCTGGAACGCCCTACATTTTGTCTAGATTTGCCAGGTGCACGAAAAAGGATATTTCTACCACCATGATTGGTTCACGCTACCCCGTTATGCTTCTGTGTTTGTTTCAGCTACTCGTGGTCGCGGCCTTTGGCCACTACCTGCTAGAGAGCACCAAGCAACACATCGCAGAAGACCAACTATTAGTTATGTCGGAATTACGCCAACAGCAAAGCTGGGATCAACAACAGCTTCGGTCGGCGTTGAAACGGCATCCGGTTCAATTCGCCCAAATTTTCTCTCCAGACAGCGTTAAGCCGTGGACTTTTGGCCAGATTAAAGGCACAACTCATCCGCTGAGCAAGATGCTAGATGACAAGTTACTGCAAGACGAATTCAAGATTGGTGAGCGTCAAGTAACCATCGGCATGGATACCGATTATTACCTCGAGAAACACTCTGCCGGTATGATCCCAATCTTGATTGCACTCACGCTGACGTTCCTGCTTTTTAGCGTTTTATTGATTAGCGGTGGTCGCCGTCAACGCGCCAACCTCAACGCACTAGAGAATGCCGTCGCACGACTACCCAGCCTCGACTTACCGTCTATTATCGAGCAGATCCGTGGCCCGTTTCAGCCACTGGCACGCACCATCATCGCCACCCGCGATCAATTGAAGTTGCATTTCACCAAGCTACAGAAGACCAATGCGGATCAAGTGCAAGAGTCGATGACCGATCCGGTAACCAGCTTGGCCAACCGCGCTGCTTTTAACCTTGATATGGAGCAAACCAACAGCAAACCTACTAGTCACGGTTTCTTGATGATGGTTCGCGCCAATGGCCTCGATGATATTAACACCCGCTTGGGCAACCAGAGCGGCGATGACTTCCTCTCGACCGTTGCTTCATACCTGCACCAGCTGGTCGCTGCCGATAACCGCTTATCGCTGTATCGCTATAGCTCTACCGATTTCCTGCTGCGATTACCAAACATCGTCGAGGAAGACGCGCTGCCACTGCTGGAGCCACTTTCGCGCCAGTTTGCTGAGCTCGCCGATCGCGAGAGTATGACCAGTACCGGTTACATTGGTTTAGTGCCATACCAACATAAAGACCGGGTAAGCCAACTGCTGATCCAGTTGGATACCGCCATCAGCATCGCCCAAGCAGAAGGACCTAACGGTTACTTCTACCTCGAGCCAGACTTGATGGATTTTGATATCGACAACGACCGCTGGCAAGCGGTCATTGAAGATGTTATCAGCAACAATCGCATTGAATTTACTCAGCAACCGATTGTTGCTGTGGGTGACGACAATATCATCTACCAGGAGCTATTTGCTCGCTTCACCAACAAGGATGGTAATCAGCTGCCAACCCAAACCTTGTTGGCAATGGCATCGAAAAACGAGCGCACCATTGAATTGGATAAGATGATCTTCAATACCGTGGTTCGCGAGATCCAAAACAATGGTAACCCCAAGCATTGTTACGGTTTGAACCTCGCCACTCACTCGGTTACCAATAACAACTTTCTTAAGTGGTTAGAAGAACGGATCACTCGCACCCCTGGGTTGTCTGGTCGCTTGATTCTCGAGATCAGCGAACGCTCAATTGATCTCAACCCAACCCAATTGGTGAAGTGGTTTCAGCGTATTCATGGTCACGGTATTCGCATCTCCATCGATCGTTTTGGCAATGGACTCACCTCGTTCCGTTCGCTACAGGCACTCAAACCAGACTTTGTTAAACTGGCTCCTGAGTTCACCAAAAATATTGATAAAGACAGTAACAATCGATTCTTCGTGAAGATGGTGCTCGATATCTCGGTACGACTGGAAATCCGCGTTATTGGCACCCATATCGAACGCTACGAAGAGCGTATCGCGTTGGAAGATTTACGCATTGATGGGCTGCAAGGGCATTTATTGTCTGCTCCGACACCATTTAAGGTGTTGCAAGTGTGAAATACGCCTCAGAGTTTGCTCTGAGGCGCTTAACCTTTGGCCAATCGCTAAATAACCACGTCCACTGTCAGTTGTTTAACGGTGGGCATTTGCGATAATGGCCTATCCCTTTTGAATTGATCCCCTATTCATGACCGAATATTTGCTTTTGCTGGTCAGCACAGTGTTGGTCAACAACTTTGTGTTAGTAAAATTTTTAGGCTTATGCCCGTTTATGGGTGTATCCAGTAAGCTTGAGTCCGCTATCGGCATGTCGATGGCGACTGCATTCGTGCTGACGCTAGCCTCTACCTGTAGTTATCTCGTTCACCAGTATCTGCTGGTGCCGCTGGATCTCACCTACATGCGTACTCTTGCCTTTATTTTGGTGATTGCCGTAGTGGTGCAGGTAACTGAAATGGTGGTCCGCAAAACCAGTGCCTCACTGCACCGAGTACTTGGGATTTACCTGCCGCTAATCACCACCAACTGTGCCGTGCTTGGTGTTGCGCTGCTCAACATCAACGAACAGCATGATTTCATCAGCTCGGTGCTCTATGGCTTTGGTGCTGCTGCCGGTTTCGCCTTGGTGTTGATTCTGTTTTCCGCCATGCGTGAGCGCTTAGCCGCCGCCGACGTACCAGCCCCTTTCAAAGGTGCCTCCATTGGTATGATCACTGCGGGATTGATGTCTTTGGCCTTTATGGGCTTTATTGGCTTGGTGAAATAGATAATGAGCAGTGTTGTTATTGCCGTTGCTGTCATCGCCCTACTGGCGCTGATATTTGGCTTAATTCTTGGCTATGCCGCCGTTCGTTTTAAGGTCGAAGGTGACCCTATTGTCGAGCAGATCGAAGAAGCGTTACCTCAAACCCAGTGTGGCCAATGCGGTTACCCTGGCTGTCGCCCCTACGCCGAAGCCATCGCTAAAGGCGAAGCCCCAATCAACCGCTGCCCTCCAGGTGGCGAAGCAACCGTCGTCAAACTTGCCGATATGCTCGGTGTTGAACCGGAGCCCCTCGACGGTGCAGCTAAAGATAACACCCCAACGGTGGCCTTCATCATCGAAGAGGATTGCATTGGCTGCACTAAGTGCATTCAGGCCTGCCCGGTTGACGCCATTGTCGGCACCGGTAAACAGATGCATACCGTCATCGCCAACGATTGCACCGGCTGCGATCTCTGCGTTGAACCGTGCCCGGTTGATTGCATTGAGATGCGACCAATTGCCACTACGACACAAAACTGGAATTGGGATATTGCCCGAATTCCAGTGAAACAGGTTTCATAACGTGCACACATTGTTAGAACAGATCGATCGCGGCCAACTGTGGACCTTCCCTGGCGGGATCCATCCACCACAGAGAAAAAGCCTTTCCAATCAAAGTGCTATTTCCCAACTGCCAGTTCCAAAACAACTGGTAATCCCAACTAAGCAACACATTGGCGCACCGGGTCGGGTGCTGGTTAAAGTTGGCGATAAAGTGCTAAAGGGACAGGCGTTAACGGAAGCCGACAGCCCAATGGCAGTGCCTGTGCATGCCCCAACCTCTGGCACCATTAGTGCTATCGGACCGATGCCGATCGCCCACGCCTCTGGCTTGCCAGAGTTATGCATTGAACTGCAAAGCGATGGCGCCGATCAATGGCGGCCACAGCAACCGATTGAAGCACCGCAGCAATTAGAGCCTAAAGTGCTGCGACGTATCATCGCCGCTGCGGGTATTGCCGGGATGGGCGGGGCCACCTTCCCGTCAGCGGTGAAGTTGGCGACCCAAGATGATATTCGCTACTTGCTGATCAACGGCGCCGAGTGCGAACCGTATATTACTGCCGATGATCGCTTGATGCGTGAATACGCCGAGCAAATTGTTCAGGGTATTGAGCTGCTGTGTCAGATCCTCTCCCCTGAGCGAGTGATTATCGCCATTGAAGACAATAAACCTGAGGCAATTAAAACGCTCACAGCTGCAGTGGCTAAAGTCGATAGCAACCAAATTATTGTTCGCTCGATTCCAACCAAATACCCTTCTGGTAGTGAAAAGCAGCTCATCGAGATTGTTACTGGTCAACAGGTGCCTAAAGGCAAGCTGCCTGCAGATCTTGGGATCTTGATGCACAACGTTGGCACCTGTTATGCCGTCAAGCGCGCGGTGTTTGATGACGAACCATTGATTGAGCGAGTGGTTACCGTAACCGGCGAACAAGCACGTCAAGCTGGCAACTACTGGGTACGTATCGGTACTCAAATAGACTGGTTGCTGCAACAGAGCAACACCCAACCAGCACCGCAGCAGCCATTGATCGTTGGTGGGCCCATGATGGGCTTTGCCCTACCCGATACCAGCGCCAGTATTACCAAAGGCTGTAACTGCATCATTGCCCCAAGTACCACTGAGTTGCCGGCACAGCCCCAGCCTCGCAACTGCATTCGCTGTGGCGAATGTGCTCAGGCTTGCCCGCAACAATTGTTACCACAGCAACTGTTTTGGCATAGCCAAGCGGCAGAATACGACAAGGCAGAGAGCCTTAATCTATTTGACTGTATCGAATGTGGCGCCTGTGCGTTTGTGTGCCCATCCGACATTCCACTGGTACAACATTACCGCGTTGCCAAAGCAGCAGTGCGGGAAGAAAAGGCCGCTGCAACTAAGGCTGCTGCAGCCAAAGTTCGCTTTGAAGCGCGTCAAGCTCGACTCGAAAAAGAGAAACAAGAACGCGAAAATCGCCACAAACGCCCAGCATCCACCAATGTTGCCAAAGGCGCGGCGCCATCTGCGGCAGTACTTGCTGCCATTGCCAAACTTAAAGCGGACAAGGCTGCAACTGCCGACACAGCGACACCGACGGATATGGCCGAACAGCGTCGACTGCGTAAAGAGCAAGCCCGAGCGGCTAAAGCTGAACAAGCACAGCAGCAAGAGCAAGCAGGCAGCGACAATCCACGTAAAGCCGCCGCTGCAGCCGCCATTGCGAAAGCCAAAGCTAAGCGGGCCCAAGCTCAAAATAGCGCGGATAGCACCGCTTCAGAGCAATCCAGTAGTGCCAAGCCTAAGTCACCAGCGATAGCAGCAGCTATCGCCAAGGCCAAAGCGAAACAGGCTGCTGAGCAAGGCAATGGGGCTGGTTCAACCGACAGTAACAATAGCGACACCGCTAAACGCCCTGCTGGCGTCGCCGCGGCAATTGCCAAGGCCAAAGCCAAGCAAGCAGCCGAGCAAAGCGCATCAACTGACAACAGCGTGATTAGCAACAGTGACGGTGCCGTTCCAGTAGCTGCAAACGCTGGTGACAAACGCAAAGCAGCAGTGGCCGCCGCCATTGCTAAAGCCAAAGCTAAGCAAGCAGTACAACAAGCCGCTGAACAAGCTGCACCCTCTGACGATGGCGTTACCGGCAGCGGAGAAGATGCAGCTCCAGTTGCTGCAAGCACCGACGACAAACGCAAAGCAGCAGTGGCCGCCGCCATTGCTAAAGCCAAAGCTAAGCAAGCAGTACAACAAGCCGCTGAACAAGCTGCACCCTCTGACGATGGCGTTACCGGCAGCGGAGAAGATGCAGCTCCAGTTGCTGCAAGCGCCGACGACAAACGCAAAGCAGCAGTGGCCGCCGCCATTGCTAAAGCCAAAGCAAAGAAAGTCGCTGAACAAGCTGCCCCCTCTGACGAAGGCGTAACTGGCGGCGGAGAAGATGCAGCCCCAGTTGCTGCAAGCGCCGATGACAAACGCCAAGCGGCAGTGGCTGCTGCTATTGCTAAAGCCAAAGCAAAGAAAGCCGCTGAACAAGCTGCACCCTCTGACGATGGCGGAACTGGCAGCGGTGAAAATGCAGCCCCAGTTGCTGCAAGCGCCGATGACAAACGCAAAGCGGCAGTGGCTGCTGCTATAGCTAAAGCCAAAGCAAAAAAAGCCGCTGAACAAGCTGCACCCTCTGACGATGGCGGAACTGGCAGCGGTGAAAATGCAGCTCCAGTTGCTGCAAGCGCCGATGACAAACGCAAAGCGGCAGTGGCTGCTGCTATAGCTAAAGCCAAAGCAAAAAAAGCCGCTGAACAAGCGACGGTTTCAGAAGATAAAGAGAAACAATAATGGCGTTTAAGATCGCATCATCTCCCCACATTCAGGCTCGGATGCCAACCAGCCGAGTTATGCAGCTGGTTGCTCTGGCAACCATTCCAGGCGTATTGGTGCAGTGGTATTTCTTTGGTTGGGGTAACCTTATCCAAATCCTTTTAGCCGTCACCACCTGTGTTGGTGTTGAAGCGCTGTGCGTCGCCCTCCGTGGCCGCGATATTAGAGCAGCCTTAAGCGACAATACTGCCCTAGTCACTGGGGTGTTATTGGGGATCTGCCTACCGCCATTGGCACCGTGGTATATCCCGGTATTGGGTGGACTCTTTGCCATCGCTATCGTTAAACAGATTTACGGCGGCATTGGTCAAAACCTGTTTAACCCAGCAATGGCCGCTTACGTTACCTTGCTTATCTCATTCCCAGCGGTAATGACCCAATGGCTGCCACCACAACCGCTAGCGGCACAAACCATCGGTCTGGTTGATACGGTAATGGCCATCATTAACGATCTCGACAGCATTAACCTGTCGATGGAGCAGTTACGGTTGGCAGTTGACGGCACCACGATGGCAACGCCGTTAGATACCCTTAAAACCGATCTAACCCTTGGCTTTACCGCTTCGGAAGCGATGCAACGGCCGATATTTTCAAACTTGGCAAGCCAAGGTTGGTTCTGGCTTAACGCTGCTTTTGCCCTAGGTGGTTTATTACTGCTGAAACTCAAGGTGATCCGCTGGCACATCCCAGTTGCGGTAATTAGCTCCATCGCCCTACTTAGCTTGGCAGATCTGCTGGTTGATCCCGATGGTAGTGGCGGCGTCGTACTGCATCTAATGTCTGGCGCAACCATGTTCGGTGCTTTTTTCATTGCTACCGATCCGGTTACTGCAGCTACCAGCGTTAAGGGGCGTTTGGTCTTTGGTGCCCTAATTGGCTTGCTGGTTTACCTGATCCGTACCCTTGGCGGTTACCCTGATGCGTTCGCATTTGCGGTGATGCTGGCCAACCTGAGCGTACCGTTAATCGATTACTACAGTCGCCCTACTACCTACGGTCACCGGAGCTAAGCCATGATCCAATCAATGAAAAAAAATGGCTTATTATTAGCGCTTTTCGGCCTTGGTGCAGCTGGTTTGGTAGCCATTACCTATGAAGGCACAAAAGCCCAAATCGCCGAACAGAAGCAGCAACAGCTGATAGCAACCTTGGCACAAATTATCCCGGCCGATCGCTTCGATAACGAACCCCACAAAGCTTGTCATCAGATTGTGAGTGAACAATACCTAGGTAACGACAGACCCCATCAAGCGTTCGTTGCTACCTTTGGTGACGCCCCGGTTGCAATGGCGATCGAAACCACCGCACCCGATGGTTATAACGGCGAGATTGAGATCATTGTCGGCGTTGATTGGCAGGGAAATCTACTTGGCGTCCGTACCCTCCAACATAACGAAACTCCAGGACTTGGCGATCTTATTGATACCCGCCGCTCTGATTGGGTTGATAGCTTTGTCGGTTACCGCCTAGAAAGCGAGAACGACTCACGCTTTAACGTCAAACGTGACGGTGGCGACTTCGACCAATTTACCGGGGCAACCATTACCCCAAGAGCCTATGTAAAAGCGGTAAAGAATACCCTTAATTACTTTAACCGTAATAAGGATGTTATTGCCGCAGCCCCCCAATGTGGAGCTCAATCATGAATCAATACCGCGACATTGTTTGGCAAAGTTTGTGGAAGAATAACCCCGGTATCGTGCAGCTACTGGGCCTGTGTCCACTGCTAGCGGTAACCAACACCTTAACCAACGCATTGGGCCTCGGCATCGCCACTATGGTGGTGTTATTGGGCTCAAACGTATTGGTATCGCTATTGCGTAAGGGCATTCCAGCGGAGATCCGCATTCCAGTGTACGTTATGATCATTGCCGCCTTGGTAACCTGCGTACAGTTGCTAGTTAACGCCTATGCCTATGGCTTATATCTGTCGTTAGGGATCTTCCTGCCATTGATCGTAACTAACTGCGTCATCATCGGCCGCGCTGAAGCCTTTGCTTCCAAAAACCATGTCGCCCTAGCGGCATGGGATGGCTTGATGATGGGCATCGGCTTTACCATTGTGCTGGCCATTCTCGGTGGTACTCGCGAACTGCTAGGTCAAGGTACTCTGTTTGATGGTGCTGAATTGCTGCTCGGCGACTGGGCCAGCGTGCTACGAATAGAACTATTCAAACTAGAAAGTCCATTCTTGCTCGCGCTATTGCCACCGGGTGCCTTTATTGCCATGGGCTTATTAATCGCCGCGAAAAATCAGCTCAATGACAAAGTTGAAGCGATGTTCGCGCCTAAACCAGCCCAAGAAAAACCAGTTGAACGTGTCCGCGTCACCAACTAATAACCACTAGCAGGACGCTATGAATAAAGATAAACGCCGCGAAATTTTGGTCCGGCTGCAAGAACAGCGACCGAACCCTGAGACTGAACTGGAATTCAGCTCGCCTTATGAACTGTTGGTCGCTGTGGCGTTATCAGCTCAAGCTACTGATGTGTCTGTAAATAAAGCAACACGGGTGCTGTTTCCGGTGGCGAATACTCCACAAGCGATGTTGAACTTGGGTGTTGAAGGCGTTAAGCAATACATCAAAACCATTGGTCTGTTTAATACCAAGGCGGTCAACGTCATCAAAGCCGCGCAGATGTTGGTAGATAATCACCATGGTGAGGTACCAGAAGATCGCGAAGCGTTGGAGGCGTTACCCGGAGTTGGCCGAAAGACCGCTAACGTGGTACTCAATACAGCCTTTGGCTGGCCAACCATCGCCGTTGATACCCATATCTATCGAGTTTCAAATCGCACCAAATTTGCCGTAGGCAAAACTGTCGATAACGTCGAGCAGAAGCTATTAAAAGTGGTTCCGACTGAATTTAAGGTCGATGTGCATCACTGGTTGATTCTGCACGGACGTTATACCTGTCTTGCCCGTAAGCCTCGCTGCGGCTCATGTATTATTGAAGACTTGTGTGAATTTAAAGATAAGACAGAATAAGGCTGAGGGCTTTTTTCCATTGCCCTTTTTATATGTACTTTCTAAAGCGCCTATTGTCCTTCTATCGCTTAAACATTCCTTTTTGTAAAAAGTGAATCGTTTGCTCTGCAACTTCTAAATTATATCGCATCGCAGAGTGGCTTACGTCTATCGTGCAAACATCAAAATTAGCCTGTTCCAGCCGTTGTTTTGATAGCCACATTGTAATATCACTGCTCCCTAAACCATGGGCAAGTACCACAAGCTCGTTTTCTTTTTGGTATGAAGACGTATCCACCATATCAGAAGCATAGCCAGCTATTTGCAAGAGAATGAGTATTATGACTTTTATCGAGGCAGTACAGTTCATCATCTTAGCTAATTTAGCCATATCTAAATCTTCACACAACGTACTGAAAACATATACGACTTATCTAGTGTAGCACGGCGAATCTTCCCTTTATTAGGGTTCCACCAAGAGTAAGCAAGCGTTCTAACAAAAGCTTCTTTTTCACTGGCATTGCTACTCGTCCAAAATTCAGTAAACATACCTTGGGTTATATACCAGTTTCCTACATAAGACTTTCCAAGTTTTATACCAGCAGGAGTTGCTGAAAAACTGAACTTATTCACTCGAGATTGATCGAAATTTTTAAACAATGTATTCGGTTGCTCGGCTTTTAATTCAATTGCTATATCATTTTTACCACGCCAACCGATTGTATTTAACTCTGACTCATCTATGCCTATAGCTCTTTCTAATGTTTGCCAGTCTTCATCTGTTGCAACTCGCCACCCAGCAGGGCAAATATTGCGATTATCGCTAACATCATTCCAATCATATAGGCGACCATATCTCAATAGGTTGCTGTCGTCGTCATCAGGAATATAGCCCGTGCTAACCTTTGAACCATCTTGAAACTTAGTCGTTCTTAAATTATCCGCTAACCAAGTTTGCTCGCCTATAGTTACTGTACGGTATTCATTTCCTTCATTATCCAGAACTTTGCCAATTGATGAGCTTACTTGCGGATGATTTAAATCATCTGCTAAGTCTTTTGCTGTTGAACTTGCCATTGAGATCACCATTCCTATTCCGAAGATAATAGCTTTCGTTTTCATTACCTTTGCCTTGTTACAAAGTTAGTTATAAAGGCCATATGTGACCAGTTTCTTGCTCAGAAAGCGTCCATAGTTTAGTTAGCACTTCATCATCTAAAACAAAAGATTCAAGTTTGCATTCACCTACTGGCCCACTAAAATTCATAAGCCCTGTAGGGCCATAATATGCGCGTTCTTTCAACGTGTTTTCTGTTGCACACATTACTTCTGGATAAGCCCCCTTTTCAGCAGATTGCGCTAGCCCTAACTTCACCATAATTGACCATGACAGTCGTGTAGCAACACTTGCATTTTCACGGATTAGTGATGTATTAGATGCACCTGGGTGACAAACGTATACTTCAACTGCTTTACCTTGCTGTTTCACCTTATCTTGTAATTTATAGGCAAACATCATTTGCGCCAGCTTACTTTGGCTATAAACCTTATTAGGGTTATAGTTTTTATCCCAGTTCATGTCGTCAAACTGAATGTTTCTAAGTCCCATTTTATGCCCTTCACTAGACACCACAACGATTCGACCTTTTGATTCATTAATTCTCTCAAACAATAGCCCAGACAATAAAAAGTGACCATAGTGGTTAACGCCTAACTGACTTTCAAAACCGTCGACTGTTAATTGCTGTTTTGCTATTTGTGCAATTGCTCCGTTACAAATCAATGCGTCAATTTTCGGCACTTTTTCATTAATTTCTAGCGCTGCATTTCGAATTGAGGCTAGCTCCGCCAAATCCATTGTTATAAAACTTACCTGAGTATCATTGCCAAATTCGCTCTTTAAATCCTCAATTGCCGCTTCAGACTTTTCAGGGTTACGATTCAACATAATTACCTGCGCACCTTTCGATAATAAAATACGCGTAGCTTGGAACCCTGCTCCTGTATTTGCCCCAGTAATTAAGTACGTTTTACCTACTAAAGAATCTAAGTATTCTGGTGTCCAACCTTTTAAGCCGAATTGATTTTCGCGAGTCATATCTTAACCCTATTAGTTAAATTGTAATATTTACGTAACATGCACTATAAACTCATAAAAACTACTTGAATAGGCGAAAAACTCGCTAAAACATGCCTATTTGTATCACTCAATTGAAACTGAATATTGACGGTGTTAACGTTAGTTCATATTGAGTATTGAGATTACACAATGAATAAAGAGCAAATAGAACGCATCATCAACCGAAAAATGACAACAAGTGGCCTAGTAGAAACAGGTATTCAGGGTGTGCAACTATTTAAAGTAACCGAACCAATTCAGTGTGCCCCCGCTGTGTATGAACCATCAATAACAGCAATAGTTCGTGGTAGTAAAGAAGCGATATGGGGTGGTAAAAAACATCTTTATGACAACAATAACTATATATGCTGCACCATGTCGATGCCGATTGAAACAGGCACACCAGAGACATCTCCGGAAAACCCACTGATAGGTGTATACATTTCTCTTAACTCCAAACTGATGACAGAAGTCGCTTTAGAAATGGAAAGTGCGAAAAGCTCTCATACGGCCACAAATAGGCAAACGCCACAGGGTGTTTTAACGGCTACTTGGGACGAACCTTTTTTGGATGCGCTTTATCGACTGCTATTGTTAGATGAGCACTCGATGGACTTAGCGATCCTTGGAAAAAGTCGCTTACGCGAACTTTATTATGCAATTTTAAATGGTCCGGCTGGCAATTCGTTTAAACGGGCATTTGGAGTAGGCAACGAAATCGCTCGCTCCATCGAGTTTTTGTCGTCCCATTTAACTGAAACTGTCACTATTGAAGAACTAGCGAATCAAATAGGCATGAGTCGTGCGGTGTTCCATCGTAAGTTTAAACAAGCAACTAACATGTCACCTATTCAGTTTATTAAGTCGATGCGGCTTAATAATGCAGCCATGAAAATTGCGGAAGGCACCAATGTTAACGTGGCGGCAATGGATGTTGGTTATATTAGTTCATCTCAGTTCAGTCGTGAGTTTAAAAGAATGTATGGCTTATCACCTAAGCAGTGGGCGAAATCAAAAGAAACGACTGAAAGTTCGGCGTTATGGTAAATTAATAGCTAATTTGATACTGTTCAGTTGACATCTACCCTTATTATCTTTTGGCTGGCCAACCATCGCCGTTGATACCCATATCTATCGAGTTTCAAATCGCACCAAATTTGCCGTAGGCAAAACTGTCGATAACGTCGAGCAGAAGCTATTAAAAGTGGTTCCGACTGAATTTAAGGTCGATGTGCATCACTGGTTGATTCTGCACGGACGTTATACCTGTCTTGCCCGTAAGCCTCGCTGCGGCTCATGTATTATTGAAGACTTGTGTGAATTCAAGGATAAGGTTTACCCAGACGAGTAAGGCTACGTCTGCTCAGATTACATTGGCTGTGCCGTAGTTAGCTGTTGAAGTTTGCCTTAAGCCTTCGGCTTCACCGATTTCGGTGCTTTTAGGGGCGGATGTCGCGGTGGCGACGGCACATTCTTGTATGCATTAGGGGAGAGCTTCGCTCCCTTTGGAGTCCCCCTTTGCCTTAGGTCGCAGTCCAAAACGCTTCGCTGGACTGCTCCAATGCGGCAGAAAATCAACGGCGGTAGTGCTTTCCCCTTTGTATCAAAACTCGGCTAGATAACAGTGCCGACGTCACCCCCCTCAGCTGCGAGCTAGAAGATGAAGTCGGCTTCAGCCAATGCAATTAAAGCGGTTATTGATTACCCAAGCCTGCATGCAGTGCCTTGCGGTAGGCGCTTATCGCTGGGATCAAAGCAACCAGTACAGTGACGACCAGCGCCGCGGCCAATTGCATCAATTGTGCCGACGACAAGATCTGTGACGAGACAAAAATCCCATAATTGCTGGCTAATAGATCACTGGCTCCATAGAACACGCCCCATACCAGCAGCAACGAGATGGCTATCGCCAAAGTTGTCACCAACAAGGCCTCCAGTTGGATCAGCACAAACAATAGCACCGGCCCCGCCCCTATCGCTCGTAGTACCGCAATCTCTTTTTGTCGCTCCTGCATCGACGCCAACAGCATAGTAATAAGCCCCAAAATTGCCGATACAAACACACATAGGGAGATGACTCTGAGAATATTCTCCACCGAGCTAACCAACGACCACAATTCAACCAATGCGATTCCCGGCAACACTGCCATCAATGGTTCTTGGCGGTAGTTATTAATCGACCTTTGAATCTTGAAGATAGACATCTTCGATTTTAGCCCCAGCATAAAGGCAGTAATGGACGATGGCTTAACCTCGATGTCCTGCCCTGCATCAACCGCGGTTTGCAGCGCTTTTAAGCGACTTGGTGGCATGTGCACCGCTTCTATCCCAGCCAAAGTGACGTGAATGGTTCGGTCTACCGGCGTGCCGGTTGGTTCGAGTATGCCTACCACCGCAAATGGCGCGTTATCGTGCTCGGTAAAACTGACTGAGCCAACACCATGAGACAGGGTAATGCGCTTTCCAACGCTGTAGTTCAAGGACTTGGCAACTTCGGCCCCCAGCACTGCCCCAAATGGGCTCTCAAACCGGCTTCCCTGTGCAAACACCAATGGCCGCTTATCGCCATAACGATAGAACTCAAAGTAGTCTTGATTAGTGCCGAGCACCCGATAACCACGATGGGAGTCGCCCAATGACAACGGCACTGACCAAACCACATCTGCTTGCTCACTGATGGCTTGATAGCTTTTCCAGTCAACATTGTTAGTGGCGTTGCCCATACGAAAAATGGAATACAGCAATAGATTGAGCTGGCCAGTACGAGCGCCAACAATCAGATCGACACTTGAAACCGTGCGGTTAAAGCTTGCTTTCGCTTCGGAACGAATGTGCTCCACGGTGATCAACAACGATAAGCTGACGACAATAGAAAACAGCGTCAGTAACACCGAGGTCTTACGATTAAGAAGGCTTTTATAGGCTAATTTGATGATCATCTGCGGCGCTCTCCAGCCACGTTAATGTCAGCCAGATTGACGCTCGAATCGAAATAGGACTGCAAGGTTAAATCATGGCTAACAAACAGCAGCGAACTGTTGTGCTCGGAGCAGACGTTCATCAGCAGTTGCATAAAATTGTCCCGAGCATAGGAGTCCAGCGCCGATGTCGGCTCATCAACAATCATCAATTCAGGTTGGTTGATCAATGCTCGGGCAATGGCTACTCGCTGCTGTTGGCCGACACTTAATTCCTTACTAGGCCGCTGCAACAGCTCTGACTTTAATTGCAGTGCATCCATCAGCTCGTGCAAACGTTGCGTCAACTCGCGCTCTGCAGCTCCACCAGCGTTGTTGGCAAACCACGAAGCCAAGCGAACGTTTTCTTCAACAGTGAGATAAGGAATAAGATTGAACTGTTGGAATACCACACCTATATGACGTGAACGAAAGCGATCTCGTTGCCTAGCTGACATGGTTGTGAGCGTTTGCTCTAACACAGCAACCTCTCCGGAGGTTGGCTGTAATACCCCACAAAGCAAGTTCATCAGGGTACTTTTACCGGCTCCCGAGGCACCAAAAAGGAAACACTTCTCGCCCTGTTCAAGGCGCCAATCGGGGATATCAATAACGTCAGCAGTCGCGCCTTGGTAACGGAAGCGTAATTGCTTCAGAAGGATCGCCGCTTGCGCTTCAACTAATTCTTTTTTCTGCACAATAATAAAACACTTGTGTAATTAACGAGCCCAACAGAAGCTTGCCCGTATTCATCGATGAGGGCAGTTATGTTATAACATTTTTAACAATATTAGATATCTGTGGAAGACCTAAGATGTTAAGCAATCGACTCCAAACGGCTTTGGGGCTAATTTTATTTACGGTAACAACATTCAGTGCACCAGTGACAGCCCAAGATAATGACTATCGTCAGATCGAGTGGATAGAGCTGATGCCAGAAGATGACCTTGTTGCCCTTCTCAATCCACCAGAGGCCATCGAACTGATTGTTGATGGCAGCGACGAGGACTCGGTTGCCAGTTTAGAAGATGTAGACGACGAAGCGACTCAGCGCTACCTGGCAGCATTAGAGTCAACCACCGTGGTAACTGACTTCAATAATACCAAGATCCGCCTACCCGGTTTTATCGTCCCGTTGGAGCTGAAAGAGGATTTCCTGGCAGTAGAATTTTTAATGGTGCCATTCTTCGGCGCCTGTCTGCACATGCCGCCACCGCCGCCAAACCAGATTATCTATGTTGTCTACCCAGAAGGGGTAGAGCTTAACTCCTATCAAGACCCATTCTGGTTTGAAGGCACCCTCAAGATTGAGACAACCGCCAGCGATATGGGAACCGCAGCTTATACCTTAGTTGTCGACTCGGTAACGCCTTATACAGAGTAATCATCATGAAATGCATTGACCGTTTTACCTCCGCTTGCCGCGCAACACGTTTTGTAACCTTATTGTGCGCCGCCGTTATGGCGTCGGTAAGCGTTAGTTATGCTTGCGAAAATCATGGCCCCGGCTTTGGCATGTACCCGATGGGATCGCACGCCAGATCAGCGCCAACGTTATCTGAGCAACTCGCTCGGGGGATGATCTTGTCTGCCGAGCCGAGGTTCACGGTTAATGCCAGTGAAGTTAGTCAGGTGCCATTTTCGATCACGGTGCCAGACAATTTCGAGCAAGCGAAGGTTACTTGGAAGGCCGACGACATAGTCAATCTCCAGGGAGCCAAAGATCAAGCTGTTGGAACCGGTGCAGATCAGCAACTGTTACTCAATATTGCCCCGGGTAAAACGGGAATATTTGTGTTGCGTGGCAAACTAACCGCTAACGTTGCTGGCCAAACGGTATCTAAATTCAGATCCATTTTTGTCAAGGTCACCAGCGCCGAAGAGAAGCTGGCTGTCGCCAACTAAATTGACAACGATATATCACAAGAGAAAACACCCGCATGAACCAGAAACGAACCCTCGCATTGTCGTTAATTGTGCTGAGTTGTAGTTGCCTTTCCAGTGGCGTATTGGCGCAATCTGGTGCCCATCAGCATGGCATTGCCCATCTCAATCTGGTGCAGCAAGAGGGACTCATCGAAGTCGAAGTCGAATCTCCTCTTGCTAATCTGGTGGGTTTTGAGCATCAACCCGAAACCAAGCAGCAGCGTCAAGCCTACGCAACTGCGATCAAATCCTTCGAAGCAACAGCGCAATTTAGCTTTAACGGCGCTAACTGCAAGCTGGTCGAGCAACAGCTTGAGTTGCCTTTTGAAGTAGCCGATGCTGCTCAACTTGAGCATCACCACGCGCATGAAGAGCACAGCCATGAGCATCACGGCGAGAAACATCATGACGAAGAGCTTCATCATGGTGAACATCATCATGACCACAGCAATCTCGAAGCTCGCTACCAATATAGCTGCGATGGTGTTGTCACCTCAGTTAAGGTGGCGTTATTTGAGCTGATGCCACAACTTGAAACCATAAAGAGCCAATGGTTTAGTCAGCAAGCCCAAGGCAGTACCAACTTGAGTAAAGAGGCTGCAGTACTCAATTTGAAATAACAGCAACAACCAAATGGGTAAAGCTGCGTCAACCCCAGCCTTTAACTGAGTGATTGACGCTGTTAATGAGGCTTAGGCTGGCCAATTCTTAGGCTGTGTATCAACTAAGTGTTGTTCTTTTCCAATGCTGTTAAAGCACCGGCTAGGTGAGTTTTGATACAAGGGGAAAGCACTACCGCCGTTGATCTTTTGCCGCATTGGAGCAGTCCAGCGAAACGTTTTGGACTGCGACCTAGGGCAAGGGAGATTGCAAAGGGGGCGAAGCTCCCCCTAATGCATACAAGAATGTGCTGTCGCCACCGCGACACAGCCAATTATTAGGTAGAAATCTAAAGGGAGCAGCCACGACCTCAACCTTATTCGCTCAGCGAGTCAGCAAGCATCTATTTAGTTCTGTTAACATTAAATGGATGCTCGGTGACTATCGAATTGGCAGGCTGATACAATCGCTCCTAGCCACACTAACGACCAATGTCTCAGCACAAGATTTAAGTGTGAATGACATACTCACCGCCCCATTTGCGACATGAACAAATTACACAAGGAACACTCATGGAATTTTTTAGCAGTTTAGGCGCATTTACCGGTTATTTTGCCGTTGCCTTAGTGGCGCTGTATCTCTTTAAGGTTATCTACTTAAAGGTCACTCCGTTTGATGAGTGGGCATTAATTAATGGCGGTAACCAAGCCGCTGCCGTGTCGATGATGGGTGCTCTGATGGGCTTTAGCTTGGCGTTAGCAGGTGCCATCAGTAACTCCGTCACCTTTTTTGACTTTGTCCTTTGGGCGGTTGTTGCCATGGGCGCTCAGGTGTTGGCGTTTATCGCCGTGCAGGTGCTGCTGATGCCTGGAATCTCAGTGAAAATTGAACAAAATCATCTTGCCAGTGCATTGGTGCTGGCCAGCATCAATGTCTGTGTCGGTCTAATTAACGCCGCTTGCATGAGCTACTAGGAGCCCTAATGAAACGCAGTTCAAACGTACGTCTAGCCCGCTTTCGTAAGTCGATTCCTACCGCAACAGGTGTGGCGTTATCAGTATCTTTAGTTTTATCCGGTTGTAGCCCAGCCGAGATGCAAGAAACCGCACAGATCTACTCAAACGCTGAAGAGTGTAAAGCGGTTTACCCGGATCAGCCGCAGCTGTGTGATCAGGTCTTCAGCTCAGCACAAATGGATCACCTTACTACCGCTCCGCGCTTTACCAGCCAAGCGGAGTGTGAAAACGAGTTTGGAGCTGAAGCCTGTCAACCGGCACCAGAGGGCAGCGAAGGTAACCCTGAAGCTGGCCAAGCCAGCGCCGAAAGCGGCGGTGGTTCTTGGTTTATGCCGATGATGATGGGCTACATGATGGGCAATATGATGTCCGGTGGCCGTTCAACTCGCTACACTCCAGTGTATGGTTCGCGCTCTAAAACCTCACCGCTAAATGGCAAAATTTTCACCGGTAATGGCACCGTGGTAGGTAAAGCCGGCGATCGCACCGTACGTACCACCCCTTCTGCATTCCAGAAACCATCGGCGCCGACTCGAGTCACTCGCAGCGGCGGTTTTGGTAAGATGGCGGCGGCGAAATCATCGTCGAGCAGCATGAAGAGTAAGTCCGGCAGCCGCAGTTTTGGAGGCTAAATGAAACGTCATTTAGTTACTCCTCGCGCTCATTGGCAAGCGCAAGCTGAAGAGTTTGGTTTTGATTTTCACACCATGTACGACGAAGTCTACTGGGATGAAAGCCGTTACTATCAATTCTCACTCGAGCAGATCGAAAACGACATAGAGGACCCTACCGAAGAGATTGGCCAGATGTGCCTTGAAGCGGTGGATAAAGTGGTTAACTCCGAACAGTTACTAGAAAAGTTCGCGATTCCACAAGCGCATTGGGATACCGTCGCCCGAGCTTGGCGCCTGAAGGAGCCTAGCCTATACGCCCGTATTGATCTGGCTTACGACGGCACCGGCCCAGCTAAATTGCTGGAAAACAATGCTGATACACCAACGTCGTTATACGAATCTGGCTTCTTCCAATGGTTATGGCTAGAGGACCGCATCAAAGATGGCACCCTTGCCAGCGGCGCTGATCAGTTTAACTCGATACAAGAATCACTGATTGACCGCTTCAGCCAATTCAAGCAAGAGTGGCCACCTGTACCGCTGCACTTTGCCTCCTGTTTAGATAGCATTGAAGATCGCGGCACAGTGCAATACCTGCAAGATTGCGCAGAAGAAGCGGGCTTTAAAACCGTATTTAGCGCCATTGAGCACATTGGTTTAAGTGATAAAAATGAGTTTTTGGACGCCAATGGTGACTTGATCCGTGCTTGCTTCAAGCTGTATCCGTGGGAGTTTATGCTGCGGGAAGAGTTTGGTGATCACATTGCCAAAGCCAACGTGCGCTGGTTAGAGCCTGAGTGGAAATCGGTGTTGTCCAACAAGGCGCTATTACCGCTGTTATGGCAAATGTTCCCTAACCACCCTAACCTGTTGCCAGCCTACTTCGCCGATGAAGCTGATCGCAGTGGCACTGGACAATGGGTGAAGAAACCAATCTACAGCCGTGAAGGCGCCAATATCGAGATCTTAGATGGTGGTAAAGTGGTTGAATCCTCTGGTGGTGAATACGGTGAAGAGGGCTTTATCATTCAAGCTTATCAACAGTTGCCGAAATTCGGTGACGACAACGCCTTGATTGGCTCTTGGTTGATTGGCGATAAAGCCGCTGGGATCTCCGTTCGCGAAGATCACAGCCGTATTACTCAAGATCTGTCGCGCTTTATCCCTCACTGCATCGTTGACTGATCTTTCAGCAAGGACGGATTGGCGGTGATGAAACTACCGTAGTCCGTCCTATTTACCGCTATTTCCCCGCTCTTTTAAGGCGAGATTACGTAGCCCTTCAACGAAAGATTCCACCGGTTGACCACCACTGATCCCGTATTTACCGTTGATCACAAAGGTTGGTACTGAGGTGATCCCCAGCTGTTGGTAATGGCTGATGTCTGCTCGAACCTCTTCGGCATAGCTATCACTGGCCAATATCTGTTTAGCTGCATCAACATCTAGCCCCAATTGGTCAACTTGCTGTAGTAACGCCTGATGATCGCTGGGGTTACCACCATCGGTAAAATAGAGCGTAAACAAGGCCATTTTCAGGGCCGTATCTTGCCCCTGCAGTTTGGCCCAATGCAACAGTCGGTGGGCATCAAAGGTGTTGTAGGTATGGCTCTGTTTATCTAAACGCATGTCGAAGCCAAGCTCGTTGGCGCGCTTGGTAATGTTATCGAAGTTCTGAGCGATCTGCTCATCACTCAAACCATACTTCTGTTGTAAGTTTTCTCGCTTAATTTGACCTTGCTTACCCACTTGCGGGTTGATCTCAAACGGATGCCAGCTCAACGTCGCCGCTAGCTCTTTCTCTAACTGTTGCAGCGCCAGCTTAAGGCTCTGATAGCCAATAATGCACCAAGGGCAGGTGACATCTGAAACGATGTCGATGGTTAACCGTTGCATGGCAACTCCTAATTAAGATCCGCCAGCAACTGCTGGCATAACATTTTCATCCGCTGTAACTCTTGCGCTTGCAAGGTGACTTTACAGCGCATTAACTCAGGTACCTGTGCTGCAGCCGTTTTTAACTCTGCCCCAGCAGCGGTTAAGTCAATAAGTCGCACCCGTTCATCTTGCTGACAACGACGTCGGCTTATCAGGCCCTTTGCTTCCAACCGCTTCAACAACGGCGTTAGGGTACCGGAATCGAGGTAGAGCCGATGCCCTAACTCGGTCACATTAAGCTGTTGATGTTGCCATAGCAGCATCATCACCAAATATTGTGGGTAAGTTAAATCGAGTGCTTTCAGCAGTGGCCGGTACGCCCTAGTCACCGCATTAGCGGCGCTATACAACGGGAAGCACAGTTGATTTTCGAGTAATAACTGCGCAGAACTATCGGAAGTTGTCATCGCTAAAATCCATTAAACATTGTGCACAATATACTTGCTTGAAATCTTAGTATCAATTACCTTGAGCACAATAGGTTGTGCGCAATTTAAATCAAATGGAGATTCCTAATGGAACTATACCTCAGCAGCTTTTGGGCGCTATTAGCGATATTGATAACCCTATTTGTCCAAGCCGTTGTCGCCAGTGTCGCCCATCGTAAGCAAACCCAGTACGTGCCCGGCATTATCAACGACCAACTGAGCCACGAATCCTTCGTCTTTCGCAGCCATCGCACCCACCAAAACTCACTAGAGAACCTACCGCTGCTGCTTGGCACGGCGATGTTGGCGATCTTCACCCAATTTGATCCGGAGCAATTAGCTTTAATTCTGTGGATATTCGCGGTGGCTCGAATTATTCATATGGTGCTCTATTACGCTATCGCTACCGAAAACAACCCTAGCCCGAGAAGCTACTTCTACGCCATAGCTTTACTGGCTAACGTGGTTTTGCTGATTCAAGTGGGCTTGCACCTACTGCCCTAATACGTGATTTTAAGTAAAGTTAATATCCACTTAATGACGTTAAGATCTCAAATTGAAGGCGAACGCGAGTTAATTTCGCCTACTAGCTCACTTTTACATCACTTGACATTATCTCGGTGCGAACGATTTGCTATTATCGCTACAGCGGATGGTGAGTATGTTTGAATAAGCTTACTCACTGACTTACCTCTCTTTTAGATAATATCGAGCGTGTAGCTTGTCGTTCATTCAATCGGTCCACCCCACAATTTCCATCAAGGATGATCGATTTATCGACTGCAACGAGGCCTTTAGTGCGAACTTTGGCCTGAACTTAGTTGATCTCCAACACTTGTTAGTCAGCCAATGCCTATTTCAAGATAATGCCTTGAGTAAAAAATTGATGCTGTTCCAAAATTTCGATGATGGTGACGTTGCGCAATCGAAGGTTTGGCTATGGAAGCACCGACGTGGAGACATAGTACCGCTACTAATGGACCGTACGACTCTGGATGATGGCTCACAGGTGCTATCGTTCAAGTTGTTGCAACACCGCGCATTAGATCCTGCCACCGGGCTCCCAAATGGCTGGGCTATCACTCTTCGTGCCGATATGTTCTTTAAAGAAAAGAACAACAACAATAATCTCGGTTACATCATCGCTAAGATCGATAACTATTCAACCATTAACTTCCGCTACGGCTTTGAAGTGGGTAACCAATACCTGGTGGCGATTACCAAATTGCTGCAGCAAGCGCTCGGCGAACAATGGTTGATTGTGCGTTACTCGGCGGCCAAGTTTGGGTTATTGCATATTGGCGCCGCGCAGGACGATCCCGCCTTGTTTCATCACTACATTGAGCGCTGCTGCCAACAGTTGTGCGAGATAGTGGCGATGCCAGTGGAGATTGGTAATGGCATCTTTGTCAAGAAGTCGTTCAGTATCGGGGCCAATAGTTGCGCCGCTGGTTATCGCGATTTTAATGAATTAGACGTGGCCACCGAGACCGCATTCATCAACTCCAAGCAATACAGCCGCAGTTATTATACCTTCGCTCAAGCCAGTGGTATCGGTGGGCTATTACGGCAAAAGATATTGATTGATGAATTACCAATTGCGGTAGAACATGATCAGATCAATTTGGTTTATCAGCCGCTATATCGAGTCAACGATCAGCAGATCATCGGCTTTGAATCGTTGTCTCGTTGGCATCACCCAACCTTAGGTAATGTCTCCCCAGTTGAGTTTATTAAAATCTGCGAAGACACCGGTTTTAACATTGAGTTTGATCTGTATGTGCTAGGCAAAGTTTGTCGTCAGGTGGTTATGTGGCGACAACAGTTTACGCAGGTGCCGCCGATTGCCGTCAACTTCTCAGTCAGAACCTGTGAGTCGAATGGCTTGGCTAATGCGGTCGCGCAGGTTTTACAACAAACCCGGTGCCCTCGACATGCCATAAATATCGAGATAACTGAAACTGCAGAGGTTATTCACCAAGATGACTTTTTCCGTAATATTGATGAGCTAAAGGCACTCGGCATTGAGCTCGCCGTTGACGATTTTGGTACCGGTTACTCGTCACTCGGGCTACTGCAGGCGCTTGCCTCACGGGTTAATAAGATTAAGATCGACCGCGATTTGATCCGCAATATTGAAACCGTTCCATTGAACAAGGTGTTATTCAAGTTGGCGCTTGAAATGGCGCAAACCCTCAATATCTCCGCCCTTGCCGAAGGCATTGAAAATGAAACACAGCTACAACTGCTTAAGCAGTATCACTGTGAATACGCCCAAGGCTACTTCTTACACAAACCAGTCGATAGCCAACAGATCGAACGGTTACTTGAGAATAGCTGCGCCAAACACTAACTCGCTGGCCGCGTTAGCCAATCAACCAGTTCTGGC
Source organism: Ferrimonas lipolytica (assembly GCF_012295575.1). Lineage (NCBI taxonomy): Bacteria > Pseudomonadati > Pseudomonadota > Gammaproteobacteria > Alteromonadales > Ferrimonadaceae > Ferrimonas > Ferrimonas lipolytica. The sequence goes on along the minus strand of NZ_CP051180.1, from coordinate 916,666 downwards.
CACAATGGCTGATGACGGCGGCGAAAGTAGTTAAAGTGGCCGATGCCACCAACTTGGTTAACTTCACTGTCACCGTAAATGCGCTCACTCCGCTCAGCGTGGCTATAACGCCGGCCTAAATCCAATACCGCCGCTGGTGGAGCATAATCGTCATCGGCAAAGCCGATGCTGAGTAGCCGCTGCTGGTAATCTTGATAACCACTAAGATCAAAGCCATTTTTCGGTTCAAACAGGTAGTGATTGCTGCGCCCCCAGCTTGCCCATTGGCGTATGATCCCCGATGGGATGCTTTGCTTGGCGATCCCCAGTTTTTGTGCCGGAAAACGCTTACCCATGCATAGCAGTGGCAAGATGAGTCGCCACAACAACCACATCTTTAGCCGTTGACCATGGTAATACTGCAGTGCTGGCACCGAGGCACCAATACAGGTGATGCTGGCAATGCCGTCAAGCTCACCGCTTAACCCAAGCAACTGGCCGCCACAGCTGTGGCCAATAACATGGCATGGCTGCCCCGCCGCTTTCGCTTTTAGGGTTTGCAGCGCAATCGGCAGATCCAGCAGGCCCCAATCACTCATTTTTACCTCAGCATCGTCGGTAACCTGCAGCGGCGACTGAGCAATGCCTCGGTAATCCAGCGTCATCACGCCAAAGCCGTTACCTACCAAGTAGTTGGCAAAGTCATGGTAAAACCGCTGGGGAACCCCAAGCGCTGGTGCAATCAGAACCCATGCGGTTGTTGTAGCTGAGTCTGGCTCGAACCAATTGAGACTTACTGGTTGGCCATCTGCGGCACTAACATATTGTTGTTGCATCGATGCATCCTTACTAAGCGTTGCCATTAACCTGCTTGTTTAATGGACAAAACACAATCGATTTACATTCATATGCACAAGACCCAATGATTCAAACTAACCAGTATTAGCATGTCGCAGTTAACGCTACCGTCTGTGATTACTGCAATCAATGAAAGTCACGAGAGCGTAACTCAAGGCTATCAAGGTGCTCCGATAGATCGCTTAGCTGCCCTGCAATCACGTGTATTATCTCCCCTTCGCGCTCTACTATGCCCTTCACTTGCATAAGGGTGGCGGTAAGGTAGGGCTGTTTTTGTGCCCGTGCCGTATTGGCCCACACCACGACATTGATGTTGCCGCTTTCATCTTCAAGGGTGATAAAGGTTACCCCTGACGCGGTGCCAGGTCGTTGCCGACCAACCACTAAGCCAGCCACGGTAACCAGTTGACCGTGACGACATTGGCTTAATTGAGTCGATGCAATCGATTTCGCTAACAGGCCCCGTTGCCGTATCAACGTTAGCGGGTGGCTGTCTAGGGTTAGGCCAGTATGACGATAATCAGCAACAATCGACTCACCTGGTTGCGGCGCGGTGAGTGCCACTTCACTGCCTACGGCCAGCTCAGCAAACAACGGTAGCTGTTGCGCCTCTCCCGCCAACAGCCAACGTGCTTGATGTCGGTTCCCACCAATGTGTTGTAAGACATTGGCCGCGGCTAACGCTTCTAGTGAACCTTTATCTAATCCGGTTAATTGAATCAATTGGTGCATATCGCTAAAGCCGTGTTGCGGCCGAACCGACAACAACCGCTCTACGGCAGCAAAGGCTAAGCCTTTGACCAAGCGAAAACCAAGCCGCAGTGCCATCTTGCCTTGATGCTGCTCAATCTGGTGATCCCAACCACTGCACTGTAAATCGACCGGTAATACCACCTCGCCGTGATGACGCAGATCTTGCACCAACTGTGACGGCGTATAAAAACCCATTGGTTGGCTATTCAACAACGAACAGGTAAAAGCAACCGGATAGTGGTATTTCAGATACGCAGAAACGTAAGCCAGCAAAGCAAAACTGGCGGAGTGGGACTCCGGAAAACCATATTCACCAAAGCCACGGATCTGATTAAACAGCTGATCGGCAAACTGCGCTTGATAGCCCCGCTGCGCCATACCCTGCTTTAATTTACGCTCAAACTTATCCAACTCACCGTGGCGTTTCCAACTGGCCATAGCCCGGCGCAATTGATCTGCTTCACCACCACTGAAGCCCGCGGCCACCATCGCCAGCTTGATAACCTGTTCCTGAAAGATGGGAACGCCAAGGGTACGCGCCAATACCGCTTTAACGGCTTCAGAAGGAAAACTGACTTGCTCACGGCCATCGCGCCGTTTTAGGTAAGGGTGCACCATATCTCCTTGAATGGGCCCCGGGCGGACGATGGCGATCTGTACCACCAGATCGTAATAACAGCGGGGACGAAGACGTGGTAGCATGTTTGATTGCGCCCGCGACTCAATCTGAAACACGCCAATGCTGTCCGCCTGACAGAGCATGTTGTATACCTCTGGTTGTTCCCACTGCACCTGTGCCATGCCATAAGGCTGTTGTTGCCATTGCCCTATTAACTCAAAACAACGGCGAATAGCACTGAGCATGCCCAACGCTAAAATATCAACCTTAAGCAGTCCCAGCTCTTCCAGGTCGTCTTTGTCCCACTGGATTACGGTGCGATCCGCCATGGCTGCGTTCTCAATCGGTACCAGCTGATGCAGTGGCCCAGCGGAGACAATAAAGCCACCGACATGCTGTGAGAGGTGGCGCGGGAAGCCGAGGATTTGCTCCACTAAAGGGATGAGATGCTGAGCGGCGCAGCCTTGTTCGTTCAGCCCAAGTTGGCGTAGTTGTTCACGCCAATCCTGTTGGCTATCTCGGCGGTCGGTACTGCGGATCAAGTATTCTATATAGGCTTCATCTAAGCCCAGTACCTTACCGACATCGCGCATCGCACTTTTAAAGCGATAACTGATCACCGTCGCCGCCAGCGCTGCTCGGTCACGGCCATACTTTTGGTATATATACTGGATCACCTCTTCCCGGCGCTGGTGCTCAAAATCTACGTCGATATCTGGCGGCTCATTACGCTCCTTGGAGATAAAGCGCTCAAACAGCAGATTGACCTTGGTGGGGTCGACTTCGGTGATCCCAAGGCAATAACACACCACCGAGTTTGCAGCGGAGCCTCGCCCTTGATGCAAGATCTGTTGCGACTTAGCAAACTGAACAATGTCGTAAATGGTAAGAAAAAAGTAGTGATACTCCAGTTCATCAATAAGAGTAAGTTCTTGTTCAATCTGGGCCTGAATTGCCACCGGCGTATGTTCACCAAAGCGCCAACGAGCCCCAAGGGCAACCTGTTGCCTTAGGTAAAGGCTAGCGCTCAACCCTTGCGGCACCAGTTCTGCCGGATATTCATAGCGCAGCTCATCTAAGCTGAATTGACAGCGATTGGCGATCACCATCGTTTGCGCTAACCACTCAGCTTGATAGCGTTTTTGCAGCAGCGACCACGGTTTAAGATAGGCTTCACCATTGGCACTGAGCCGCTCTCCTGCCTGCGCTAAGGTGCAGCCTTGACGCACGCCATCGAGCACATCCAGCAACGGTTTGCGCTGCCGACAATGCATCCGCACCTGCCCTGCGGCCGTTATCGCTAAACTCTGTTGCTGCGCCAACAATAACAGTTGCTGTAAGCGCTCCCCCTCCCCTGGCACGAGGGTACGTTCCAACAATAACCACAAGCGGTTCTCGAACCAACGCTGTAAGCGCTGCGCTTGCTGCTCGGCGTTGGCGGGGGCTTGTGGTGCCCACAACAGCAGGTAATCGTCATTATCACTAGCCAAATCCTGCCACTGCAATTGGTATTGCCCCTTTTCACAGCGGCGCCGTGCTAAGGTTATCAAACGACAGATCTGGCCGTAGCCACGGCGGTTGCACGCCAGTAACACCAATAAATTATCATCAAGACGAAATTCACTGCCGACCAACAGTTTGATGCCATACTGCTTCGCCGCTTGGTGTGCTTTAACAATTCCCGCCATCGAACACTCATCGGTGATGGCCAAGGCTCGGTACCCCAAAGCAGCCGCTTGTTGCACGAGTTCATCAGGATAAGAAGCGCTGCGAAGAAAGCTGTAATTACTGAGGCAGTGCAACTCGGCATACTCCACCGCCATTGCCGTTTCAGAACCAACCATGCAGAAACCATCCTTCGGCGCAGTGGAAAACCCAACACTGGCCGCCGCTTTGATTGAGAGCAATAAAATAGTCTCGAGCTATGGGGTCGGCTTGCCACCAGCCCGATTCAATCCGCTCTGGCCCTCGTTGCAATTCAATCTCAGTGCGAGCTATCGCTTGCGGTTGTCGCAACAGCCAAGTTGGTCGTTGCAACGTTAATGCCGATTCACCGCGGTGATCGCCCCCCTCCCCAGCGGTGACGGTTTTGCTGGCGTACTCGGGTCGATGCTCTGCCAATGCTTGCACACTGCATACCCGCCCAGCCCCTAGCCGCGCCGACAATTGCGCCAATAGATCGCGCGCTTTCCCTTCTGGTTGAGCTGCTCCTATTAACGTGCCACTTTGCGCCAGCAACGGCTGCAATTGCCGACCTATTAACTCAATCTCGATAATTGGTTCATACAGGGTTAATCGTTCCAACTGCAGCTCGCACAGACGCTGCCATGCCTCAGCACGGTGCTCATTCCCAGCCCCTCTAAGGGTTATGATGGTTACGGGCCGGTGGCGATGAATTAGGTGTAACTGCAGCTGCGGCAAAGCCAGTTGGCATCGGCGTAAATGAGCTTCCAGTTCACCAAACAAGCGTTTTAACGGAAAACGTAAGGTGGTGGTATGGCTGATCTCATGCAGCAAAATTAATTTACGTTGGTAATGCTGCGGGGGCATAAACCACTGACGCGGATCTGGCCGTTGTCCCTGTAATTGCTCTAACCACAGCAACAGTTCAGCCCCAAAGCGTTGCCCTAACTCAGCCCGAGGTAACTGCGCTAATTGGCCAAGAGTCAGCACCCCCATGCTCGCTAATCGGGGCGCTTCTGGACGCATGCAATGCTGTAATTTTAATGGTGCTAAGGCGGCCATCACTGCGGCGCGTTCCGGCTGCTGATGCGCGATGGCATTGCGGGCCAGCAATGTTGCCGCCAGCGGGGTATGCGCTAATGCTTGCCGCCATGGCAAACCGCGCAAATTAAGCTCTGTCTGCAGCTCGGTTTGCCATTGTGATAGACCCCCAAACAAGCGCAGCATCGACTGCACTTCAAGCACCAAGGTATCTGGCTCAACCACCATAACTTGGGCACTAAAACCATACGCCCAAGCGGCAAGCTCTTGCAGTGCCCTTTGCTGTTGATCACTATCTTGCTGTAACAACATCAGCTCAGCGCACAACGCAGTGGCAGTACCAAGCTTCTGCCCCTCCCTTACCCCTGCGGTCATAGCACTATCGTTACACTGCAACACCAACAAGGGATGGCCGCCGACTAAGGCTATCGGCATTGCGGCAGCGTCACCCTCAACGAACTGATGCGCCTGAGCCTGCGAATGCAGTTCCAAATCAATAAAGTGCAGACCCAACAACATCACCAAGGCCCATGAGTAACTGCCGCACTCATTGGGCTTGATTGCGGCGGCAACGGTTTCGGCCGGTGCGGTAACCCCAGTGCTAAATCTGACTGCGGCCAACCACCTCGTTGTTTGATGATACGCACGTCGCAACCGTATCGATTCGGTTGAACCAATAAGCGCAACGCCACTGCATGAGGTTGAGCCACCACCGCTTCCGGTAGATGCAGTAGCAACAAGCATTGGCCTTTCTTCGCCGCCAGTTGCAGTCGCCGTGCTTCCGTAGGGCTCAACTCATCCAGCCAAGCGAGAATCAGGCTGCAGCAACCGGAGTTAAGGCTGTGCTCTAGCGTCCATAACTGCTCTTTACGGCATGGGCTATCGATCCAAACCATCCGTGTTAGTTCAACGCCTGCCGCCGCCCATGCTGGCGCATGAGGCTGAGCCGGAGGAGCAATACACATCTGCCATCGATCTTGCTGTTGCTTCTGTTTTAGCAATGGCTGCAATAGCGCGCCGATCCCCACACTATCGCCAAGCAACTCCACTAAGCCAACCTGCGGCCAGCCGCCACCAGCAAGCTGCTTATCCAAGGCCGCGTAGCCACTACTGATCCCTTGCTCCTGCTGCTGCCATTGCTTGCCAAGCCAAATGTCGTTGCGATTAAAAAGTGTTGAAACTCGTGCCGCCATAACTAAAACCTAATACTTAACACCATGCACTGTATATTTATACAGTACACCTTATTAGGATGATGATCAAAAACGATCGTTGCTTCCCATGAATCGATCCCTGCACTATTGAGATCTCAGCTTGAGGGTGGTGGTTGGCGTGAACCACACGCAATAACTGTGTCATTACTGATTGTCGCTATGGGGTATCGGCACAACTTCGTATATCAGCGCAATCTACAATAACGTAGGTCAACAAAAAGGCTGCGTACCAACTAAGTATTGTTCTTTCTAATACAGTTAACGCACCGGCTAGGTGAGTTTTGATACAAGGGGAAAGCACTACCGCCGTTGATCTTCTGCCGCATTGGAGCAGTTCAGCGAAGCGTTTTGGACTGCGACCTAAGGCAAGGGGGATTCCAAAGGGGGCGAAGCTCGCCCCCTCATGCACACAAGAATGTGCCGTCGCCACCGCGACATCCTCACCTAAAAGCACCGCAATCGGTGAAGCCGAAGGCTTGAAATAAACCTCAACAGCTAACTACGCAACAACCTTTTATTTGGCTATGTACCAGCTAAGTGTTGTTTTTGCTAATGCTGTTAAAGCACCGCTTAGGCTAGTTTTGATACAAGGGGAAAGCACTACCGCCGTTGATCTGCTGCCGCATTGGAGCAGTTCAGCGAAGCGTTTTGGACTGCGACCTAAGGCAAGGGGGATTCCAAAGGGGGCGAAGCTCGCCCCCTCATGCACACAAGAATGTGCCGTCGCCACCGCGACATCCTCACCTAAAAGCACCGCAATCGGTGAAGCCGAAGGCTTGAAATAAACCTCAACAGCTAACTACGCAACAACCTTTTATTTGGCTATGTACCAGCTAAGTGTTGTTTTTGCTAATGCTGTTAAAGCACCGCTTAGGCTAGTTTTGATACAAGGGTAAAGCACTACCGCCGTTGATCTTCTGCCGCATTGGAGCAGTTCAGCGAAGCGTTTTGGACTGCGACCTAAGGCAAGGGGGATTCCAAAGGGGGCGAAGCTCCCCTTTGGGTGCCGTCGCCACCGCGACATAACCCCCTAATGCATACAAAAATGTGCCGTCGCCACCGCAACATCCTCCCCTAAAGCACCGCAATCGGTCTTGATATACACCTCAACACTTAACTGTGACACCGCCAACAAAAAGCCCCTGCAACCAAAGGCTGCAGGGGCTTATTATCTCTTGCTTAAGACTTAGAAGCGGTAGCTTAGCTGCGCACCAGCCAACCAAACGTCACCGCCCAGCTCACCTTGGTAATTAACACCAACGTTCTCAGTAAGAGCAACCGTTTCATCGATACTGGCGTCATCTGCTTTGATGTAGGTGAAGGCCAGATCAAGCGTCAAAGACTCACTTAGAACGTAACCGCTACCAAAAGAGAACCACAAACGATCGGAATCTGGGATGCTTAGAGTACGGTTGCCATCAGAAACCGCGCCTTTATCAAGAGCAACACCAGCACGCAGGATCATCTTGTCATCAACTTGATAGGTTGCACCTACGGCATAACGCCAGTTGTCTTTGAAGTTCTCATCTTTAAGGTGATCAGAGTAGTCATCGAAATCAACTTCCAGTGATTCAAACGCACTCCAATCGGTCCAGTTTATCGAGGCGTGCATCGCAAACTTATCGGTTAACTGATGCAAGCCAGCCAACTCGGCGGTGGCAGGTAACGGCAACACTAGCTCGCCATCTTTTTTCTGGCCTGGAGCCAAACCGAAACCAGCGCCTTCAGCTTCACCCTCTAGGGTCAGCTCGACTTCAGAGCGGAAGCTCAAACCAATGCGATTATTGGCTGTTGGGGCCCATGTAGCACCCAACTGGTAACCGTAATCAACGCCGTCACCTTCAACCGACTTGATCTTTTGACCCGCTTCCAAGCCTAAGGTTTGTGCAGCCCAACCAGGAACGGTTGCGCTAACTTCACCTTCACCGTAAACCACGCGAAGTGCTGCACCAATGGCAACCGTATCAGTCAGCTGGTAAGCCACTGCTGGAGCCAACTCAACGGTGGTGATAGAGGTATCAGAACCAAAAATAGCAGCAGCGTGGTCCGCTGGAAGCTCAGTAGCCATACCATGGGCAGAGTTTAACGAAATGCCAACAGCCCACTTATCGTTTAGGCGGTTGCTGTAGTAAAAGTTCGGGATCAAAGCAGATGGAGCAAAATCATCAGCATCTGCATCGGCGGTAGGGATACGTGCATCACCCATGGTTAAGCCAGTGGTTCCTTCCATATCTAAGTTAGGATCAACATAGATAAAACCAAAAGATATCTGCTGACCTTCAAGCTCCATCAACAATGCGCTGTTGCGTGCTTGAGAAGAGGCGTTATCCGCAATTGCTGCTTCACCAGCAAAAGCACGACCAAGGCCAGTTGCTGAAGATTCTGCCAATTGAAAACCAGCGGCGTGGGCTTGTGCGCCCAGTGCGCCCATAACTAGGGCGGCGATAACACGAACTTTCATACTTAATCTAATATCCGTTACTGCGTATGTAATTAGCGCGCATAATAGGGACAAAGAAAAATAGTGCAATTACTCAAACCAAAACGATACAAAACTTCAATTCGAAGCAACCCAGCAGGATAATACTTCAAACCAGTGCTGCATATAGCGAAGTAAGCACAACGGCATCATTTCCAATGTACTCTAAATAAATTCACATTTCGTCAAAATTGAAAATAAACCCTTAAATTACAAAAGTTTATCTTAAAACAAATGGGTACACGCGTACTCTTAATGGCACCAACTGCCGTAGCAGATCAAACTGCACGCCTTAAACTTGCCCCCACTAAAAACCTAAATAATTGTTTTTAAAGTTATTAACGTGGTCTGACCTCTGAAGTAAAGGTAAAAAAGGGTTACAGTTGTTTACTGCTCTTACCACTTGAACTACGCATCCCGCCCAAGCGCCATCAACCTTAGCTGGCGTACGCTTGAACAAAATTCACTGGCATCAGTACAATCCAATCAACTGGCGCGATTACATTGTAATTCAATTGGCGAACGCTCAGCAGCAACCATCGTGTTCACTCTAAAAGACTGGTAAGCTATTGCTAAGAAAGCATAAAATCTTACAAAATGAATATAGCCATCAAGAAAATATGGTCGACACTTCAGCTTGTACCGACAGGAAAAGTCGTCAGTTATGGTCAACTCGCTGATCTAGCAGGTTTACCACGGCGCCACCGCCTCGCGGCACGCGCACTGAAAATAGCGCCAACTGAAATGGCATTACCGTGGCACCGCGTTCTTGCTACATCTGGCCAGATAAGCATTGCTAAGGAAAGCGATAACTATCGCAAACAGATGGAATTACTGCGCAACGAAGGGGTCGAAGTAATCAACGGTCGGGTCGATATGAAACGTTTCCGTTGGCAACCAGATTTAGCTGAGTTGCTGTGGACACTGCAACACTAAAGGAAAGCACATGCGTCTTATCGCTGCATTAAGTCTACTATTTTGCTGCAAGCTAATGGCGGCACCATTAACGCCATTTGAGGCAAATTACGATGTAACCCACGGCGACAGCAGCCTTGGTGGCGGTAAAATTACATTACAAAAAACCGCGACTAATCAATTTCAGATGGGGTACGTCAGCGATGTGGGCTGGCTTTTGCTCAGTGATATCCGCAGCGAACAAAGCCTTTTCGATGTTAATGGCGATACCCTTATTCCCAAACGCTATCTCATGGAGCGTTCTGGCTCCGGCCCCGATTTTAGTGCCGAAGTGGAATTCGATTCAGTTACCGGCCAGATCCATGCCCGCTATAAAGATCGTGCCGCTGACTTCCCCTATAAATTGCCTATCTACGATAACATTCTGTACCTAATGCAATTACGGCTCGATGTTGCAGCGGGCAAAACGCAGATGAATTACCACTACATTCAAAAAACCAAGCAGCGTAATATCATCTATCACGTCGTTGGTGAAGAACAGCTAACAACCCCATTTGGTACCCTTAATACCGTTAAGGTTGCGCGGATCCGCAAAGCTGACAGCCCTAAACAGACTTTTGCTTGGCTCGCTAAAGATCATAACTACGTGATTGCACAGATACAGCACTATGAGGATGGGGAGTTAAAAGCGGGTATGGAGCTGCAGAAAGTAACGTTCGGCCAAGAGTGAGCCGAAGCTCACTCCCTCACACGAGTACTATTTACCGCTGGCGATCTTGACGCCATTGCGAAACAGAATCCACTCTCCCGCTGCCATCTTGGTCCAAGATTCATTACTGGTTAATGGCCGTGTAGCAATCACAGTAACCACATCGTTAGGTGTGGTTTCTTGTTTAAAGTCGATCACCATTTCGGTATCGATCAACTTAGCCTCTCCAAACGGCGCCTTACGGGTAATCCAATTAAGATTATTGCCGCACAGTGCTAGCAGGTATGGGCCATCCGACAGCAACATGTTGAACACCCCATACTGCTGTAGTTTTTTACCCTCTTTGGCCATAAAGCGGAACGCTTGCTCTCTGCTGGGCTTTTTATCGGCATAGTTTGCCGCTAAGCGATCCATCAGATAACAAAACGCCAGCTCGCTGTCGGTACTGCCGACCGGCATGAAGCGCTCACACTTCAACACCTCCTTATAACCGGAAAGCTGCCCATTGTGGGCAAAGGCCCAGTTACGCCCCCACAGCTCTCGGCCAAAGGGGTGGGTATTCTCTAGACTGACTTTGCCTCGGTTGGCTTGACGAATATGGCTAATCACCGTTTTCGATTTAATCGGATAGCTTTTAAGCATGCTCGCGACTTCGCTGCGACAACTGGGATCGCTGTCTTTAAAGGTGCGACTCCCTGGTCCGTCATAAAAGGTAATACCCCAGCCATCTCGGTGTGGCCCAGTCTTACCACCACGTTCGACTAACCCTGTAAAACTAAACACGATATCGGTTGGCACATTGGCACTCATTGCCAGCAGTTCACACATTAATCAAACGCCTTTACTCAACAAATTGCATATTTAACACAAGGTAGCATAACCCCTTGCGAGCCCCGTCCCAAGCGAACTCCGCTCTCATTTTCATAACAATCCTCAAACGTTTGTTTAATTTTTTCGTGACAGAGGTCAGACCACCACATAAACTGTGACTCATCACACGAAATTACATTACCCATGTGATTTGACGCCAAGATAAGGAGTAACACCGTGATAACCCTAATTTGGAGCCTAACCAGCATAATTGTGCTGGGCGCGTTGATCTACCAACGCCGTTCGTTAACTCAATTTACTGTTGCCGCCGCGCTATTCCTCGCCGCAGGCACCGCCTTGGGCCATGTTGGTATCATCCCGTGGGTAATCTTTGCCATTATCGCCATTCCTGTGAATGTTGACTCGGTGCGTAAACAATACCTAACCAAGCCAATGTTGAAAGCCTACCAAGGCATCATGCCGGAAATGTCTGAAACCGAAAAAGACGCCATTGAAGCCGGTACAACCTGGTGGGATTCAGAACTCTTCTCCGGTGCACCAGACTGGAAAACCTTACACAACTACCCTAAGCCGACCCTAACGGCTGAAGAGCAGGCTTTCATCGACGGTCCTGTTGAAGAAGTGATGGCAATGGTGGATGACTTTGAGGTTACCCACACTCTGGCGGATCTGCCTCAAGATGTATGGCAGTACCTGAAAGACAACAAGTTCTTTGCCATGATCATCAAGAAGCAGTATGGCGGCTTAGAGTTTACCCCATACGCCCAATCGCAGATTTTGCAGAAACTGGCTGGTCACAGCTCAGTACTCTCCTCAACTGTTGGCGTGCCTAACTCATTGGGTCCAGGTGAATTGCTGCAACATTACGGCACTGAAGAGCAAAAGAATTACTACCTGCCACGCTTAGCTATTGGTCAAGAGATCCCATGTTTCGCTCTAACCAGCCCTGAAGCGGGTTCCGATGCCGGCTCTATCCCTGATTACGGCATCGTCTGTAAGGGCGAATGGGAAGGTAAAGAAGTTCTGGGTATGAAGCTAACTTGGAACAAGCGCTACATTACCCTAGCCCCGGTATCTACCGTACTTGGTTTGGCTTTCAAACTACGCGATCCAGACGGCTTGATTGGCGACAAGAAAGAGATTGGCATTACCTGTGCGTTGATCCCGACCGATATGCAAGGTGTTGAGATTGGCCGCCGCCACTTCCCGTTGAACACCATGTTCCAAAACGGCCCGACCCGTGGTAACCAGGTGTTTGTCCCACTGGATTACATTATTGGTGGCCAAGAGATGGCAGGCCAAGGCTGGCGCATGCTGGTTGAATGTTTGTCGGTTGGTCGTGGTATCACCCTGCCATCAAGCGCTGCTGGTGGCATGAAGACCGTTGCTGGCGCAACCGGAGCCTACTCTCGTATCCGCCGTCAGTTCAAACTACCAATCGGTAAGATGGAAGGCATTGAAGAGCCATTAGCGCGGATTGGCGGTAACGCTTACCTAATGGACGCGGTGTCCACCTTAACAACAACCGGTTTAAACCTTGGTGAAAAACCATCGGTTATCTCCGCTATCGTCAAGATGCACCTGACCGACCGGATGCAGAAATGCATCATTGACGCCATGGATATCCACGGCGGTAAAGGGGTCTGTTTAGGGCCAAACAACTACTTGGGTCGTGGCTACCAAGGTGCGCCAATTGCGATCACCGTAGAGGGTGCCAACATCCTAACTCGTTCCATGATCATCTATGGTCAGGGCGCAATCCGATGCCACCCATACATCTTAAACGAGATGCAAGCGGCCTTTGATGAAGATAAGCAAAAGGGCTTAGCTGACTTCGACAAAGCCATTTGGGGCCACGTTGGTTTCGTATTTACTAACTTAGTTCGCAGTGTATGGCTTGGCCTAACCGGTGGCCGTTTGAGCAACAGCCCATACCAAGACGAAACCAAGCGCTACTACCAGCAGATGAACCGTTTCAGTGCCAACCTAGCGCTACTATCGGATATCGCAATGGCACTGCTTGGCGGCGACTTGAAGCGCAAAGAGCGTACCTCTGCTCGTCTAGGTGACTTACTCAGCCAACTGTTCCTGACCTCTGGCGCGTTGAAGCGTTATAACGACGATGGTCGTATGGCTGATGACCTACCACTGCTGCGTTGGGGTGTTGAGGATTCACTGTACAAACTGCAAACCGCACAGATTGAGTTGTTAGAAAACTTCCCAATGTTTGGTGGCCTACTGAAGTTCCTGCTGTTCCCATTCGGACGCCCAATTAAACGCCCGTCTGACAAAAATGACCACCAAGTTGCGCGTATTTTGCAAACCCCAAGTGCCACTCGTGACCGCCTGATTGCTGGCCAGTGGTTAGCAAACCACGATAGAAATGCGCTCGGCAAGCTGGAGCATACCTTGGGCTTGATCCTTAAAGCCGAGCCACTGTACGACAAAGTATGTAAAGCTGCCGGTAAGAAACTGCCGTTTATGTTCCTCGACCGTATTGCTGCTCAAGGCCTTGAGCTTGGCGCTATCACCGCTGAAGAAGCACAGCTTCTTAATGAAGCGGAAGCCGGTCGTCTGGCGACCATCAACGTTGATGACTTTGACTCCGACGAGTTGAAATCCAACCCTGTTATCGCCCAGCAAAACGACAAAGCCGCTTAACTTTATAAGATAAGCTAACAAGGGAGCCGTTAGGCTCCCTTTCTTTTTAGTTAGTTCTCCCACCACGCTAAAACTCCCAGTGATTTCAACACCAGTAGCTATAATAACTATAAGCACAAAAGACGTGAGGTTATTATGGGACGCGAAACAGTTGCCTCGTTTATCGCCATCATTGCCGCTTTTTGTTGGAGCCATCCATTGGTATTAACTCCGACAAGCCAAACCGGCGCAGATATGGGCCCCCTCGGCTATGGTTTGCTGCTGTTGCCAATTCTTACTGCCATCGCCGTCTCTGCTTCGAAAGAACACTTAGCTATTCTATTTGGGTCATCCCAAGTTGTTTTGGTCATAGTGATTAGCCTACAACTCAGTAGTGGTCCAACATTCTGGTTGCATGGCTTAGGCGTAGCTGCCGTACTAGGGCTGATGCAAGCGATGGAACATGCCGCTATGGTGACAGAAACCTATAGCGACAGTTCACTCAACCAGTCGGCCACCAACATCAAATACTTCTAAACTGGCCCGGTTGCCACCGAAGTTAACGGCATTGCTCAGTAAAAAGGCGAGCATAAAATAAAAAGAGGCGTATACTGTGCGCCCCGGTTCTCAGTACTGACTGTGTTCTGTGCTGCCGGAGAATCTGAACTTGGATAACCCCCCTAGGAACCTGTCACCATGGCTCAAAGCAAAAAATTCTCACTGTCGGTAGAACAAACCGAAGATAAGTGGACCGCAAAAATCATCCGTAAAGTGTCCAACCGCAAGACCATGGTGTCTAAAAAGAAGGGTCGTTTTGCCACTGAAGCTGAAGCACAAGCTTGGGGTGAAGAGATGCTGCAAGAGTTCCAAAAGAACCAAGCAGAGCGTAACGACCGTCACGCTAAAACCCGTATTGAGCGTGAAGCCGTTGCTGCTCGCCAAGCTGAAAAGGCGGAACAAAAAGCCGCTGAAAAACGCGCCTTACGTGCCGAAGCCTTAGGTGACGAGTTTGACGCCGATGACGTTGCTGAAGACGAAGAGTTCGATTTCAGCGACTTTGATAGCGAAGAGTAAGCACTCCTCAATATCAACAAAAAACCAGCCGTAAGGCTGGTTTTTTGATTTTATAAGCTCAACTATTTTGCTTTGAAATCAAGATAGTCCGCAGATAGCGGCAGCGGTTGCGCTAAATTGAGCCCAACCTGTGTCGCCGCCCGCCGCGCCTCATTGCTTGGGTGACTGCTTAACCAGCTTGAACTATTTCCGTTTTCTAGTACATCAAATAACGCCGTAACACCGCCGCTGTGACCATATAGAGCCACGACAGCCGCTAACGCTAATTGATCTGCTTCAGCTTCATCATCCCGACTAAAGGACAACATGGTGAATTGGCTCGACAGCTGTAACAACGCTTGGTTTTCTATTCCCAATAAGATTGATAACCCAGTAATGCTAAGGTTTTTTGATAGTGACTTAATCACGTGACGTTGGCGTACATGAGCCAGTTCATGAGCGACCACCATCGCTAACGCATTCTCCGACGGCAACGCTTCAATCAATCCGCTAAAGATAACGATTTCGCCGCCTAATCCGGCAAAGGCGTTGATCTGCTCGTCCTCAATCAACGTGACCTTCACATCGATATCGTCTTGCATCGGCTTAACCGCTAGCAACCGTGCCAATAGCTCATCCATCTGTCGCTGTGCTGGAGACTCTACTCTTTGAGCAGACCACGCAGGTGCCAACCGTTGCTCCCACGAGAATGGAATAAACTGTCCCAATTGACCGATGGCTAGGTTAATCAATAGCACTACTACGCTAATCGCCAAACCAACGCCTGCAACCAGAATAAAAAAATCTGGCAGTGGTGAACCTGACTTATGGTTATTTTCTGGGGTAGGACGATTAACGAACTGGCTCATCGCTCACTACCGCCGTACCATATGCATAAACCTCAACCGAGACTTGGCTCTTATCGTCTCCTTGGCCAATTGCTGAGGTTTCAATACGCATATTGAACACCGCATTGGCACCAAGTTGTTCAGCTTCTTGCTTCATTCGCACAATCGATTCTCTGCGCGCCCGTTCAATCAATGACTCAAATGAACTAACGTTGCCGCCAACAATGTTGCGAAGCGACGCCACAAAGCTCTTAAAGTAATCCACCGCTATAACGGTATTACCCCCCACCAAGCTAACCCGACAGGGTTGGAATTGCGCTGGCACCTCTTTGGTATTAAACACCAATATCGACTGCAACCGAGCTTCTTCTTGGCGCAGACGTTTGAAATGTCGTTGCTCTGCATAGCGCCCAAACACGAAGCCTAAGCCAATCAACAACAGTACCCCAATGAGTGTCTGCATTGGTTACTCCACTACAACCGCAGTACCGTAGGCAAACAATTCCGCCGCACCGGAGGTCACTGATGACGTTGAGAAGCGAACATTGATTACCGCATTAGCTCCAATGGCGATAGCTTGTTCGGTCATCCGTTCGACCGCTTGCTCTCGGGATTCTTGCAGCAGTTCGGTATAACCAACCAATTCGCCACCAACGAGATTCTTAAGCCCCGCCATAAAATCACGACCAACATGTTTGGCGCGCACTGTATTACCCTGAACTAAGCCAAGGTGGCTAACGATGGTTTTTCCGGGAATGGTTTCGATATTGGTAAGGGTTATCTTATCCATGACAACTGATTCTCTGCTGATTGAAGCAATCACCATATCACCGCTACCCGCCCTCGCCTATGCTTGGCAACATGCAGATACAACAAAGCCGAGCATAAGCTCGGCTTTGGTTCGCTCTGGCGCTGGTTAGAAAATCAGATGAGCCATGCCAGCAATCACTGGCAGCGATACTAAGGTACGCAGCAAGAACACCACCAATAGCTCAAATGCATTTACTGGGATCTTAGAGCCCAGTAACAAGGCGCCTACTTCTGACATAAAGATAAGTTGGGTAACAGACAAAGCGGCAATCACAAACTTGGTCATGTCATTTTCAATACCTGCAGCAATGATTGATGGAATAAACATATCCGCAAAACCAACCACCATGGTTTCAGAGGCCGCTTCAGCAAACGGGATCTGCAACAGCTCGAGTAACGGTACAAACGGTGCACCCAACCAAGCAAACACTGGGGTAAACTCGGCCACAATAAGTCCCATGGTACCCACAGCCATAACCACTGGTAGTACTCCAAACACCATATCGATGGCATTTTTACAGCTCACGACAATAACGTCAGACAGCTTTTCAATCTTGGCTGCTGTATTTAGAGCATTCTGATAACCGAAAGAGAATACAGTATGACCAGCAGGGATCACCTCAGCGTCTTTAGCGCGCTCGGTGCCATCAATCAGCAGATCTTTCTTATTAGATAACGGTGGTAAACGCGGCACAATCAACGCTACTACTAAACCAGCGACACAAACGGTTAAGTAGAAAGGAATAAACATCGACTCTAAGCCAACCTGAGCAATCACCACCAAACTGAAACTAATGGATACGGCCGAGAAGGTAGTGCCAATAACCGCAGCTTCACGCTGGGTATAACACTTTTCTTCATACTGCTTCGACGACATCAAGATCCCAACGGAGCCATCGCCAAGCCATGACGCAAGGCAGTCAATGGCTGAACGGCCAGGCAGATTAAACAGCGGACGCATCACCTTGGTCAGCAGGCTACCAATCAGTTCGAGCAAGCCAAAGTGGGTCAACAGTGGCAATAACAAACCTGCAAACACAAATACGGCAAATAGCGTTGGCATTAGCTCGGCAAACACAAAAGCACCGGTTAGATCACTGATGATCACTTCAGGGCCTGTTTGAGTGATAACCATAGCAACGAAGGCAGCACCCAATACACGAACAGAAAACCACAGCGGCGACGGATTAAACAGCCCGTTCAGGAATGAGTTGTTGAGAATAAACTGAGGTTTAAACAGTTTGGTGGCAATAGCGGCTAGCGCTGAGACAATCAACACACCACTTACTACCGCGGCAATGTTATCGCCAATAACACCAAGCAGAGCATCTTTCAAAACCGCAATAGGGATAGTAATACCATCGGCGTGAACAACCGGGGTCATAAAGAAAAAGACGCCCAGTATCGATGGGATCAGGAACATCAGGATGTTCCGTAACGAATTATTTTGCATGGTGTGTTGTGCCTGCTTAAAGAGTAATTATCCCAATTATTGATGGTGCCGTAACTGGGATTAATTTCACTTCAGTGCATTTTTATGCACAAGAAGTTATTTGTAGCGGGTATCCTACCGACACTTATTTAGTTTTAAAAGTGCCGACCACTGCGCCTTTAGTGATCGGCATCACACCTTTTAATGCACCATTACCGCGTAATTATTCAGGCGTACCAATTGCCCAACAATATGAATAATAATTAATCAGCCTTGCTGCCGCTGCGACGCATCAACTGCTCTAACAGGTTTGGCGGAACACCATGAATAGTTATGGTATCTCGAGCCGGATCCCACTGCACTCGTTCGCCTAAATGTTGACCATCAAAACTCAAAGAAACACCACCGCCGGTACCGGCAAACTTCTTCAATTGACGCAACGTGCTCTGATCAGCCGGAAACTCCTCAATCAACTCATAGCTGCCATCGCTGGTAAATTGGTGGAAGCTTTCCAAGCCTTTGTCTGCCAACTCATCGGCAATGTCACTGATCTGAACGTTATCACCTGTGGCAATCTGGCTTTTACAGTAGTCGAACACGGCGTCACGGCAATCTTGCTGCTCAGACTTATCGAGTTCTGCCGTGCCAACGTAATCCTCAACCGCCTGCATCAACGCTTTATTTTGCTTTTTAGCATCAATGCCTTCAATACAGCCCATAAAGTCTAAGAAAAAGTCGGCGATCTTACGCCCGGCTCGACCTTTGACGAAGGAGATGTACTTTTTAGAGGTAGGATCGGCCTTCCACTCGGTTAAATCGATGCGGGCAGTCAGCTGCATATTAGACAAATCTAAATGCTCCATGCCGTGTACTTCCATTTCATCGGATACCGCCACTGACGGCTTAGCTGAGATCAGAGCCACAAATAGGTAGTTGCAAGCAACGTGGCTGTAATGAGCCAACAGTAGGTAACCACCAGTGGCAAAATCATACTTAGATAACTCTTTACCAAGCAGATTACTGGCTTGTGCCGTAAACTCTACATAGCCGAGTTCACCGGCTTGCCATTGGGTTAGCGCTTGTTCGAACTCCTCATTGGCTTCACCGGCTGGGGTGCCGTCTTCATTAATAGGAACCCCAAAGTGGCCAAAACCTTTGCCGGCTTTGGCGGTGTATAATCGGTGCAGTTCAGCGATTAGGTCGTCAGCAGCCATCGACTGCTTGAGCGGTTGTGAGCGTAAGCGGCACTCCAGTTGACCATCGTTACCTTGGTTGACTGTGTGGATAATGGCTTGATCGATTTTTATACTCATGGCTTTGGCATTAGTCGTTGGCAGTAAAAGCCGCTATTATATGCCGCCCTTTTTATAACATCACAGGAAAACTCATGGCGATCGTATCTAAATACAGCAATCAACAAGTAGAAACCCTGCTGTCGGATCTGCTGGCAGTGATGGAAAAACACCAAACCCCAACCGATTTGGCGCTTATGTCCCTTGGTAATGCCGCTACCATTATCATTAACAGCAAAATTGCACCGGCAAATCGTGCTGCACTGGCCGAACAGTTTGCGCAAGCTTTGCAGGCATCCATCGATAGCAGTGATGACGCCTAAACAATTGAAATAGCTTGCTGGATTACTGTTTTTATTCACCGTAGGATAACCCTAACTTGTCAGGCCTGAAGCCCTAGAATGCAATTCAACGATCACACCAAAGACAATGTGTCGCCCTTGGTACTGTGGGGACACTGGTTTACCTTTATAAACATGCTGTTAGCAATGCTAATCGCAACACGTTTTTTGTACATCCAAGGCTGGCCTGACACGCTATTGGCCCAGGCGTACATGCTGGTGAACCTGGTTGGCCATTTTGCATTCTTGGGCTTTGCTGGATACTTATTTACTCTGTTTCCAATTACAGTACTGCTGCCGTTTTCGCACATATTGCGCGGCGTTGGTGCTTTGGTTGCAACCATCGGGTTAACCATTTTGGCCTTCGATGCCGAAATTTTTGACCACTATCGACTCCACCTCAATCCATTTGTTCTTGATATCGCCAGCGCTGATATCGGTGCCCTACTCGACAACCCCATTGTGGCCGTATTCCCAATCGCCCTGCTCGCCTTACAGCTAGTGCTAGCCAATGGACTTTGGAAACGATTAGCTCGAGTTCGTCGTCGCCGTATGGGGATTCCGGTGGTAATCGTACTAGCCAGTTGTTTTATCGCGTCGCACTTGGTGCATATTTGGGCCGATGCTACTGGTTACCGTCCAATTGTGGCACAAGACGATATATTCCCGTTGCATTACCCGGCTACCGCTCGAGGCTTTATCGCCCGCCAAGGGTTGATGGAAGAGGGAGAGATGGCGGTACCCAATCGCATTGCCCCTTCATCACATCAATTGCTATATCCGCTGACCGACATCAATTGCGTGCCACCAACCACCCAAGATGTGTTGATGATCACCATAGATGGCTTCCGCGCCGACATGGTTAATCAGCAAACCATGCCGTACCTGATGGACCTATCCCAGCAATCCCACTGGTTTGAGCACCACTCTTCGGCTAGCAACAGCTACAACCACGGCCTATTCACTATGTTCTACAGCATGTTGCCCTCATACCGAGAGCCACTACTGTTGGACTTAAAAGGCCCAGAGCTAACCAAACAACTACACCGAGCGGGCTACCATCTGTCCGCTTACGGCATCAATCAAGCGGCAACCCCGTTTGATAAACAAACCTGGCTACAAGACTTTAATGTGGTTCCTACCCCTGTCGATGATGTCGCTGCCGAGCAAGATATTGCCATTAGCCAACAGGTCATCAGCCATATAGAGCAGAAAAACGGCCCACAGTTTAATCTGGTGAGCTTGTCAGCACCCGCTTATTACAGTACCCCTGTTGGCGAAGTTGGGATCCCGACAGTGCGAGCCGACAAATCGTTAAACCACGCCCAACAGGTGTTGTTTAACCAGTACCGGCAGTCGTTGCACTTTATCGATGGACAGCTCCAACGATTGGTTGAAGCCGCGGGAGAAAACACCGTGGTGATCATTACCGGTACCCATGGCCACCTATTTACCACTGACATTAATGCCGATAGCCGCGCTAACTTCAGCCCCGCAGCCACCAGAGTGCCACTGCTTATCCGCTGGAACGGGCAACGCCCACGAGCCATAAGTCATCGCACCAGTCACTACGGTGTGGTACCGACGTTAATGACCAACTTACTCCAGTGCACCACGCCAATCCGTGAATACAGCCTAGGTGAAGAGCTATATCAGCCGCCACACAACGACTATTTGGTTATTGGCAACGCTCGTCAGTTTGCGATTCAAACCGAACGTGCCATCACCGTGATCGACAATCGTGGTGCCTACCGCGTGTACAACAATAACTATAAGCGGCAGCGTGAAGCCAAGCTTGATGTGCCAGTTTTGGTACTGATGATGGAAGAAGGTGGTCGCTTCCGTAGCCACTAACAGCACGCATCAACTGGATAAACATCAATCAGTTAGAGTTGAAAACTATTGATTTTATAACGCCGCTGCGAGATATTTAAATGGTATCGGCCAGTAGCGCAGTCTGGTAGCGCATCGCTCTGGGGGAGCGAGGGTCGGAGGTTCAAGTCCTCTCTGGCCGACCACCTTCAGCACCAAGCCCACAACGGCCTCCGTTGTGGGCTTGGTCGCTCTTAGCTAGTCCATAGCCAATATTCTGCCTGTTAGTCACATCTGCATTCGCTGACACGCCCAAGACCCGCGCTGTAATTGAAAAACATTCGACATTATTTAATTTCATAAAACTCATTAAGAACAACCAATAAGGTTAATCTTCGGTTTAACTTGAGCTCAATGTTGAAAATTAACCACAAAAGTGTGATCAATCGTCACAACATCTTCAACTTAAGCGGCTAATATTCTGGCTGGTTTACTCAGCTTGGTGAAAACGAATCATGTCTGCATTGGTCGCTATCTCAATTACTACTGGTATTCTCTCGGCACTGTGGGGATGGCTCTCGGTCGCCCTTGGTCTGCTAACCTGGGCAGGATTTATGGGCTGCTCAACCTATTTTGCTGCGCCAGCTGAAGGCAAAAAGGCAGTCGCCATCAGCATGCTAACCAATCTAAGCGGTGTGTTTTGGGGCATGGTTATTATCCAGCTTTCCACCGTCAGTAACATCGAGGTTATCGGCTACATCATTACTGGCATTGTGTCGATGCTGATGTGTATCCAAGCGAAAAAAGAGTGGCTTAATTACATACCTGGCACCTTTTTAGGGTGTTGCGCGACCTTTGCCTCCAATGGCAACTGGCAAATGGTTGTCCCATCGCTGCTGGTAGGTGTTTTGTTTGGTGCCATGATGAAATCATCGGGCTTATGGCTTCAGGCAAAATTGCAGCCTCAGATTAAAAATCAGGTTGTTTAACCACACCATCACCGTTAGCTTCCAATATCGTCAGCGTAGCCGTTAGGCTTACGCTGATCACAACCTCCTCCTCCCACCACATCCATTGTCCAGCAGACAAAAACCAAATACCTTTATCGTCGCTCACTGCACTCAGCAAGAAAAGTGCCGATTAACGCTACAGACAATGCCCATACCAAAATTCAAAAAAAACATAAAAACAGTAACTTAGTGCTTTACTTCTGCAATGCAGATGGTATCAATAAAGTCACAGGCGTTAGTACTTACACCAAGGATGGGTATGTTTTTCAGTCGCGCAATAAAAGCGGTCTTTATCGTTGTTCTCGCTATTGTCACAATAGTAACTGCCTTTGTCGCACTGCAACTGTGGAGAACCAGCCCGACCTATCACGGCATCGAGTCTGTACCAGCACTGCAAAACAAAATTGCCGTCTCATTTGACGATTATGGAGTGCCATCCCTCTACGCTAACAACGATGCCGATGCCATGGTTGCCCTTGGTTGGCTGCATGCCAAAGAGCGTCTATTTCAAATGGATCTATTACGTCGGGTTGGTAAGGGCGAACTTGCCGCCTTATTTGGTGAGCGAGCAGTAAAGACAGACCAACTATTCCGCGCCCTTGGTATGCGTCAATGGAGTGAACAGCAAGCTCAGGCATTACTTTCCCAAGATCCTAAATTACAGCTGTGGGTTTACTCCTATGTTGATGGCATCAACAATGCAATTGAAAACCTACCCACTCCGCTAGAGTATCAACTGTTGGCCGCAACCCCCGAACCATTCCAGCCAGTCGATGTATTCGCCACACTGAGTTATATGGCCCACAGTTTCACCACGGCCTTCAAGCAAGACCCGCTAATGACTGACTTGCGCCAAAACTTAGATGAGCCTTATCTGCATGCCTTACAAGACCACTGGGCGGCCGCAGAACTCGATGGTATCGAGTTAGTTAGCCAAGATTGGTTGGAGTTAGAGTTAGACTCGCTGTTACCAATGGGCCAGATGCAAGGTTCAAACGGCTGGGTCGTCAGCGCTGAACGCAGCGAAAGTGGGGCACCGTTGTTTGCTAATGATCCTCACATCAGCTACTCCAGCCCACAAGTGTGGTATGAGGCGCAGATCCATACTCCTGAGCGGGTGCTATACGGTCACTACTTGCCCGGTTTACCCATCCCACTATTAGGGCAAACCCCTCAGCGGGTATGGGGGTTAACCATGCTATTGAACGACGACGCCGATCTCTACCAACTGACCATAACCGACAATGGCTACCAGATAGACGATGAGGTCGCGCAAATGGACCTGATTGATGAGCTAATCGAAATAAAGGGGGGCGAAAGCCTCCACTACCAACGCCAGGTAACGGCATTTGGGCCTCGCGTCGATCAAGCGCTCGGGTTAGATCAGCCCACTGCACTATATTGGACCTTTACCCAACCAGGGAATCAGCCACTGCATGGCCTCTATCAATTGGTCAACGCCACCTCATTAGAGGAAACCGAACAGAGCCTAGAAAATATCTGGTCGCCAGGGGTTAACCTCCTCTATGCCGACAATCAAGGTAACATTGCCAAATGGGCGGTGGCTAAATACCTTAAGCGTGCCGAGGGAATCAGTGGCTCAGTAATGATTGACGGCTCCAAGCGCAACAACCTGCCCCAAGGCCATTACGACTTCTCCAGCAATCCCAAACAGCTTAATCCCACCTCCGGCATTATTTTTTCCGCTAACCACCCATATTCAGAACCATTGCAGCAAGTTGAAGCCTCTGGTTACTACGCCCCTAAGTTCCGACCGATGTGGCTACAAGAACAACTAGAGAGCCAACAGCAATGGAATCTCGATGAGTTTAAGCAGCTGCAGAACGACAGCCGTAACTTACGAGTAATGATGCTCAAGCCTATGCTCGCAGCTGCCGTCACCGACACCGGTAGCAGTGCCTATCAAGCATTACAGCAGTGGGATGGTACTTACAGTGCAGATCTTATTGCACCAACCATATTTGAGAGTTTCTACAACCACCTACTTGAAGAGATCTTTGCCGACGAACTCGGTAGCGATCGTTTTGAGGTGTTAGTGACCCAGAGCTTGATTGACAAGATGCTATATCAAGTGTTGGAAAACCCCAATTCACCATGGTGGAACAACCTCAACCAATACTCGCAACAAAACCAGCAAGACGCCATTAGACGAGCATGGTTACAAACCGAATCCAGCCTAGGTACCGATATTCCCAAGTGGCAACAAAGTGCACAAAGTCGCCATCGTCACGCCATGGGGGCCAATCCCCTACTGCGACAGATATTTGAAGGCCCAAGTATGCCGATCCATGGTTCTAAACGCGCCATAAATAACATCTCTTACCAGTACCAAAACGAGCAACGGCAAGCGACATTCGGCCCATCAACTCGTCGATTGGTGGACATGGCGTCACCGCTCACCGCCCGCGTTATCAGCCCATTAGGGCAAAGCGGGGTATCACACTCGAAACATTTCTCCGATCAAGCCATTGATTACATGAACGGACAGTACCGCACCGTTACCATTGCACAACCAACTCGTGCTGCACTTATTTTGTCGCCAAACAAATAGGCTTTCATAGATCCAATCGGCTACTATCGGCATAGGCTGTATTCGTTGGGGGTTTTATGGCGAAAGATAAAGGCGGCAATAAGCAAGCCGCTAAAATGCTGCAAAAGGCGCTGAAGCAACAGATAAAAGATAAGTTAAAGCAGGGAACCGACTTTACTGCTTTAACCCAAGTGGAATGCGAGCAACTTGCTTCAACCTTCATTTCGAACTTAGGACTGGCTAAAGCCACCAGTACACGCCATCACTTTCCCCACCACGGTATCGTGCTGACCCGGCCGTATAAGGGCAAGCCCTGTAAGAATTGCCCCGCATTAGAGGGACACCTATGTAAGTGTGCACTCAAACAACAAAAACGGGTGCGGTTACCCCGATAGCGAAAAAACAGCAAAAAAAATGCACGCTTAGGTTTGCGTGCACAAGGAGGTTGATTCACATAGGATGCCTAGTGATTATCTCTGCCAATTGTTACAGTTATTTGAATGATTAGAAAAAACTTACCTTCATCCTTGATAATCAGTTTGTTAGCCATTTTTAGTGCTGTTATCACCTGCGTTAGAATTTCAATAGTTGCTAGCAAACCTTGCCCTACTAGCCACTAAAATCACTTGTAAATCCACTGAGCGATCGCTACCCTCGCTGACCATTTTCGAAAACGGTAGTGCATAGATGAGTACAATTGCAGGTTTTGATTTCGGTACATCTAACTGTGCCTTTGGTGTAATAACAGATAACCAACCAACACTGGTAAATCTGCCCCAACACGGCCACTACCTTCCTTCGACCCTTTACGCACCGCAGCCAGAAGTGATCTCTGGTTGGCTATATCAACAGCTTAAAAGCCAAGGGCTAGAGCAGCCATATCAGCAAGCCCGCCCTAACCTAGGTGCCAGTCTTAATGCCCTGCGTGAAGCCAAGCTTGATGGCTACGATGACCAATTGGCCTTCGGCGTTGATGCTCTCGACAAGTACCTAGTTGATCCTGCGGACTGTTACTACGTTCGTAGCCCTAAATCCTTTCTCGGCTCCAGTGGCATTACCCCACGGCAGCAGCAGATGTTTGAAGACATTTGTGCTTCAACCATGTGGCACCTGCGTCACCAAGCGGAACAAACGGGTTTAGCACCGATTAAGAAGGTTGTGATTGGTCGTCCGGTTAATTTTCAGGGGCTCGATAGCCACCGCAGTAATACCCAAGCCACCGAAGTACTGACTCGCGCCGCTAAATTCGCAGGTTTTGACCAAGTTGAATTTCTGTATGAGCCGATTGCCGCCGGTTTAAGCTACCAACAACAGCTGCAGCAACAGCAGAACGTATTGGTAGTGGATATCGGTGGTGGTACTTCGGATATCTCCATGTTGCAGATGGCCGCGGGCAGCGACTTAAGTGAACGTCACGACGAATGGGTATTGGGCTACAGCGGCGAACGGATCGGCGGTAATGACTTTGATATCGCACTGAACTTTAACTGTTTAATGCCAACTCTCGGCTCACGACTGAAAGACGGTAAGGGACGCCCTATCCCCAACAAGCCGTTCATCGACGCTGCTTCGGTAAACAACATCTCAGATCAAACACGTTTTTATCGCAACGACACCAGAGCGATGCTGTCGGAGCTGCAACGCCAGCCAGAGCTAACAACCTTGATGCGGATCCTAACTCTGCAACAACAGCACATGACCTTCCAGCTTAGTGCCTGTGCAGAACGCGCTAAAATCGCCTTGAGTGAGTTAGAGCAAGCCAAGGTAGCACTGGATTTCCTAGAGCCCGAACTGGCTACTGTCGTCGACCGCGCCAACTTCACCGAAGCGGCCCAACAACTGCTGAAACGTATGTCGGTATTAATCGATGACGTGATCGCCCAATCCAGTTGCAAACCGGACGTGCTATTCCTCACCGGTGGTAGCGCCAATGCGCCGTTTATCAAGGATTACCTATGGCAACGCTATCAGATCCCAATGGTTTCAGCCGATAACTTCGGCAGCGTAACCTCGGGACTGACTCTGTGGGCAGATAAGATCTTTAATAAATCGGGCTGTTGAGCACAGCGAAGCAACAGACTGCTCGTTTACCATCACGGTTAGCGAGCAAGCGCTTAGAAGAGATGAGTGCCTACGGCGATGGCGATGGCGATGGCGAACTAAGGTTTAGAACCAAAATCTTCACTGACCATATAAACAAAAGGCTGTGTCACAGTTAAGTGTTGAGGTTAAGTGTTGAAGTTAATATCAAGCCTTCGGCTCTATCGGTTGCAGACTATTAAGGGGTTATGTCGCGTTGGCGGCACATTCTTGTATGCATTAGGGGAAGCTCCGCCCCGTTTGGAATCCCCTTTGCCTTAGGTCGCATTCCAAAACGCTTCGCTGGACTGCTCCAATGCGGCAGAAGAGCAACGGCGGTAGTGCTTTGCCCTTGTTTCAAAGCTCGCCTAACCGGTGCTTTAACAGCATTGGCAAGAACAACCCTTAATTGGTACACAACCAAACAAAAACGCCCCGCACTTTCGTGCGGGGCGTTGTTGTTTATATGGCGGTCAGGGAGAGATTCGAACTCTCGATACGTTGCCGTATACACACTTTCCAGGCGTGCTCCTTCAGCCACTCGGACACCTGACCTTTAAATTGTTCGATGTTTATCGAGTTCTCACTCGCTACGGGAAGCGCATATTAGGGAGTTCATCGGTTGTCGTCAACTGCTATTTTTCAACTTTAAACCGAACGCATCTTTTTTAGTCAACTCCTGCTCAACCAGTACCGTCAACTCGCGCTTTTGTTGTTTTTTTTGCTGCTTTAACCTCTTCGTTAACTTTCTCAGCTGCCGTTGCAACCTTTTTGGTTGAAGGGGTAAGTCAGTCAAAAACTGGAGTTGATTACAGTTGTCATTAAACTCGCCTAATCGTTGTTGCCATAGCGACGCGTCACTGTGATGGTTATCTAGGCACAACTCAATTAAGTAGCGCTGGGCTTTAATCAATAAACGCAATTTGTGCCAATGCTTATCTTTACCGGTCGACACCGCCAACTTACTTGCAGCTATGCTCCGCTGTTGTAATTGCTGCAACTGAGTTGCTACCGCTGCAGATAACGTCACTGCAGTTGTTGGCCACGGCAACAGCAAACAGCTGAGACACAGTTGCCGCTCCCGCTGTAAATCACCAAGCCGTTGTCGTAATTGTTGTTGTAGTAACAGCCGCTGCTGCAATAGGTAATCAATAATCATGGGGATGTCGACAGCCGCAATAAATACGTCAATATCGCGCACAGCATTCGACACGTGCGCTTGCTGCTTAAAGCTGGCTGCCAACGTTGCCGCGGGAGTATTTGCCAGCTCATCAGCAAATATTGCCAATAAACAGCGGCTCTTACGTAAGCTCACTCGATAGCGATGAACTGCCTCAACATCATTATTGCTAGCAATAGTCTCAACTTGGCTCAGCATGCGCTGATATTGGTTAACAAGCCGTTGTTGAACTGCGGTTACTACGCTGTCATCCATCTTATTACCCTATAAAAAAGGCTGGGTCATAGTTAGCTGTTGAAGTTTATCTTAAGCCTTCGGCTTCACCGATTGCAGTGCTCTTAAAGGGTTATGTCGCGGTGGCGACGGCACATTCTTGTATGCATTAGGGGGCTGCTTCGCCCCTTTGGAATCTCCCCCCTTGCCTTAGGTCGCAATCCAAAACGCTTCGCTGGACTGTTCCAATGTGGCAGAAGATCAACGACGGCAGTGCTTTCTCCTTGTATCAAAACTCGCCTAGCCGGTGCGTTAACAACATTGTAAACAACAACACTTAGTTGGTACACAGCCACAAAAAAGCACCGTGATTACGGTGCTTAATAAGGGTAAGTTTAGTTGCTTAGGCGTTACCTTTAACAACCTCATTTAAGGTAGCGGCAAAATCAAGCATCCGATTCAGCGGCAGCATCGCTTGCTTGGCTAGCTCCGGATCAACATGCACTTCATGATCGGTGCGATCTGAGCTAATCAGCGAGTTCTCAATCGCTGCTAAGCCATTCATCGCCATCCATGGGCAGTGAGCACAGCTACGGCAAGTTGCGCCGTTACCACCTGTTGGCGCTTCAATAAAGGTCTTATTTGGAGACAGCTGCTCCATCTTGTAGAAGATCCCTTTATCGGTCGCGACGATGAACATGTCATTGTCCATCTCTTGGCTGGCTTTAATTAGCTGTGAAGTCGAGCCGACCGCATCAGCAATAGCAACCACAGATTCCGGTGATTCTGGGTGTACTAGCACCGCCGCATGAGGATTCTGAGCTTTCAGATCAAACAACGCCTTGGCTTTAAACTCATCATGGACGATACAAGCGCCCTGCCACATCAGCATATCTGCGCCAGTTTGTTTAGCAATGTAACTGCCTAGATGACGATCTGGCCCCCAGATGATCTGGTGTCCTTCACTATCGAGATGTTCAACAATTTCTAGCGCAATCGACGAGGTAACCACCCAATCCGCACGGGCTTTAACTGCTGCAGAGGTGTTGGCGTATACCACCACGGTATGATCAGGGTGAGCATCACAAAACTCAGTAAACTGATCCGCAGGGCAACCTAAATCAAGCGAACAAGTTGCTTCGAGAGTTGGCATCAATACGGTTTTATTTGGCGTTAACGTTTTTGCGGTTTCCCCCATAAAACGTACGCCAGCGACCACCAGGGTTTGTGCTGGGTGATCATTGCCAAAGCGCGCCATTTCCAATGAATCCGCAACGCAACCACCAGTTTCTTCTGCCAGAGCTTGGATCTCAGGATCGGTATAATAGTGCGCTACCAAAACCGCATCTTTCTCTTTCAGTAAACGCTTAATGCGTTCCTTTGCTACAGCTTTCTCGTCAACTGACATTGGCTGTGGCTTGGGAGGAAAAAGGTAATGCGAATCATCTACAACCGGGGCTTCTAACATTTTGGGTCAATGCCTCTACAACTAATTGGCGCCATTATACGAGATGCCATTCCACTCGTTAACCTAACTCTGGCGAATACTGTCATATATATCTGGTTACATGCAGTCGATTTCAACGGGCTGTCGCGAAAATAAGGCGCCATTGGCGCCATATTAGGGTTATCGCATCGCCATCATCATCCGTTGCGGTTGCTCAAGGTAACTGCGCCACAGATTGCAGAATCGCGCAATAGTCGCACCGTCAATCACCCGATGATCACCAGACCAGCTGATCTGCATAATAGTCCGAGCTTCCACCTCGCCATCATTATTAAACCGTGGCAAGGTTTGCAGTTTGCCCAAGGCAACAATGGCAACCTCTGGCTTATTGATGATCGGCGTCGCTACCGTACCACCAATGGCACCAATATTAGAGATGCTAATGGTGCCGCCTTGGAGATCTGCTGGAGCAACACGGCCATCACGAGCAGCGCTGATAAGCCGCCCAACCTCAGCACCTACTTCGAGAATAGACCGCACCTGCACCTGCTTAATGTTTGGCACCATCAAGCCAAGCTTGCCATCAACCGCGATACCAATATTGTGGTCATGCACGAAGGTTTGTTCATCGCCAGCATCATTGACACGGCTGTTTAGAGCAGGATATTGACTCATCGCTAACGACAACGCCTTGATGAAAAACGGCATAAAGCTCAGTTTAATCCCCTGCTCCGCATATTGAGCATTCAGGCTTTGCCGTAATGCAACCAGCTCAGTCAGGTCAAGTTCGTCGCAGTAGGTGAAGTGAGGAATGCTCTGCACTGAGGCCATCATCTGCTTTGCCATGGCCGCCTTAATGCCCTTAATCGGCTCAACCCGGTCTGTTCCAGCAACGTACTCAGCCGCAGCCCGTTTCGCTTCAATTGGCATGGTTTCAGGCAGGGCAAGGGGGGCACTATCTGACTGAGCAGATTCTAGGTAGCGATGCAGATCTTCTTTATAGATGCGCCCATTTTTACCAGTACCGCTAACTAAACCCAAGTCGACCTCATGCTCCCGAGCCAACCGCCTAACCGCAGGACTAGCAACGGCTTTGCCATGACGCACAGGCGCAGTAGCTTGCACCATTGAATCGGGGGTTGCTGCCGAGCTAGCCTCGACAGGTGCTGCCGCTGCACCAGCGGCGCTGCTTGGCAGCGCTAAT
Source organism: Ferrimonas lipolytica (assembly GCF_012295575.1). Classification (NCBI taxonomy): domain Bacteria; kingdom Pseudomonadati; phylum Pseudomonadota; class Gammaproteobacteria; order Alteromonadales; family Ferrimonadaceae; genus Ferrimonas; species Ferrimonas lipolytica. Next base: position 885,673 of record NZ_CP051180.1, on the reverse strand, counting down.
GCGAACAGAGGTTGGTGCACCTTAGCTACTTGGCCTTTACGGTAATAAAGCTTATGGATGGTTCCCTGCTGTTTCGCTGGGATTTGTACCAACGCTTTGTCGGTCATCACATCACAGATAGGCTGATCTTCTTCGACCACATCACCCTCTGCAACTAACCATTCAACCAGCTCACACTCGACAATTCCTTCGCCAATATCTGGCAAAATAAAATCATCAATCACCTTAGCTGCTGCAGCTTGTGGTGGCTCAACTGCAACCTCAGTGATGGCTGTGCTTGCATCAGCCAGCTCTACCTGAAATAGTGGCGCGTGCACCTTCGCCACCTGACCTTTTCGATAGAACAGCTTGGTGATGGTACCGGCGTACGGAGCTGGGATCTGCACCAATGCTTTGTCTGTCATCACGTCAGCAATAGGCTGATCTTCCGCAATCACATCGCCTTCAGCGACTAACCACTCAACCAACTCACACTCAACCACTCCCTCGCCGATATCCGGCAAGATAAAATCCTTAATCATTGCCACTCCCTAGAAATTGACGCAGGTTTTAATCGCTTCAAATATTTTATGTTCGTTAGCCATGTGTTCTTTCTCTAACGACAACGGGTATGGTGTATCTAAACCACAAACCCGAGCAATCGGCGCCTCTAAATAAAGAAAGCACTGCTCTTGAATGGTGGCGGCAATCTCACCGGCGAAACCACCACTTAACGGTGCTTCGTGGCTTATCAGTAACCTTCCGGTGTTGATAACTGATTGAGCAACGGTATCAACATCCCATGGCATGAGTGTACGTAAATCAATAATTTCACAGCTGATGCCGTCATTTTCAGCTCTTTTCGCCGCTGCTTCAATCAACTCCATCTGTGCCCCCCAACCTAGCAGGGTTATATCGCTGCCGGTTTTAACCACCTCAGCGGCTGATAAGGGGATCTCGTAGTCCCCCTCAGGAACCTCACCGACCGAGGCGCGATAGAGCCGCTTCGGTTCAAAGAATATCACCGGATTATTATCACGGATCGACGCTAACAGTAGTCCTTTCGCTTGCTCTGGGTTACGGGGTACAACCACCTTCAATCCGGGGGTTTGGGTAAAATAAGCTTCCGGAGATTGCGAATGATAGTGGCCACCGGCGATACCACCACCATAAGGAGTACGGATGGTTAGGCCGCCCACATCAAACTCATTGCCACTGCGGTAACGGAACTTAGCGGTTTCATTAACGATCTGATCGAAAGCGGGAAAGATGTAATCAGCAAACTGGATTTCAGCTACTGGCCGCATACCTTGAGCAGCCATACCATTAGCAAAGCCGATAATCCCTTGCTCAGTAAGCGGGGTATTGAAACAACGATCTTTACCAAACTTATCCTGCAGCTTGGCAGTAGCGCGAAACACCCCACCAAAGTGACCAACGTCCTCACCAAAGACAACCACTGTGTCGTCATTGCCCATAGCAATATCAAGCGCCTCGTTAATGGCCTGTAGTAAATTCATCTTGGCCATTACAGGTGCTCCTTGCCAGCGGTGGCGCGATAGTATTCTGGGTATTGTTGTACTTGAGTCTTAACCTGCTCTAACTGTTCGCTCAGGTGCTTAGGAACCTCGTCGTAGACATCGGTTACTAAGGTGCTAAGTTCTGGCATCGGCAGCACTTCGGCAACCTTTACCGCAGCAAGTACTTCTTGTTTGTACTGCTGATACAGGGCTTCATCATCGCTCTCACTCCACCACCCCTGCGCTTGCAGCCACAACTTGTAACGCAACACCGGATCGTGCTCTCGCCATTTCTGCTCCTCCTCCTTACTGCGATAACCGGAAGGATCGTCTGAGCTTGAGTGCGCCCCTAAGCGATAACTCATCGCTTCGATCAATACAGGGCATTGTTGTTCCAGTGCAACCTGACGTGCTAATTGGGTTGCCGCCAGCACGGCGAGCATATCGTTGCCATCAACACGAATGGTCTTGATGCCGTAGCCTACGCCACGGGGAGCAATGCCATCGCCAGCGTACTGCTCTTCTGCTGGAGTCGAGATGGCATAGCCATTATTACGACAGAAGAAGATCACTGGAGCTTGATGCACTGCCGCCATATTTAAGCCAGCGTGAAAGTCCCCTTCGGAGGCAGCCCCTTCACCAAAGAAGCAGATGGTAACGTTGTCCTCACCACGCATCTTTTGACCATAGGCGTAACCTGCTGCTTGCGGGATCTGCGTTCCCAATGGCGATGAGATGGTCATGTAATGCAGCGCTTTACTGCCGTAATGGATCGGCATTTGCCGTCCTTTGCCCAGATCGTTGATGTTGGAAAACATCTGGTTCATAAACTGCTCGAGGGTAAAGCCGCGGTAATGCAGTGCTGCATGTTCACGGTATTGAGCCATGATCATGTCTGCGTCATCCAAGGCCGCCGCCGCACCAAGTACCGCTGCTTCTTCGCCGGTGCAGGTCATGTAGAAGCTGATTCGCCCTTGCCGTTGGGCCGCCAGCATCCGCTCGTCTAGAACCCTTGTAAATACGCAGCTATGGTAGATCTTTAGCGCTGAGGCCTTGTCGATTTGTGGTAATTGAGCCTGTTCATAGAGCGACCCATCCGCCTGCAGAACTCGTAAGGTTGGAAACACCAACGCATGCCCGTCGACCAATGTGGCCTCGGTACAATGCTGTGGTTGGGCAGAGTTGTCTGTCATCACTTAACGTCCAATATGTCTGGTGTTGTTATCGCCTTTCGCCAACTACCTTGATGTCAATTTTTGTTTTATTTAATGACATCCAGTTGACGACATCAGAGCAAGTTACCTGCCACAGTAATGCCACACAACCAAGCGTCCACTTAAAGTCAGTGATGGTTGCGCCACCGCTGTAAAACCCCTTTTACAGCGGTGTTTGATTAGATTAATTACTCAAATGGTTGCTCTGCGCCCACTGGTAGAACCGTAAGCAACGCCCGTTGCCCCAGAGCGACCTTGGCGTTTGGGAACACAATCGCTTCCCCATCGGCCTTAGCACGATATTCAACCTCTCCATCCTGCGCCAATAGATCACCCCGTTGGTACTCAGTAAAATTAGCGGCATCGTCGGCAAAATTAAGGGTAAAGGCATCGCTTTGTTTATTGATCTCTTGGGCTACGTCAAACACCGTCAGTGGTGCTGCCGCATCAATCAACACCGGTTCTGCACTGATTAAACGTCGTAACTGGCTTTCAATCTGTGCAACCGACTGGCTATCGTTGTGACCAAATGGGCGCACCTTTCCTAATTCCACCGTAAAGGCATCGGCACCGAATTGGTTGGAGCTAAAGTAGCTGAAAGTGGTTTGAGGCGAATGGATTAACAGCGCGGTATCAATGCCGCCATTGGCCAAAAAGGCCAGCTGTTGACGTTTCCACGGCTTACCATGACGGAACGGGTAGATTGCAAACTTCTCCCGTTTCGAATCGCGAATGGCAGTGTGCAGATCATAGTGGTAGCGCTGTCCGTCTCGTTGCTGGAAAAACTCAGTAACCGCCAACTCCAATCGTTTCGCTCGTTGTGCTTCATCGCCTTGATAGTTCGAATGATTACCACTAAACAAGCGATTCATATTGTGTTCTAACTCGCGCTTACCCACGACCATCGCTGGCGGGTTACCGAGTAAAATAAGCAGTCGATTACGACAGTTCAAGGTTCCAGCTAGCAGTTCTTGCACCAGTCGGTTAAGCAACTCTATTGGCCCAGTTTCGTTACCATGCACGCCAGCAGACAAAACAATATCAGCCGCATCCGGTTGTGGCGGTTCGAACCGCAAGATCCCCACATCGGTAAGGCTTACCTCTACTCCACCAGCCAACTCAAACTGTTCTTGTTGCGGTAAATTCGATGGATACTTCAGGGTGTGCGACAGCAGGTCGTGATGTTGTTGTAGCAAGGCTCTTCTCCTTGAGCAAATGATCTGCAGGCAGTGTACCAAGGCCACCACAACAATTCTCCTGCACACAATGGTTGTAATTCCGCCGCCGTGACATTATTCTCCATGGACGTTTAGCCATCTAAACATCTTAACGTTTAGACTTTTATCGTTCAGTTAGGTCGGAAGGAGTATCACCATGGCAGTAGCAACCTTTGGCGCCGGATGTTTTTGGGGTGTTGAACAGTTTATTCGTGAGATTGACGGAGTAACTGCGGTACGTTGTGGCTATATGGGCGGCCACCTTGATAATCCGACCTATGCGCAAGTGAAAGCTGGTGATACTGGCCACGCCGAAGTAGTACAACTTGAGTTTGACCCGGTGGTGGTCAGTTTCGAACAGTTGCTGCAGGTATTCTGGCAGTATCACAACCCAACGACTGTCCATCAACAAGGTGAGGACGTGGGTAGCCAATACCGTTCAGTGGTGTTTTACCATAACGACAATCAAAAAATAGTGGCTGAACAAACCAAACATCAAATCAGCCAAACCGGCTACTGGGCCGGCAACACCATCGTTACCGAAATCGTGCCAGCCACCACCTTTTGGGATGCCGAGGAGTACCACCAGAACTACTTTGGTAAGCACGAGCTACCAAGCTGCCACCTGCCATTCTTTTAAACTAACCGCCAGACTAGATGACATTGGCAACTACGCATGGCGAAGGCACAGCACTGCCGATTATTGCGGCTGCCACAAACAACAAACCCGAGCTTAGCTCGGGTTTGGCATTTAACTGAAGATAATCAAACTTAACGACGTTTACGTCGATTGGCTTTCTCTTCCTCTTTGGCCTGCTTAGCGGCTTCTTCGCGCTCACGCTTCTTTTGCAACTCAGCCTCTTCCACTTCCATCATCGCTGGCGTTTCAAGCGTAATGCCACCTAGGGTTCCATCTCGCAACTCGTTAATGAGAATGGCACCAAAGCGTTCAAGATCGACGCGCCCACCACCGCGAACACAGCCGCGTTTCTTACCGGCCGCTTCCATAAATTCCCAGTCCGTTTGTGGCAGTTCATCCAGCTTATAGCGTTCCTCTAGCCGCTCTGGGTAGGCCGCCAGCAGATATTCAGATACGTAGCTACCCAACTCTGAGTAATCAACAACGGTGTCGCGTACCGCGGCAATGGCAGCCAATCGAAAACCGTAATGTTCATTCTCAAGTTTTGGCCATAGCATTCCTGGGGTATCGTACAGCATGATCCCCTCTTCCAGCTTGATCCGCTGTTGGGCTTTAGTCACTGCTGGCTCGTTACCGGTTTTGGCGACGATACGCTTAGCCATGGTGTTGATAAGCGTTGATTTGCCTACGTTCGGAATGCCCATGATCATCGCTTTGATCTGCTTATCGTTACCGACTTTATTCGGGACCAATTTTTTGCACAGTTCGCTGATCTTATGCACATGGCCGGCTTTATCGGTATCCAACGCTAAGGTTTTAACCCCACGTTGCTGTTCCAGATAAGCCATCCATTGCTCGGTAAGCAGCGGATCAGCCAAATCGGCTTTGTTGAAGACTTTGATTACTGGCTTATCGCGACGCAGTTGCGCCACCATTGGGTTTTCACTGCTATATGGTACGCGAGCATCAAGTACTTCGATGATCACATCCATCTGCGGCATGACCTCTTTAATCTCACGCCGGGCCTTATTCATATGGCCAGGGAACCACTGGATCGCCATAATTTATCTCTTCAACTGGTTATTAGCGCGCAAGTTTACCCTGCTTGTCGCTCCGGCTCCACTCACAGCCTTAAGCTGGCACAAGAAAAAAGGGAAGCCACTTGGCTTCCCTTAGTATACGCTGCGAAACGTTAGGCGATCTTAGCAATCAATTGCTGTGCTTGAACCAGCAACTGTTCGAGGTGAGTTTCACTGTCGCTGCTTTCGGCGTAGATCTTATAGATTGGCTCAGTGCCCGACGGGCGAGCTGCAAACCAGCCACGCTTGGTCACCACTTTAAGGCCACCAATGGCGGCGCCATTACCTGGGGCCTCAGTCAGTGCCGCTTCAATAGGATCGCCCGCGAGCTGGTCTTGGCCTAAATCATCAGCACTTAAGGTTTTTAACGCCTGACGGATCTTATCTGATGCGGGTGCATCAACACGGCGGTAGTAGTGCGCGCCAAACTGCTGCTCTAGCTCAGCGTAGTGCGCCGCTGGTGATTTACCGGTAACCGCGAGGATCTCTGCTGCCAGCAAACATAAGATAAAGCCGTCTTTGTCGGTAGAGAATGCCGCGCCAGCAAAGTCTGGGAAGCTGGCACCAGCGCTCTCTTCGCCACCAAACACCACGCTGCCATTGGCTAAGCCATCAACAAACCATTTAAAGCCAACGGGCACTTCCATCAATCGGCGTTGATGTTGCGCTACCACCTTGTCAATCATCGCACTGGATACCAAAGTCTTGCCAATAGCTGCTTGATTATTCCAGTTAGGGCGATGGCCAACCAAGTAGTTGATAGCCACAGCAAGGTAGTGGTTTGGGTTCATTAAGCCGCCATCAGCACACACAATGCCGTGGCGATCCGCATCGGGATCATTGGCAACAGCCAGATCGAAGCTATCCTTCAATGATAACAGCGGTGCCATGGCTGCGGCGCTGGAGCAATCCATGCGAATGGCACCGTCTTTATCCAGTGCCATAAAGCCAAATGCCGCGTCGACCCGGTCGTTGGTAACGGTTAAATCAAGCTGGTAACGCTTCGCTATACGCGACCAAACCGATACGGCGGCGCCGCCCATTGGGTCAACACCAAGCTTTACTCCCGCTTTAGCAACGGCTTCAAGATCAACCACTGAGCCAAGGGCTTCAACGTAGGCGCCAATCATATCGACTGGTTTAATCAAACCGGTCGCTTCAGCCACATCGCGGTTAACTCGACGCACACCTTCAAGGTTGTTGGCTAGATAGTGATTGGCTCGCTCAGCCACAAAATCAGTGACATCAGTATCAGCAGGACCACCATGGGGCGGGTTGTATTTAATGCCGCCGTCCTGTGGTGGGTTATGGCTTGGAGTAAGGATCAAGCCATCCGCTCGTGTGGCTGAATCTCGATTGTGGCGGATAACTGCAAACGATAATACCGGCGTTGGCAGGTAACCGTGTTTTGACTGAATTCGAACCTCAACCCCATTACCTGCTAATACTTCCAGTGCCGAATAGAAAGCCGGTTGGCTAAGGGCATGAGTATCAAAGCCGATATACATCGGGCCGGTAATGTCAAAGTTACGGCGGTAATCGATAACCGCTTGGGTAATTGCATAGATGTGAGCTTGGTTAAAGCTGCGTTTGAAAGCGCTTCCTCGGTGCCCCGAGGTTCCAAAGCTAACCCGTTCGGCCGGTTTATCAATGCGTGGAGATTGAGTGTAGAAACTGCTGATTAATTTTGGGATATCAACCAGATCAACAGAACGGGCAATGGTGCCCGCTCGATCATGTAAAGCCATGTAAAATCCTTGGGCAGATTAAATCTGTAACGCGATTTGGTCTGCTAGCTCGCTATCGCAACCTAACTTAACCAACACCTCTTCCAGAATAGTCTGCTTTCGACGGGTGTTGTTGTTTGCGCTCACCCAATAAGGGCTAGAACCAATCTGTTTCGGATTGGCCGTCTTACTGCTAGCTAGCAGATCATCTTTGCCGGTTGAGAAATAGAGGCGGTCACGACCGCGGATCTCAAGTACCGCACCAAAACTGCTAGGGAACTGACGGTAAACGGCATCAAGTAGGTAGGTAAAACGCCCTACTGCACCCTTTTGCTTGCTAAGCGCCTTGTCATTAACCAGCTCTTCGAACACCCCGGACTCAGCAACAGCTGAACGCACTGGCGTTGACTCTTTCTTCGCTGGCTTTGCAATTGCTTCACGGCTTGGTTCGCTTAGCTGCTTTGGCACAGACTCTTCGCTGGACTCAACTTCTAAACCCAGTAAGCGACGTAAGATATCTGACGCGCTTTCGCCAATCCGTTGCGTGTTACCCGCGATATGACGATAAAGCTCGTCATCGATTTCAATGTATTTCATTGTTTATTCGTATCGTTTCCAGTTCCCGTTGGCACGCATTATAACCAGCACAATTCAACGCTGGCTATGCCTATATAGCAAAAGCTATTGTAACTAATTCAGTTCGGGGTGAATGCAACAATAGCGTTGCTAAGCGGTTGCATTTATTTGTGGAGTTTGCACAAAATGCCGCCGCAACCAACCCTAACAGAGAATAACAATGCAGTATCAGTTACAAGGCGAAGGGCCATGTATCGTTCTTCTTCATGGCTTATTTGGCGATTTAGATAACCTCAGCGCTTGCGCTAATGCACTGCGCCAAGCTGGTTACCAAACGTTACGGGTCAGTTTGCCTGGGCATGGTGACTCACCTTTATTAGGGTTGTTCGATTTCGAGCTGGTAGCTGAGCAGCTCGACACTATTCGCACCACGCTGGAACTGCCCAGCTGGTCGTTATTAGGGCACAGCCTTGGCGGCAAGGTCGCGATGACCTACGCCCAGCGCTTTCCCGCCAATGTTGATGCGCTGCTGGTTGCCGATATTGCACCGGTCGCTTATCAAAGCCGCCACGATACCATCTTAGCGGCACTACCGCGTATCGAGTTGGCCAACATCAACAAGCGTTCGCAAGTACAAGCGCAGCTGCAGCATGATGGCATCGATGTTGCCACCGCCGCATTTTTAACCAAGAACCTGCATCGCCTAGCCGATGGTGGGTATCGGTGGCGCATTAATCTACAGGCGTTGACTGACAGCTACCCCAATATCATTGGTGCCCTGCCGCAGCTGCCGCCTTACTCTGGCCCAGTAATGATGGTCAAAGGTGAACGGTCCGATTACATCTTACCCGAGCACCGAAATGAAATAGTTAAGCGCTTCCCTAATGCTCGGGCTCATGTCATCACTGGGACCGGCCATTGGCTCCACGCAGAAAAGGCCGAGCAGTTCCAACGAGTGGCGATACGCTTTTTTAGATCAACAGCAAATGCTTGATTGTTGGGCATAGGCACGATCTAAGCGCTGTGCTATAGTGCGCGGCCTCGGAATACCAGGAAGGTAATGCCATGTTGATTAATAACTATGAACAGCTAGAAGCATTTGGACTGAATCTGCTTTTTGCTGGGATATTTTTTCTGATCGGCATGTCCATCAAGGACGTTCTTAAACAGGGTAAAGTGCCGCCATTTGGCCGCTTTATCGTTTGGCTGGTACTGTTTTTAGGCTGTGCCGGATTTATCGCAAAAGGTCTTATCCAACTATTTTGGGAAGGCTCAGGGCTCAGCTGAATTGTTTGATTCATGGCAGTAGAAAAATCCGATAGAACCACTCTGGATATGTTTGCCGCGGAAAAACGCCGTGGTCGCCCCAGAACGAATCCGTTGTCGCGCGAGCAGCAGGTACGTATCAACAAACGTAACCAGATGCAGCGAGACAAGTCCAAAGGCCTTAAGCGCATTGAGTTTAAGGTTTCACAGACGTTGTATAACGCCTTGAATGACATCGCTTTGGACAGTAACCTCACTCGAGGACAGTTGATCGAGTCTATCCTGTTAGAACAGGTGAACATTGACAGCGATCACTCCAAGAGCGAGTAAGTTTTCACATCAAGAAATTATAGGTATTAAAGAATGGCAAGCGTAGGTCTGTTCTTTGGCAGCGACACCGGCAATACCGAAGCCGTTGCTAAAATGATCCAAAAGAAACTTGGCGAACTGGTTGAAGTAAAAGACATCGCCAAAAGTAGCAAAGAAGAGATCGATGAATTCAGCTTGCTGCTGTTTGGGATCCCTACTTGGTATTACGGCGAAGCTCAGTGTGATTGGGACGATTTCTTCCCAGAGCTAGAGCAGATCGACTTCAACGATAAGTTGGTTGCTATCTTTGGTTGTGGTGATCAGGAAGACTACGCTGAGTACTTCCTCGACGCGATGGGTGAGCTGGGCAACATCGTCCGTGACCGCGGCGCCATCATCGTTGGCCACATGTCTACTGAAGGCTTTGAGTTTGAAGCATCAAAGGCATTGGTAGACGACAACACCTTCATTGGTTTGGGCATCGACGAAGATCGCCAACCTGAATTAACCGAACAGCGTGTAGACGCTTGGGTTAAGCAGATTTATGAAGAGATGTGTCTGGCTGAGCTAGGCTAAGCCCACTCTTTATCGAAAAGGCCGCTTACGCGGCCTTTTTCATGTCTGCTGCGTTAGTTTTGGCCAACTTCTTACGAATAAACAGCACCCGTCGTAACTGCGACACCAACTCGCCCTGCTCATCTTTCACATCAATAATAAATTCAGGCAGATGCTTTTCGCCAAAGGCAGTAGCGTTGTTGATCGCTTCTATCTGCCCATCGGTAAGATGAAACTCACAATAAACCCGGCCAAAACCCGGCTTAATAAAGTTGATATCCGCCGATTTATCCCAGATCCGATAGCCTTTGCCAAAATTGCCCATTAGCATCATTGCGTAGATAGGGTCGCTCATCGAAAACAGCGAACCACCGTAATGACTGCGGTTAGCATTGCGGTTCCACCAATGCAATTTTAATCCAACCCGACAATAGCGATAGTCCGGCGACAACGCTTCGATCTTAATGCCACTAAATAGCAGCGGCGGCCATAAATTTAGCAACCGCCTTACCGTATTTGCACTTACCGGCCAGCTCATCAGCACCCTCAACTGGTCATACCTCTTGGGCGAGAAATACTACATTGTGATCAAGATCACATCAAGGGTCACTTTCCCATTTCGATGTAATTGGTTATGGTGTTGATATGCCCCAAGCAAACCGATGAATTTGCTAAATTTCCGCTCTAATGCAGTAAGGTCCACCTATGAACGTGCTCACCAAATCCAATAAGCTCAACTCCGTTTGTTACGACATCCGTGGTCCAGTAGCGCGTGAAGCCAAGCGCTTAGAGGAGGAAGGTCACCGAGTGCTTAAACTCAACATCGGCAACCCTGCCCCATTTGGATTTGAAGCACCGGAAGAGATTATCCGCGATGTAATCCACAATCTGCCAGAAAGCCAAGGTTACTGTGATTCCAAAGGCTTGTTCTCCGCACGTAAGGCGATAATGCAATCCTACCAACAGGTTGGTATTCGTGACGTCGACATCGAAGATATCTACATTGGCAACGGCGTATCCGAACTGATCGTGATGGCAATGCAAGGTCTACTCAATAATGGCGATGAGATCTTAGTGCCGGCACCGGATTACCCGCTTTGGACTGCGGCAGTGAACCTTTCGGGCGGTAAGGCACGTCATTACTTATGCGATGAACAAGCCGACTGGATGCCGGATCTCGACGATATTCGACGCAAGATCACTCCTCAAACCAAAGGCTTGGTTTTGATTAACCCCAACAACCCGACAGGCGCGGTATACAGCCGTGCCATGCTGCTGGAGTTGTTACAGATCGCCCGCGAGCACAACCTTATCGTCTTCTCCGACGAGATCTACGACAAAGTGCTTTACGATGGCGCCCAGCATATTCCAACCGCTAGCTTAGCCGATGACATCTTCATTATGACCTTCAATGGTCTATCTAAGGCTTATCGGGCTGCGGGCTTCCGCGTTGGTTGGATGATGCTTTCCGGTCGGCGCGAGCATGCCCGCGATTACATCGAAGGGCTAGAGATGCTCGCTTCGATGCGACTGTGTGCCAACGTGCCGATGCAACACGCCATTCAAACGGCCTTGGGGGGCTACCAGAGCATTAACGAGTTATTGCTGCCAAGTGGCCGCCTGTGTCAGCAGCGCGATCTGGTGGTCGACCGCCTCAACGCTATCGACGGCGTTAGCTGTTATAAGCCCAAAGGGGCGATGTACGCCTTTCCTAAATTGGATGTGAAAAAGTTTAACCTAGTTGATGACCAGCAACTGGTGCTCGATTTGCTGATGCAAGAAAAGATATTGCTAGTACAAGGTACCGCCTTTAATTGGCCAGAGCCGGACCACGTTCGCGTGGTGTTCTTACCCCATTTAGAGGATCTTTCCAAAGCGATGGATAACTTTGAAGTGTTCCTTAGCCGCTACCGTCAATAACGGAGAGTCACTGTGTCTCGCCAACCTAGTACCTTTCTCGCCTGGCTGTTTCGAATGCCGCTGATCCGCCGTTGGTCGCTGATGTTTAGCGTTAAACCAGAAAACGTGGCGGAGCACAGTCATCAGGTTGCCATTGTGGCACACCTGCTAACGGTAATTAAAAACAGCCAATTTGGCGGCCAACTCAGCGCCGAACGGGCAGCAACCATTGCGCTCTATCACGAGTGTTCTGAAACTTGGCTGGGCGACATTGTCAGCCCGGTCAAATACTCCAATCCACAGATCACCAAGGAGTTTAAGCTGCTTGAGGAAGCCGCTGAACAGCAGTGTTTGGCAAGCTTGCCGCAAGAGTTGCAACCGGCTTTTGCCAATCTGGTGGTGCAGAACAATATCGATCCTGAGTATGCAGCCATTGTGAAGGCGGCCGATATTATCTGTGCTTACCTAAAAGCCAAAGATGAATTGGCTCACCACAACCATGAATTTGACCACGTGGTTGAACGAATGGAGCCGAAAATGGTTGAATTACGTCAACAGCCTGAGGTCGCCTATTTTATGGATGTGTTTATCTCATCCTGCAACCACACCTTAGACAGCCTGACTCGCTCACGCTAACGTCAGTTAGCCATTGCCGCTTGACCATAACCTCGTCGCTGGTTCAGACTGAAGTTAACCGCTTGATCTGGAACCAGCAATGACCGAAATTAGCAGCCAGTGGCTACAACGACGCCTTAGTGGCAATTCCACCACCCAACAGGATCAACGCTCACGCTTTCAACGCGATAAGGCACGAGTGCTGCACAGCGCCGCATTCCGTCGGCTGCAATCAAAAACCCAAGTACTTGGCATCGGTCTGAACGACTTTTACCGCACCCGGTTAACCCATTCGATTGAATCAGCCCAGATCGGCAGTGGCATCAATGCTCAGCTTCGGCACCACTACCCCAAGTTGGCATTTCTGTTTGACGACCAGCTGATAGAAGCGTTGTGTTTGGCCCACGACATTGGCCACCCGCCGTTCGGCCATGGTGGTGAAGTCGCACTCAACTATATGATGCGTCAGCACGGTGGCTTTGAAGGCAATGGCCAAACCTTTCGTATTCTGGCCACCCTTGAGCCCTATACCGAACACCACGGTATGAATCTAACCCGTCGGACTCTGCTGGGTGTGCTCAAATATCCGGTTAGATACAGCGATGTGGTACAGCGCCAGCTGCCTAACGACATTAGCGTCGGTGGTTTTCTCAATGCCGATAGCTGGCACCCACCGAAGTGTATATTTGATCAAGATAACGATATTTTGTCGTGGGTACTGGCGCCGCTATCAAGTAGCGATCGCTCATTGTTTGCAACATTAAAACAGCAACCTCGGGCAGAAGAGCACGGCCGTTGTGGCTTCAAGTCTTTAGATTGTTCGATCATGGAATTGGCTGACGACATCGCCTACTCAGTGCATGATTTAGAGGATTCGATCGTGTTGGGCATTATCACCCAAGCTCAATGGCAACAACAGGTTGTGGAACCATTGAGCCAAGCTGATAGCCCCTACTCTGCCGAGCAGTTCAACGATTTAACCAAGCAACTGTTCTCACCAGACAACTTTCGACGCAAAAAAGCCATCGGCGCCTTGGTCAATGGCTTTGTCACCGCCATATCAGTGCAGCAAAACCAACAGTTTGCCGAACCTTTGCTGAGCTACAATGCGGTGCTTCCTCGACAGCATCACGCGCTACTATCATTACTGAAACAGTTTGTCTTTAGGAACGTTATCCGTCTGCCAGAAGTACAGCGCTTAGAGTTTAAAGGGCAACATATAGTAATGGCGCTATTTAGTGCCTTTGCCAGCGAGCCGGAGCGACTTCTCCCCAGCGGAACCCAGCAGAAATGGCGCCAAGCCCAACAAAATGACGGCAGCGGCTACCGCGTGTTGAGTGATTACCTCAGTGGCATGACCGATGAGTTTGCCGCGCGATTGCATGACGACCTATTCGCTGGTCGCTTCAGCTACAGCGAGATCCGTAATCGAGAGTAAATAAACCTCTACCCTCCAACCACTGCGGGCATTACACAGGCTAAATCTGAATGATTAGCGAGGAGCAAAGCGAGCCAGTTTCTTATAACGAGTAAGGGCGCCATACAGGCGCCCTTACTGTTTGAGCAGCTAACCGAACAACGCTCCTACGGCTTTAGCTCATCTATGTTGACTCAATCACTTGTCTAGGCGGATCACGCGGGCATCCGCTTCACCACCATCAACACTATCGCTGCTGTTGTAGGCCGAATCGCTATCAGCATAAAACGCCTGCAGGAACTCAGCCAAAGCGTCCTGTTCGCTACCGGTTGCGGCAAAGTTGCTTGCTTGTGGATCGGTGGTCATCTCGTCGCCTAACTGCACTTGGTTGTCGCAGTCATCGCCAGCGCATGGATAAGGCGCTCCCGATGCTAGGTAATCAAGCGACACGGTGCGGTAGGTGGCGTCCGGCAACTGCAGCGTACCACCCGCCATTACCATGTCGTCACTATTTTTATCACAATTCCCATCGCTATCAGTATCAACAATGATTTGTTGAACTCGCTCGCCGGCAACGGTAACGGCACCGCTTTCAGGATCCGATTGACGCGCCGTTTTGGTACCATCGTAGCTAAAGCACAGACCTGCAACATGGTGAAAACCACCAGAGATATTCTCGACTCCAGCGACACCAGACTCAAGAATATCCCACAATTGTTCGCCAGTTAAATCAAAGACAGAAAGGCCGTTGTTAAAGGCCAGTGCGGTCTGCACGTCGTATTGCGATATGTCACCTTCGGCCTTCTGCGCTGCTGGGTAGGCCGCCGGTGGGTAGTAGGTTAGGTCGTCCGGATCAGTTGAGCCTGCAGGAAAGGCTGAGTAACCAATATCAGCCCGGATACCACCACCGTTTTTAAGTGAGATAACCACACTCGCGTCGTGCAACTGTGCATACCAAAGGTTTGCGTCGGCCGATAGGTTACCTAGATTAGTCTCTTCGGTTCGCACATAGCTGCGTGTGCCGTTAAGAAAGACATCTGTGTGGCCAACAACGTTAGACTCACTCTCAATCAGGACCTCATTAATGGAATCGACTAGAGCAATAACATCTGAGTTTGGAGTTGCTCCTTCAGTGGCATCGACCATTTGACCATCGGTGATGACAGGGCCACTATCTGCCGCTGAAATGCTGTCGACCAGTAGCTTGCCATCACTGTCAAAATCAACAACCAATCGCCCAAGGTACTTATAGTCTGCATCAACGTTAACAATGGCGACGTCATTACCATCGGCATCTTGTTTGATGATCGGATAACTACCGGCTGCAGTGTCCCCCGCCCATAGTCGGTCGTCATCATTTGCGAGCAGGGTATTGGAACCACCAGCAACAATAATGTCGACATCGCGAAGTAATTCAGCTAATTGTTTCTCGTAGGTAATAGACTGCATATGCGCAAGCGCAATGATCTTATTAATCCCTGTTGCAGTAAGTGCATTAACCTCGCTCTGGACAATTGCAGCTAACTCACCAATATCATCGTTTAGTGGGTAAACGGCAATATCATCAACAGTGGTAATGTCATCGTTAGTTGGGGTAGTAATACCGACAATACCAATATGCTCACCATCTACAGTAATAACCGTACTAGCGGTTAATTTATTGGCTAAGTTAGCCGCACTTTGTCCAGCAGTAGCAACCAGAGCAATCGTATTCTCATCGGTTGCAAAGTCCATGTTGGCACTCAAATAAGGGAACTGCGCACCGATATAGTCAGCGCTGCAGCTTATGTTAGCGTCACAGCTGCTAGCAGATTGTGTGTTAATAATGCTGGCAAACTCAGCTGAACCACCATCGAGATCATGATTGCCTACCGCTGATGCTTGTAAGCCCATGGCGTTAAGCATGGCGATATCTGCGCGAGCAACACCTGGAACACCAATGGTATCGACATTTACCATTGACTCATCCGCCGCAGCATCATAACGCGAGCCTGGGATATAGTTATCACCCGAGCTTAGGAATAACGTGTTGTTAGCATGTTGAGAAGTGAAACCTTCAACCAGTGCCGACATATTACTGGCGTTTTCGAGAACCGTTGCATTGGAGCCATCCATATCTGCAACATGAAGGAGCTGTAAGGTAAAATCAGAAGTAACTACATTGTGGTTATCTGAATCACAACCAGCTAGTGCAACAATAACACCTAAAGTAACAAGACTACGTTTCACTTTTTATTCCTTAAAGTAAGTTTACGCAGGCAGGTTATGGAACAAAAAAGACAATTTGATTAAAGATTGATTGGATTTTTGTGTTGCATGGGGCGACGCCTTGCAGCCCAAATTTGCACTCTAGCAATGCTTTACCGACTTGCAGCTAGCTCAGCAATCGACTGCAATCGCCCCCACTTTAATGTTGCTACATTGATAAAATAAAACCTAAAAAGTTAACTGGCGTGAGGTTTTTTAACGGCGTGAGTTTCAGCGTATCTAAGGGTAACAGCACCTTTGTTTTAAAATCAACCTACATATTTAGGAAATTAAATATCGCTTGCAAATATAATATCTCTAAACTAAAAAATTAATGAATGTGATATTAATCACTTATAAAAAAATCAATATCAATAATATTAATTTCATTGATAATTAACCCTAAACTTGAAAAATCCTAATGAAAAATATATTTGCATACTCTTTGCTGCTGTCTTTAAGTACTTTAGCGCAAGCTGATAATTCAAACTTTCTAACCGCTGAGCTAGCCGGTGAAGTGATAACCTATGAATACTCTGAAGGACACACTTATTCACTCAAGTTTACAGCTGAAAAGCTCAGCTACCGTAATCATGATAAACATATAGAGTGGCAAGGAAGCTACCCATACCAAGCGACAAGGACCGACTATGGACAGTATCTAATTGCCTGGTATGAGCAAGATAACAACGACTTTGTCACCGTACTAATTGATCCAACTAAAAACATAATTCACGGCAGTGCGTTATTTGGAGGCGAACATACGTTCTTTCATAAAGGGAAACTTATCAATAAATAACAAGTAAACAGTATTATATTGTTACCGCTTTATATTATAGAATATCTGATACTAAACTTAGCCTATATAACGCCGTTAATTAAGGCTGTGTCACTGTTAACTGTTGAGGTTTATATCAAGCCTTCGGCTCTACCGATTGCAGTACTCTTAAGGAGTTATGTCGCGGTAGCGACGACACATTCTTGTATGCATTTGAGGGGGAGCTCCGCCCCCTTATGCAATACCCTCTGCTTAGGTGGCAGTCCAAAACGCTTCGCTGAACTGCTACAGTGCGGCAGAAGATCAACGGCGGTAGTGCTTTCCGCTTGTATCAAAACTCGCCTAGCCTGAGCTTTAACAGTATTGGAACAACAACACTGAGTTGGTACACAGCCTAATTAAATGACCTACTGCGACATTAACTAATAGTTGTTTCGATTGCTCGATAATCAGTTGGCGATTGTTGGCTCGGATAAAATCACCCGTGGCAGTGATCTAAACCGATTTAGTCTCCGTTTGATGGCTCTATTACCAGTCTACGGAGAGAAACAATGATCCAGCTCAAGCAATATCTGCTGCTCATATTGGCCAGCGTCGCGTTAGTAGCATGCAGCGACAGTGATGACGACAACGACAGTGCCATATCGGCAGCCGAAAACAGCTATATTCGTGTATTGCATGCGTCATCGGATGCTCCTAAGGTCAACGTTGCCGTTGATGGAGCAGAAGCATTAGCTGATGTCGATTACCTTGCTGGTTCAGGCTTCTTGATGCTGCCTGCTGGCACCCATTCCATCAGCGTTGACGCGATACTTGCCGATAGCACCACCACTACGGTTATCGGCCCTGCACAACTGGATTTTAGCGCCGACAGCGAATACTCGGTGGTGGCACTGGGTAACGTCGCAGATGGCAGTTTGGCACCGCTCATTTTAGAGCGCAGCAAGAGTGAATTTGGTGCTGGTAACATTCGCTTGCAGGTATTGCACGCCAGTTCCGCCGCACCTGCGGTCGATATCTATGTTACCCAGCCCAATGCCGACATCACGGCAGTCGATGCCACCCTCAGTAATGTCGCCTTTGGGGACTACAGCGGCTTAATCGAAGTAGCGGCAGGCGATTATCAAGTACGAATCACTCTCGCGAGCACTAAAGATGTGGTGTACGACAGCGGAACCCTACCGCTGGAGACTGGAACCGATCTGCTGCTTGCCGCCGTTAATAACACCCTCACTGGTATTTCTCCTGTTGCTCTCATCGCCTGGAGCAATGACGGCACAACGGTTATTAGCGACACCAATGCTGGGTCGGAACTGCGGGTCGTGCACGCATCACCTGATGCCCCAGCAGTTAACGTTCTGGCCAATGGCGCCACCGTGTTAACCGATGTTCCCTACACTGCTTTTAGCGACTACTTGAATGTGCCACAAGGAGATTACACCGTTCAAGTTGAGCCAACAGCCGCGGTCGGCACCTATGTTATCGATGCCGATGTAACCCTTACTAAAGATGTTGCGTATACAGTGTTGGCAATCAATAACGTTGCTGATATCGCCCCTTTGGTTGTTACTGATATGCGTCGTTCGATAGCTACCGAAGCGGGACTGAGATTACTGCACGCCTCCCCAAGTGCCGGCAATGTCGATATCTACGTAGGGGTAGACGCTGACATCAGCGATGAAAGTCCAGCGTTCACCGATGTTGCTATTGGCCAAGAAACTGGGCGCGTCGCCTTAAATCCAGGTGATTACTACGTCACCGTTACTCCTACTGGCACCCAAAGCGCCGCTATTGGTCCACTGCTGCTTTCGTTAGCCGCTGGTGATGTGGTAACGGCGGTAGCGCGAGATGAAATCGGTGGTGGCTTGCCATTGGGCGTAATCGTATTACCACGAAATTGAGGCAAGGAGTGCTGATAACACCACTCACCTCCGTTAGCCGATATGAGGTTTTTGTTTCCACTGGCGGAGGTATCACCACAATGATTTTACAATGATATAGACTCGCTATAACAAGGCTATGAATGGAGCGAGTATGGAAACGCGTTTATTGATTGTCTTTGCCATCTTTTTATCTGGCAACCTATATTGGTGTTACCGCTATCTAGAGGTAGCTAAAAACACTGATATATCGACACAGCAGCGTGAAGATATGAAGGAGTCGATTCAAGACAACTGGGTTCAGTTTGCCTGTATCGCCATTATTATCACTATGCTGATGGCGCCAGTAGCTCACAACATATTGATGACTACGCAATAAAAAACCGGCGCCAATAGCGCCGGTTTTTTTAACCATCGGAACCGATTAATGGGTCAGGATAGGGAACAAACCCTTCAAGCCTGCGGCAATCACTTCAATACCGATAGACAACATCAGCAACCCCATAATACGGGTGATTACGTTAATTCCGGTATGCCCCAACACCTTAAAAATCACTGGCGCTAAGCGGAAAATCGCGCCACTCAATAAACCAAAGATCACCAAACAAATGGTCATACCGACGGTTTCAACCGGCTCGCTGTATTGGGCTGAGAATACCAACACCGAACTGATCGCACCTGGGCCAGCCATCAATGGTAAGGCTAGCGGCACCACCGCCACCGAATCTTTGGTGGCCGATTCTCGGTCTTCCGCCTTGTTGTGTTTTACCTCACCCAGCTTACCCTGCAGCATCGACATCGCGATAAACATAATCAGCGTACCACCAGCAATACGGAATGCGGGGATAGAGATGCTGAACATATCTAAGATATGCTGCCCAATAAGCAGCGTGACGATTAGGATCACCACCACAGCGAAGTTGGCGATGGTACCAGTACGACGGCGTTCTTCTTCACTTTGGTGACTGGTTAAGGTCACAAAAACCGGTAGAAGACCGATGGGGTTGATAATCGCAATCAACCCCAAAAAAAACTGTAAATAGAGTGTCAGATCCACAAGGCAGCGTCTCGAAATAGGGAGTGGTTAAAATCGCGCATACTGTAGGGGAAAAGATAGTTCGAAACCAATGAAAAATTTGGTTCCATATCGCAATTTACATTAGCAAAGCTAATTTGGTTATCAACCGCCCCATCACTCGCTTTGCTGCCGCTAGCTCGACGCTAAATGTAGCTAAACATCCTACGAGTGAGCACACCATCGTTGCTCAAACTGCTCTGAGTCCATTTTTGCCATCTTAATGCTGTCAATAATGCCTAATACCGTTGGCACCAAGGTCCAGCTGAACGCTAGATATAAGCTGCCGCGTAGCGGTTCACCGAGGTAAAACTTATGCACCCCAAAGGTACCTAAAATCATACTGTAACGCTGTGCAAGGTACTGGCTACGAACCCTTACATGGGGATCAACGCCAGCCAGTGCCTCTAAGTGCAACGCCGTTTTACAATGTTGGCATAGCGCCAAGTGATCGAGGGTTGAGTGATTACAATGAGGGCAAGTTAGGCGAGACATTTTCTTTTCATCAAATTAGGTAGTAATCGCATTATAGGTACAGCTGTACGCTGAAATCGCGGATCAACGTCACAACTTTATTTAACGATCAAAAAACGGCGCCGCAGCGCCGTTTTTACGTTAACTCAAGGTTAACCAAAGTCACCAGTTATGTAGCCGTGAGTGCGGCTATCCGCCGGCTGGTTAAAGATCTGCTTGGTATCGCCATGCTCTACCAACTCACCCATCAAGAAGAACGCCGTTTTGTCTGCAATTCGGCGCGCCTGTGCCATCGAGTGAGTAACGATAACCACAGTAAAGTCTTTACGAAGATCATCCATTAAATCTTCAATCTTCTTGGTAGCGATAGGATCCAGTGCCGACGTCGGTTCATCCATCAAAATAACGTCTGGCTTCATTGCGACGGTACGGGCGATACAAAGACGTTGTTGCTGGCCGCCAGACAGACCAAATGCCGGGGTATGTAAACGGTCTTTTACCTCGTCCCATAATGCCGCGCTACGCAAAGCTTCCTCAACAACGTTATCCAGTACCTTTTTATCTTTAACCCCCTGAGCCTTTTGCCCATAGGCAACGTTCTCGTAGATGCTCATCGGGAACGGGTTCGCTTTCTGAAACACCATACCGCAACGCATACGCAGTTTACGTGCGTCAATGTCACCGTAGATATCAACACCATCTAGCTTAACGCTGCCATTGATTTTTACACCAGCAATCAAATCATTCATCCGATTGAAAGTACGCAACAGCGTGGACTTACCGCAACCTGACGGGCCAATAAATGCGGTTACCTGCTTGTGCGGGATAGCGACATTGATATTTTTCAATGCATGGTTTTCGCCGTAATACAGGTTAAGGTTTTCAATTTCAAAAGTGTTCATATTATTCGTCCGTTACCGCTCGAATCAGTGGGAAGCCTTGCTAAAGCGGCTCGATATTAATTTGGTTACGATGTTGATCATCAACACCAGCACAATCAGTACAGTTGCCGTTGCAAATGCCATGTCCCAGTCGTGCTGGGTGTAAAGCTCGGTGGTAAGCATGTAAAGGTGCACGGTCAAGGTACGGCCGGAGTCAAAAACAGACCCAGGAATCGCAGCAACCATACCCGCGGTCAGATAAACCGGGGCGGATTCGCCAATAATTCGGCCAATCGACAATATCAGTGAGGTCACTATCCCTGGCATTGCTGCCGGTAAGATAATTCGAACCACGGTATAAAGACGTGAAGCACCAAGACCATAAGAGCCTTCGCGATACGAGAGCGGTACTGCGATGATCGCTTCTTCAGTGGTGCGGATGATCACCGGTAAAATAAGGATTGCCAGAGTCAGTGCACCCGCGAGGATAGAGAACCCCAATCCAAGTACCCCAACGAAGAAGGTCAATCCAAACAGGCCATAGATGATCGATGGGATCCCCGCTAACGACTCGGTACAGAAGCGGATCAATGCCACCAGCTTACTTCCCGGCTTAGCGTATTCGGTTAAGTAAATTGCGGTCATGATGCCGATAGGCGCAGCAATCAAAATCGACAGTAGCACCATATAAACGGTTGCTACGATCATCGGCCAGATCCCCTCTTCAGTGCCGGTTCTGGTGTAGATATCAGTGATAAAGTTCCAATCTACAAACGCCAGACCATTACTGACGATATAAAACAAGATCCACGCTAGGAAACAGATAGTAAATAGCGCAGAGCCCCAAATAAGGCCGGTCATCACCCGATCGCTGTTATCTCGACTTAACATTATTTGATTCTCTTACGGTTAAGGAACATCAAGCTGCCATTAAGCATCATTACAAATATCAACAGCACTACACCGGTGGCGTATAACGCACTGGCGTGAACACCGGTAGCGTATGACATCTCCAACGCGATGTTAGCGGTCAGCGACCGAGCCGATTCTAAGATACCTTCTGGCATTGCAGGGGCATTACCCATCACCATAATGATCGCCATCGTTTCGCCAATAGCGCGGGCGATACCTAAGATAATACCGGTAAGAATGCCTGAGCGAGCGGCGGGGATAAGCACATTAAAGATGGTGTAAATCTTGGATGCGCCAAGGGCCAACGATCCCTCTTTGTACTGACTTGGTAAGGCACGAATCGACGTTTCAGACACTGCAATAACCGTTGGTAGAATCATCACTGCCAACACCACAGATCCCGCTAGAACCGTTGCACCAGAAGGTACCTCAAAGACTTGTTCAATCAACGGTACGATAACCACCAATCCAAAGAAGCCGTACACCACTGAAGGGATCCCCGCCAGCAACTCAACCGCTGGGCGCATCAACTTAGCCAGAGCGTCAGGTGCGATCTCCGCTAGGAATACCGCGGTCAACAAACCAATTGGAACACCAATAGCAATTGCTACTGCGGTCGACATCAAAGTACCGACGATCATCGGCGCAATGCCATACAACGCAGGTGGTAACCATTCGGTTCCAAACAAGATTTCGTCAATGCTGGTAAAACCAAGCACTGGAATACTCTCTTTAATTAGGAAAAAACCGATAACAGTAACCGACGCCACACCAATAAAAGCACTTAGCAGAAACAGGCCATGAAAAAGCTGCTCAATATATTCATTTTTCTTAGAGCTAGCTAAAGCGTCTCTCATCACAACTGATTCAGCGCTATGTTGGGCAATCGACATAATCAAACATCCTATCTAACAGCAAAAACTGGCTCCCGCAGGAGCCAGTTCTACCCGAAAACTTATTATTTAAGAGCGACGTAGCCTTTCTTAGCTACAATCTGCTGCCCTTCTGAAGACAGAATCCATGAGGTGAAATCTTTCGCGTTCTTGGGCGCGTTTTGATCTGCTAGCAGTATGAATGGACGAGCGATTGGGTACTCACCGGCTTGGATAGCGGCAACCGTGGCCTCTGAACCATTCACGTTCAGTGCACGCAAAGAGCTATCAACAGACCCCAGCGAGATATAACCAATGGCATATGGGTTGTTAGCAACCATGGTTTTCACCATGCCATTACCATTACCAACTTGGGCACGAGGAGTAATAGCACTTACTTTCATGCCGTTAACTTTGCGCTTAAGTTTCAAAATAGATTCGAATGCACCACGGGTACCTGAAGCGGTATCGCGAGTAACAACAACGATAGGGCCCGGCTCACCGCCAACCTCTTTCCAGTTGGTGACTTCGCCTTTGTAGATAGCAGCGATCTGTTCGGTGGTTAGTTTCTTAAGAGAGTTTTTATTATTAACTGCAATAGCGATACCGTCACGAGCAATGACCGTTTCAGTCAAACCGTCACGTTTTTCGGTGTCTTTAACGTTACGCGACGACATCCCCAACATTGAGGTGCCTTCATTAGCAGCCTTAATACCAGCAGAGGAGCCAGTACCTTGAACTTCAACACTGATGCCAGTTTTGTTGCTGTAAGTCTCAGCTAACACTTCCATTACACCAGTAACAGAGGTTGAACCAGAAACGGTAATAGTTTCTTTAGCAATTGCGGTGTTAACAGTAAAAACAGAAGCGAGCGCCAATGCGCAAGCAGCAAACTTTTTCATGGGATTACCTTAATGTCTTTGTTTTACCTCCTCTTTGGGAGGCGCAACGGCATTAAGCCAAACCAATATTACAAAAACATTTCAGTAGTGTGCCGGTTATGTTTCAGTTGCAACCATTGAAAATAAAATCGATTAAAAACAGCAATTTAAATGTTTTCAATTTGATAGAGAGACAACCTCAACTCGGTCTAACTGACTCAATTCTATTTGAAATCCATCAACCGTAACTAATCTTCGGCCGTTAACATCGGCTCTTTTGACATGATAAATCGAAATCTCACCCAATGAGGAGGTCACTGTAACTTCCATTACCTGTTGGTTATGCCACCAGTTATAGCCAAACCATGTAGTGGCCAACATTAATGCAACAATAGCGAAAACAGGTGCCAGCTTCTGCAGCACGACACTGGCTGGAGACGCCGGCAACGGATCGGCTTCTTTTACAGGCTTAGCTTTACGTTTGCCCAGCCAGAACATAGCGGCAATAACGGCAATGGTGATTAACAGTTTGGTAAACATGAACAATTCTTCAGGGTAAACGAACCGTCATTATAACGAACTTGTGTACGGAAGTTGCGAGCCTTAACTCAACTTTGCTCACTGCACGGCTTAGCACAAACAGTGATGCCTTATAGCCAACTGATGTTGAGAGCGCGTCGATGCAACGCCACCATATAGGGGCAGATAACCACAAGGACTGACCCCAAATGCACCCACTACTTCTAGCACTACCAATAGGTGTAACAGCAGCCCTTCTTACCAGTGGATTAACCTTGGCATTAATAGAACTGCTGTTGTTCAGTTTTGTGCTCGGCTATTTGCTACGTCGTAATCAAGAAAGAATGTAAGCGAGCGAGGTTGAGCTGATTATAACCCACAGCATTACCCCCTGAATCAACGGTTGCTTGCCTGCTTCTTTCAATTTTTTCAGCGTAATGCCTGCTCCAATCAAGAATAAACACAGTACCATTACCTGCTTACTCACTTGGAAAATGGCTTGGTAAATCACTTCGCCCGCAGGTACTGCCCAAGCAAATAGCATTGCAGCTACGTAGAACAGGATAAATGTTGGGATCTTCATCCCTGCGCCCTTCGCTTTAAACATCATCGAGCTGATCATTGCCACCGGAATAATCCACAACGCTCGCGCCAACTTCACCGTTGTTGCCGTCATTAACGCTTCGTCGCCATAGGCACCGGCAGCACCAACAACTGACGAGGTATCGTGAATGGCAATAGCAGCCCATAACCCAAACTGAGTTTGCGACAGTTCGAACCAATGGCCGATCACGGGGAAGATAAACAGCGCAATGGAGTTAAGGACGAAGATGGTGGCTAACGCCACAGAAGTTTGATTGTCTTTGGCATTAATCGCTGGGGCAACCGCTGCAATAGCACTACCACCACAGATTGCGGTACCGGCAGCAATCAAGTGACCGGTCTTCTTCTCTACCTTTAACCAGCGCCCGATCATAGTGCCGATAAACAATGTGCCGAAGATGGTAGTTAATACCAAGCCGATACTGGCGGCACTGACTTGAATCGCTTGTTCTAAGTGAATACCGAAACCCAGACCGATGATCGACCAGCCCAACAGTTTTTTAGCCAAAGCACTAATCGAAACCCCATGTGGCACCCAACCTGCCGTAGCCAGTACTAAACCAAACATCAATGCCATTGGCGAATTGATCATTGGCAATAGACAGATGACTGCAATCAACCAAAAAGCCCAATCGGTTGGACGCTGAATCACTTTAGCAAACACGGCAGGTACCAATATGAAATGACAATAGCGAAATTATATCGCCACCACGCCTTCAAAAACGCCGACCAGCTAGCAAAAAACGTCTCAAATGACTTTAATTCATACCAGCCTGCCACAACACTTCACTGCCAACACTCGACATAATGGTAACTCTTGTTATAAACCCTTTTGCACAAGGTTTAACTGCACCCTGGCTGCTAGCATAGCCCAGAAGAAACAAAAAGTAAGCGATTACCACATTAGCTACAGTCAGGCGGTGTAGCTGGTAGGTGAGTTAGTCATCGAGCGCAACGTCCCCCATGTTGGGCTTAACCTGTTGCTCAGAGTTGCACCAAAAGCGCTTGGAATAGATGAGCGCCTGCGGCGATGCCGAACTCAGAGTTCTAACCAAAACATCCACTGACCACATAAACAAAAAGGCTGTGTCGTAGTTAGCTGCTGAGGTTTATATCAAGCGATTTTGGTGCTTTAGGGGAGGATGTCGCGGTGGCGACGGCACATTCTTGTATGCATTAGGGGGGAGCTTTAACAGCATTAGCAAGAACAACACTAAATTGGTACACAACCAAACAAAAACGCCCCGCACTTTCGTGCGGGGCGTTGTTGTTTATATGGCGGTCAGGGAGAGATTCGAACTCTCGATACGTTGCCGTATACACACTTTCCAGGCGTGCTCCTTCAGCCACTCGGACACCTGACCTTTAAATTGTTCGATGTTTATCGAGTTCTCACTCGAACTGCTGTTGGGCTTGCGCCTCAGCAACGGGGCGTAACTTTACTGTCGGAACGGTAATGGGTCAAGGGCAGATATAGAAGAATATGACCGAACGCCTACACTATCGCCAACTCGTTGAATTAACATGCACCGTAAGTTCCGTTGAGCAAGCCGCCTGCGCAAACATCAATCAGGCTTAAGTAATGGCCGCAAAATTTTCAATTCACCATCGATTGGTTGCTCAATGGTCAAACCTAATATCTGCGCCATTAATGGGTATAGATCAACATTGTCAGCACTATCGACAACCACCTGCGGTTGAAATGCAGGCCCAGAAGCCAGCAACAGGGTATGCATATCAGGGTCTATGTTCGGATCAAAGCCGTGGCCGCCTGCCGGAGCCGGTTTGGCATCACGATAGGTTAAATAGTGGCTATTACTCATCAGCACCGCATCGCCAATCGCACTGTGTTCAGAAAAGTTAAGCTCAGCAGGGATCTCCTCGCGGGTATAGAACTGGCTATCATCAAAGCCATCCAGCACAGAGCGCAATTTCGCTAACTCTGCGGTTTTATCGCCGCCACCTTGATGATAAAACTGAATCAATGAACCATTGCCAATCACTCGAAACGAGGCGCGAGCCTTACGCCATGCTCCCAGCCGTCTATCAATCAACACCTTGGGCATATCAACCAACGAGCGCATACCATGATCTGAAGTGATGATGACATTAACCGCCATCGGTAATGTTTCTATCTCAGCCAATAGTTGACCGATACGCACGTCCAGTTTGCGCAGGGTTTTGCCAGTACGCGGGTGGAACGGTCCATTGCTGTGGCCAACCGAGTCGACCGAAGAAAAATAAACGGAGACATATTGCGGTCGCTCGTTCTCAGGCAACTCAAACCAATCAATCACCTGCTTAATCCGTTTACTACTGCTTACCTTGCTGGAATATTTCTTATAGTAACTCGGGCGTTCGCCAGCGATTTCAGCTTCTGAGCCCGGCCAAAAGTACACCGCTGATTTTAGCCCCTGTTGTTCCGCCAACGACCAAATTGGTACGCCGCCATAGAATTTTCCGTCAGTCACCGTTCTAGCGTCACGCATGTTGTATTCTCGCCCCAGCTCTGGGCTATAAAAACGGTTACCAACAATGCCGTGATGCTGCGGATATAAACCGGTCACCAAGCTATAGTGATTTGGAAAGGTTTTACTAGGATACGCAGGAATGAGGTGCTTCACCTGTGCGCTATGTTGTGCAAACGCCAGCAGGTTAGTGGGTTGATGAACATCGAGGTAATCCCAACGCATACCGTCGATTGATATCACCAGTAGATAAGGTTTCAAATCTTGTGCCGTAGCTGTTACTGGGGTCAATACTGCTACCAGCAGAATAGCTTGGAACACTCTCAACATCGCTTTTAACACTCGTCACCACCACTTTGGTTGCCAATCGATGCTCACAACAGGATCAACTTAACCCAATGTGATTGCAGCTATTGTTACTCAAACATCATCTAGCTATTTACTAAACCTTAGAATAGGACCAAGTTACAAGGTTAAAAATACAAAGGAAACCTCAATGTCTGCATGGAAGCTAAGCATTGCATCGCTGCTGGTTGCAACTCTGGTCTATCTCAGTTCATGGCCAGTGCCAATTAACCCCATGTCATGGCAGCCACCGAGCGATCGGGGCTATCAGGCGCCATTTAGCTCCAACCAACAGCTCGCTGCACTAACAACGATAGCAACACCATTCCCAGGGCCAGAGACCTTAGCTGCAGATAACCGGGGTAAGGTTTACTTCGGCTTAAGCAACGGCGACATTGGTTGCATCATTAATGGCGAGCTGAAGATTGTTAGCAACACCGGAGGTCGGCCACTGGGATTGCAATTCGACCGACATAACAATCTCTACATTGCCGATGCTCACCAAGGTCTATTGCGGTTAGAACCCAATGGCACCTTGACGAAGGTACTGACCGAGGTTGGTGGCCAAGCGCTTATCTACGCCAACTCAGTGGCGATTGCCGCCGATGGCACCCTATATCTTAGTGAATCCACGACCCGACACGCGGCGCAGCAATATGGCACCTATCAAGCCAGCATGATCGACGTTAACGAACATGCGGGCAGCGGTCGAGTCATTCAGTTTGATCCCGTGACAGGGACGGCCACGGTCATCTTAACCGGGCTTAACTTTGCCAACGGCGTAGCATTAGCGGATAACGACCGCAGCCTATTAGTCGCGGAGACTGGACATTATCGAGTATTAAAGCTGCACCTAAAGGGCGATAACCAAGGCCAAGCGGAAGTACTACTCGACAACTTACCGGGCTTTCCCGATAACCTAAGCCGCGCCGATGATGGCACCTATTGGCTCGGGCTGGTCTCACCTCGTAATGCCCTATTGGATTGGTTGGCTAACAAGCCACAGCTCCGAAAAATGATTCAACGACTGCCTGCCACAATTCGGCCGCAAGCGACTCGTTATGGCCATGTGGTTGGTTTTGATCAGCGAGGTCAAATCCGTTTTAACTTACAAGATCCTCAAGGTGGGTATGCCCATGTCACCGGGGCCCTGTTGCAGGGGGATACCCTTTATTTATCAAGCTTGCATCAACCTGCCATCGCCCTACTCCCTTGGCCGCTAATTGCTAATGACTAAGGCGAATGAAATGAAACGACACCACTACAACAGGCGCCAGTAGGGAGTGATTGCTTTGGCTGTGGTTGGCTGAGTGGCTTTAACTGGAGTACCAAGATAAAGAAAGCCAACAATCTCATCCTGTTGTTGCAGCCCGAACGCGTCGCGGACCACATTATCCCGGGCAAAATTTCCGCTACGCCAAACGCCACCCAAGCCAAGTGCTAACGCCATCTGCTGCATCTGCAACAATGCGCAACCAGCCGTAAGGTGCTGTTCTATCGGTGGGACCTTCGGGTGCTCGGTCACCTTAGCGATTACCGTAATCACCATTGGTGCTCGAGTCGGTAACAATCGAGCTCGAGCCAAACTCTCACCACTGTCTCCGCTGGCTTGGGCTGACTCGAAAAAGATCTCACCTAAGCGGTTCAACCCTTCTTCCTGCGCGACCACAAATTCGTACGGTTTAAGCATGGCGTGATCTGGCGCCCGCAACGCCGCCTGCAGAATCAGTTGTAGTTGGTCAGGATTAGGGCCCGGCTCAGTTAATCGAGGCTGAGAGTGACGATTAAGAAGAAGTTGTTGCGCATCCATGGCAGCTCCGGTTTAGATCGAGTTGATTCTCATTTGCCATCTTACCTGACTTTAACGCAGTAGATCAGGTTGTTCCAACTGCAACAACTGCGCTTTTAAAGCGAGCCCACCGGCATAGCCAGTCAAGGTACCGTTGGCACCAATTACTCGGTGACACGGCACCACCACCGCCAGTGGGTTTTTACCGTTAGCCGCACCGAGTGCCCGCACCGCTTTAGGTTTGCCAATCTGGTTGGCAACCTCGCCATAACTGGCAGTCTGCCCATAAGGGATCTCCACCAAGGCGCGCCATACTTGCTGTTGAAATTCAGTCCCTTTAGGCGCGAGCGTTAGCTCGAACTGCTGTCGCTCACCGGCAAAGTATTGGCATAACTGCTGTCGTGCTTGGGCCAGTGCCTGGTCGTTGCGCTGCCAATCCGCTTCGATACGCTGCGGTTGTGCCCCGTGCTGAAAGGCAACCTGTCGCAGCCCTTGTTCATCACCAACAATTAGAACCTTTCCCAATGGGGTTACTAATTCACTATAAAACATCATTACCTTCTACTGTACTGCGCCACAATAAATTAGTGGCATAACTTCGCCAAGGGCGCCATAACTGAGCCACGACTTCTAACTCAGCTGCATCGTTAGCCAATCCCTGCTGTGCCGCTGCTTTACGCAGCACCACATCACCGCTGGGTAAACTATCCGAGTCCATCCCACTACGTAAACGCCAATAAGCTACTGTCCACGGCCCTACTCCCTTAACCGCTAATAATGGTTCGCTCAGCCGTTCAACATCTGGCCAGCGATGGAGATCCCAATCGACTGCCGCGGCAGCAACTCGATAAAGGGTTTGCTTGCGGCTACCGGGTATTCCCAATGGAGCGATATCCAAACTCAGTAATTGTTGCGGCGACGGTAAGCCAAAACCGCCTGCATCAGTGTGGATAGCAACCAGTTTCGATAACAACTTACGCCCTGCTTCGATAGTGACTTGCTGCCCAAGAATCGCTCGCAGTAGCGCTTCCCAACCATCCCAGTATGCCGCTAAACGCAAGCCTGGGTAGGCCTCGACCAACGCCGCCATTGACGGCTGCTTATTCAAATCAGTTGCAATAATCAGCGGGTCAGCATCCAGATCCCACATCCGCCGGAGACGGAGCCGATAATCTGGTAAATGCTGGGGAGCGACTCCAGTCAGGGTGACCAGCAACTGCTGTTCCCCCATCTCAACCATCATGTTTTGTGACGGGCTAAGGCGTTTATGAAATCGGCCATCCTCAACCCACTCAACCCCATCAATCGCTCGAGCTTCGAAAAAACCAAGCAGGTTCTGATAATCAAAGGGCCGGCGAAACGGCAGTCGCAATACCAGCGCACTGCTCTCACTGACATCAGTCTGCTGACGAAAACGGCTTGGTGCCAAGCGATAGTGTTGCACAAAAGCATCATTAAACCGACGCACACTCTGGTAGCCACTGGCGTACGCCACTTCAGTAATAGTTAAACTTGAGTCGGTCAATAGCTGCTTAGCTTGCAATAATCTATGGGTTTGCAGTGCCTGCAAAGGCGATACACCAAGATGTTGCTGAAACAACCGCCGCAGTTGCCGCTCGCTCAAATAGCAGGCTTGGGCTAGCTCCCTTACGCTGGTAACGTCATGGCTGTGCAATAACGTCACCGCGCGGCTAAGTCGAGGTTGATGCTTGCGCCAATCTGCCCCTGGCGGTGCCAACTCAGGGCGGCAGCGTAAGCATGGGCGCAAGCCAGCCTGCTCTGCTTCTGCTGGGGTAGCAAAATAACTGACATTCTTCTCAAGCGGTGGGTGCACAGGGCAAACACTGCGGCAATAGATTTTGGTGCTGTGAACACCGGTAAAAAAGCGCCCGTCGAAACGGGGATCTTTGGCGAGTCGTGCCTGCCGACACTGTTGGGAGGAGAGCGTTAACGTGGTCATGGCTTAAGCATAACCACACTAATTCAAATCAACTAGCCAATTTCGGCCATGACTAATCTGAGCTTGTTATTACTGCTTTCGAGTTAAGTAATAATCCACACTGGTGTACTTGCCACCGCCCATAAAGTACAGCGCAAGTAGCATAACAAAATAGGTAATGGCGAATTCGATACCATTGTTCAACACCACTACACTGCCGGAGCTAGTTAGCCAATCGTAGTTGCCGTTCTCTTGCAAAATGACTTTAGCGCGATCTAGCTTTTCAACCGAGTCGAGTACGCGCTCATTCGCCAACCACGAGCTAGCATCGGCAATCGCTAACCAGCCATTTTGCCAATGCACCGCAAACGCAGCCACCAACATGGTAACCATCATTGGGATCGCCACCAGTCGAGTAAATAGGCCAATCACGAGCAGCGCTCCGCCAAACAATTCAGTACCGGCAGCCAATGCCGTCATCAACTCAGGAAAGGGCAAACCTAAGCCCCAATCTGGGTTACCAAACCACGCCGCGGTGTCTTCAAAGGCACTGAGTTTGTTGTAGCCGGCCTGCATTAACACCGGCGCGAGGTATAACCGTAGTGCCAACGGTGCTAAGCCTTCAGCCACTTGGGTTTGAGAAAAAAAACGGTGCCACAATTGGGTAATTGCTGTCATTTCGAGAAATCCTTTGTACTCAACTTAAAGCAATAGACCGAGCCGCTGTCGGTTTTATTGCGCCCGTTGCAGATATATAAAGTCCTCTCGTAGTGAATCGAGGTCCTCTACTAACCGCTTTAGTTGTTTATTGCTGAGCGAACTGTGCATATCCGCTAGATAAACCACCAACAATTGTCGATTAAAGTCGAGAATCTTTTTATGTTCTAGCGACTTAAGCTCATCGTAATCAATCAATAATAACCGCAAGCGTTGCGCTAACTTTTCACTATCAGCCCGCTCTGTTAAGCCCAAAATCAACAGTTGCATGTAACGGTCGCGATAGCTAAACCACTCTTTGAGTGAACGATGGCGACTGTCGTTGAACTGTTCAATCAGTTGCTGTTGTTGCTCGCTCAAACGGCCGATGCGTTTCTTCATCCCCTTCTTCATCGATTTATTGGATTTTTCGATCCGCTCGTCGATGGTGAGATCTTGATACTCCTGCCGCAACTCATCCTCTTCATCTTGGGCAGTGTCGATGATCTGCTGCACCTGTTCATCGGTCAGATCTTGTAGCGCAGGGATAACATCAGGAACGAGGTGTTGGTATAGGCGATTCCAGTGCTCTTCGAATCGGTCGAGTTGGCTCTGTACTCGTTCAGGCGTCATCGGTTGCTCTAACGCCGCTTCAAGATCATCAATGTGTTGTACGTATTGGGGCAGCTCATTAACTCGGTGCCATGCTAAGGTTGACTCAATCAGTTGATCCAGCGCCTTAGTTTGATCACGGCTTAAATCGACATAATCATCAACTTCCCAAGGCACAATCCAATCCATCCAGTTATAGACAAATCGAGCCGAGCATCCGGCAAGGAAAATCAACAAAATGGCTACTATTAGTCCGCGCTGCACATAATCTCCTTAGTATCAGCCCAAGGCCAATATCAGCTAACCATATTCAAGCTAAGCCAATCCTTGCTGTTTTTACACCATTTATTTATCGCGACTGTATCTGAATGTGTCCCGACTTGATGGAGTTGCGCCAATGACCAAGCGCAGTTAGTCAGGTGCCACAGCGCGGTCGCCGCTCGCAAAGCTCGCTGTTCGTTAGCTGTGTATGGCAATTGACGCAGAGCATAGTACTCAACAACGAATTGCTGTTGCTGCTCAATTGGTAACTGTGCACGTGCCACCGCGACATCAAACAGTGGATGGCCAAATGAGGCATACTCGAAATCGATGGCGAGATAATGTTGTTGCCGCTCAAGGATATTGCCTGCGTGAAGATCATGATGACAAAAACAGGGGGCTAGCTCACTGCGGTATAGTTGTTGTTGCCACTGTTGCTGTAGCGCCAGCCACTGAGCTAAAGGGGCACTACTCACGCCGCTAAGGTAGCGCTCTATCTGATCGCAATAGCTTATTGGTGGCGTTATCGGGGCTAATTGGTGCAACCTATTAAGTAACCGCAGCAACGGGGCTGACTCTAGTTTGTTAGGGTTAGAACCGCCAAGTTCGCTGATGCAAAAGCCGTTATCAGCTGACCAATAATGTAACTCTGGTGCAAGGCCAGCGGCAGCAGCCAAGTACCATTGTTCTCGCTCTTGAATTCTATCAACCACAGCAGCAGCGGCATGCAACCGCAGCACCCATTGACGGCCATCGGCGGTAACCAAAAACAATTGGTTTACGGTGGCACCGTTAAGCGGTTCGAT
Source organism: Ferrimonas lipolytica (assembly GCF_012295575.1). Taxonomy (NCBI): domain Bacteria; kingdom Pseudomonadati; phylum Pseudomonadota; class Gammaproteobacteria; order Alteromonadales; family Ferrimonadaceae; genus Ferrimonas; species Ferrimonas lipolytica. The sequence goes on along the minus strand of NZ_CP051180.1, from coordinate 851,622 downwards.
ATGTTGCAACGGGATATGTGGCATCGCTTGATGCCACATCATTTTAGGCTGGGTTAAGTTGACCGTCATTCGGCTGGTTTTGCTGTTGTTCTAACTGTTGCTGCCACTGGCGATAAGCGATGTATGCCAGCACCACATAGGCGACAAACAAGGCAGAAGTAAGCATTAATCCTTTGTTGAAATAGAGGTAGATAGAGACTAAGTCGATCACCACCCAATACAACCAATTCTCAACCACTTTCTTCGCCAACATCCAGGTGCCAACCACGGCAAAACAGGTGGTTTGCGCATCAAGATAGGCAAAATCAGCGGAGGTTTGAGTCGCCATAACGTAACCCAAGCCAATGCCTAGCAGTGCGGTGGTACCAATAACACTAAGGTGTTTGTTAACACTCCAGCGGATCAATGGGGTACCTTCGCCCCGATTACCACCAAAACGCCATTGATAAAAACCAACAGCGGCCATCACTAGATAGAAAATGCTCAGTGCAGACTCCATCAACAGGCTTACATGCCAAAACAGGACAATGTATATCGTGGTACTTATGGCCGCAGCAGCCCAACACCACAGACTTTGTTTCATGGCTAACAAGAGATAAGCAATTGCTAGCACCACCGCTACCGCTTCCCAACCGGTCATGATAGCGGCATCTGCCAAGATGCCGCTTAACCAATCACTCACTGTGGTCAAGATTAACCCCGCCAGGAATAAACTTGCAGACAAACACACCACGGCCCCACTGCTGATGAGCCGCTTTCATCTCGGTTGCCAACAACGCCATCACCACGTCGTAATCGCCGCCAAGCTGGGTGCTCATGCCGTTGGTAAGTCGTTGTACGTCTGGGTAGGCGTCAACACGATCGATAAACCACTTAATGATCTCTAAGTAGTTATCCTGCAATGGGTAAAGGCTAATTTCGACACTTAACTGCATAGTCGCTTTCCTTACATGAAGTGGTAGTTAAAGGTTACGCCAAGTTGCTGCGGATCACCGTAGCGAATGTACTGTTTGTCGGCCCAACCGAGATCCGGTTCATTGCCGAAGTAGAAGCCGCGGACGCCATACTCTTCATCGGTAAGGTTACGTCCCCAGACGTACACCGACCAGTCGCTTGCTTCGTAGCCTACTTTAGCATCAAGTACTTGGTAGGAGTCAGAAGTGGAGTCATTGGTGTCTGAGTAATAAAACTCATCTTTACCACTCAGGTTTACATTGGCAAACCAACCTTGATCGTTACGGTAGGTCGCGCCAATAGCAAACTGGTAATTCGGCGCATGAGCCAAGTCACGACCAGATAGGTCACGAGATTCAGTTTCACTCAGCTGAACCACGTAATCATCGTATTCGGTCTCTAGCCACCCCGCGCTGCCATGCAGTTCCAAGTTACGATGCAGTTGATAGCTCAGCTCAATCTCAGCACCGTAGTTACTCGAATCGGTGGCGTTATTGGTATAAAGAATGAAGCGCTGCGGATCCTCTGGGTCTTGAATTGATGCTTCAACCTGTTGGTCTTTCCGGTCCATATAGAACAGTGAAACATTGCTACGTAGATCGCCATCGAGCCAAGTGCTCTTTAGGCCAATTTCGTAGTTATAGAGAGTTTCAGAGTCGTACTCGGTATTGGTGGTCAAATAGTCCGGTAGGCCCATATTAAAGCCACCGGCTTTATAGCCACGAGCCACTCGAACGTAGCTGTTGTGTTGATCGTTCCAGCGATAAGTCGCCGAGATATGACCACCCCACATGTCTTCATCTGGCGCAAAGTCTTCACCGGAATCATCTTTATATTCAACGTCTCGATGTTCGAAACGCAACCCAAAAGAGAGTAACCATTTGCCCAGTTCACTATCTAACTGACCAAATATTGCAACGCTTTCCGATTCAAAATCGGACTTTAACATCTCATCAGTAAAGCCATTGTAGAAGCTTTCAAGATCGTTAGTCTCGCGCAGGCGACTGCCGTAGATGCCAACTAACCAGTCGGTGCTGCCGGCAAAGATCCGCCCTGCTTCTTCCGAACTCAAACGGATCTCTTGGCTTAAGGTGTCACGCTGCTGATCTTTCGCCCAAGTGTAATCATATTGGCACGCTTCAGTGCCGCCAGCATAATCATCACACTCTTTGCCGCTCCAATAGTCTGGGTTAGACCAGTCACCATCAAATGAGTTAGTTGCGTGGGTATTAGTCCAACTGGTAATGGTACGCAGCGACATCTTGTCATTAACACCAAAGCGCATATTGAGCGAGGCACCGTTCGTGCGCTGCGAGTCTTCACCAGGCTCGTCGCTCGAACTATTGTAACCATTGTTGTCCAAGGTCCAAGTATCGTAGCCATTGTCGAGATTGGCATGAAGGAAGGTCAGCTTGGCATCAAAACTGTCTGTCGGCTGCCATAACAACTTGGTACGGAAGGTCAATTCATCGCGCTTGTTGGTGTCGTCTTTGCCTAGGTATTGGTTATCGCGAAAGCCATCTTGCTGGTTGAGGTGAAACACGGTCCGAGCGCTAAGGCTATCGGTCAAGGCACCAGAAACGTAACCACCGTAGGTTTGCTGACTGTCTTCTGCCAAGGTGACGCTGATACCCGACTCTACCGCTTCGGTTGGGTCTTGGCTTTTCACATAGATAAGACCAGCCAGTGCGTTGGCACCATATTGAGTGCCTTGCGGGCCGCGCAACACTTCAACCTGCTCGAGATCGTACAGGCTCGCCGCCATGCCCAACCCGGATAAGTCGATATCATCAACAATAAAGCCAACGGAGCTATTCGGTGCCCCTTGATATTCCTCTTGCTCACCAACACCGCGGATCTGGAAGTAACGCGGACGCGAGGTAGCGCCAGACCAGTTAAGGTTGGGGATATTATCGAGGATCTGTTCAAAGTGCTCACCGCCTTCATCTTGAAGCTGAACTTCGTCGATAACAGTGGCAGAACCAGGCAGCTGGTTTAGTTCGATGTTACGCAGATCTGCGGTAACAGTAATGGTTTCAATCGGTTGTTCTTGGGCGATGGCCAATGAAGAAACTACAGCCAAAGCAATAATAGAGCGTCGCATGTTATAACATCCACTTGTTAACAAAACGTGCGATCGGACAGAGCAGTGAGGGTAAAGAATTGAGCGGATCTGTGCTGCATTTGCGGCAACCGTAATGCAACTAAAATCAGCAGCCATTCCTACGCCGGTACTATCCGGATCAGGTTCTACGGGTTCCCGCTAATGCGGATCTCAGTCAGCAATCAGTTAATCTGCTGTGCACACCCCGTGGCAGCGGCAAGTATATAGATAAGATGTGATCTGGAGCAATATTTGTTTGGCTATTATCAAGCTTTAGATACAACAAACCCCGCATATCAGCGGGGTTGGTCTTGACCGTGATGGTTAAGCTAAGCGAATGGCGCTTACTTTTCCCACAGTTTTGGCATGGTTTCACCAAGGTAGATATCGTGTGCCACCATCGCCCACAAGGCGAATGCTCCGACAGTCATAACGGAAATAACCACTGCCATATTTGGGGTATCTAGCAACATTGGCGAGAATTCAATAACTTGTTCGATCATGGTTTTGCTCCGATTAACTAGGTGGCGGCCCGCACCTAACTATCTTCCATGAGGCCGAAAACATTGTTCATATTTTAATGGTCTGACCTGAACCAAACCTGAATATGGTCAATACTTCGGCAACTATCGACTTAAGCTGTGATCCTAACCTAACTCTCTTTAGCTATTGTGATTACTCATCTGTTGCTGGACGAACAACCAGCTCAAAACTGATAGCCCCAGCATTATTCGCCGTTGCCTGTAGCGCTCGTTGTTCACCACCGTGAAGGTTTAGTGGCACCCAATTGCTGCTGTCAACTTCGATTGGAAAGCCCTCAACATCGAAAAAGGTAAACTTGTACTGCCAGTAGCGATCGGTGCTGGTGGTCGAGATAATCAACGCGCTGCCCTGCAGCATACCGCCGACATTACGTTGCTTTACCTCTGCCAAGGTAATGTCATCGGCAACCGCGTAGGAGTCGACTCGCACCTCTGTAGTGTCGGAGCGAACTGCGATCCCAGCGGTTTGCGAACTGCAGCCGCCAATGACCAACAATAACCCTAAAATTAGTGCTCTCATCTGTCGCTCCTCATGATGTAGTTGCCTCGCTATTCCAATAAAAAATGAGCCCGTGCTGTTGCTATCGGTTGCTTACGGCTACTTTGCCAAATACTGATATTAACGTTAGCTACCCGCCGGCCTTGTCGAGTAATAATGCACTCACAAAAGGTATCTCTCAGTAACCCAGCCCGAAGGTAATCTATCGAAAAATCAACAATCTTCGGTACCCTTGGGGTTTGCATCATTACCATCAATTGAATAATGGCCGACATTTCCATAAACCCTGCCATTACGCCGCCATGCAATGCCGGTAACATCGGATTACCGATGTTCTCCTCCTTTGCCGGCAGACGAAATACCATTTCGTCACCATAGCGCTCACACTCCATGCCAATAAACTGAGCATAGGGAACCAATTGCAACAATGCGTCAAAATCTTTGCTGGTCGCCGCCTGCTGTAACTTCTGTTTAAAGTCCATCTAGCCGCCTTCCATATCTTTGCGAAACTGCTCCGTCACCAGCTCAGGGCCAATACGCATAAATGAGCCCACCGCTTGAGCCACCGGATTGTTAATATCGTCCTGATACACAATGGCGCGAACGAAGGCGATGGCACTGGTGAGCTTGTGGCACTCAGCGTAACAAAACACCGGTTGCTCTGGTTTGGCCGCCATCATGTAATCGACACGAAGATCCAAGGTTGGACTGAGTTCGACATTACCGGTCGCATGGCGCAGAGCACAGACCACCACCGCACCACAGGCGGTGTCCGCTAAAGTGGTAATCACGCCACCATGAATTACGCCAGTATCGGGATAGCCAATAATCCGGGTTTGATACGGCAGTTCCAAAATGATGTGGCGTTCACTGGCTTCAACGGTGCGGATCCCTAAGGTTCGACACTGCGCTAATTGATCAACAAATCGTTGCGCATAGCCTGTTAGCGGTATCTCACCGCGATTGGGTAATGCCATAGCTGCAGTTACACCGCCAGCATTGGGCCTAGTGGCTGACCACCGACCAAATGCATATGGATATGGTAAACCTCTTGGCCGCCATGTTTATTACAGTTAACGATAAGGCGATAGCCGTCTTCATCAATCCCTTTGGCTTTAGCGATCTTCGCCGCAGCGGTAAACATACGCCCAAGTGTTGGCTCATGCTCTGCGGTGATGTCGTTACACGTAGGGATAACAATGTTTGGGATAATCAGCACATGCGTTGGTGTGCGGGGGCTAATATCGGTAAATGCGGTAACTAGTTCGTCTTGGTAAACGATGTCTGCTGGGATTTCGCCACGGATAATCTTTGAAAAAATGGTCTCTTCAGCCACGTGCTATTCCTTAGTAAGGGAGAGAATTGCTGCAAGTATACGAATCCTAGCGCCATAGGAGAAATCGCTGTCGATAATTGCTGCCAAAATAGAACCACAGGTGGTTGAATTACTGACAAAACCGTAAAGATAAGCCTACAATCGAGCCACAAACAACACTAAGAAGTTCTAACGAATGATTCAATATCAGATCCAACCGATTGATCCCCTCGCCCACCTATTTGCTGTCGAAATTACCACTGACCAAGCATTACCACTGCAACAATTTAACCTACCAGCTTGGTTACCAGGCAGCTACATGGTGCGTGATTTTGCCCGTCATATCATCGATATCAATGCCGAAGACGAAGCCGGCAATGCGGTTGAATTAGTGCAAACCGATAAACAAAGCTGGCAAGCACAGAATCAGACTCAACAGCTCACTGTTCGATATCAGGTGTACGCTTGGGATCTATCCGTTCGCGGCGCCCATTTGGATCAAACTCACGGCTTCTTTAATGGCTCAGCTACCTTCCTCGCATTAGTTGGCCAAGAAGACAAGCCTGTATCAGTGCAGTTGCTTGCTCCGGCAGGCGAGCAATATCAAGCATGGCGCGTTGCTACGGCGATGACACTTGATGGCGCGCAAACATACCAATATGGCCAGTACCGTGCTAACGACTACGCTGAACTTATTGATCATCCAGTAGAGATGGGTGAGTTTACTCTGGCGACATTTGAAGCCGGCGGTGTGCCCCATGATTTGGTGTTAACTGGGCAGCATTGGGCCGATACCGATCGCATCTGCGCCGATCTGAAGAAAATTTGTGAAGTTCAAATCGAGATGTTTGGGGGCGCACCTTACGAGCGTTACCTGTTTATGACGCAGGTGGTCGGTGATGGCTTTGGTGGCCTCGAACATCGTGCTTCGACCGCCCTAGTATGTGGCCGTAATGATCTACCGAGTGTCCACGAAACAGAACAAAGCGACGGCTACCGCACCTTTTTGTCGCTATGCAGCCACGAGTATTTCCACAACTGGAACGTCAAACGAATTAAGCCTGCTGAGTTTACCCCATATAACCTAAGCGAAGAGACCTACACCACGCAGCTGTGGGCTTATGAAGGGATCACCTCTTACTACGACGACCTAATTGTGTATCGTGCTGGCTGCATCGACACCGCTACCTATTTGGATCAGCTGGCCCATGGCATGACTCGAGTAACCCGCGCCGCTGGTCGTTTTAAGCAGACCTTACGTGAGTCGAGCTTCAACGCTTGGACGAAGTTCTATAAGCAAGATGAAAACGCCCAAAACGCGATTGTCAGCTACTACACTAAGGGCGCCATGTTCGCACTGTTGCTAGATTTGACACTACGCCACGAAACCGAAGGCAAGCACAGTCTCGATTGCGTCATGAAACGTCTATGGCAAGATTTTGGCGCCAAAGGCATTGGTACCAACAACGACAGCCATCAGCACATTGTGGCAGAGTTACTTGGCCGCGACGTCAGCGATCTGTTCGCTTGGCTCGACCGCACCGACGACCTGCCACTGGCTGAGATGTTAGCAACGTTCGGTTGCGACATGACGTTGCGTAACAGCGCCAGCAATACCGATAAAGGCGGCCGCAGTAAAACAACCTGCGATATCGACTTTGGTGCGCGCTATAAGTCGGTCAGCGGGGGCGTCTCGATTATCAACGTCCGCAACGGTAGCAGTGCTCAACAAGCCGGCTTAGCCGCAGGCGATAAACTGATTGCCATCAACAATCTGCAAGCCAACACCAATATTGAAAAGCAGCTCGAGAAATATGGCATCGAGCAAACGGTTCAACTGCACTGGTTCCGTCGTGACGAATTGATGCAAGGAGAGCTTGCGCTAAAGGCGGCCTCGCCAGATACTGTGGTTATTGTTGAAACTGACAGCACCTTGGTCAAAAATTGGCTCTAGGACGACCATTTCGATTTGCTCCCGTTGCGGGTAATGGAGAAACAGATGTTAAACACTGACCAGACTCTTGAATCATTATTAAAGACTCGCTTTGAAGACGCTAAGTCAATCGCTGAGTTGCGTGAACGTCTTCGAGATATCGAAGAAGAGATCCATTTGGTGTTTGCTGAACAGCTCTCCATTTTTGCTGACAAGGAAAAAAGCGAACAGGATCACCACACCTACTGAGTTCAGTTCTACCACTGAACTTAGATAGGTAGAGCGCTGAGAATCCCGCCAACCAAAATTTTAAAAGGGCGAGAGGTATTCCCTCTCGCCCTTTTTCCTGCGCTATTGGGTGTGCGCTTAACGCTACTCAATAAGAGCGCGAATCGCTTGGTTACAGCTGATGGCTGCTCGTTCCATCCCGTCAATCTTAACCGACAGATCCCGTAGTAAACCATCTGCTAGGTCGTAGACTAAACCGTGGATCTTTACTTCCTGACCTCGGGCCCAAGCTGATTCGATCACTGTGGTTTGACAGGTATTCATCACCTGCGCAATCACATTCAATTCACACAGACGACGAAAGCGTTGTTCCTCTGGTAACAGGTCAAGTGCGCCGCTGTGGCTTTCATAAACTTCTTTAACCGAGCGGAGCCAGTTGTCTGCAAGCCCAAGACGTTGCCCATCCAGTGTAGCTTTGACGCCACCGCAGCCGTAATGACCGACGATCAGGATATGCTTAACTTTAAGCACTTCAACAGCGTATTGCAGTACTGAGAGGACGTTCAAGTCATGGTGATTAACCACATTGGCTATGTTGCGGTGAACAAACACCTCACCTGGCTCCAGATCGATGATCTGATTTGCAGGTACGCGACTGTCTGAGCAACCAATCCAAAGATACTCTGGCGATTGTTGTTGCGCCAAATTGGTGAAAAATTCAGGTTTTTCGGTGGTGACACGCTTTGCCCAATCACGGTTGCGGTCCATCAAATGTTGTAATTCAGCCATAACTCTTTCAACTATCCCACTAATTCTACTAGTTTACCCCAGTTCATTAAGCGAAGTGGTAAGTGCACTTGTCTGGGCCTGTTTAGCGCTGTTTTTAACAGCAGAATCGACATGAGCTTCTAATTCCAATCGATTACGGCCACTATTTTTGGCTCGATACAGCGCTTGATCGGCAATAAATACCCAATCATCGTAACTATTGGACAAGCCAGCATCAGCAATAATCGCACCGATACTAACGGATACTGTTAACTGCATTCCATCCGCTAGCGTTACCAAGCTACGGTGCTGCACAGCAAGTCGCAACTGTTCAAGCTGAAGCTGCGCCGTCTCAATCGTCATGTGCGGCAGCAACAACAAAAACTCTTCGCCTCCATATCGCACCACCAAATCGTTCTCTCGACTAAAGTGCGTTTGGATAACCGCAGCCAACGCTTTAAGACAATCGTCTCCGACAAGGTGGCCATGATTATCATTAACCCGCTTGAAGTGATCTACGTCGATCATCGCTAATAGCAATGGCTGGTCAGAGCGCAAACTGTACTGACGGTATGATTCAAAACGATCGTTAAAGTGACGGCGATTGTAGACACCAGTCAAGCCATCGCGCAGCGCTAGTCTGGCTAATTTGGTGTTCGCTGCCGCTAGTTCAGCAGTACGCTTAGCCACCTTATCTTCTAATTGTTCTTGGTATTGAGCAATCGACTGGCGTTGATATTTTAACTCCCGATGCAACAGCAAAATCTCTCTCGCTGACCCCAAAGGCAAACGACGCATCGAGTCCGCCGCTTGGTATGGCAATGCCAACTGCTTGGTAAGCATCTCTAATGGTTTAGTCAAATGGCGGCTGAGCTTGCGGGTTAGCATAGTCGACACAACCGAACCGACAATGAGGATCAACAGGCCAATGAGGAACTGTTGTTCTGCTCGTTCAATTACCGGCTTATAAGCGGTTAATACGTGTAAGGTCCACCCCTGCGTCAACGACGTAGTTTGCTCAAAGAAATCGTCATGCTGATTGAGTTTGACCAAATTAACGGCGGCTGAATCCGTTGGCTGCTGGGCGCTGATTTTTAATGGGCTAAGCGGCTCAATGTTCAACCCCTTCGAAGCAATAACAACTTGGTCATCACTATCGGTTATGACCAAGCGCAAGTGACCATCGAGATCCAATTGCGAGCGCAGATATTGCACGTTAATAGTGGCTTCAATAACCCCATCGGCATTCCCTAATGGATCGAACCACGGCGCAGTAGCAACAACCACGTAACCGCCGTTATCTTCACCGCTATACTGCGCACCAGTGAGTTGGGTTTTATGAATAGCAAAGTTGTTGGCTAAATAGCTGTATTGGCGCACCGCAAATTGCGGCGAATGGTCAAGGTAACTGCGGGGAGTTGCTGCGACAACAGATCCATCATTTTTTGCGACTAAAATGCTTGAAAACCCTTGGTATTGTTGATGCAGCTCCGCAACGGCATCTTGGCGAACCGCGGTTTCGGTTGGCATCCATTTGCCCGCAATCTCAATCGCATCAACGTAGCGGTTGATGATTTGCTCAAGATCGTCACTCACTCGAACACTAGCGCTATCCATTTGTTGAAATAGCAGTTCTTGTTGAGTACGGATCAGATAGCAACTCGAGAGCAAGAGTGACACCATTAACGACAAGCTAATTAAGATAACTACGCCATAACTCAGCTTGTCACGAAAATCTCGATTCACCACCTCCTGATCGCTTACCCCCTGCAACCACCATTTAGGCATCAACATTAAAATAACGCTCGCTATGGCGGTATAAAGTACACCGTTGAATCCCTGTTTAACTACGCTAAACAGCATATACTGGTTTGGATAAGGGCTGAGGCTGAACAGCAAGTAGGCCAGTGGCATGCCTAGCAACGTCCAGTAGATTAGATCGGCATAAAGAAGAAATTGGCCACGGCGACGAAGCTCATTAACAAACAGCGCTTCTAAACCAAACAAGAAGTAGCTAATCGGCTGGCCGAAGCTAAAGTAGAGCCCAGAAACGGTCAGTAACATACACCACAACAGCGGTCCTCGCCCTAACCGGGCCGAGGCGATCAATATCGCAGCATTACCGAGAATAAGATGAACGTTGGCAAACAGCGGAATAGGAAACAGGTTAACCAGCAACCCAATACAGCCCAGTAGTGTTGCTGCTAAATAACAGTACAACCGTTGCTTACTTGCTGTTCTGTCTTGTCGCTGGGATGCAAACACTGTTATCTAAGCGCTCCGTGCTTATTTATTTGATCTTATGATTTTAACAATTTTTACGTCACTCTATTTAGTCACGAGCCAACTTTGTGAAAGATAACGACTTTTACTCCATTAGTGAATTTAATTTCAGCGTAACTGCTGGTTAAATAGCAAAAACGCAGCCACAGCTGCGTTTAGGTAGAAGCACTATCGACAGTAGACTACGGCGCTAGGCGATCCACTTGCCAAGCGGCGCCTGTTTTTTGATACAGAAAGCGATCGTGTAAGCGCTTAGCGCCCCCTTGCCAGAACTCAAAGCTGTCGGGTTTGACCCGATAACCGCCCCAAAAATCTGGCAGAGGGATCTCGCCTTTGGCGAATTTATCCTTCATCTTCATGAAACTACCCTCTAACACTGACCGTGCCGACAGCTTGCTGCTTTGGTTAGAAGCCCACGCGCCCAATTGGCTGTCTCGTGGTCGGGACGCGAAATACTTCAGCGCCTCCATATTGGAGAGACGTTCTGCCCGACCAGTGATGTGCACTTGGCGCTCGAGATCGTGCCACGGAAACAACATGCCGACTTGGTTATTTTCAGCAATGTGCTGCGACTTGCGACTACCTAAGTTGGTGTAGAACACAAAGCCGTCTTCATCGAACTGTTTCAGCAGTACAATCCGTTGAAACGGTTGGCCGTTTTGATCCACTGTGGCCAATACCATCGAGGTCGGATCCATCAACTCGGCCTTATAGGCTTGATCCATCCAACGCTCAAACAGCGCCAGCGGTTGTTGAGGTAGCTCACTACTGCGCAATCCGCCTTGCAAATACTCGCGGCGAATGTCGGTTAAATCTCTCACCTTGTACTCCTTTATCTAACTGCAATCTCAGTGTACCGCAAACCAACCTCGGTCAAAGTCGATTGGGTAGCAAATTCCGCTCGCGCCGATATTGTTCCGGCGACATGCCACCATGACGACGGAATTGAGCAATAAACGCAGACGAGGTACTAAAGCCCAAATTGAGTGCAACCTCTTTAATCGGGAGCCCCTGACGGAGCATGCCTATGGCAGTTAAGAATCGCAGTCTAGAACGCCATTCAACAAAGCTCATCTGCAGCTGCTTTTGAAATCGACGGGCTAAAGTACGTTCGGTGGTGTGACGGTATGCCGCCCATGCCGACAAGGTTCTATTGTTATCAGGCTCGCGCTCTAAGGTGCTGAGGATAGGTTCGAGCATGGCATCCTTCGACCACGGCAAATAGACCGGTTCGGCCTCCGATTGCAACAACTGATCCAACAGTACTTGCCCCAGGCGAAGGTCCGCATCGGTTTGCGGCGCTGCAACACCACGCTCACCTAAATCCGCCAATACAGCTCGCAATAACGGGGTCATCTTAATCATGCACGGTTTGGAGGGCATTAGCTTCGACCAAGCGACTGAGATAAACACCGCACGATAGGCTACGTGACGACGGCTGTAACTGGAATGGGTGGTGTTTGGTGGAATCCAAATGGCGTATTGTGGTGGCGACAGCATCAAACTGTCGTTGATAGTGAACTCCAACACTCCACTTTCAACAACGTTGAGCTGCCCCCACGGATGCTGATGAGCTGAGAACTGAGTCTCTGGGGCGTAATTTTCACGGAGCAGATAGATCCCTTCCGATTGAGTGTCAAACGGCAGTGGGTATCGATACTGTTCAGCGGCGGTGTCTTGACTCAATTGCATAATGTCCGTTTTGCGTTATCTTAGCCATACGGGACACTAGTATAATGATGACTTAATTCGTAGCTAGTGGTATCAGCTCCAAATGAACTCCTATTTTCTCTACCCTCTGCTTGCTGTTTGTCTCTGGGGTGGAAATAACATTATTGGCAAAATGTCGGTCGGCGTTATCGAACCAACCGCTATCTCATTCGCCCGTTGGCTATTAGCCGGGCTGATATTGACCCCATTCGTTGCTCCCGGTGTGTGGAAGCAACGTCAATTGATCCGATCATTACTGCCGAAGCTCGCCGTACTTGCCCTGTTAGGCATCGTAGTTTTCCAAACCTTAGCCTATATGGCAGCACAAACAACCAGCGCCACCAACATGGGGCTAATTGGCGCACTAGTGCCGCTGCTAACCTTGCTACTGAGTGTGCCACTGATGCGGGAAACCCCAACCGTTGGTACAGCTATCGGTGCGGTGGTTTCAATCCTTGGGCTGGTGCTGCTGTTAACCAATGGCCATCCGCTATCGATTATCGACCAAGGAATTAACCACGGCGATGGACTGCTGCTTATCGGCGCCAGTGCCTATGCGCTCTATGGGGTGATGCTCAAGCGCTGGACGATCCCACTGACACTATGGCAGTCACTGTACATGCAGATTATGTTGGGCGTGATATGGCAGCTGCCGCTCTATCTTTTCGGCCCAAGCCAAGAGATCAGCGCTGAAGCGATCCCACTTATCATCTACGCTGGCATTGCAGGTTCACTGTGTGCCACCTACAGCTGGTTGGTCGGTATTACTCATTTAGGTGCAAGCCGCACTACCATGTTCATGAATCTAGTCCCGCTAATCACCTGCGTGTTAGCAGCCTTTTGGTTGGGTGAGCAGCTCCACAATGCGCAAATCGTTGGCGGTGGATTGATCCTAATGGGGGTGGTGTTATCACAGCGCTTGACCAAGCCGCTGTTTCACCTCACCCCTCGTCCTGCTTAGATTGTTTAAGCCTGCTGGTACAGTGCTAACACCGCACCAGCAGGATCTTCAATCACCGCAAACTGGTCTTCCCCCATCGCCTTCGGCGCCACTAAGATCTTTCCACCAAGAGCAGACACGGTCGCTACGCTTGTAGCCAAATCAGCCACCGCTACGTACAGCAACCACTGCGGCGGTATTGCCGCATTCTCTCCTTGGTTATGACAGATCCCCGCCTTCATCTCGTCAGCAACCATCATGCCGTGGTCGCTATAGTCACCCATTGGTACCGCTTTCTTTTCCCAACCTACAACTTGGGCATAAAAATCAGCAACCCCATCGGCATTAGCCACTGTGAGATCTTGCCACAGAAACTCACCTACCTTCGCTTTGGTCATTCCCAATTCCTCATGGTCAATTAACACTCTCGATGAGAACAAATAATTTACTCATTCACTCAGTTATGTGGTTGAACAACACATGGTTACAAAATGCATAACACAATCGTTACCTATCCTTTTGACCGTTGATACTCCCATCGGTACTATCGTGTCAAAATAACGTCAAGCCATAGGGACAAGTGGATGAAAAAAATCGTATTAACCGGCCTGTGTGCCTCCGCCATTGCATTGGCGGGTTGCAGCCAAATGACCGCTTCAACAGCGGAAACCAGCGCGACGGCGCAAGCGGTGCAACAGGCACTCAGCTCTGGTATCGATCAAAGCACCTTCGATTACGCCGTCCGTCCTCAGGATGATTTCTATAATTACGTCAACGGCACTTGGTTGAAAAACAACGAAGTACCGGCGGATCGCACTAGCACAGGTGTGTTCTACGATCTACGCGATAAAGCCGATAAAGACGTTAAGAACATCATTAATGAACTGGCCGGGAAAACAGACCTAGTCGAAGGCAGTGATGAACAAAAGGTTGCCGCACTGTACAACTCGGTGATGGACACCGACACCATTAATGCCTTGGGCCTCAAGCCTATTCAGGCTGAGCTAGATAACATTGCTGGCATCAATGACTTCAGCGAGTTAGCAGCCTACTTTGGCCACGCAGCCAAAATCGGCATCAACAGTCCGTTTGTGCCTTACGTCTCTATCGACGCCAAGAATTCCACCACCTACGCGGCGCACATCTGGCAATCCGGTTTGTCATTGCCAGATCGTGATTACTACTTCAAGGACGATGAGCGCTCAAGCAAGTTGCGTGCGGACTACCAAGCCCATATCGAAAACATGTTTGCGTTAGCCAATCTGCCTAATCCTAGTGAAGCCGCAGTACAAATTTTGGCAATCGAAACTGCCTTAGCGGAACACCACAATACCAATGTTGAAAACCGCGACAGCGAAAAGCGTTACAACAAATTTGCTACCGCTGAGTTATCGGAACTGAATGGCAAGTTTGATTGGACTGCATACATGGCTGCAGTAGGTGTAGCGGATGTTGATTACGTCATCATTAACCAACCTAACTACATCAAAGCGCTAGCCGCTGTGATGGAAAGCTTTAGCGTTGAAGAGTGGAAGACCTACCAAACTTGGCATGCGTTGAACGCCTATTCGCCGCTACTGAGCAGTGACATTGAAGCGGAGCACTTCGATTTCTTCTCGCGCAAACTGCAAGGTCAGCAAGAGATGAAGCCCCGTTGGAAGACCGCTGTTGATATCGTCAACAGTGATCTGGGTGAGGTGGTTGGTAAGGTTTACGTTAAGCGTCACTTTACCCCTGAAGCCAAGGCTCGTATGACCGTGCTGGTTGAAAACCTTCGTACCGCCTACGGCCAGTCAATTGATGAATTGACCTGGATGGGTGACGAAACCAAGCAGAAAGCCAAAGCAAAATTGGCAGCCTTTACCCCTAAAATTGGTTATCCAGACAAGTGGGAAGACTACAGTAAACTCGAGGTTAAAGCCGACGATTTGGTTGGTAACCGTATGCGCTCCGGCATACTGGTGCACGAGCGTGAAGTCGCTAAGATCGGTGGCCCAATCCATACGTGGGAATGGCACATGACCCCACAAACGGTTAACGCTTATTACAACCCACCGTCAAATGAGATTGTATTCCCAGCCGCGATTCTACAGCCTCCATTCTTCAATATGGATGCTGATGACGCAGTTAACTATGGCGGTATCGGTGCAGTAATCGGCCACGAAATGGGCCACGGCTTTGATGACCAAGGCTCCCGTTACGATGGCGATGGCAACCTCAATAACTGGTGGACCGACGAAGATTTAGCGGCTTTCAAAGGCTTAGGTAATGCGCTTATTGCCCAATACGACGCCTTTGAAGTGTTTGACGATCTTAACGTTAATGGCAAGCTTACCTTAGGCGAGAATATCGGTGATCTTTCTGGTGTTACCATCGGCTACAAGGCCTACCACTATTCGCTAGAAGACAAGCCAGCTCCGGTTATTGATGGCATGACTGGCGATCAACGCTTCTTCATTGGCTTCACTCAAATCTGGCGTGCAAAGTACAAAGAGGAATCTCTCCGTAACCGTGTCGCCACTGACCCGCATTCACCTGCTCATTTCCGTGCCAACGGTCCTTTGGCTAACGTCGATGAGTTTTACCAAGCCTTTGACGTTAGCAAAGGCGACAAGATGTACATCGAGCCAGCTGAACGCGTGAAGATCTGGTAAGACAAAACATTTATAATCAAACCCCTGCCACTGTGTAGGGGTTTTTCATTTGAGGGGGAGCATCGTGAAAATTATGCGCTTACGGACTCTCGCCGTTGTTGCCTTATTGCTGGGCATCGGCAGCTACGCTTACCTGCAGTTGCCACAGGCGGCTGCACCTCAAAGCTGGGTTCTGCCCGCCTCCCCACAACCCTCGTTATCTCACTCATTCACTCTGCTCAATTGGAATATCCAAAAACGCAGTTACGAACCCAAATGGCAGCAGCAGTTCGCAGCCATTGAACAACAATACCAACCTGAGTTAATCACCCTGCAGGAGGTGTCATTAACCGCCAGTAAGCAAAATCCCAGTAATAGCAATGCGGTGTATGCCCCCAATCTCATTACCCACAGCGGTTATTCGGGATTATTAACCGCGACACCCACCCCGGCTGTCGACCATTTCGTCCGGCTAACAACCGCTGCCGAGCCTGTAAGTGACACCCCTAAAATCGCGCTCTATAGCCAACATCTGTTGCCACACAGGCAACAGCTATTGCTGATCAACATTCATGCGATCAACTTTGTTACTGATGCCCAATACCAGAATCAACTTAATGATTTACATAAGCAAATAACCAGTCACAATGGGCCAGTAGTACTCAGTGGTGACTTTAACAGCTGGAGCGATAGCCGCCAGCGGCGCCTCGATAACGTGGTGGCATCGCTTGGTCTATCTGAGGTGTATTTTGCTGACTCGGGAGAGATAAAGTCATTTTTTGGCCACCGCTTAGATCATATCTATTTCAGCCAGCACTTAAGTACAGTTACAGGCAGCGCTATGGTATTAGACCAATTTGATGCCAGCGATCATGCTCCTATGATCGTTTCGTTTTCACTGGCAACAGCGGAGTAAACAGCAACAGCTATGGATAAACTCTACCAACTCGCCTTATGGTTCGGACTCTCTGCCTACTACCTGTTAGTGGCAGCAGTGTCTTTGCGAGTTGCACTCAAGCGCCGAGTTGTCGGTGTATCGTTAGCCTGGCTGCTAGTTATCTTTATTGTTCCTATTGGCGGGGTGCTTTTTTATCTGCTTTTTGGTGAGCGTTATCTCGGCCGTCGACGTAAGCGACGCGCTCAAGTCTTGTACCAGACATTGCGAGAGTCGCTGGCGGAAACTACCCGCCTCGATCCCCAATACCAAGATAATTTAGGTGCTTATGCGCACCCAATTCATACCTTATGTTTCAAGCAGCTTGGGATCCCATCAACCTTAGGCAACCAACTGGAGCTATTGTCTACTCCAACTGACATCTTTACCCGAATGTGTCAGGACATTGAACACGCGCAATCCACTATTCAGCTCGAGTTTTATATCTGGTACGAGGGCGGCAAGGCTGACCATGTCGCTAACCTGCTTATCGCTGCAGCCAAGCGTGGGGTCGAAGTACATTTGATCTTAGATGCCGCAGGCAGTCGTGACTTTCTCAATGGCCGCTGGCCAATACGGATGCGCTACGCCGGGATTCATGTTGTTGATGCTCTCAGCGTCAATCCGTTCAAGATGTTCCTGCGACGCCTTGATCTGCGCCAACATCGCAAGATATTGGTGATCGATAATCAAATCGGTTACACCGGTTCAATGAACATGATCGATCCCGCTCACTTTAAACAAAACGAAGGGGTTGGGCAGTGGATTGATGTGATGATCCGTATCAATGGTGCCGCGGCAACTACCCTCGCAGCGATCCACGCTTGGGACTGGCAAGTTGAAGGCGGTGACTCAATTATCAAGCGGTTGCCAGAGAATAGCTTCCAGCCCAACGACAACCGTTATGCGGTTCAGGTGATCCCATCTGGCACAGCGCTGCCAAGCAATGTGATTCAAAAGGTATTATTGCTTGGGATCTATCACGCCCGAGCAAACATCACCCTCTGTGCCCCCTACTTTGTTCCAAGCGAGCACCTGCTTGAAGCGCTAATCACCGCTGCCGCCCGTGGCGTTAATGTTGAATTGATCCTACCGGACAAAAATGATTCGATGATGGTGAGCTGGGCCAGTCGTTCCTTCTTTGGCGAGCTGCTCGCCGCCGGGGTAACCATCTATCGATTCCAAGGTGGGCTGCTGCACACCAAAGCGGTGATGTTCGATAACGAGCATTGCTTGGTCGGGACGGTAAATCTAGATATGCGCAGTTTGCAGCTCAACAGCGAGGTTACCCTCGCCTTCGATGACCCTAAGCTGTGCAATGACATACGGCTACTGTTTGACCAATATCGAAACCACAGCTATGCCCACGACTACTCCATTTGGCAACAACGGCCATTGGTCAGTAAGTTGGTGGAGCAGTTTTTCTATATGTTCGCGCCATTATTGTAGCTGCCATATTGTAACTGCCGTCAAAGCTCCTAAAATACCCGCCCTACTCTCGATTTACCGGAGCGTTCAATGGAACCTACCACCACTAATATTCAAGACAACGGCCAAGCCCAAGCACAAGAGCTACTGAACGCAGCCATGCCATTGGCGCACAAATTATTGACCGAAACCGGTGAGTTTATGCCGTTTGCTGCTGCGATGACTCCAGCGGGCGACTTTGTTAGCGTTGATGTGCCTGAGGATCAAGAAGAGGAAAACCCAAGCGAAGCGATGGTTGCCGATCTACAGCTGGTTTTGCGCCAAGCTGCTGGCGAAGGTGAGTACATCGCTACTGCAGTAGTTTACGACACCGGAATTTTGCTCGGTGAAGATGCTCAAGAACCACAAGACGCAGTGGCGGTAAACCTCGACCATAAGTCTGGTTTCGCCATGGTTGTGTTTGTGCCGTACACCATCGTTGATGGCAAGGTACAATTTGCAGAGATGATGGCACAAGAGGCTGAATCCATTATTTTTGCTAGCTAAGTAACTACCAATGACTAAACCTAATCTCGCGCTGTTTGATTTCGATGGAACCTTAACCCACAACGATAACTTCAGCGCGTTTTTATGGTTCGCGACACCAGTATGGCGGATGGCGCTTGCCTGCCCACTTTTGGTCCCACTCAAATGGGCGTGGCAACAAGGTTGGCTATCGAGCGCTATTACTCGTCGTAGTGTCACTCGTTTAGCCTACACTGGCCGACGACGAGAACGGCTTGAGCAACTAGGTCAACGTTATATTGCCGGTCGCCAGCAGCATATTTTTCGACCAGATATGCTGGCCAAACTCCACCAACACCAGCAGCAAGGCGATACGGTAGTGCTGGTCTCCGCCTCCCTCAATCTGTACCTACAACCTTGGTGCAGACAAAACGGCATTACCCTACTGTGTTCTGAACTTAGCTACATTGGCAACTGCGCCTCCGGTGGTTATCAGCAAGGTGATTGCGCCAATCAGATTAAAGCGCAACGGGTTTTAGCTCGGTTCGATCTGAGCCAATATGAGCGGATTTATGCCTATGGCGATAGCGATGAGGATCTGCCGTTACTGGCACTGGCCGATTTCCCTTACCTCAACGGCAGCCCGTATAAAAAATCAACCACTTGATGAAACTCCTATACTAATTCTGCCGTCTAAAAAAGAACGCAGCGAATAGGAGATACACCATGGATTTTCAGGGATTATTGAATCAAGTGCTTGGGGCGCAACAATCAACAACACCAAACAGCAACAGCTCACCAGCCCAACAACCTTCAACAACCACAGCTGGCTTAGGCAGTAACCTTAGCTCCGGTTTAACCGGCCTAGCTTCCGGTGCCATTGGTGGCACCCTAATGGGGATGTTGATGGGCAGTAAAAAAGGCAGAAAGATGGGCAAAGGTGTTGCCAAGGTCGGTGGAGCTGCTGCGCTTGGTGCCTTAGCGCTCAAAGCGTTTCAAAGCTACCAACAGAGCCAATCGTCTCAGCCTACAGCAGCGCAAACTCAACCTGCAGCAACGACACCTACCTCGGCTACAGTCGCTCAGCTGCAAGCGCCGGATGAAATTGCATCCAAACAGATTTTAAAGGCGATGATTGGCGCAGCCAAAGCGGATGGCCATGTCGATGAACAGGAACGACAAAAGCTCCAAGCGGCGGTGCAACAAGCCGGTGCCAGTGCTAGCGTTGCCCAATTTGTTGATGCTGAACTTGCCAAACCGTTGGATCCCGCCGACGTTGCCGCTGGGGTCAACAGCCCAGAGCTTGCAGCAGAACTCTATTTGGTCTCGACGCTGATGGTGGATGACCAGAGCTTTATGGAAAAGTCCTATCTGCAGGAGTTAGCAAGGCAGCTCAATATCGCCCCAGAGCTCGCGCAACAGTTAGAGCTGCAAGCGGCCAACGCTTGAGTTTATTGCCGCATACGGTGCCATGGGCAGCGGCTTGACGCTGCTGCCCACCACTGGAACAACTTAGTTATGTCATTAGTGTTGCTGCGCCATGCTAAATCCTGTTGGGATCAGCCAACGCTTGAAGATTGGCAGCGGCCGCTGGCAACCCGCGGGATTAACACTCTCCCTAAGGTGTTGACACAGCTACAACAATGGCACTTAACACCAACTCAGATCATCTGCAGCGATGCCGTCCGTGCCGTTGCTACTGCCAAAGTGGTCGCGGCGTCCTACCCCAACGCGACCTACCTGCAGTTGCCCGAGCTCTACATGGCCAAGCTGCACGACTGGAACAACCTGCTATATGACTACAAAACTGAAGCTAACCAATCTGACCAATGCCAATTGTGGGTTGGCCATAATCCGGCAATGCAACAGTTGGTTGAGCAGCTTAGTGGCATCCATATAATCAAATTTCGTACCGCGGCGATGGCCTGGTTAAGCGCTGACGGTGTGCGCTTGTTTCGCACTACAACGGCCTAAATCGCGTGGTAGCTATTTAACCTTCTACTCGACAGAGCAACAACATGAATATCGAACAACGCTTCAGCATCATTCAAACACACCGTCACAGTGCCCACACCCAACGGCGCTACGCATTGGCAGATATTTCCCACTCTGGCCAACGTATACTCATGTGGGCGCCTTGTTTCAGTAAAAAAGATGAAGATCACAAAAATAATATCCAGCCCGCATTCGGTGTCAATTTTGACGGTAGTCAGATAAGATCCACCACCGTAGCCTTGTGATTAATACCTATTGATATAGACAGCTAATGAGAAGAATACTAGCCGACTTTAGAAAACTGACCTCCTTAGTAGAAGGTTGTAGAATCGCCTACCTAAATTTTCCTGTTAGTGGACTAAAGTCCAACTCCAATGGGCCACTAGCAGAAAGAAAAATTAGCAGTACGATATTAAACTATCCTGTATTATCTACTGATGATGAGTTCAGAGTGCTTTTTGACCGTCTGCAAAGAATCGTACTTCAGGACTATAATAATGTAATGAAGTTCCAATTGAACGGAGATTGGCCCAAAGGGTTATATTTCGGTCCTTTCAACAAATGCGAAGGTAAAAGTTTAGCGAGAACAATTGAGCTGTGCAGCGAGCTAAATATAAACTCAGCAGTTGAATTCTATAGCTTTTGCGAAAACGACAACTTTGTTGGCTATTTTTGCATCACATCAAGCGGAAGCCAACAAGAGTTAATCGAATACGTTAATAAACCTTTGATCACAACAACACTTGATTTGACCCATTTTTATTTGACCAGAAGTTATCCTAGCCTAGTGAACCCAAATAATTTCAATGGTGTAATTAATGAAAAAACTCGAGCCGTTATACAATTAGCAGCTGAAGGAAACAGTTGTAAAGATATTGGTCATAAGCTTTGCCTTACAGAGCGTGGTGTAAACTATCACCTCGACCGAGCCAAAAATATTCTTGGTGCAAGTAATAAAACTGACATGGTAAGGTTAGCTAAAAATAACTGCTTAATATAGAGGCTATGACAACTAGCAGATGCCACATTTAAGACTATAAAACAGATAATTTATAGCTGAGCTGGAACTAAAAACCAATATCCAGCAAGTAATCTCAACGGATCAGGCTCAAGACTAAGATGGCTAAAAAGTTTTTTGGAGGCATAGTTAGGATAGTGGCAAACCTGTTATTAGTATAAATAAGGCTTGTTATTATAGTTCTTCCAGAGTGTTCATAATGCGATTGTACAACTAAATGTGCAGGTCGATGTTATCTTCGAGCTGGCCATAAAAATAGAACAATTTCTCGCTACTCCCCTAGTTATTAACCGCTATGAACAGTAATGGTTCAGCGCTTATAAGTAGTGGTCTCCGATTAATGCGGACATGGTGTTGAGGTTTGCTAGGATCAATTAGCTGACTCAGGGCATCTCACTCTTTTCCTAGTTGGAAATAAATTCACCACTGAAGTTGAATAAAAGATAACTATGACCAACAAGGATAGTATCCTTTACAAGCTCGAGTTAACAATTCAATTTAAAACTTGAGCATTGGTGTTATTTTTGACGGTTACCAACTCTAATCCTCTTCCTACCATGCAGTCTTGATTAAACAAAAAGCATGGATAAGTGATGTTAATAAAAAAAAGACTAGCCGTTTTAACTATATGCACATTGGCTTTGGCCGCTTGTGGCAGCGATAATGACAACGCCGCCGTAAACCCATCCCCTGCCGACCCTGAGCCTACCGAAAAAAGTAAAGGTTGGGATTATATTGAAACCCCCTACTTCGAGTTAAAGGATACGGGGTTAAAGGGCAACCTATACATGACCATCGGAACCCTGATTGACAACGTTCAACCTTGGTTATCGACTGCCTACATCGCAATGGCAAACGGTGACGCATCCTACGATCAAAATGGCGATGGCTTGATCAACCACCGCGATCCCGGATTAGCTGGAATCTCCAACGAAGAGGTGGGGCCAACCTATACGCTAGATACTCAGAAGATGATTGACTATTTGGCAACCAACCCAGACGGCTTCGGCGCCGGAACCTCGCGACCAGATATCTTTGTTGAGGGCCATTACAACGCCTTTGACGTATTGCGCTATACCGTGGCAACTCGCGATGACATGCGTTTTGAAGGCGATGTCATCAGCTATAAAGACTCCAAGTACAACACCTTCGAGTTCCGTTTGTCTTGGGATAGCAACGGCGACGGCGAATTTAATAGTAACGACGGTGAGTACTACAACTCTGACGACTGGCACTTTGCCTCCATCACCGATCGCGGCCAGACCACTCAGTATGGCGGCATGCGCCACGATTACAACTACCAAAGAATGGACACTTTCTGGGTACGCGAAGCCACCGAGATGCGGTTCTTGGTCCACGATGAAGTGATGACCAATCGGCGTCACTGGATTTGGCAACGAGAACAAGACCGTACCGCGGCAAACAATGGCAAGTTTATCGTACCGCTGTTCATGCATATCGACCTTAACCCAGAAAATGGCGTTGAGGTTGTTGCCAATAACATCGAGGTAACCGCCTACAACGTCCGCTCTGATGTATTTCAACCTGGCGTGATTACCGCCATGGATGTGTGGATGTCACTGGCGGAACAACAAGAGATGGATATTCGCTTTAGTTGGTGGCCGGTGATGAACACCGGAGCAATCGTCAACAGCTTTGCCATGATGCATAACCCTTGGAAAGGTGCCTATGGCGGCTGGGTTGCCTCAGCACCTATTCAGGGAGAGCTAGAAGCTCTTGGCGATTTCGACGGCCTTGCTCCAATGTGTAACATCAACCTTGATGGCACATCGTCTGCACCAGGAGAAGGTCAGGTTGACCCTGAGACCTGCACCAAAGAGTGGCTATCCTATAGAGCCATTGGTGGTGCCACCTTGAACGATGTTTCCGGGTCGGTGGTTTTACCTTTCGCTCCCGAAGTGATGATGTTGGCCGACGTCGATACCAGAGATCTATACAATGTGCCAGAAATCGACCTGCGCGAAGATGGCATCGTCAGCGTGTACGTTGCAGACGATAAGTTGGAGCACACCACGTTGAATAGCCGCGGCGACTTTGACCTGTACCCAACTAAGGATGCCTCAGAAGTCGCCGATTTGCGCTTATTGGCTGCGGCAACCGCACCTCAGGGTAACTCAGTTATCCTTGACGAGACTCACTTTGGTTGGAAGATCGCCGACTGTACACAATGTCACAATTCAGAGAAGCAACCTTTAGGCCATGGTGGCGCAAGCTGGCCAACCAACTCCGCCGACGGCTTTGACGATATTCAGCCGTACTACTGTGCAACCTGTCATGGCAATAACGGCGCCCAAGAGGGTCACAATCGCAGTGCTCGTTGTTTTTGGTGTCATAACAGCAATAACGGTTCCGGCCTGTTGCCTAACAATCATGGTAACGCCAGCATAGCCAAGGCTATTCCTGTTGAAGACAACGTGTCGAACAAACGTTTCCGTAGCACAACCCCTGTAGGCAAGCCGAGCGGCAACTATGAGGCATACGGAGACTTGATTGATCCAAGCCATAACAGTGATTACTCCCTAAGTAAGACCTTCCCAGATCCGTTCGCCTGTGGCACCTGCCACGGCTTTGAACACGAAATGAGTGAACAATAATAGTTACAGCAAGGCTGTTGAAAAGCGACATGGATAGGTACCTCGACAACGTCGATGCCCGCATAAAGGAGTAATCCACCTAGTCGAACATCTAAAGCGCCGCACCTGCGGCGCTTTTCTATTTTCAACAAAAACAAATACGCTCTTATGGGTGCAGTTCAAAGTTTGACCTAACCGCCTATGCCACAATGCTTTTAGGAGAGCTGTCTGAACCAGCAGCTACGTTAAATACGTACAAGGAAGTGAATACCGATTATGGAAACCAAATCCTGCCCTGAGTGTCTTAGCGATATCCCCGTCGCGGCCAACATCTGCCGTTATTGTACAGAGCGCATTGTCGGCGTCTGTTGTCAGGAGTGCTTGGCGCTAAACCCTGAAGGTGCAACGAAATGCCGCTGGTGTGGCACTCGTATCAGCACGGTTTCGGCCACTAACATTGACACATTTGAGGTGCAGGCCAACGTCGTCGCCACTGTGCTGACCCAGCTGCGGCTTCACCCTCAGCAGGCATTCTTTACCCCCGAGAAATTGATTATCCGCTCCTATGGCTTGTTAGGGTTTACCTCCAACGATGAGGAGATCCTCTGGGAGAAGGTGGCGGGATTTTCCCACCGCCGTGGCCTACTGTGGGATACCATCTCCATTGAGACTCGTGGCCAGACCCCTGCCTCAATTGGTTGTTTAGATAAGCCCGATGCAGAGCGGGTTCGTCAGGTTTTGCAAGGGCTAGAGAAGTAATTACCTCGTCCTAACGTATCTATCAAGGCCCGCCAAGGCAGGCCATTGATATTGGATGTTAATGTTCAGGTAGATGTTTAGCTGCTCTACCAGCAACATGGCGCTTACATCCATACTAGGCTCGGTAACAGATCTCCTTAAAGGCGGAGTTCCCAACCAAGATAACGGCCTCCATGAAACCGAAACACAACAAAATGGGGGGCCTAGTTAAAGGCTGTGTCTCAATTAAGTGTTGTTCTTTCGAATACAGTTAAAGCACCGGCTAGGCGAGTTCTGATACAAGGGGAAAGCACTACCGCTATTGATCTTCTGCCGCATTGGAGCAGTCCAGCGAAGCGTTTTGGACTGTGACCTAAGGCAAAGGGGATTCCAAAGAGGGCGAAGCTCCCCCGCTAATGCATACAAGAATGTGCCGTCACCACCGCGACATCCCCCCTAAAAGCACCGACATCAGTGAAGCCGAAGGCTTGGGGTAAACTTAAACAGCTAACTACGACACTGCCTAGTTAAAAGCTATCTTGCTGGCTAAATTTGCATCAAAGAACATTTAACGCATACTCATGCACACGCCCTAATTATCAACCATGGATGGCTTAAAACATGGTCAGCAGCAAACCCGTCAATATCGCCATACTTGGTGCAGGGAGCATTGGTTGCTACCTCGGCGGCTGTCTCGCAGCCAATAGCGATGCAACCACCACAGCTATCAGCTTGATTGGCCGCCCTCGCTTGCAACAGCAACTCCAAAGCCATGGCCTCACAGTGACCGACTGGCAAGGCCGCCATAGCCACATCGCTACCAATGCCCGCCACGCAGCGTTACTCCAATTCCATACCACCTGTGAAGCACTCGCTCACGCCGATTATATTTTGGTCACAGTAAAAAGTGGTGACACTAGAGCAGCAGGCCAACTTATCTCCCGGCACGGTCACACAGATGCGGTGGTAATCAGCTTCCAAAATGGCGTTAGCAATGGTGACAAGTTGCAACAGTTATTGCCACGCCATACGGTACTGCGCGGCATGGTGCCGTTTAACGTATTTAGCCAAGGGCAAGGAGTATTTCATTGTGGTACTGAAGGTAACTTAGCATTGCAGGCAACCACTGTTGAAATAGGCGCTCTATTAAAACGCTTCGCCAGTGCCGCTCTGCCGATAATGCAATACGATGATATGGCCACTGTGCAATGGGGCAAATTGGTTGTAAATCTTAACAATGCGGTTAACGCCTTAGCGGGAATGCCACTGCGCGATCAACTTTACCACCCGGTCTATCGGCGCATTATGGCTCGTACCATTAAAGAAGCACTGGTGATACTCACCAAAGCTGGGATCCGCCCGGCTCGCAGTGGCAAAGTAATTCCAGCCTTACTGCCCTATGTCTTAGCATTGCCGACACCGCTGTTTGCCAAAGTAGCCAGCGCTATGCTTAAGATTGATGCCGACGCTCGCTCGTCGATGTACGAAGATCTACAGCTGCAACGTACCACCGAGGTCGACTTCCTCAATGGCGAAATCGTTCGCTTGGCCAAACAACACCAGTTAGCGGCACCAATCAATAGCACCATCGTCACGCTAATTAAAGACGCTGAGCGACAGCGTCAAGGTTCCCCAATGATCGGCGCCGATTCGTTAAGGCGTCTGCTCAAGCTCTAAATCACTAACATTGTTAATCGCTAACGCAGCCACCTGCTGGTGGTTGTGAATATCGATCATCAGTGTGGCTTATCTCCCCTATTTTTTGTCACTTTTCACCCCTATGGTGCCGTTGATGCCTTGCTATGTTGGGGCTATTGAAACGGATGCATTAGGAAATAAGATGGATAAGCAGATTGATGTGGTGATTTACGGTGCCACCGGTTTTACCGGCCAGTTGGTCGCAGAGTACCTACAGCGAGCCTATCATGGCAGTGAGCTGCGCTGGGCGATGGCGGGTCGCAACTTAGACAAGCTCACCTCAGTAAAACGTGAACTGGCGATCGACGATGCCGTACCGCTAATTGTCGCCGATTCTACCGATACCGACTCATTGGCTGCAATGGTGGCACAAGCCAAGGTCGTGATCGCTGCGGCAGGCCCTTATCAACTGTATGGCGAACCCCTAGTGGCAGCCTGTGTTGCCGCTGGTACCGATTATGTCGACCTATGTGGCGAACCCAGCTGGATGCGACAGATGATAGATACATACCGCAGCCATGCTCAAGAAAGTGGCGCCCGTATTGTTCACTCCTGCGGTTTTGATTCGGTTCCTTCCGATCTTGGCGTATTCCAGCTACAGCAACTAGCCAAAAACGAATTTGGCAAACCCTTTACTCGAGTTAAAGGCCGCGTTGAAGCGATGCAAGGTGGGCCATCTGGCGGCACTGTTGCCAGCTTTATGGTTTCCGCTGGCGCCGCGAAAAAAGATCCCGCCATTGGTGCCTTAATGGTAAATCCATTTGCACTAACGCCGGGCTTCGAAGGGCCAAAACAACCATCAGGCATGAAACCGGTATTTGATGAAGAGCTAAATAGTTGGGCAAGCTCGTTTGTGATGGCGGTGATCAACACCAAAAACGTTCACCGAAGCAATGCAATGATGGGCCACCCTTATGGTACGGACTTTCAGTACGATGAGATGATCGCCACCGGCCCCGGCGACAAAGGAGAACAAGTCGCCATCGCCCTAAGCAAAGGCGATGGCTTAGTTGGTAAAGGTACCCCGCCAGCACCGGGTGAAGGGCCATCAAAACAGGAACAACAAGACGGTTTCTTTACTTTGGCGTTTCACGGCAACAGCGACAGTGGCCAAGCAACAGTTCGGGTTTCTGGTGACAAGGATCCAGGCTATGGCTGTACCAGCATGATGATCGCCGAATCCGCATTATGCCTGTTAGAGCAAGGTGGCAAGCTTGGCGGCGGTTTCTTCACCCCAGCGTCGGCGATGGGTGCGGCACTGCTCAACCGTTTAAGCGCGAAAAAAGTGCTGACGTTTAAACAGCAGCTAGGTTAAGGAGCGCGAATGGATAAGCCCTACTTCTTTATCGCTCAAATAAAGGTCAAAGATTATGCTGATTACCATCAACGTTATGGCCACAAGGTGCTAGAACAGGTTGTTGCAGCCGGTGGTGAAATCTTGGTGGCAAGCCCAGCAGCGGAGATATTAGAAGGCGAATGGTTCGGTAACTGGACCGTGATTGGGCGTCTTCCCAGCCAAACAATTGCAAAGCAATGGTGGAACTCGCCGGAATATCGGCAACTGGCGCAACTACGTCAGCAGGTGTTATCCGACGGAGGGTCGGTAGTGATGGTGCCAGGGCTGCCGCAACAACTGCTCAGTTAGCAGCAACCACAATCAGCAGTCTCAACTAAAATCCCCACCGGCGCAGGCTGTGTGGGGATTGTTGTCTTACCGACGTCGGTTAAGAGCAGTGACCGCAGCAAGATACTGGCTTCTCTTGCTCAGCTTCATTGTTAGCCTTGGCAGGCGATTGCTGTTTGACCGGAGCTACTAGCACTGATTCGCGCTGAGCAGCGGCTTCCTTATCTTGCGACTTTTTAAAGATTTTAGTAAACGATAACGCCATGGGATTTCCTCTCAAACCTACAAAGTTGCATTTTAATTGCATCTTAATGTTGGTTCTATAGCTACGCAATATACGCCTCTTCAGATACCAGACTAACGCACTCTATTAGCACTTATGTGATCTGGATTAAGCAATCGGGCTCGCAGCCCGCCCAAATAGAGTCATTAGCGGTTGATTTTTACTCGCCCACTTTTTAATTGCTGCTTAAAGCAGCAGCCTTTTAACTGATATCGCGTATGCGGCCATATTTGTGTGCTAGGTCACCGTGTCACCGGGTGGTTTTCGCTAAATTGTCCGGTTCAATTATTTGGGAATCTAAAAGCCATGACCGCTATTAATCAAGACCGCTTGGTCAATCACTTTATCGAGCTGGTTAAAATCGACAGCGAATCTCGCAACGAAAAGCAGATTGCCGAAACCTTAACCGAGCAATTGGGCGCACTGGGTTTTGCCGTTACTCGTCTGCCAGTCGCTGCGGAGCTGTCGAACGGTTTTAATATCTATGCCAAGTTAGCGGGCGAGCTGAACGGCTCAGTCCTGATGAGCTGCCACATGGACACTGTTGCGCCAGGCATCGGCATCGAACCGGTGATTGAAGATGGCATCATTCGCAGCGCTGGCGACACCATCTTAGGTGGCGATGATAAATCAGGCATTGCAGCCATCATGGAAGCGGTTCGGGTTATTAAAGAGAGCGGCAACGCCCACAAAACCTTAGAACTGGCGTTCACCGTATTTGAAGAGGGTGGTCTCCACGGCTCCAAGAATTTCGATATGAGCGTAGTGAACTCGAGCGAAGCCATTGTGCTTGATTCAGGCGGTCCTATCGGCACCATCATCACCGTAGCACCGGGGCAACAGAACCTGAAAGTAACCATCAAAGGTAAGCCTGCCCACGCTGGTTTGGCGCCGGAAGAAGGGGTTAACGCCTTGACTGTTGCTGCCGATGCTATCAGCCAGATGAAGCTGTCTCGCATCGACGCTGAAACCACCGCTAACATCGGTGTGGTTAACGGCGGCCAAGCTACCAACATCGTCATGCCAGAGCTGTTTATTGAAGCAGAAGCACGCTCATTGAACGACGATAAGCTGTCAGCCCAAGTCGCGCACATGGTATCGACCTTCGAAGCGGCCGCTGAAAAACACGGCGCCCAAATCAACATCGAGACCGAACGCTCTTACAATGCTTACAACATCGACGATAAAGATCCGCTGGTTAGTGATATCCAAGCGGCCTTTAGTCAATGTGGCGTGACCCCACTGCTGCAGTCCACTGGCGGCGGCTCTGATGCCAACATCTTTAACGAGAAAGGCCTAAAGACCGTTAATCTATCGACCGGTATGGCTAAGGTGCACACCACCGAAGAGTACATCGCCGTAGCCGATATGGTTGCCATTACCGAGTTTGTTAAGGCATTCCTAAGCCGCTAATCCGCCCTAAATGGATTAACTCCGGTGGCTTAGATGCAAAAAGGCGAACCAAAGGTTCGCCTTTTTCATTGCCGCAACAACTTAGGCGACCTGTTGAGTACCAACTTGCTTAGCAAAGTACTCATCCAAGCTACCTTGGAAGTCCACCAGCTTGTTATTTTTGATATCGATAATTCGTGTTGCTAGTGACGACACAAATTCACGATCATGGCTGACGAAGATCAAGGTGCCTTCAAACGCTTTTAGGGCGTTGTTTAACGCTTCAATCGCTTCCATATCCATGTGGTTGGTTGGCTCATCCATTATCAGTACGTTGATATCGTCCATCATTAACTTGCCAAACAACAGGCGGTTTTTCTCACCACCAGAGCAGTTGCGCGCTTTTTTGTTGATGTCGTCTTCACCAAACAGCAGTCGCCCTAACATACCACGTACCATCAGATCGTTATGACGCGGTGTCCGCCACTGCGACATCCACTCCATCAAGGTTAGATCGTTGTCGAAATCAGCACTGCTGTCCTGTGGACAGTAACCTACTGAGGCGTTCTCGGACCATTTGATCACCCCTTGGGTGTGCTCAAGCTCGCTCATTAAACAACGTAACAAGGTGGTTTTACCAACACCGTTCTCACCAATAATGGCCAGTTTAGCCCCAGCTTCAAGGATCATATCTCCTTGAGAAAACAGGGTTTCACCGTCAAAGCCATGAGCTAAGTTTTCGATGGTTAACGCTTGGCGATGCATCTTCTTGCCTGGGGCAAAGGCGATGTTAGGGATAATACGGCTGGAAGACTTAACCTCATCCAGTTTAATCTTATCCATCTTCTTGGCACGGGAGCTAGCCTGCTTCGCTTTGGAAGCGTTAGCACCAAAACGGTTAACGAAGTCTTGCAACTCGTCAATTTCGGCTGCTTTCTTGGCGTTACCTGCTAGCAGTTGTTCACGGATCAGAGCTGACTGCGCCAAGAAGAATTCGTAGTTGCCTGGATAGATCCGCAATTCACCGTAATCGATGTCAGCCATGTGAGTACACACTGAGTTAAGGAAATGGCGATCGTGCGAGATGATGATCATGGTGCACTTACGCTTGTTGAGCTCATCTTCCAGCCAGCTGATGGAGTGGATATCCAAGTTGTTGGTTGGTTCATCCAGCAACAGAATGTCAGGATTGGCAAACAGTGCTTGTGCCAACAACACCCGTAATTTCCAGCCTGGGGCAACCTGCGACATCAAGCCGTAGTGATACGACTCCTCGATACCCGCTTCTAGTAGAATCTCGCCGGCACGGCTCTCGGCGCTGTAGCCATCCATCTCGGCAAACTGGCTTTCCAGATCGCCGACGCGCATGCCATCAGCTTCGGTCATCTCTGCCTTAGCATAAATCGCATCACGCTCCTTCTTAATCTCCCATAACGCCACGTCCCCCATGATCACCGCATCAATCACGCTGTACTGCTCAAAACCAAATTGATCCTGGTTCAATTTACCAACCTTAAACCCTTCAGCAATAGAGACATTGCCAGAGGTCGGCGCCAATTCACCACTTAAGATCTTCATGAAGGTGGATTTGCCACAACCGTTAGCACCGATCAAACCATAACGGTTGCCGTTACCAAATTTGGCGGAGATATTTTCAAACAATGGCTCAGGGCCGAACTGCATGGTGATATTAGAGGTAGAGATCAAAAAAAGGATTTCCTAAGGCATACAGACAACAAGCTGCGTGGGGGAACAGGCACACGACAACACCGTGATTGACGCTCAAAATTGGTTAAATTTTGTGTCGGCGCTAGCGCAAAGGCGCGGAGTATACAGCAACCATCATAGGTTCCCTACCGCTTCTTTTGATTAGTTGTAGATTAGTTTTTATAGCTGCATTAAATCGGGCTGTGTACCAATTAAGTGTTGTTGTTCTTTCTAATACAGTTAAAACACCGGCTAGGCGAGCACCGATACAAAGGGTTAAGCACTGCCGCCGTTGATCTTCTGCCGCATTGGAGCAGTCCAGCGAAGCGCTTTGGACTGCGACCTAAGGCAAAGGGGATTCCAAAGGGGGCGAAGCTCGCCCCACTAATGCATACAAGAATTGCATACAAGAATGTGCCGTCGCCACTGCGACATCGTCCCTAAAAGCACCGCAATCGGTAGAGCCAAAGGCTTGATATAAACCTCAACACTTAACTGTGATACCGCCCCCAAAAAGGCTGGGTACCAGCTAAGTGTTGTTGTTTCCAATGCTGTTAAAGCACCGCAATCGGTGAAGCCGAAGGCTTAAGATAAACTTCAACAGCTAACTACGACACAGCCTTAAATCGGCGCTAAGCCATTGATGCTAACGAGCAGGCACAAAAAAGGAGGCATAAGCCTCCTTTTTGTGACAACGGCAGTCGATTACGACTTACGTACGTACTTTGAGATGATCACAATGCGCTGGCCGTTAACGCGACCTTCGATGTGCTCTGGGTTGTTAGTCAGCGAGATGTTGCGGACGGTCGTGCCGCGCTTCGCCACCATACTAGAACCCTTCACGTCCAGATCCTTAATCAGGTAAACGTTATCGCCACCGTTCAGCTTTACGCCTAGCTCGTCGTAACAAGCTTCACCCTGCTGTGCTTCGACGGTAGCAACGACCAGATCAGCCCACGCTTGGGTCTGCTCTTCTAGGTAGATCATATCCAGCAGATCTTGTGCCCAAGACTCACCATTTTTAACCAGCATCTTCAGCTGACGGAAAGACATCACCTGCACCGCTGGTACTTGGCTCCACATGCTGTCGTTCAGGCAACGCCAGTGGTTAGAGTCCATGTTATCGGTGTCTTCGATTTGGCTGGCACACGTAGCACATACCAAAACCGCTTTGTCGGAATCTGCACCATCTGATGGCGGTACGTCGTACACACTCAAATCGTTTTCGGCTGCACACAGTTCACACTTGCTACCTGCGCGTTCGTTCAAAGCTTTCAATAGTGCCATTTTACAGATCCTTAAATTTTCGACGACGTATTATGCCCGCCTGCATGACTAAAAAGAATAGTAACTCTCTACTATTACGCCGAATTGCAGACCACATCGCGCTTTGCCTGAACTGCAACTATCCTCAACGATAGGAATAGCGGCCACAGAAGTACGCTTCCTCGCTCTCGTATCACCCTTTTTGTTCTGCCGAACCACTAGGTTCATTGGAGGAGATATGAACAAAAACACCGCAATCAAACTGTTACCTGCTTTGATGCTCGTTCCGTTATCAGTCAGTGCGCAAGTAACCTCATTTGCCGACGCAATTTCAGCTGGCGAGGTGAATCTCGATATGCGTTGGCGCTATGAACATGTCGACCAAGACAATGACCTCAAAGACGCCGATGCTTCTACCATTAGAACCCGACTCACCCTCAGTACTGGCGAGTATCGGGGTCTTAGCGGCTTGCTCGAATTTGAAGACTCGCGGGAAGCATTTGTTGACGATTACAACGATGGGCTGGGTTCTAACCCCCGCTACTCCACCGTTGCCGATCCGGAAACAACGGAACTCGACCAGCTCTACCTGCGTTACAAATATGAGCAATTTCGAGCAACCGTCGGCCGACAGGTGTTGGTACGCGATAACCAACGCTTTATAGGCCACGTTGGTTGGCGTCAGGACAGGCAAACCTTTGATGCTGTTGAGCTGCATTGGCAAGCTAGCCACAACATCAATGTTGCCTACGCTTACATCGATCAACGTAACCGCATTTTCGCCGATGACCGCGATGTTGATGCCCAAGACCATCTATTTAACGCCGACATCGGTACCGATGTCGGCAAACTCTCTGGCTACGTCTACCTGCTTGAGGAGGATGACAGTCCCAACGAAAGTGAAACCTATGGCATTCGTCTCGCCGGCGATGCCGAAGCTGATAAGCTAACCCTGCGCTATGCAATCGAATACGCGATGCAGGATGCCGACAACGCCAACGGCAGTTTTGATACCGATTACTACCTGTTTGAGGGCGGTGTTGGTTGGCGCGGCATCACTATCACTGGGGGGCTTGAGGTGCTGGGCTCAGACGGTGGCGATTACGGTTTTTCTACACCATTGGCAACGTTGCATAAATTTAATGGTTGGGCAGATCAATTTCTATCAACCCCTGATCAAGGCATAGAGGATTACTACATTGGTGCATCCGGCCAAGTGCTTAAAGGGACGTGGAATGTGGTTTACCATCGTTTTGACGCCGATAAGTCAACTAGACGCATTGACGACCTTGGTGACGAGTGGGACTTTAGTTACGCGATAAAATTCTACCAGCACTACGCCGCAGGAGCTAAATACGCGATGTATAGTGAAGGTGACAGTGAAGCAAATAAGGTTGATACCGATAAGTTTTGGATCTGGCTTAGCGCCAACTTTTGAGCACAGCGCAAACAACCAGATAATGATCCAAAGCAGGTAATATTAATGCGCCAATAATGGCGCATTAATTGTTTGAGTGTTGTTATTAGCTCGCATGGTTATTCCAGTTTCGCGGTAGTCATCGCAATCATGCTTTTCAACAACCAGTGGATCGCCGGCTCTTCTGAGTTGGCTCGGCGCCAATACAGCCGCACCGGCAATGGATCGCAGGGAAACGGCAGCGGTAATACCTTCACCGGCAGCAGTTCGCTCAATTGCTCCGCGTAACGTTGCGGCATGGTCAGCAGCAATCTCGTCGCAGCAACCACCTTAACTGCAGCAAAATAGCTCTCACAATAGAGCTGCACATTGCGTTTACTAGCGATCCCTTGCATTCGTTGTTCCACAAAGGTGCGTTCGGTACGTTCCAAGGTTACCAAGACATGATTGGCACTAACGTAGTCATCCATCGAGATGGTGTTATCAAGGTAACTTGGATGCTGTTCACCAACCACGACCGCCAACGGTTCATTTCGATACAGCTGCGAGGCGATCTGTTCAGAAACGCTTTGCTCCATATCCACTACCAAATCAACTTCGCCATCGAGCAAGCGCGACTCCAATTCGCTGCCTGTAACTCGAAATGAGGCCACACTGACGCTGGAGTTAAGGTGCTCAAGATGAGACAACATTTGCGGCAACACCATCGCCTCTAACAGATCACGAAAGCCTAGATGAAACTCCAGGTCTGAGCTCGCCGGGTTAAAGCTGCCACCACTTCGCTGACACAGCTGCAAACTATTTAGCGCTTGGCTCACTTTTGGCAAGATGTCGCGTCCATGGGGGGTTAGCACCAAACCTCGCCCCTGTTTCACCAGCAAGGGATCCCCCACCTGTTGGCGCAAACGCCCGAGCGCATGCGAAACCGCAGATTGAGTTAGATGAAGCTGGTGCGCTGCAGCTGAGGTTGAGCCTAACTCCGCTACAGCTCGAAAGACGCGGAATAAGTTAAGGTCGATGCGGTGGTCCACACGTGCCAACTGATGAATACTGGTCATCTATTTCGCTGAATTGTCGCCATTGGATTATTAGATCAAGCTGGCATAAAGTGTGACCAATGTCACCTTTAATAGTTAAGCAATGCTAAATAAAAATATTCAACAATGGCTCGACGCTTACGGTGTCAGTCATCAAAATGCCACTAATAAAGCCATTCACTGGCTCTGTGTTCCGGTCATTCTTTGGACTGTTCTCGCTCTGCTGTGGGGAGTGCAAATACCAGCACAGCCACTCCTCAACGGCGCTACCTTGCTAATGGCGATTAGCCTTGTGTTCTACTGGCGGCTGTCGCCACAGCTGGCGATTGGCATGGTCTTTGTTGCGGCGTTTAATTGGTGGTTGATCGATTTGCACCTGACATCACTAAGCTGGCCGTTATGGCAAACCGCTTTAGCGTTGTTTGTATTAGCATGGATAGGCCAGTTTATTGGTCATATCATCGAAGGGGCCAAACCCAGTTTTTTCGAAGATATGCAGTTCTTACTGATCGGCCCAATTTGGCTGTTAAGCTTTGTCTACGACAAGGTTGGTGTGAACTACCAGAATAAAGCGACAGAGTAAGCCACCGTTGCAACCTATGCTGATTGTGTCATGCGCCTCAAGCGTATGGCACCCTTCCCCCTGTACCACTATGTTCTTATCAATCTGACCAATTAACGTTGCAAAAAATGGCTTAAAAGCTAATTTTTTAAACAGATGAACAGTGATCCCCTCTTCATTTTTACTGGTTGTTACTTGCCTTGATATGGGTTCAGCGTTCAAATCGTAGTCACAGTGCGCAACATGGCGTAGCACACACATCAACAGAGTAACTCCAGCCGGTTACTGCTTACGGCGCTCTGTTCATTCCAATGCAGTCAGCTCCACTAAGGACGGCAACATGGACACGACCTTCTTAATCGCTATTGATGGCCCAGATAAACCCGGAATACTAAACGAACTATCGAGTACCATCAGTCAACATAATGGCCATTGGCTTACGAGCAAGTCCAACAACCTTGATGGTCACTTCTTTGCGCTAATTCGCGTCAGCGTTGAGCAATCGGCATTTGAACCACTGCAACAACAACTACTAGCTTTGGATCAGCTCAATGTGCAGATCCACCAATCGCCGCTGGGCCAACAGGGCGACCATAGCTACCACTGGAATATTGAAAGCGATGATCACCCAAGTTTGATCCAAGATATCACCACTATCATTACCAACCATGGCGCTAATATCGACAGCTTCAACAACCATCGCATCGCCATTCCCGACTCCGGCCTAACTGCTTTTACCGGTGATTTACTGATTAGCGGCGCTGCCAGTTTAGACCGCCATCAAATTCAACAAGAGTTAGAAAACATCCACGGCCAGATAGTTATCCGCGCTGTCTGATAAGCGTAACGACAAACACCCGAGAGTTAGTAGGATCTAAGACAAACAAAAAGGGCGTGCCAATGGCACGCCCTTCTCTTTGGTTGCTAAAGTCTACACCGTATTACAGCAGTGCAGGGATCCCCCACTTAGACTCTAACATACCAACAGCGAGCATCGCCGCGAAACAGATAATCAACACTGACGCAGGGATGATGATCCGGTCCAGTTTTGACAGCTTGCTTGGACGATTCTTGTCGCCAATTAAGCCGTTGTTATCCAACAACATGGTCAATGCCCAAGCCAATACGGGGTTGGTAACCGCCGCAGCAAAGACACAGATACCTGCGGCTTGAGCGTCTTTCTCGTCTTGGATCATCTGCACACCAGCTTCAAGCAGTGGTAAGAACACCCCCACTAACAAGGCAACGCGCATTACCGGTGGCCAAACCGCTACGTCCATTGGTGAACCAAGGATTGCAACGGTCATGGTCAACAGACCCAACAGGATTGCACCACCAGGGATAGGACGTTTCGCAATTGCCGCAGGGATCATGTAAGTACCCCAAGAGGACGTGATATTACCGCCGCCCAGTGCTGTACCCACCATTTGGCGAATAGAACACATGGTCATGGTGTCATCAACATCCATCAATACCTTTTCGGTACCTTTCGGGTAGTTCAGCTCTTGGAAGATACGGTGACCTAAGAAGTCAGGCGACCACATCGCTACCGCAAGGATTGCAAACGGCAGTGACGCTAAGAAGTGCTGCAGATTAGGCAGACCTAGCATCCAACCTTCAGTAGTCGAACCCCACCAATAGACTGGGTTAAGGTTTGGCAGACCCATTTCGGTTTCGAATTTAAGATCAAAGCCAGCGCCTAATGCTAATGCAATCACTAAGCCCGCAGTGGCACAGGCCGGAATAGCCAACCAACGCTTACCCAATCGAGCCAATAGCGCATACAACACAATGACAGCAGCCAGTACCACTAGGCCAACGTAACCCATGTCGCCAGCAGCGCCGCCATCAGGCACGATACCTGTTGCCCAGTTTTGAATGTTACCAATTTGGCTCATCGCACCGGAGAAACCAAGGAACACCAACAGACCACCAGCAACACCATTACCGGTTAGGTTGACCAAACGGGAACCGCCCTTAAAGTAGGACAGCAACAGGCCAAATACACCCAACAAGATGGCTAACGCCAGAGGATGAGCGCCAGCTAAAGCAATAGCACCAATGAGGGGGATCATTGGTCCGTGGTTACCAGCTAGGTTGGCCCGGGGATTGACAAAACCAGAGGCGATAACACAGAAAAACAGTGCCGGTAGCAACATCTCAACTCGAGACACTTCAATGGCAAACTCTTTGCCTAATTGAATGTGATCCCATGCTTGAGTTAAGCCTTCGGCCCAAGACATCATTACGGCGGAGTACATGGCAATAATGCCGATGGTACCAGCGATAGCAGGAACCAAATCTTCCCACTCAAAGTTAAAGTCACGACCTGGCAGGTTCAAACCGAAGCGACGTGGCTTCATGATCTGCAATTCGTGGTCAAGATAGTCTGAACGAGTATCAAACTCGCTCGCCGGGCGGTGTAATTCCCGGTACGACTTTTCTTGTTGTTCGGTTGTTTGCTCAGTCATGGCAACAACTACTCCGTATGTTAAAAACAAATTGGCGCATAAGCGTGGTATCAAGATTAGCAAAGTAAGCTGCGATAATTTTGACCCAAATCTCTTTCGGTGGCCATTGTAAGCACTTTAGTTCGAAGGTCATTCGTAAATGCATTAATAAATGGGGCTTATAATCAAAATGTGAAGGAGATCTAAATTAGTCAGACCAATTGACCAAGCGCTTGAAATTAGTGCTCGAATGGTGAGCGCAGAAAGGAAATTGTCAAAACTGAACGGGGCTCATAAATAAAGAAACCAACCAAACCCACCTGTCGCTTGCATACAGAGGTGATTGCGCTAGGGTGATGGCTGCAACCTATCTACAAGTGGGTATGGTTCTGTTAATTGATTATTTTTGCGGTTTTTCACTAACCCATAACTTGATGGTGCCTTCGACCACTACCACATCGTTGTTATCAAAAGCAGTGACCTTAACGAATAGATCTCCGGGCTTCCAATCCTCGGCGGCAACCTCTGCCACACAACGAATATCACTGCCCGCTTTAGCAGTGTAGTCGAGGTTCATCCCCTTAGGGATCCAACGCAAATGTTTTGGGATCGACGCTTCAGCCATTGTGCCCATGGCAAGCTCAAGGCCGTTACAGATCGAGATAACGTGCATGGTGCCAATGTGATTTTCGACCTTACGCTTCTTCTTCAACACCAACTGAACCCGATTGGGTACTATCTCAATCATGGTTGAGCTGACCGTTTTAAAGTATGGCGCGGTACGTGATATCGCCATCGCCATCAACTTGCCACCAAACGGCTTATGTTTGAGCTTTTTCCACAGTTTTAATACGTAGTTGCTTTCCATACCCTTATCTTACATCCCTGAGTTGTTATTATTGTTCACCGGCCAGTAGGCAAAAGGTGACCCAGCTCACTATCGGTTACTATAACAACAACTAGAGCCTTAGCACTATTGCTAACAGCAGTTAACACAATTTTCGTATTATTAGGGTAAACAACTGATGCAGATGGTGCTTTCGGAACTGATCGTCGGACAACAGCCAAGTGGGGAGCCAGCTAAAGTCCCGTTAATCCGATTTAAAAACGGTGATGGGCCGCGGGTATATATTCAAGCAAACATTCATGGTGCTGAGATCCAAGGCAATGCCGTGATCGAACGCTTCCTGCAACTGTGCCGAGATAACGCGCCCAAGGGCAACTTTGTTATCGTACCGATGGCAAATCCGATCGGGATCAATCAAAAGAGTGGTGAATTTACTTTAGGGCGATTCGATCCGATCAGTGGTGACAACTGGAACCGCCAGTATCATTTTGATGCTGATGCTATTCGCGCCTTTGCTCAACAGAATATCTATACACCAGAAAACCGTGTTAAAGCGGCCTTTCAACAGCTGCTATTACAGCAACTCAATCATCGCTTGCAGTCCCCGTGGGGATTAAAGACCGGCCAGCAGATGGCGACCAGCCTACAACGATTAGCTACAGAAGCCGATATCGTCTTAGATCTGCATACTGGGCCAATCTCAGATCGGCACCTTTATGTGCCAGAGTTTGCTCGGCATCAAGCTAAGCGCTTTAACATTCCGTTAAACATCATAATGCCGGCAGATTTTGGTGGAGCGTTAGACGAAGCGGCATTCAGTCCGTGGTGGCAGCTAAGCCAAACCTTTAAGCGCTTAGGCCGTGATTTTCCAATAATGGTTGAAGCCTTTACCTTAGAGCTCGGCTCACAAGAACTACTGAACCCAAGCCAAGCACAACAAGACGCCCTTGGGATCGCCAGTTACCTCGAGCAACACGGCTGTTGGGACGACGGTACTCACCAACCGGAAGTCGTAACCCAGCACGCCTGCTTATTGAAAGACTATCGTTCGCTCTACAGCCCATCCGGTGGCCAGGTGGAATACTTAGGTGAGCTGGGCCAACCACTGATTCAAGGAGAGCCCATTGCCCGGATCTGGCATTACCATAAGCTGGGGCAAACGGGTCCAATTCATGAGGATGTCACCCTTCCCTGCGACGCTATTCCAGTCCTGCACTTTGCCAGCGCCAACGCCCAGCAAGGTACCGAATTATATAAGGTGCTCACCAATACCTTCCCGCTATAATCACAGCATTAAAAAGTCTGGGTCGTAGTTAGCTGTTGAAGTTTATCTTAAGCCTTCAGCTTCACCGTTTTCGTTGCTTTTAGGGGACTCTGTCGCGGTAGCGACGGCATTGCTTAACCCTTTGTATCGGGACTCGCCTAGCCGGTGCTTTAACTGTATTAGAAAGAACAACACTTAATTGGTACACAGCATTAAAAAAGAGCGCATATTGCGCTCTTTTTATCCTTTAAATCACAGCAACTAACTCTACTAGATGCCGTCACAAAGAAAGTTTTGCTCCATGGTTTCACATGGTTGTGAGCATGCCGGACGGCCAACAATCCGGGCAGGCACGCCAACAACGGTGACGTGCGGCGGGATCGCATCCAGTACCACTGAGCCGGCACCAATCTTAGCACCCTCGCCTACTTCGATGTTACCCAACACCTTGGCGCCAGCGCCAATCATAACCCCACTGCGGATCTTAGGATGGCGATCACCAGACTCATTACCGGTACCGCCTAAGGTCACAGATTGCAGAATCGAGACATTATCTTCAATGACCGCTGTCTCACCAACTACAATACCGGTCGCGTGGTCAAACATCACACCTTTGCCAATCGTCGCCGCAGGGTGGATATCCAAGCCAAATACTTCAGAGTTACGGCTTTGGATAAACAGCGCCAACGACTCACGACCGTTATTCCATAGGTAATGTGCCAAACGATGTACCTGTAATGACTGAAAGCCCTTAAGGTGCAGCAAGATGGTGAGTTGCTTCTTGATGGCCGGATCACGATGGAATACCGCATCGATATCAAATGCGGCATTAGCAATAATGGAAGGATCGTTAGCGTACGCTTCTTCGAGTAGCTCTCTTACCACCGCCGACGACATCACTTCATCGGAAATTTTGTTGGATAAGATAAAGCTCAAGGCACCACCTAAGCTCTTGTGGCTCAAAATACAGGTGTGCACGTAACTGGTCAGCAGCGGTTCGTTTTGGGTAACGACTTTCGCTTCTTCACGGAGCTGCATCCAGACTTGGTCTTTCATTCCTTGCGTCCTAACGATCAATGTATTTTCTGATTCTAATAAAAAGCGCAACCAGATTCAGCGATAAATCAGGTTGCGCCTTGTTTTACCAATGAGTTGCATATGTTTTAAGCACTATTGCGATAACATTGCTGCATATGCGTATTTAGTGCCAACAACACCCGACTACGATTAATCATGCCGATTAAGCGTGTCCCCTCTACCACCGGATAGATCTTAGGCTTGGCATCAAGCATCTGCTCCGCCAACGTCAACACAGAATCATCAACATTGGCGGTAACAACATCGGTACGCATTACGTCGGCAACGGTGGCGTGAAGATCGCAGTGATAGGTGCTTTTAAGCATGACCGACAACAGCTCTTGTTCCGATACAAACCCAAGTAAATTTTGCTCCGCGTCGACAACGGGCGCACCACTTTGAGCCGCTTGCAGCAACGTCTCAACCGCACTATCAATCGACATGGTCTTAGATAAGGCTACTGGGTGCTTCGTCATATAATCACGCACTTTTACTGATTCCATACACCACCTCGTATCGTTACTGTTAAGTAACTATAGTCTTGAATTGTTTAGATCCCGTTACTACAAAAGTCGATTGTCTTAGTCTGATTTACCGGCGAATAGCCTCATTCACCAGCGGTTCTTCCCAGATAGCGATAATCTTACGGCCAGCGCCATCAATACTGGCTCGATACATCCCTTTACTATTAAATGGTGAGGCTACGTTACCTTGAGGGTCCACCACCACTACGCCGCCATCGGCGCCGGCATCCACCAGCACCTTGTTAATTACCTGATTGGCCGACACGGCAGCGCTTACCTGTTGGTATTCAACTCGAGCACAGATATCAGCCGCGACATTATAGCGAATGAAATACTCGCCATGACCTGTAGCCGAAACCGCACAGCTGCGGTTGTCGGCAAAGGTACCTGCGCCAATAATGGGGGAATCACCAATACGGCCAAAACGCTTCGCAGTCATGCCGCCTGTGCTGGTTCCAGCAGCTAGGTTGCCATTGCGATCTAGCGCTACCGCACCAACGGTGCCGCTTCGATATTGCAGTGGCAACTTATCCCAATTGGCTTGATGTAACGATTTAGTTTGCTCGATAATCTTCTGCTTCGCTCGCTGCAAGCTCTGTAGCCGCTGCTCGGTATCAAAATAGCTGTTGCTGACTAACTCCAGTCCTTGCCGCTCGGCAAAGGTATCGGCGCCACTACCGCTGAGTAGCACATGGGGGGAGTCATCCATTACCGCTCGCGCGGCCTTAATCGGATTTTTGACCCGCTGTACGCCCGCTACCGCCCCTGCCTGGCGGCCTTGACCACTCATTAATGAAGCATCTAGCTGATGGGATTCATCCCAGCTGTAGACCGCCCCTTTACCAGCATTAAACAATGGTGAATCCTCTAACACGAGAATGGTCGCCTCAACCGCATCAACAGCACTGCCTCCATGGTTAAGCAAGCGATAACCCGCTTGGAGCGCCTCGTCCAATGCTGCCTCAATCTGCTGCTGTTTTGCTGGGGTTAAGTTTTCTGGTGATATAGTGCCAGCACCGCCATGAAGCGCTAAGGCAATAGGTTGTTCGGCCCACACCGGAGCGATCGACAGCAAGCTTGCGATAACGCATACCGAAATTGACGACTTC
The DNA here is from genome assembly GCF_012295575.1 of Ferrimonas lipolytica. Taxonomy (NCBI): domain Bacteria; kingdom Pseudomonadati; phylum Pseudomonadota; class Gammaproteobacteria; order Alteromonadales; family Ferrimonadaceae; genus Ferrimonas; species Ferrimonas lipolytica. Next base: position 808,245 of record NZ_CP051180.1, on the reverse strand, counting down.
ATAAGCTCTCTTATTTGGTTTAAACAGCAATTTATCTACATTTATCAGCTGTAGCAGTTTGCGCGCAACCAATAACACCCTAAAATGGCCAAACTATTTGCCAACCCCTGCGGTTGTTTCGATTGTCGTACGATCAACCAGACAAGGAGTCATCCATTGCTGCACTACCGAGGCATTCTTGGCCTTATATTTTTGATCTTGTTTAGTGCAGATATCCGTGCCGATGAGGCGCAGCAAATAGCAGATGAACGAAATATCCTCCAAAAAACCGCTGATGCATCCAAAGAGACATTGAAGAGCATCGGTACTGGTACCAAAAGCGCGTCAAAAGCCGTGATTGAAGGGGTAATCATCAACCCAGCCACAACGGTAGTCGAAAAGACCGAAAAGGTAATTGAGACCGCAGGCGAAGGTGGCCGTAAATTGGGCGAGCGAGTAGCCAACGCCATCAATGATGATAATGAATTTCTCGTCATCGAGGTTAACGGCGTCAAAGGCGCCTTAGCGGAAAACATCGATGCTCACCTGAAGAACCTGCCCGAAAGCAGTGCCGAACGCGCCACATTCCTATTCTCCTACCAAGAAGATATCCAACAAGCGATGCAGGCGTTAGGGTATTACCGTGGCCAGATAGACGCCAGTTTAAATCGCGATGTCTCACCATGGCAGCTATCACTACAAATAACTCCTGGTGAACCGATGCGTTACCGCAAGGTATCGATTCAAATTCGCGGCGCCGCCAAGAGTGACCCTGCCTTTAAACTCCGGCTCAAGCGCGCCAAGATTGCCAAGGGCGACGTAGTTCATCACGGCAAATATGAAACGCTGAAGAGCGATCTGGTTAGCCTTGGTCTTATTCGTGGCTATTTTGATGGCAGCATGGTGACGCAACGGATTGCGATAGATCGTGACAAGTACCAAGCGGAACTGGTGCTGGTCTACGACAGCAATCAGCGCTACACCTTTGGCGAGGTTAACTTTGCCCCGTTCGATTTGGAGGATGATCTGCTGTTCTCTATGGTGCAATTTAAACCCAATGAGCCCTATCACAACGACCAAGTCAGTGACTTTACCGGCACATTGCTAAGCTCAGGTTACTTTAAAGAAGTAAAGGTATTCCCGCAGCCACAACGCAGCAAAGGCGGGCAGATCCCTATCGACGTTGAACTCTCCCCTAGCCCGAGCCATTCATTTGAGCTTGGTGCTGGCTACTCAACCGATACCGAGGGCCGAGTTTCAATTACCTGGCGAACGCCACAGGTCAACCGCTACGGTCACTCTCAAGAGACTCGGTTGGAGATATCTAAGGTCAACCCAGAGCTGTCGTTTGAGTATCGAATCCCACTGGATCACCCCCTCAACGACATCCTCCAGTTAGGCAGTAGCTTTGGTAAAGAAGAGTTTGGTGATCTAGAAAGCCAACAAACCCAGCTCAGCATCTCTCGCAAAACCGTATTAGGTGGCGGCTGGACGCGGCGCTATTTTATTCGTTACCTCAACGAAAGCTGGGACCAAGCCGGCATAAGCACTACATCGGATTACCTCTTGCCGGGGATCAGCTTCAATAAAACCACTCGTCGTGGCCCAACCTTGGATCCAAGCAGTGGTTTCCGCCAGCTCTATACCATCGAGCACGGCAGCCCTATCGATTCCGATGCGGAAGCAACCACTCGCTTGCGTGGTCAATGGCGTTTTGTTGCTTCACCATTCGACCGACAACGTTTTACCAGCCGGTTGGACTTAGGCTACAACAACGTCAGCGATGAGTCGGTGCAACAGCTGGCCCCGTCGTTGCGCTTCTTCGCCGGTGGTGACCAAACAGTGCGGGGCTATTCATACCAAAGCTTGGCGCCGACGATAACCACCGAAGATGGCACTAAAAAAGTCGTTGGTGGTCGTTACCTCGCCACTGCGAGTGTTGAATACCAATATTATCTTTCTGATAAATGGCGAGCGGCGACGTTTCTTGATGGCGGTAGCGCCTTTAACGAAAGTCATCAAAAAGATATCGATTGGGCTGGCTCTGTTGGCCTCGGCATCCACTGGATCTCCCCTATCGGTCCACTGCGCTTAGATCTCGGTTATGGCTTCACTGAAGACGATCCACCATATCGATTGCACATAACCATTGGAGCGGAGTTATGATTCGCGCTTGGTTGTTTCGATTTAGCCTTATTCCGGTGACCTTGCTGATTGTGATCGCCTTACTGGTCGGCACACCGATGGGCAGCCGTATATTGCTGTTCGGTATCGATAAACTAGTACCAATGGTATCGCTGAACTACCAAAGCGGCACCTTAAGCCGTGGTTTCGCTATATCAAATTTCGATTTAGAGTTACCAATGGTCACGGTACGCCTTAAGGAGGCGGCCTTGGATTGGCGCCTTGGTTGTCTATTTCAAGGTGAACTTTGCGCCAACGGGTTAACCGCCAATGGGGTTGAGGTGATAGTGCCGTTGCATTCCGACGACACTGCGCCAAACGGCGAGCCGAAGCCAACAGGCGATAAGCAACAGGAACCTATCGAGAGCACTACTGCTGACAACGATTACCAAGGCATCAGTTTGCCCTTTGATATCAATGTGAAACAGGCCAATATTACTAATATTAAAGTGCTTATTGGTGATATGACCATTGCTGCAAGTCGTTTAGATACCGAGTTATTTCTTGGCTCGAAACGACTGTGGTTAGACAATACTGAAGCGGATAATTTCAGCTACGTCCTGCCACCTAAGCGCGATACCTCCACCGCTGTCAATCAAACAACGGTCGCAACAAACGTAAACCGTGATAACGGTGGTCCACTTGCCGATCTGCCTCCGGTGGACCTACCTTTCGCCATTGATGTTGACGACATCACCATTCGCCAAGGGTATGTGCAAACCGGTGAACTGGAACAACAATTCTCTCATCTCGCACTGAAAGGGTTTTGGCACCACAGTACCCTGTCGCTGCAACAGTTCGACCTCAACCACGATTGGGCAACGGTAGCAGGCGAAGCCACTATGGTGTTCCAGCAGGGTTACCCGATTAACGCCACCTTGGAAGGGGTTTTAGCGAAACTACCTTGGGCACTTGAGTTTGAAGGGATTGCCTTTGAAGGCCATGTCGATAACAGTTTGCAACAACTTGAGATTGCCGCTAGTACCCGAGGCGAATGGCAAGGCGTTATCAGCGGCGCATTAGATTTAACCCAAGCAGCGCTGCCTTTTAGCGCCAATGTGGTTGCCAATAAGGTCCACTGGCCACTTACTGGCGATCCCCTTTACCGTGGTGAAGAGTTGGTATTGAGCGCCTCGGGAGATCTTCACCAACAGACCATCAAAGGCAGCGGTAACATCACTGTTGTTGGCTACCCTCAAACCAGTGCACTTATCAGCGCTAGCCACCAAGACAAGGTTATTACCCTGCATCAAGCCAGCATCGCTGGCGGCCTAGGCCAAGCCAGCGGTCGTGGCCAGCTCGATCTCAATAACGGCATCCATTGGCAACTGGGGATCAACACCGATAACCTTGACCTCACATCACTCCATGCCAATACTCCGCTGCAGCTGTCAGGCCATGCCAATTCAAACGGTTACTACCGCCAACTCGACGACTGGCAGGTTGAGCTGCAACAAGCTGAACTGCACGGTGCATGGCAGCAATATCCGCTAAGGTTAACCGGCAACACCAAGCTTAACTCGCAATGGCAAGCCAGCGCTGAGCAACTGGTGGTCGAGCTGAACGACACCCAACTGCAACTTGATGGTGGTTTAGTTGGTGACAACTGGCAGCTGGAAGGTCAGCTGAGGGCGGAGCAACTGCAACAGTGGTTACCGCAACTTGAAGGGGATATTGTCGCCAACTTCACCCTCAGTGGCCAGGCAGATAACCCGCAGTTTGAGATTTTTACTGAAACCAATCGCATCAGCTTTGAACAACACAGCCTAAACAAAGCCTCAATCGCAGCTACTTACCATCCGCTCAATCAACACAGTGCCGATGTGTTGCTGTCAGCCAATACTCTGATCGTTGCCGGTCAACCGTTGGGGAGAACCAACGCCCACTTTATAGGCTCAACCGAACGACAAGAGTTAACCGTTGATACAAAAGGCGACAGCAAGATATCCATTGGCGTTGGTGGCAACTACTACCCAGAGCAACAAAAGTGGCTCGGTGGACTTATCCACGCCAATGTTGCCCAAGGTGAGTGGGGGCTAAGCCTTAATCATCTGGTTGGATTAACCGTTGATATCGATAAACAGGAAGCGATTGTTGATCAGCACTGCTGGTTAACTCGTGGCACCGAGCTCTGTTCTCGCGGCCCATCGCTTATTGGTCAGCGCGGGGCGATGGCATGGGATATCAATGCAGATATGGCGCAGTTGTTGAAACCACTGCTACCACAGCGGCTATCGCTGCAGAGCCAGATGAGCGGCGAACTGACCTTGGGTTGGGTACCGAACCAAGATCCCCGTCTCAATGTCTCCCTTAACGACGACAATGGCCGCTTAGAGTTACAACGGGATATGGGACTGCAAGCACAAGCCATTGCTTGGCAACAATCTTATACCACCGTTGAGCTGCAGCCGGATGGGTTTGCGTTCAACTCCAAATTGGTGGTAAACGAAAAACAATCGATGGAGGCTGGCATTCTTTTGGGTCGCAAAGCGCCCTATGCATTAAAGGGTCTGTTTGATAGCGATAATATTGATTTAGCGCCATTTCTGGCATTAATCCCCGCCTTAGCGGATGGCGCCAGTGCTCGCTTAGATGGCCAAGTTGAGATAGCCGGCACAGTAAAACAACCACTTATCCATGGCGAATTGTCGCTAAAGGATGGCAGTGCTCGCGCCCATATCAACCCAACTGAATTAGACCAGCTGCAACTGCGCCTCAACTTTAATGGCAACACTGCCGACTTTGATGGCACTACCCTCGTTGGCGAAGGACTTGCTGATGTCACTGGTCGACTCTATTGGATTCAAGGGTTTGCTGCCGAAGCCAAGATCTCAGGCAACGAACTTGATCTGCTCTATCCGCCAATGGTGCAAGTTAAATCATCACCACAGCTCAACCTAATTTGGGCGCCGACCCTATTCAGTTTAACCGGCGATATCGGCATCACTGAGGGGCGTTTTCAGATTAAGTCTCTTCCTAAAGGCACCGTTACCGTTAGTGATGATGTGGTCTACATCGACTCGATTGCGGATCAACAGCAAAGCGAAAGCCGACGCACAACCTTAGATCTATCCATCAATATCGCCGAGGGCCTAACCACCGATGCTCTCGGCCTCACCGGCGCTCTCGGCGGCGAACTTAAGGTTCGGCAGCTACCAACCCAACCGATCCAAGTGTTTGGTGCACTCGATCTCAAAGATGGTCGATTTAATGCCTATGGGCAGCGACTGAGTATCAACCGCGGTAAAGTAACCTTTAACGGCCCACCAACCTTACCCAATCTCGATGTTGAAGCGGTCCGCGAGATCGACAGTGAAGATCTCACCGTTGGTGTCCGCGTCACCGGCGTTCCTAAAGCGCCAAAGCTCACGCTCTTCGCGAGTCGAAGTATGGAGCAACAGGAAATCCTATCCTATCTGGTGCGTGGTCAGGGGCTCAGCTCTGATGGTGATAGCTCACTTTGGGCCACCGCCGCTGTGAGTCTTGGTGTGGGCACAACCGGTGGCTTGGTCAGTACCATCGGAGAAGAACTAGGCTTACGCGACGTTAAGCTCGATGCCGAAGGCAGCGGCGATGATACTCAGGTAACGGTTAGTGGTTATATCGGCAATAAGCTCTACATCAAATATGGTGTCGATGTCTTCGGTGAAGGTTTATCGGAACTAACGGTACGCTACTATCTACTGCAACGGTTATGGCTCGAAGCCGTGAGCGAGATATCAAAAGAGGAACCGGAAGATTCCTTAGATATCTATTACCTGTTCGAAATTGAGTGATAGTCACCGTGGTGATTAAGCCAAGCTTTAACCGCGAGTAATGCCAAGGCGCGCGCGTTATGGGTTAATCATCACTGGGCAGAGCTCGCTAACGCATTATCTGTGAAACAGCTCAAAACCCCGACATTGGCTGGTGCCAACTGAGCCATTTTCTGTAATGCTTACGAAGCCATCCACAAATCTTGCCAGCATGAAGAATAAACTTTCAAAAACCGATGAAAAGCGCCTAATTGAGGTGCTCGACGATGCCGCTAAACACGGTGGATTAAACTTCTGGCAGAGCCAAGGTTTCTTGACCCATCTGCACTGCTATCCAAAAAGTATGGATCCAAGCGGTTGGAGCTGTGCCATTGCCGCAATGGAACAAAGTAAGAGTCACTGGCCTTTTGATGAAAAAGACATGGATCTGCTGTTTGTTCTGTTCAATCAAATCCATGAACGTCTGCATGAAAAGCAACAATTGCTGCCAAGTGATCTAGATGAATCGATCGAATTGATCCAGCAACGTCAACTCACCCAACCACTGCGAAACTGGTGTGCAGGTTTTGTGTTTGGTTACCGCTTCCTGCGCGAAGAGTGGCCCAAGCAGCTAAATGAGCAAACCCAAGCAGAGCTTGAGGATTGTGTTGGCTTCATCGGCTACGTTGCAACCCTAGGCTCTGATGAAGACCACGCTGTCGCTTGGCGTAATGGCGACGAGCCATCTCCACAGCAGCTGCTGGCAACCATGGCGGAATCATTGGAGCAGATCTGGTCATTTCAGAAATTGAACGATTAACCGTTATCTGTTCAAGCAAAACAGGCAGCCTTATGGCTGCCTGTTTTTTAGGGCAAACGCCCCATACGAAAAAGGCACCCCGAAGGGTGCCTTTTCTGCCGTAAGGCTAAAGCTTATACGCGGATGAAATCTACGTGGTTAACTTTAGGCTTGTACGGGTGACGCTGCATAGCTTGCGCTTTAACGTTAACTTCTTGGCCATCGATGTTGATAGTCAGTACAGAAGTGTAAAACTCGTCATTTTCCTGTGCGTGCAGCAGAGGATCGTGTGCCAGTTCGATAGAAACTGGTGCAGCTTCACCACCGTAGATGATGGCAGGAACTAGGTTCGCGTGACGCAGGCGGCGGCTCGCACCTTTCCCCAGGTCAGTACGTAATTTTGCTTCAAGAGTGAAGGACATGATAATTACCTCAGTATCATAAAATAGAAACGGACCTTTGCGACCAAGGTCCGTTACAGCGCTTTCTTAAAAAAGCCGGCGAATACTAGCACAGGCCAATAGCAACCACCAAGGTAAGTATAAATAATCGGCTTAAGCGCTCAATAAATAAGCACCACTGCGGTGCACGGCGCTATTAATTGAACTTAACCATGCCGCCGCCGTTCATCTGGGTCGTTTAACGGTTGATTAGCGAAAGGTTCTCCTTGCCCCACCGGTCGTTTCATTACCACCCCAGCGCCATCCCAGTTACTCAGCCAAACACTCTGATATGGCTCGAGCTCTATCTCTTCCCTTGTATCTTCATAAACGGTACCGCTAATAATGTCGCGCCAACGCTCATTGGCCACTAAGTTAATCTGAGTTAACGCCACTCGCTGTGGTCTATCGGTGACATTATTTAGGCAGAAAATACTCTGATCTCGACGCATGCTTTGACGCCAAAATGCAAAGATTTGATCCCCTAGATGCAAGGTAAATTGAGTCGCATTGGGGTTAAATGCTGGCTGCTGTTGCCGCAGTTCACACAGACGTTTCATGTTACTAAATATCTGACTTGCGACCCCTTGATCCTCCAACTGCTGCGTTAGCGTCTCTAGTTGCCAGTTATGGCGATTGATAGCGCGATTACTGCCGGTCTGAGCCATCTTCGCGTAGTCATTACGGGTGCCTAAAAAGCTGTGAATGTAGATCCCCGGGATCCCTTCAAGCGCCAGCATAATGGCGTGGGTGCAAATAAAACGCTCCACCAAGAGATCATCTACGCCGTTAACTGTGCCTTGCATGGCATCGGTCAGGGCAATGTTAATCTCATATGGGCGAACACTGCCGTCAGTCATGGTGCGCCATGACACCGCCCCGCCGAAACCTTGCATCACCTCCGCCAGCTCGTCGATCTCTGCGGTTTCTAACAAGCCCTCAACCGGGCGCAACCCGATACCGTCATGGGATGCAATAAAGTTAAAGTAGGCGGTACCAGATTGAGCTGGCGGCATGCTCATAAGCCACTGCTTTAAATGCTGGCAACTGCCGGTCATCATGGTATGTAGCAGCAATGGTGGCAATGAAAAGTTATAGATACAGTGGGCTTCGTTGGCGTTACCGAAATAGCTGAGGTTTTCTTGGTTTGGGATATTGGTTTCGGTAATCAAGATAGCCGCAGCGGTGCGAAACTCAACCAAGGTTCGGATCAGCCTAATCACCTCATGGGTTTGGGGCAGATTAATGCATGGGCTGCCAAGCTGCTTCCACAAAAATGCGACCGCATCAAGACGGAAAATCTTAACGCCCTTATCAAGATACAAGGCGATGATACGCACCATCTCAAACAACAGATCTGGATTAGCAAAGTTAAGATCAACCTGATCAAAACTAAAGGTACACCACACATGCTGCTGCCCTTGCGGAGTGTCAACCGCCTGCAGTAGCGGTGAGGTGCGAGGCCGCACCACTAATGAGGTATCGGTATCCGCAGGTACCGTTACAAAATACTCTTTGCCAGGAGCAAGCCCCTGTTTAAATTGAGTAAACCACTTACTTTGACTGGAGCAATGGTTGATCACCAAATCCGACATCAGATCGAACTGCTTTGCAATCGCTTCAATATCGTGCCAATCGCCAAGTTCAGGATTGACGTTGGTGTAATCAATCACTGAGAAGCCATCATCAGAGCTATAGGGAAAGAACGGCAGAATATGTACCCCAGAGATCACTGAGCTCATATGCTGCTGTAAAAAGGTATTGAGAGTACGAAGCGGCGGCTCTCCTACTTTCTCAACGCTATTGCCATAGGTAATTAAGATAAGATCTTGCTGTGACCAGTTGTTAGTTCGGGCTTCAGGCACTGCACAAACACCACCGTGGCACATCGCTTCAATCAGGTTATCCGCCAACAGCGCATGATTGTGATCTGGGTATATCGCCTGTAGATGCTGTATCACTCGATGGTGGCACTCTTGATAAGCATTTAATTGTGATGACATACCCCAACACCCTATAACTGATGGAATTCTTTATGATCTGCTTCGACCGCTTCGCTTAACTGCTCAAAGATATCGGGAATCGCGCTCTGCACTCGATTCCAGCTAGGGATAAATGGCTTATCCATCGGGTTATCGAGAAAATGTAGCCCTGCTTTCAACACATTTTGGGCAAACAATTCGACCGACTTTTCCTCTTTGTGCACATCAAAATCTAGACCATTAATCACCGCATCATTTCGATAGGTTTCAATAAAATCGAGCGCAACTCGATAATAGGTTGCTTTGATAGTTCTAAACGTCGAACAAGTAAATACCACTCCGTCAGTAGCAAGCTTTCTAAAGATAGCTTTGGATATGTCGATGGACATTTTCGACAACCCGCCCTGATCATCGTGGGCGGACAGATCTTGGTGTTTGTGGTCATAACAGTCAGCAACATCAACCTGACACAGACGGTTGGTGGCGTAATTACGCTTCATCTCTGACAGCACTCCAATCTCTAAGCCCCAATCGCTTGGAATCCGCAGATCATTAATCACGTCAATCCGAAACGAAAACTCACCGGCAAGGGGATAGCGGAAGCTATCGAGATAATCGAGATAATCTTGCGGCCCCAATACCTTCATAAGTGAGCGCAGCAGCGGTGTAACCAATAATCGTGTCACCCGGCCATTAAGCTTATTATCGGCAACACGAGCGTAGTAACCCTTACAGAATTCATAGTTAAAACTAGGGTTGGCTACTGGGTAGATCAATCGCGCCAGCATCGAACGGTCGTAGGTCACGATATCGCAATCGTGCAGGGCGACCGACTCCGCTTTGCCCTTTGCGAGCACGTAACCTAGGCAATACCAGACATTACGCCCCTTGCCCAACTCAGTTGGCGCAAGCCCCTGCTGTTGGAGCATATTGTCGATCGCCTTGAGGCGCGGGCCATCATTCCAAAGTACCCGATGCGATTGCGGCAGCCGCCCAAAATATTTTAAAGCATGCTTATACTCATCCAAGTTGGCGCGGTCCAAACCAATCACAATGTCGTTGAGGTAGGGAACCTGTTGCAGCTCGGTAACGATCTTCTCTAACGCTGGCCCCTGCAGTTCACTGTATAAGCTCGGTAGTACCAAACTCATTGGCCGTGTTTTCGAAAACTTTACCAACTCATCTTCCATCTCCGCCGCACTACGACAAGAGAGATTATGGAGTGTGGTAATAATACCGTTTTGATAGAAATCACCCATGCTGTTCATCCTTCAGTTATTGTTGTGACGACGTTAAATACCCAAGCGTTGTAAGATGGTCAGAATGGCGTTGTTCCATCCAATTGGGCCGTACTCAACGGTGTAGATGCACCGCTTTTGTGCAGCTTCAGATAGCTGCGGTGCATCATTTTGGGGCGAGCGAATTACCACTGGCCAATCAGCTTGTTCCAGCATGGCCACGTCGTTCTGGCCGTCACCTAAGGCGATAATGATTGGTGTTTGCCCCCACTTTTGTTGATAGGCGTGACGTAACCATTCGAGGCTTTGGCCCTTGTCGCAGCGACCAAGCACATGCACAAAGCGTCCACCTTGGAGGAGTTGCAAGTCTCGTGCCTCCATCAGCTTTTTAAACTGCATGAGACCCTGCTCGCCTTGCTGCCACAACAGAGGTTCGGAGTAATTGCGCTTGAGCGCTTGCGTCGCTTCCTCCTCTTTTAGGCCCGTATGCGCAATCAACTGGAGAGCACTCCAATCACTAAACCCCTCTAGTGGCGGGGAGAACAATGAGCGAACGGCGTCAATACACTGCATCACTTGCTGGCGCGTTACACCAAACACCCGTTTATGGCCGGAGATTGCGGGGAAATAGCCCAATGGCCAATGCACGGCGCTGCCATTTTCGACAACAAAAGGGTGAGTGTTGTGCAAAGCCTGGCGCAGCGGCATCAGCTCCGCCTCAGTCTTACTGGTGTTACAAATAACCGGGATATCGAGTTCACTTAGTCGCAGCAAGGCAGAGCTAGCCGCGATAAAGCTGTAATTATGGTGATCCAATAGGGAGCCATCGAGATCGGTAACCACCAATATTGGCGGGACTGTTGTATCCATATATGATCAACCTCCACTTCGGTTTACTGAATTACAGCAATCCTTGTACCAACCCAGCATGATCGCTTTTTGTTTACCGATTTAAGGTTGAAAAAGAATTAACCAAAATGGTGATTTTTAAAGCGGGTAACTAGCTGGGTAATTTACTCTGCGCTAGCAATTGACACGGGGCTTTTCTAACCCTACTCGTCGCAACTTGACGATTTTAAAAGCAGATTATTCTCACTGCTGAAAGCAACTCGGGTTAACCAGTACAATCTATTGAAATTTAGTGAAGAAACGCCTGAAACGTTTCCGTCAAGGTTGCGCCAGTTCACACTTTCCTTGGCCGAACCACTCTAGTATGAAGCTCGAAGCTTGTCCTTCCCAAACTAGACCTTGTTGGTTATTACGCGGCACCACTAATTCTTTGGTGCCGTTTTTTTGCCTGTAATTCGGCCAATTTAGTATGGATTTTATCCGGTTGAGTCGCCCGCTCTCGCAAGCCCGAAACCATTGGGGTATAACACCGCCTTTTTGCGCGGAACCCCGAATGAATCGCACTCAATTGATTAAGCGCATGGCGCAACTGTCTGATCTGCCACAAACCACGTGCAAAGCCACTCTAACCCAACTGGAAGCGGTGATATGTAAAGCCTTACACGAGGGTGAAACCGTTTATTTACCCAAGCTTGGGGTATTTGAGATCCGTCATCACTTGCCAAGAAGTGGCCGTAACCCACAAACTGGTGCTGAAATTCAGATCCCATTACGTACCGTGGCCGCATTTAAACCTGCCAGCCAGCTAAAGCAAGCGGTAAGCGGATAAATTACTGAGAGTAATTACACCCCATGTTTTGTCATCAATGTGGCGTCGCCCTACCCGCGTCAGCAAAGTTCTGTAACCACTGTGGTACTGCTGTGATTAACACGGTGCAGGCGGAGCATTCTGCGCAAACTGTCGTTGACCCAACAGCGAACATTCAAGCCAAAACAGCGGCACTGCACCCGTGGCGGCGCCTATTCGCGCGCACCGTGGATATCCTGTTATTAGCGCCACTGCTGCTGTTTCTGTTGGTCTTAATAATGGCGTGGTTCGCACCGGTATTAACCGATGACTTTATCAATAGCCTCAGCAACCCCATTGTTGCTGGAGTGGTCCTGTATCTGTTGTGGTTACCAGTGGAAGCCTTGTGTCTTAGTACTTTTAAAAGCACACCGGCTAAGGCGCTGTTTGGCATAACAGTAACCAGTCATCAGGGTGACAACTTAAGCTTTACCCAAGCACTACAGCGTGGCTTTCACCTACTGCTAAAAGGCGAAGCATTGGCGTTGCCAGTGGCAAATTTCGTCGCTCGAATATTTGCTTACTTTGATCTTAAAAAACACGAAACCACTCGCTGGGATAACGCAGTTGGCAGTGTGGTAAGCCATAAAAAGTGGCAACCATTACGGGCGCTGTTGTGCGTAATCGCGGTCGGAATTACACTGGCATTCATTAGCGTTTTAGGTGCTATGTAGGGATGTGACTTGGTATGCAACCCAATAGAGTAAACCGAACAAAGCAGTATTAACGGGAATAACAACGGCAACTAACCTGAGTTGCCGTTTGCTATTGCTCACTAGATAAACCGTTACAACTCACGCCCAGCAATTGGTTGCATCGGCTTAAGTTGACTGCGGAATGACCACAAATCCTTGCCTGCACGAATTAACACATACAGCACGACCACCGCGGCAGGCCAATTAAAGAACAGCGCAAAACCGTCAACGTGGCTCGCTCCTACCATTACTACCATCGACAGCATCAACAGCCCAGTCACCAAGTGATTAGGGTAGCCAATATTGGAACCACCGAATCGATAAATCATATAGGGGAACCATTTACCCAACGCCCACGCCAAGCAAAACAAGGCACCGGCCTCCGCTACGGGAAAGATAATGAAGTAGCCACAATTGCGGGCAACTTGCAGCAGCAGCATGGGCACAATCCGCCCCTTCACTGGAGTGCGGTTGAAAGCGTAAAACACCGCCCGAACTCCGACCATAAATACCATAAACACCAACCATATGGCAGCAACGGCAGCGCCACCATCCAGTTCAAAGTATTGTGGTAGCCAACTGGCACCGTAACTGGCCAACCACGCCGCAGTCAGCGCGATTAAGGCGCCACAAAGCCATGCAAAGCGTGGATTAAAATGGTGGCCCAGTTTAATGAACTGTTTCGATACTCGCGGCTTAGCCTCCAACAGCTGTCCAAGTCGATCGTTCTCGTAGTAACCGGTTTCGTATATAGCAAAGAAGGCCATCACAAATAACAACAAGCTGATTGCGCACAGCAGTGGTTGGCTACTAACCAGCACCAATGCCAAAAACAGCGCCAAATAGTCGTGTCCAAGCACCACCCTAGTAAAGTACTTCTCGGTTGGTCGGTTTACTTTCTTTGTGAATACAAACGGCAACATTGGTGACAACCCTGCCAGTTCACTTTTGGCTGCTGGCCACTGACAGAGCAAACCTACTTTCGCCATTTGCAACAGATCTTGGTCGAGCAAGCTGTCGGTAATACAGACGCTCTCTTCAACTGCCTCTCGTCCGAGCTGATCAACAACGGTTTGCGCTTTACCACGCTGGCGCAAATCAACTGCATTATCAAAGGTGGACGACATGGTTAACTTAAAGTTGGGATCAATCGCTGCCAGAAGAGGTTCAATGATGAAACTAAAGCCGAAAGAAACAACATGAATGTTAGTATTACCCGATTGGCGTAAGGCTCCCAACAGATCCTGATTGACGTATTTAGGTCCAAGGGAAGCTGCCGCTTGCAACCATTGCCCCTTAGCCCAAGGCATCAAAAACAAGATCACTTTAAGCCGCATCACTTCGCGGTAATGCTCGGAGTCGGAGCCACTGCGCCAACGCCAAGGCTTCAACAGATTTAGGAATTGAACAACGATCGCCAACAAAAATGCAGGTTTGATGTTGGCGAGAAAGGTCTCGGTCGAATTACGCAGCCATAGGGTTTCATCGAAATCCACCAACAATGTGCGCGCTTTATCAGTAGAGGCAACCGCCTCAACCACTTTGTCGGGCGATACTTGATAGAGAGTTAGCAGTTGTTGTCGCTGTAACTGAGCCTCATCTGGGTTATTAGCTGTTGGGACACTTTGTTGTTCAAGGCTCATCATGATCTACCCTCCTTGGCTATCATTAACCTGTATCTCATTCAAATTATTAGCGTAGTCGAGGACTATTTAGACTGCCCACTGTTAGTTTAGGTTAGCAGCGTGAAGTTTATTCTGTGCGGTTAATGGTGATATCAGAAACGAAGCCACGAGCACTGTGTTGCAGTGCATCAACCAGCATCTGTGCCGCTTCAGCAGCGCTCATAAAATTTGACAGATCTATGTCTTTACCACTGGTTTGCCAAAATTCGGTTGCCATACCGCCTGGGTATACCGCCACCAATTTCATTGGCTTATATTTCAGCTCTAACCGCAACGACTCAACTAAACCCCGTACGCCCCACTTAACAGCGCAATAGCTGCTTTCACCGGCTTTTGCTACCTGGGCAGCAGTTGACATAACCACCACAACCGTCACCGCTTGATCCTGATAACGCTTAACCGCTTGCTGCAACACTAATGTGGCCGATAGCAAGTTGTTGTTGATCAACGCCACAATCTGTTGCGGTTGCTGCTCAGTTAATGGGCCGAAGTAACCGCTGCCTGCGCAGTGGATAATCAGCTCTGGCGGTTGTGGTAAAGCGTCAAACAGGGTTGACACCGACTTTGCCTCAGCCAAGTCGGTCACGTGGGTAGCTGCCTTTCCTAAGCAATTGTCTTTAACCTGCTGTAATCGTTGTTGATCACGCCCGCTTAACAGTAATGATTTACCTTGCTGTGCATACCGTTGCGCAATCTGCGCCCCCAGCCCGCTGCTGGCACCAGTGATTAAAATCACTTTCACCTCTCAATTATTGTTCAAATAAACAGCATTTCTAAAATTTGGGGCTAAGTTGAACTGCAAACCACTCTAGCCATGTTAGTAAAAAAACTACACAAAATGAAAATTAACAGCATATGAAATGCAAAAAAAACCGAACGCAGTACATTACAAGCTCATGATTGCAAAAGAAAAAATATACATAAAAAGTTTCAATTCATGCCCACCTTCATGCATTCCTATTACTATACTGTTATAAAAGTGTCGATTTTGAACACCAAAGTGTGACATTTCAAATAGAACCTGAGCAAATGAAGTTCTATCATTCTCTTACTTAAATTTTTAGCGGTTGGTGTTTCGATGACGAACTCTTCAAACCACATTATAACGATAACCAAAGGGCTTGATGTCCCGATTGCTGGGACACCGAAAGCGATAATTGACGGTCGACTACAGCCTCAGCATGTTGCCCTGTTAGGTGAAGACTATGTTGGCTTAAAACCATCAATGTTAGTCGAGGTTGGCGACAAGGTAGCTAAAGGGCAGCCTCTATTCGCCGATAAGAAAACCCCTGGGGTATGCTTCACCGCCCCTGCAGCAGGTGAGATAGTCGCAATTCACCGCGGTGAACGACGTGTACTTCAGTCGGTGGTCATTAGGGTTAGCGGCAACGAACAAGTTTGCTTCAATCGCTATGATGATGTTACTTCGCTAAGTCGTGCTGAAGTCACTCAGAACCTTTTAGACAGTGGCTTATGGACTGCAATGCGTACCCGTCCATTCTCTAAGGTACCAGCCCCCAACGCAGTCCCGGCAGCAATTTTTGTTACCGCGATAGATACCAATCCATTAGCCGCAGATCCCCGCCAAATCATCGCTGAACACCCTCAAGCGTTCGAAGCAGGGCTGGTACTGCTAACCAAATTAACCGATGGCAAGCTGTTCCTGTGCCAAGATGACAACGGTCATCTACCAGGCCAAGACCTGCCAAATGTTCACAACCAACGCTTTGGTGGTGTTCATCCAGCCGGATTGGTCGGCACACACATTCATCACCTTATGCCAGTGAGCTTAGAGCGCACAGTTTGGCATATTGGTTATCAAGACGTTATTGCCTACGGCAAGCTGTTCCAAACCGGTGAGCTATACACCGATCGAATCGTTTCATTGGCTGGGCCGAGCATCATCAATCCGCGCTTAATTCGAACCCCAATTGGCGCCGAGCTTAGCCCTAACCTAAGCAGTGAAATCTCGGGCGATCTTTACCGTATTGTTTCAGGCTCAGTGTTATCTGGTCACAAAGCAGATGATGCCCACGACTTCCTTGGCCGTTTCCACAATCAGATCTCAGCACTACCGGAAGACAACCAACGGCAGCTATTGCCGTGGGCTAAAACCGGCCGTGACCGCTTCTCAATCACTCGCACCATGTTGTCGCTGTTCTCGCCGAATAAGAAGTTCGACATGACAACTAGCGCCGGTGGTGACAAACGCGCCATCGTTGCTATGGGCCAGCTTGAACGGGTGATGCCATTGGATATTTTGCCGACTATTTTGGTGCGCGATCTCATCGCCCAAGATACCGATGAAGCGCAACAGCTAGGAGCACTGGAGTTGGATGAAGAGGATTTGGCCCTGTGTACCTTTGTTTGCCCAGGCAAATACGACTTTGGCAAAGAACTACGAACTTGCTTAGAAATTATTGAGAAGGAGGGGTAAATGAGTAACCAGAAACCCCACAAACAAGACGAGTACTACGCTCACGGTAACTCGATGAAGGATTTCCTTCGTTCGTTGTTTATCGCCAATGCACGTCCAACCCAAGGTCGTGTTGCCGTTCGTGACGGCCTCGACGTCAAACGCACCATGCATATGGTGATGATCTGCTTGTTACCGGCCATTTTATTTGGCATGTACAACATCGGTTATCAAGCCCAGATCGCCATCGCCGCTGGCGCCGCAGCGCCAGACGCATGGCAACTGGTGCCATTCAATGCCTTGTTTGGTGAGATCACCACTCAATCTTCCGGTTCATCACTGTTCTTATACGGTGCCAGTTTCTACTTCCCAATCTATATTACCGCCCTTAGCGTTAACCTTTTCTGGGAAGTCATCTTCGCTCGCGTGCGTAAGCAACAACTGCATGAAGGCTTTTTTGTTACCGCGCTGCTGTTTACCTTGATCCTACCGGTGAACACACCACTGTGGATGGTCGCAATGGGCATCAGCTTCGGTGTGGTGATGGGCAAAGAGGTATTTGGCGGCATGGGGTGCAATTTCTTAAACCCTGCCCTCACCAGCTTGGCCTTTATCTACTTCGCCTACCCCAAGGTATTTGCAGCCAAAGAGCAACTAGTTGCGGTTGATGGCTTCTCTGGGGCAACTCAACTAACCCAAATTGCCGCAAAGAAACTTAGTTTTAATGATTACAGCTGGTTTGATGCCTTTACCGATCCTCGCTGGCTCGACGCCTTCTTAGGCTTTCAACCCGGAGGAATTGGTGAAACCAGTACCCTAGCGCTACTGATTGGTGGTGGCTTATTGCTGTTAACTCGCTTAGCCAACTGGCGCATTGTAGTGGGTGTATTAGCGGGGATGATCCTCACCGCTAGCATGTTCAACCTCATTGGCTCCAGCAAAAACGCCATGTTTGCGCTGCCGTGGACCTGGCACTTGGTTACCGGTGGTTTTGCTATCGGCATGATGTTTATGGCGACCGATCCGATCACCGCGGCGTACAGCAACAAAGGTAAATTTGCTTATGGTGTGTTGATCGGCTTGATGTGTGTATTAATCCGTGTGGTTAACCCAAAGATGCCTGAAGGCATGATGCTAGCCATTCTGTTCGCCAACCTATGGGCGCCGATCTTCGATTACATCGTGGTTCAAGCCAACATCAAACGGAGAATTGCGCGTAATGGCCTTTAACAAAGACAGTGTGGCGGGCACTTTTATCTTCTCCGCCATCTTGTGTCTCTGCTGTTCATTTATGATCACTGGTACTGCGGAGGTACTCAAAGAGCGCAAGCTAGACAAAAAACGCAGCGAGCTAAAGCGTTTCGTCTTAGTTGCAGCCAATGTTGATGGCGACGACATTGATCAACTTTTTGATGCTCGGGTCACCCCGCTGCTGGTGAATCTAGACAGCGGTAATGCAGCCGATCTCAGCACTACCGAGATCCTTGATTTTGACGATCGCATGGCCGCCATCAACAAAGACACCTCAATCAAACCGAAGAAAGATCTGGCTCGCATTAAGCGCCGTGCCAACCAGGCTCGAGTGTTTAAGATCAGTGACGCTGACGGCAATCTCGCCTCGGTTGTGATGCCAATTCACGGTAAAGGTTTATGGTCAGTGGTTTATGGTTACGTTGCGGTAAAACCAGATCTTAATACCATCGAAGGCATGGTGATCTCTGAACACGGCGAGACCCCAGGTATCGCCGATTTCCTTAATGACCAAGCTTGGACTGACACATGGCAAGGAAAGCAGATCTTCGACGCCGATGGTAAACCGGTATTTGCAGTGGTTAAAGGCGGTGCTAAAGCCGATGACATCCACGGCGTAGACGCAGTTTCTGGCGCAACCAAAACCGGCACTGGTCTACAAAAAGCGGTTCGCTTCTGGTTTGGTCCTGAAGGTTATAAAACCTTCCTCAGCACGCTAAAGACGGAGGCATAAGATGAGTAATGCAACCAAACAGGTGTTGACCTCACCTATCTTCGCCAACAACCCAGTAGCCATGCAAATGCTTGGTGTCTGTTCTGCTCTAGCGGTATCCAACTCAATGGAAACCGCACTAGTAATGACCTTAGCGCTAACCTTCGTATTGGTATTTTCGAGCCTATTTATCAGTTTGATCCGTAACTTTATCCCATCAAGCGTACGTATTATCGCGCAGATGACGGTTATCGCTTCGCTGGTAATTGTGGTGGATATGGTGCTGCAAGATGTAGCGTACGAGCTTTCACAAAAACTGTCGGTATTTGTTGGCTTGATCATCACCAACTGCATTGTAATGGGCCGCGCTGAAGCCTTCGCGATGAAGAGTTCACCAATGATGTCAGTAATCGACGCTCTTGGTAACTCCGCCGGCTACGGCTTCATTTTGCTCAGTGTCGGCTTTGTCCGTGAGCTGTTTGGCAGCGGTACTCTATTTGGCTACGAAGTGCTAACCACCATCGAGAATGGCGGCTACTACATGGCAAACGAGATGTTTAAGTCCGCACCAAGCGCCTTCTTCTTGATTGGCCTATTAATTTGGGCCATCAACGTGATTTTGCGTAAGCGCTAAGGGGATCCCATGGAACATTACTTGAGCCTGTTCGTTCAGGCGGTATTTATCGACAACATGGCGCTCTCCTTCTTTATGGGGATGTGTACCTTCTTAGCGGTTTCAAAAAAGGTGTCGACCTCATTTGGTTTAGGCGTTGCTGTGATCGTCGTAATGATGCTGGCCGTGCCAGTAAATCAGCTGATCTACGTTAACTTTTTAAAGCCTGGCGCCTTAGCCTGGGCTGGTTTACCCAGCCTCGATTTGAGTTACCTCAAACTGATTACCTTCATCGGCGTTATCGCTGCATTGGTACAGATTTTGGAGATGGTGCTGGATAAATTTATGCCGGCGCTATACCAGACATTGGGGATATTTTTGCCACTGCTAACCGTTAACTGCGCCATCTTTGCGGCGGTTATCTTTATGGCAAACCGCGATTACAACATGGCGGAATCACTGGTTTTTGCCTTTGGTTCTGGTACCGGTTGGGCTATGGCTATCGTACTGCTGGCCGGCCTCCGCGAGCGGATGAAGTTCGCAGCAATCCCAGAGGGACTGCAAGGGATCGGTATCACCTTTATCACCACTGGCCTAATGGCGCTGGGCTTTATGTCCTTCGCTGGTGTGTCGCTGTAATCGATTAAGCAAGAAGGGTAATTTTTATGGAAATGGCAATCGGTATCGGCATGTTCACCACCGTGGTGTGCTTGCTGGTCGCAGTGATCCTATTCGCCAAAAGCAAACTGGTCGCCAGCGGCGATGTAACGCTGAATATTAACGGTGATCCTGATAAGTCCGTCACCACCAGTGCTGGCGACAAACTTCTTGGCGCCTTGGCAAGCAAAGATATCTTTATCCCGTCAGCCTGTGGCGGCGGTGGTACCTGTGGCCAATGCCGTGTGCACGTAAAATCCGGTGGCGGCGATATCCTCCCTACCGAGCGTGACCACATCACCAAGAAAGAAGCCAAAGAGGGTTGTCGCCTCGCCTGCCAAGTTGCGGTAAAAGGTGACATGGAGTTGGAGATCGAGGACGAGATCTTCGGTGTCAAAAAGTGGGAGTGTGAAGTCGTCTCCAACGACAACGTAGCCACCTTCATTAAAGAACTACGCCTGCAGATCCCTGAAGGCGAAGCGGTTCCATTTAAAGCCGGCGGTTACATTCAAATTGAAGCCCCAGCCCACAGCGTTGATTACAAAGACTTTGATATTCCAGCGCAATATCGCGATGACTGGGAAAAATACAACCTGTTTGAGCTACAGTCCGTCGTCGATGAAGACGTACTCCGCGCTTACTCGATGGCCAACTACCCTGAAGAACAGGGGCTTATCATGCTCAACGTGCGGATCGCTACTCCGCCAAGCAATGATCTACCACCGGGGCAGATGTCATCGTACATTTTCAACTTAAAAGCTGGCGATAAAGTGATTATCTCGGGCCCATTCGGTGAATTCTTCGTCAAAGAAAACAGTGATGCTGAGATGGTATTTATCGGCGGGGGCGCCGGTATGGCACCGATGCGCTCCCATGTCTTTAATCAACTCAAAGGTGTAAAAACCAAGCGTAAAATGAGCTTCTGGTACGGCGCTCGCTCAGTGCGTGAAATCTTCTACGACGACGAGTTTGATAAATTAGCGGCTGAAAATGACAACTTTACATGGCATGTGGCACTATCCGACCCGCTTCCAGAAGATAACTGGACTGGCTACACCGGCTTCATCCACAACGTTATCTTCGAAGAGTTTTTAAAGAATCACAAAGCGCCAGAGGATTGTGAGTACTACATGTGTGGTCCACCAATCATGAACTCTTCAGTGATTAAGATGTTGAAAGACTTAGGGGTTGAAGATGAAAACATCCTTTTGGATGATTTCGGTGACTAACTAAATCGACAACGGGGTACCCTTGGTACCTCGTTTTCGTTTACTATCGGCGCCAATGGAGTATCAACCGTTAGCGCGTGTTGAAGAGATAGGATTCGAGTTATGATTCAATTTATTGCCACTTTCACAGTATTTTTGTTCGTGATCGCAGCCATGTCTATCGGCTACATCATCAAACGTAAGAGCATTGGTGGTTCCTGCGGGGGCCTTGGTAGCATCGGCATCGACAAAGCCTGTGACTGCCCTGAACCATGCGATAAGCGCAAGAAAAAAATGGCTGACGAAGCCCGCGCTGCCAAATTGAATCAGCAGCGTATCATTTAGCATTCGTCGGCCTAGCCGTTACAACGCCGTTGATATCCCCTATCAACGGCGTTTTTATTGGCTGTGTACCAATTAAGTGTTGTTCTTTCTAATACAGTTAAAGCACCTGCTAGGCGAACGACGATACAGGGGTTAAGCATTGCCGTCGTTGATCTTCTGCCGCATTGGAGCAGTCCAGCGAAACGCTTTGGACTGCGACCTAAGGCAAAGGGATTCTAAAGGGGGTGGAGCTACCCCCTAATGCATACAAGAATGTGCCGTCGCCACCGCGACATCCTCCCCCCAAAGCACTGCAATCGCTGCAGCCGAAGGCTTGATATAAACCTCAACACTTAACTGTTACACAGCCTTTTATTGTTTCTAAGCAAAGCTTGAATATTGCTCACGCTGCTGGTTAAGTAAGCAAAGCCATAAGGAGAAGCGGCTTTGACAACCTTCAGTGATTTCAAAACTCATGACGTTATTAACCAACCAAGCGCATTAGCAAACTTCAACGCTTATCATAGTGATCCGCTCCTCCAGCACTATGTTGAGGTATTTGGGGGCCACTGGGGAGAATCACAACTCCACGACTACGGTGATAAAGTCGGTGGCCTGTTGCAACAGGCTGGCTTTGACGCCAATCGCAGCAAACCAGAGTTTCAAAGCCATGACCGTTTTGGCCACCGTATCGACCAAATTAACTTTCATCCTAGCTACCATCAACTGATGCAAAGTGCCATTGAGGCAAACATCCATAGCCTGCCCTGGCGGCAACCAAAAATCGGCGCACACGTCGTGCGAGCAGGATTGGAATATCTCCATACCCAAGCCGATCCTGGCAGCGGTTGCCCATTAACCATGACCTTTGCCTCAGTGGCAGCACTTCAACATCAACCTGCGTTAGCCAAAGCGTGGTTACCAAAGATCACCGCTGCCATTTATGACAGCCGCAATATCCCCTATTTTGCCAAACAGGGGTTAACCATTGGTATGGCAATGACTGAAAAACAAGGGGGATCTGATGTTCGTGCCAATACCACCAAAGCGACTGCCATCGGCGCAGTAGCAGGCAACAGCGCCTACCAATTAATCGGCCACAAATGGTTTTGCTCAGCACCAATGTGTGATGCCTTCTTAGTGTTGGCTTACATCGATGATAATTTGAGCTGCTTTTTAGTACCGCGTTGGCGCCCGGATGGCAGCAAAAATCCCATACAGATCCAACGACTAAAAAGTAAGGTAGGCAATGTTTCCAATGCATCGGCAGAGATCGAATTCTTTGGGGCACTCGGTTGGCTAGTGGGAGATGAAGGCCGTGGGGTTGCCACTATTTTGGAGATGGTAGCCCTCACCCGATTCGATTGTATAGTTGGTAGCACATCCCATATGAACCAAGCGTGTAGAGAAGCATTGCACCATACCGCTGGTCGGAGCGCATTTGGGAAGCCACTCAGCCAACAACCGCTAATGCAAAATGTATTGGCTGACATGACGTTAGATGCGGAGGCAGCGCTGGCTATTAGTATGCGCTTAGCCGCAGCATTAGACAGTGACGACCGCCATGACAAATTACTGTTTCGACTTGGTAGTGCCATTGGCAAATATTGGGTCTGCAAACGCACTCCACAATTGACCTACGAAGCGATGGAATGCATTGGTGGTGTTGGAGTGGTCGAAGACAATGTGTTATCTCGGTTATATCGAGACGCACCAATCAACGCCATCTGGGAAGGCTCCGGTAACATTCAATGCCTAGATGTTCTTCGAGCTTGTAGCAAAGAACCTGCGAGTTTGGTTGCCTTTAACGATGAACTAGCACGCGCCATCGGAAAATCCAGTGTATACGATAACGCCTATAACGATTACCTCAAGCAACCCGAAACCTCATGGCAGGAAGCGCAACTACGCCAGCAGCTCGAGCGAATGGCACTATTATGGCAAGCCGCTACCTTATTACAGTTTGGTGAGCCTTGGGTAGCTGAACAATTCTGCCTTGCCCGACTTAGCGACTCGTCATCACTGATGTATGGCGCCCTGCCTGCTGAGATTGATAGCGCGAAGATAATTGCCCGAGCGGCACCAAGATTGACTTAACCGCGACGACGCTGGCCCAATGTCAGCTGACTTTTGGTGCGACAGCACTGCTTAACTGGTGTGAGCGTCATCGCTTGTATCAACGGTTTGTCATCGCTATGCAATGACGGTCGCCCTTCGCTTGCATCGGTATAAACTTGAAGATGTTTAGAGTTGGGAAATAGTGATTTGATAGACACCCGACCACGACCAACTTTCGCGACTTGGTAACCCTTATCGAGCAGCTCTCCAAGCATATTCTGGCCCATGTTTTTGGTAAATACTCGTGCAACCTGATGTCGTTCGAATTCAACCAATAGCTGTTCTCGACCACGACAACCCTGTTCTGGGCTAGGGTTTACCAATGTCGCAACTTGCTGACCATCAGCAGTAAATATGCCGAATGTAGTGGCTTGTTTAAAGTGACTCGCCAACCTGTCGTTATTCAGTGGGATTGCGGTGATCATCTGTTACTCCTTCAATTTCAGTCATCATCAATGCCTTACCATTCGCCAAGCAGTCGACTACCTTCAGTCGCGCCGATTTGACAATATTCGCCAATGTCTGCCGAGATACTTCCATCTGCTCTGCAGCCTGCTTTTGCTGCATGCCTTGCAAGTCAACCAAGCGCAGCGCCTCAAATTCATCTGCAGCCAACGGCACCTGCTCCAACTTAGGCATCGGCACCCCATTGGGCTTAAAGCAACTATTGGCTGGGCGACCACACACGGTTCTCGGCATTTTAGGGCGCGGCATCATCACTCCTTGTTGGCATATGCTAAATAAAACAAACCCCATACTGGCATATGCCAATAAGGGGTTTGTCTATTGTGATCACGAATTCGCTATCTGATCACCACATCTAACCGAATGCCGCTCGGTCGAAATGACAGCATCGGCCTTAGTTGTCAGTTAGCCAGCCATTTGCCACAGCAATATCAATCTGCTCGCACGCGTATTGCCACAGCCGTGGCGCACTCTCCTGTAGATAGCGGTTACGCTCCAGCACTTTGCTTTTGCTTACCGTGTGTCGTGCCCAGCTGCCGCCATCGTTAGCCATGTTCTGCATCAACGGTAAGATCCGGTCCATCGCCTTGGCAAACTCGGCATCGGCACTCTCGGCCAGCTCAAATTCATGCCAAAGCTCAATCAACGGTTGGCCCTGCTCTGCTGGCAATAAACCAAAGATCCGCTTTGCTGCTAGTAACTCTTGCTGAGATTGCGCGTCCATATCAACATCATCCGCGAAGGCAAACGTATCGCCGGCATCCACTTCAACGATATCGTGGATCAGCAGCATCATGATCACTCGTTCGATTTGCACCTCGCCATTAGCGTAAGGCCGTAACACGTGGGCAACTAACGCAATATGCCAGCTATGCTCGGCGCTGTTTTCTGAGCGATCGTTATCCGCCAACACTGTGGTCTGACGGTATACCGCCTTTAATTTTTCAATCTCTTGCAAGAAAGCGATTTGCTGAGCAAATTGAGTCACTGTATTTTCCTAAAATTATTGATATTTCATCGCTGCAATAAAGGCTGGCAGGGTGGTATCCGTTGTAGGTAAGCGCTGCAAGCTGATCTATCAGCAACTGTTGTTTATCCGCAAACAACACCATCGACATAACCATCGACCCCTGCAGCAAAATGAAGCCATTCATTGGCTGTGTACCAACTAAGTATTGTTCTTTCCAATGCTGTTAAAACACCGGCTAGGCGAGTATTAATACAAGGGGAAAGCACTACCGCCGTTGAGCTTCTGCCGCATTAGAGCAGCCCAGCGAAGCGTTTTGGACTGCGACCTAAGACAAAGGGGGGATTCCAAAGAAGGCTAAGCTCCCCCCCTAATGCATACAAGAATGTGCCGTCGCCACCGCGACATAACCCCTTAAGAGTACTGCAATCGGTACAGCCGAAGGCTTGCTATAAACCTCAACACTTAACTGTGACATAGCCTATTCATCATACTGCCAGTCGTTAACTGTTGTGGCCACAGAACCAAGCATCGACTGCGGTACCAATAACAGCAGCTATTCCATAATGCTGGCTGATTCAGCCAAACTAACTTCACCATGTTGCAGCACCGGCGCAATTCCCAACGGCTGTGCCTGCTGCAATGATGCTGGCGCATGACCTGTCTGACTATCTCGCTGATTTCATCGAAATCATCATAACAGTGTTATCACCACCACTTATCGAGCCCCAAAAAAATTTAATGTGTTTTTTCAAACAACAACTAGCTGGCGAAGTGACACTTTTGCATATCTAATCATCGCGATAAGACACAACATCTGGCGTCAGCGCATAAACGAACACACTGTCCTAAAAAAACTAAACAAACGTTTAAACTAATTTCCCTTATTAAATGGAATAAAAGACTATTGACGATTCATTTTTAGACTCGTAGGGTGGAGTTACAGGAGCATCATTGCAACAGTCCACAGGGCAAGGACGAAGTAAGTCGCAGTGATAAATAGAGAATATTGATCAAGTCGGACTTCGAAGTCGATATGGAATCAATATTATCACTCGCATAGTTATGTGGAATCTGCCACTAAACATGCACGATCGTGTAAGGGCTGGTTGATAGTTTACAACCGCCGTTATCGCATTCTCGACCGGAACAAGGGGAACACGATGAGCTTCGACAATACCGCATTAAACATGGATGTAACCGCTTCAGCGGACACCCTTGATGCTTCCAGCATCGACGAACAAGTTAAACAAGACTTAGTCAAGAATATCGATGCCACTCAGATGTATCTAAGTGAGATCGGTTTCTCCCCTCTGCTTACTGCAGAAGAGGAAGTCTACTTCGCTCGTCGCGTTCACCAAGGCTGTGCCAAATCTCGCAATCGTATGATTGAGAGTAATTTACGCTTGGTGGTGAAGATTGCTCGCCGCTACAACAATCGCGGCCTGGCCCTACTTGACGTGATTGAAGAGGGCAACTTAGGTCTAATGCACGCAGTCGAGAAGTTCGATCCCGAGCGTGGCTTCCGTTTCTCAACCTATGCCACCTGGTGGATTCGACAAAATATCGAACGCGCCATCATGAATAGCACTCGCACCATTCGCTTACCTATTCACGTGGTTAAAGAGCTAAACCTCTATATTCGCACCGCCCGCCAGCTGTCGCAGGATATCGATCATGAGCCAACCATCGAAGAGATCGCTAATAAGGTTGGTAAGCCGGTTGAACAAGTAAGTAAAATTCTCAAACTAAAAGAGAAAACTACCTCATTAGATTCGCCAATAGCAGGCGATGCAGATAAGTCGATTGTCGATTTAGTTGCTGATGAAGCGGATGTTAGCGGCCGCGTTGAGCAAGAAGATATTCACAGCTCAGTGAAAGCAATCTTATTATCGTTAAACGATAAAGAGAAAGAGATCATCGCTCGACGCTTCGGGCTACTCGGTTATGAGCCAATGACCCTCGAGAAGGTGGGTAACGAGATTGGCCTAACTCGAGAACGAGTACGCCAAATTCAAACCGCTGCGTTAGCGAAGCTACGCAACAAGTTAAGCAGTGAAGGCTTATCTGCAGAGAGCTTATTCAGCATGTAGTGATTACGGTGTGGAATAGAGAAGGATCGGCATTGAGCCGATCCTTTTTTGGGCTGTGTCATAGTTAGCTGTTGAAGTTTATCGCGGTTAACTCAATGACTTATTCGGCTACGGCTACACCTACACGCTTGGTGGAAGCATGAGCGCTGTCGCGACCGCAAACCAACCCAGCGGCGTTGAATCGCTTTAGATACGAAAAAGGATCTGATAAGTTCAGACCCTTTTTAGCGATTGCGTTTTAATACAATCTAGCTATTCGATAACAGTTTAGAACTGCTTCGGGGCGAACCCAGTCATTACTTCGATGCCCATTTCACGACCAATCGCAGTCATTGGATGCACAACCACCAGACCGCGAACTTTTTTCTTCAGCGCGCCCATATCAGCCTGCTCCGCCTTGGTTAAAGCACGGTTAAATGGCAAGTTTTTAATCTCTTGACCCTTCTTACTCAACTGACGAGTGCTGGTCTTTTTAACGTTCTGAATACGCTTGGTCAGCGCAGCTACTTCTTCGTTGAACTGATCAATAATAAGTTGATCATTACGCTCGTGCGCCGCTTGCAGCTTACGCTTCACCACACTCAAACGGTTGTTCAATTGATGGATTTCTTGTTTCAAATTCATGGGGGACCTACAGCGACAATCACCGAACGGGTGACAAAGATTCATTAAGATTGGTATCAGCATAGTGTACCACTCATTACGGTACTGACTGAAATTCCATTAATTAATGTTTGAGCGGACACCATAAAACGACAAAGCGGCGCAAAATGCGCCGCTTGAACACTTAGCAAGTCACTACGCCCGTTATCACTGCTGCGACATCATCAACCCACGTATCTGTTTTACTGGGGCGCTGCCGTAGCTTAAGAACTGCTGATGAAAATCTTTAAGATCAAAGGCTTCACCTTTGTTCAGTTTTTGTTCTTCACGAAGATCGTAGATCTCACGGAAGCCAGAATAATAGGAAGTTAACTGAACTTGGCTGAGGGTTGCTCGGCGCCATTTCTGCGATGCCTCCGTTTGCTGTTGGAAGGCTTGGTTAACCAACAGATCCAGCGCCTCTGCTTCGTTCATATCCAACACATGGATGCTGTAATCCAAAATGGTGTTACAGATCACGCGGAGATTCCACTTCCAGTACATCAGCCACAGCTCAGGCTCAAAATCACCATATCCTTGCTCCAACATCACTCGTTCAGCATAAACAGCCCAGCCTTCAACCATAGCGCCGTTACCAAACAGGCTCTTCACCAACGATGACGATTCATTGTTGGAGTAGACCAACTGGGTGTAATGACCTGGGATCGCTTCATGAATATTGAGGATTTGCAAAACCCAGTGATTGTATTCACGCAAGTAGCTTTCGGCTTCTTCATCACCCATGTTGTCTAACGGTGTTACGTTGTAGTAAGTGTTACCGCCATTGTCATAAGGTCCAGGAGCCGAGATGCTGGCACCAGCAAAACCACGCATATACTCCGGTGTTTCACGAACAATTAGTGGCTTGGTTGGGTCGAGAGTCAACAGGTCTTTTTCGTTAACGAAGTTAACCAACTCAGGGATCTGTTGCCGCACCTCTTCAACAAAATTATCTCGCTGGACATGTTGCGCCGATAGGTGATCGATCAATTGTCGCACCGCCACCAACTTATTGTTTGGCATTGCGGTGGTGAAATACTTACTCCACAACTCAGTGGTGATCTTAACCATCTGCTGTTGTGCTCTGTCTTTGTCTGCCAGCGCTTTTGTGTATAGTTGATTAGCGCTCATACCCGCTTGAATATCAAAGCTAAACTTCTCTTCATACAGACTCTCACCGATACGAAACGAGCGCGCAGGCTTGGCGTCCATATTGGCAAGGGT
Organism: Ferrimonas lipolytica; assembly: GCF_012295575.1. Lineage (NCBI taxonomy): Bacteria > Pseudomonadati > Pseudomonadota > Gammaproteobacteria > Alteromonadales > Ferrimonadaceae > Ferrimonas > Ferrimonas lipolytica. The sequence goes on along the minus strand of NZ_CP051180.1, from coordinate 779,123 downwards.
TTGTTCAAGGAATGAGATGTAGCTCAGTATCGCTTGCCGAGTTTCAAAGTAGCGTTGCTCAAAATTGATTTTGTCGTCAACACTTAGGCTGGATTGCTTCGCTCTGGTTAACAGTTCCTGACTGAAAACCGCCAGAGACCCTTTGTTTTGCAAAATGGCTAATTCGGTGTGTTGCTTGGTGGGGTTATCGATATTGGTTCTGGCCACAGCATAGTATTCAGGTACATCAAGCATGCGTGCTAACACCGCTTGCAGTACTTGTTGCTCGGTGCCCCACTGCTCTGACAGAATGCGTCCAAACACCCCACCGACGTTATATTGGGATGGGTTCCATTGCCAGCTTTTGAAGCGACTCTGCTCCCACTCCATTGAGTTAACTATATTGAGCAACAAAGCCTTATCGGTTTGTTGACTGGCAGCGAGCACACCGTCGTCGACATTGGTTAATGCCAACCGCCACTTATCCACAAATGCTTGAGTACGCTGGCGCTGTTGCTGATTTGGCAGGGTTAGCTTAGCTGCAAATTCATATTTACCTTGGTAGATAGCCCATTCTGGGGAGAGCTGCCATAGCTCGTTAATCATCCGCTCAGACAGCTGCTCAAATTGCTCCGCCTGACACTGCTGATTACACTCAACAACCGCTGTTGTGGTTTCAGGCTGAGTCTGACAGCCCCCTAATAACGCGACCGATATCGCCAGCATTACACCGGTATGTTTCATTCCCAACTCCATGGAATAGACAAAAAGTGGCCATATTATAACCTGTTAGCATTATTTTGTTGAGGCTAATCCACTTCGCCGGGATATTTGCTTAACCGGCCGGCGCCACCACAGTAAAGCCATGAAGATCAGCAGATAGATTGCTGGCTCAACGTTGCCCGATTTGACCGACCACCAAAAATGGATAGGCCCTAAGATCGCCACCAGATAGACCAGCTTGTGCAGTAACTGCCAGCGGCGTCCCATTTTACGCTGTATCAACTGCGGCGAAGTAAGCGCCAAAGCGAGCATAATAATCGAAGCAATCATGCCAACGGTTATATAGGGGCGCTTAATTATTTCGCTGAGCAATAATGACCAGTCAAATAACAGATCAAATGCTAAGAAAGAAAAGATATGCAGCACCAGATAGGCAAAGCTCCATAGCCCTATTGCCCGCCTTGAACGCAGTAACCAGCCAACTTTAAAGCGCTTAGCAAGCGGCGAAATAAGTAAGGTAAGTACTAACGTATGCAGAACTCCCATCCCCAAAAAGTGAATGATGTACTGCACCGGATCGCCGCCAAGGTTATCGAGCTCGATTTGGATATAGAGCCATATTAAAGGCAGTGCACATCCAATATGGAGCGCCGACTTAGTCAGCCAAACTTTATGCTTAGTTAATACCACTGACGTAGATCCATTCCTTCATACAACGATGCAACTTGATCACCGTAACCATTAAAGGGTTCAGTCGGGATCCGTTTGGCGGACAACAAACCTCCGCTGCCTATCCGACGTTCAGACGCCTGTGACCATCGCGGGTGGCTGACATTAGGGTTTACATTGGCATAGAAGCCATACTCATTCGAGGCTAACTGATTCCAGGTTGTTGGCGGCATCTTATCGGTGATGCGGATCTTAACGATCGATTTAATGCTCTTAAAACCATACTTCCACGGTACGACCAAACGGATAGGCGCGCCATTTTGTGGTGGCAACGTTTTTCCATATAAGCCAAGGCTCAAGATGGTTAATGGGTGCATCGCCTCATCTAAGCGCAACCCTTCTACATAGGGGTAATTGATGCCGCCACCAACGAAACGCGACTTCTGTCCGGGCATCTGTTCAGGATCGTACAGTGTTTCAAAGGCCACATATTTAGCACTGGCTCCGGGTTCGGCCTTCTCGATGAGATTCGCCAGTGAAAAACCTAACCATGGAATAACCATCGACCACGCCTCAACGCAACGCATACGATAGATACGCTCCTCCAGTGGGAACTCTTTCAGAATATCTTCCACTGTCCACACGCGAGGGTTAGCAACGTCGCCTTCGATGGTCAAACTCCACGGATCGGTTATCAGACTTTGGGCGTTCTTGGCGGGATCGGTTTTATCGGTACCAAACTCATAAAAGTTGTTGTGGCTTACGATTTTATCTTCAGGAGTTAACTCATCGTTAATGCCATAACGAAGGGTCTTTTCGAAACTCAATGACCTACGTGGGGCCAACTGTTCCTCGGGCTGACCAAACCAATCAAGCAAACCCGCTTGCACACCTAAGGGAACACTGGCACCAATGGCAGACAACCCCAGTGCCTGAACAATCTTACGACGCTGTTGGAAAACCCGCTCCGGGGTTACTTGTTCTGCGGACAGCTGCCATTTGGGTTTGTTGGTCATCCTAAACTCCTAGATCGGTGAAAACTGCACTAACCTAACTAAATTAGCTTGTTATTAAACAAGAAAGGCGTTTTACCGATTTTATTGCAGTAGCCTAACTGTTCACTAAACATCAATCCGGCTATTGCTTTGATTATTTATGACTGCCACTCTGGAACCTGTAGGACAGATACCTCAACGCTCGGGACCGCCTGAAACGATGTACACAAGGTCTCCATTGCATATACGGTCAAACTTATTTAGCCGATCGGTGGTCTCACTAAACTGAAGCGTTTAGTACACCGGTTGCAACACGAACATCGAGGGGATAAATCACTGTGGCATTGCAGTTACGCCATGGCTTAGGCATAGGACTTAGCCTTATTTTATTGTTCAGCAGTTCAGTTACTGCTGCCTCTATTGAGCAACAGCGGGCATGGTATAACCAGGCCAGAGAGGCGCTTAAGCTTAAGAAAAATAATGCGTATTTTTCCTTGCGCCAAAAGCTCGATGATTACCCACTCACTCCTTATCTCGATTACCGTTTTCGGCAAAACCAAGTTGCTTCGCTGACTCCACAGCAAGCCATAGAGATCTTACAAGATCTGGCCAACACACCACTTTATAATCAATTTAAACACAGCTATTTAGCTAGCCACGGCAAACAAAAAAATTGGGCTAATTTTCTGCAAGTGAGTCCAGAGCGGCCGAATAACGAACGTTTGCAGTGTTATTACTATCGGGCTCGCCTCGCCACTGGTGACCACAAAACAGCCTTTGCAGGAGCAGACGTGCTGTGGTTATCAGGAAAGAGCCGTGACAAAGCCTGTGACCCGTTGTTTGACGCGTGGCAAAAACAGGGAAACCGCACCCAAGATAAGATTTGGCAACGGATGCTGCTCGCCTATGACGCTAAGCAATATTCACTGCTGCGCTATCTCAACAGTACCTTAACTGCCAGTAACCGCCAGCACGGTGACCTGCTACTACGACTGTACAAACACCCGCAAGAGTTGCGCTTCCGTGCAGGCTTAGCGTCATCGACCATGGGCCAACAAATTGTTGTCCGCGCGCTTGGTAAAATGGCTCGTAAAACGCCCAAGAAAGCATGGCAACAATGGCAAAAATGGCGCCCAGTGCTAAGTAAGAGCAATGTCCAGAGCAGCGCTCGTACTCTGTTGTATCGTAGCTTAATTGATGATTATTGGAGTGAGGAACATAACCTCATTTTGGCTGAGTTTGGTACCGATAAGCTCAAACAACAGCGTCTTCGTCAGACCATCTTTGTTAGTGATTGGAGTGACACCGCCTATTGGATAGGTCAACTATCGGCTCAGGCTCAACAGCAGAGCGAATGGCAGTTTTGGCAGGGCTATGTATTAATCCAATCGGGTCAGCGGCAACAAGCGACGCAAATTTGGACCTCGTTAGCTAAACGTCGTAACTACTATGGTTTTTTGGCAGCGCAGCAGCTTAATTTGCCCTACTCAATGCAAAGCAATTTGCCAGTGGTGAGCAAACAAGACCGTCAACAAGTGCTGCAACATCAGGGCTACGCCCGTATTCATGAACTCATGGCATTAGATAAACATTACGACGCTAAGCAAGAACTGCGTTGGTTGATTAGTCGGTTAAGCAGCTCAGAACAGGCGGCATTATTGGCCATCAGTCATGAAAAACAGTGGCACTTCCTAACTGTACAGGGAACCATCCAAACCAAGATGTGGGATGCGCTGGAGTGGCGCTTCCCTACTGCCTATGGCGATCACTTCTTACAGTTTGCCGAGATGCGCCAACTCGACATGGCACTGCTCCAAGCATTAGCACGTCGTGAGAGTGCGCTTTACCCCAATGCTCGCTCTGGCGCTAACGCCCACGGGTTGATGCAGTTACTGCCAACTACGGCCAAGGAAACCGCCCGTAAAATTGGAGCTCCTTATCGCCAAGTTGACGACCTCTATCAGCCCAAACGAAACATTCAATTAGGCTCAGCTTACTATCAGCAACTATATTCTCGATATGATAACAACAGGTTACTCGCAAGTGCTGCCTACAATGCTGGGCCTCATCGAGTGAAATCTTGGCTGAAACGGTCCAAAGGCAAATTATCAGCCGCCCAGTTTGTGGCAACAATTCCGTTCAAGGAGACTCGAGATTACGTTGAGGCGATCTTGAGCTACCAACTTATTTACGCCACCTTAGACGATCGCACCTTGCCGCTGATGACGGAGGGCGAACAAAGCTACCGCTATTGAGGCGATAGCTTCACCCATAGATATATCAGGGGATAAGATAAAATGGATCCAAGGGTTAGCCCCGTTCTGAAGCAGTTAGGTCAGGTATTGCTCGACAAGCCAGTAGAACTCAAACTGGCTATTACTTGCTTGCTCGCTGGGGGACATCTATTGCTAGAGGATCTGCCCGGCATGGGGAAAACCACCCTTTCGACCGCTTTGGCTAAGTCGTTAGGATTGAGCCACCAACGGCTGCAGTTCACTGCCGATATGCTGCCAGCGGATCTGCTCGGGGTAAACATCTTTGATCCCGCGCTTCAAAAGTTTGAGTTCCACTCTGGCCCTATCTTTAGTCAGGTGCTGTTGGCCGATGAGATCAACCGCGCCAGCCCCAAAACCCAAAGTGCATTGCTGGAAGCGATGGCTGAGCAGCAGGTAAGTGTTGATGGCACCACCTACCCACTGCCCCAACCTTTTTTCGTAATAGCCACCCAGAATCCACAGGAGCAGTCAGGGACCTTCCCTTTACCAGAATCACAGCTCGACCGCTTTATGATGCGCTTAAGCCTCGGTTACCCAGGGCTTGCTGCTGAAAAGAAGCTGCTTAAAGGCGAACACTTGGCTGATAACCTCAACCAACTTCTGGTGCAATTACAACCCAGTCACTTGGCTGAAATGCAACTCGAGGGGCGCCAGGTTGAGGCAACCGAAGCGGTACTCGACTATCTTCTGGCATTAATTAATCACTCACGTAATAGCGACAACGGTAGCGCACCACTGTCCCCTCGGGCCAGTCGAGCCCTATTAGCAGCAGCAAAAGCATGGGCGCTGATCTCCGGCCGCCACTATGTGGTACCTGATGACATTCAAGCGGTGTTTGCTGCGGTAACCGAACATCGCCTCAGGGCTGGGCTACGTGCCGACGGTACCCTCTATGCACAGCAGATCCTCTTGGCGGTAAATCCTATTCAATGAATATCGCTAATGCTATGTGGCACAAATGGCTGCATAAGCGCTTACCGCCAAGTCGGGCACAAACCCTCAGCCATCGGAGTATATTTATATTGCCTAGTGGCGCTGGTATCGCCTATTTGGTGATGTGCATGGTGTTGTTCATTCTAGGAACCAACTATCAGAACAACTTGATATTAGCTTTAGCGTTCATCTTACTCAGTTTGTTTCACACCAGCCTGCTCATGGCCTACCGCAACCTATCTGGCATAACCTTGCGCGCTGGCAAGAGCAACTCCTGTCACGCCGGTGAGCAAGCCTCCTTTACTGTCGAGCTGAGCGCTGAGCGTTATCGTCACCATATCGCCCTTGGTTTTGCTAACACAACCGCACAGTTAACCGACGTCGATAATGCTCACAATAGCTGCTGCGAACTGCCGTTCCCTAGCACTCAACGGGGTAAGCTCAACCCTGGCCGGATCTGGATAGAAACCCGCTATCCGTTAGGACTTTGTCGCGCTTGGTCAGTGCAAGATCTCAATCTTAGCGCCCTCATTTGGCCAACAGCGATTGCCGGCCCAACTGGTTTAAACAGCGCCAGCAACACTGACCAGAATCAACCGCAGCAAATACGTCCCGGCATCGAGGACTTTCAAGGGCTAGAACGGTGGCAGCAGGGGGACAGCCAAAGTAGGGTTGCGTGGAAACAGCTAGCCCAAACCGGCAGTTGGCAGATTAAACAGTTTGTCGAACCGATTGCGAGCCCAACAATTCTTACCCTAGATAGCTGCTGCTCGATTGAAGATGGGTTATCGCACCTAACGGCACAGCTACTGCAGCATGAAAACAATCGCCAACCCTATGCCCTGAAGTTACAGCAACAGTCGATAGAAGCCGATATTGGTCGAACTCACTTGCTCCAGTGTTTGGACGCCCTTGCGCTCTATCAGGAGGGCAAATGAGCGGCATTAGCCGTGCAACCCAAGGCTGGATGCTGCTTACTCAAGTCGCCATTATGGTGCCGTTAATGGATCAAGCGAGCCACTGGACACTAGCCATCGTCAGCCTGTGTTTACTGTGGCGGCTAGGCATATTCTTTGCCCGTTGGGCCAGCCCCCCTCGCTGGTTACTCAACCTGCTAGGCATTGGTACCGCCGCGGCGCTATTCTCACAGTTAAGTGGTAATGGCACCATGGCCACCTTAATCAACTTGCTGTTACTTGGTTACAGCCTAAAGAGCATCGAAACCAAAAGCGGCAAGGATCTGATGGTGGTATTGCTTACTGGATACTTCCTAATCGGCTTACATCTGATAGATCGCTTTGGCGCGATAATGTCAGTTCAGCTCATCCTGATGGTGGCGCTTAACAGTGCCTGTATGCTCAGCAACTATCGCAGCCAAGAGACTAAACACACCTTTATTCTCTCGCTCAAACTGATCGTCGCTAGCCTGCCGCTGGCCATCGCCCTATTTGTACTCATTCCACGGTTACCGCCAATGTGGCAAATTCAAACCAGTACCTTGGCTCGAACCGGCCTATCGGACTCGATGGCATTAGGTGATATCGCCCAACTTACTCGCTCCGATGAGCTGGTGATGCGCGCCAGCTTTACTGATGACCCTCCACCAGCAGAACAACTGTATTGGCGCGCATTGATTCTGGACAGTTACGATGGTCGCCGTTGGAGCGCCAGTGCCAATGTAGCAACTGAACCCGCTGAGCATTATCAACCGATGGCACCATTTCTCGACTATAGCCTTCAGGTTGAGGCCAACAATCAAACTTGGTTGGCAACCCTGCGTGGCAGTCGCAGCGACAGTTCTCGCCTACGTCCACAAGCAGCACAACAGCTTCATTGGCAAGTGCCATTGATCAGCCGTACTAAAATTGACCTACAGCAGGGCCATTATCCGGCGGCGATGTCGTTATCATTGGAGGCGGAGCAACAAAACTTATTACTACCGGCTCATGGCAACCCGTTGGCTCGGCAGTGGGCCCAACAACTGCGCGAACAATACCCACAGCCGCAACAGCGTATGGCGGCAATAATGAGCCACTTCCGCCAGAATCCATTTCGTTACACGCTATCACCACCGCCGCTCGGTGGTGAACAGATAGACGGTTTTCTGTTTAACACCAAAGCTGGCTTCTGTGGACATTACGCCTCAACAATGGTGTTTGTCGCCCGTGCTGCCGGAGTTCCTGCGCGCATCGTTACCGGTTATCAAGGTGGTGAAAGAGGCTTAAACAATGAGTTTGTATCGGTATATCAATACAACGCCCACGCTTGGGTTGAGTATTGGCTGCCATTGCAAGGCTGGCAACGCATCGATCCAACCGCAGCGGTCGCACCGGAACGAGTAGAACAGGGAGCGGAAGCAACCTTGTCACAACAACCGGAGTTCAGCCAACAAAGCGGCTTATTCACGTGGCGCAACAGTCGCGCTATCTGGCACCTACGCGGAGTGCTTGAGCAACTGGATTACCAGTGGAGTCGCCACGTCATCGGTTTCGACCATAAACGGCAAATTAGTTTTTGGCAGGAGTGGCTGGGAGGCTTTCAGTGGTGGAAATTGGCCGTTTTACTCGGGTTTATCTTGTTACTGGTTGGCATCAGTCAATCTGGGTTGTTATCTCGAACTAAACCAACTCCGACACCTATTAGGCTTTATAACAAAGCCCAACAACGCCTAAGTCGTTGGGGCATACAACGATTGGATAATGAAGCGCCGCTAGCTCATTTAGAACGGGTGCAGCAGCATTCACAAGCACTGTACGACGCTTATCTGCCGTTTTGTCGGCTGTTTATCGAGGTGCAATACCAGGCTACGCCAACGCCGGCCAAAATAAAGCGGCTCCGAGGCCGCTTTCAATTCTTTATTCGGCAGACCAATCAGGCTAAGCGTCGGGGGCCTGTGGCGGTGAAACCTGTAACCGCTCACGAATAAGATCGCGTTCCGTAGCTTCCGCTAGTACCCGCTTATAGATAATATAAAAGCGGTATATGTTGGAGACATACGTAATTGGTTCTTGGCCAACTTGCGCTGCAACTAAGTTCTCAACATTCTGAAACCATACGTCGCTGTCAAAGCCGCGCTTGCTCGCTTGGCGCCTTAACCGGTTAATGCGATTGGGACCGGCATTGTAGGCCGCCATAGCAAACACCGTGCGATTAAAGTCCGATAGCTGCGGTTCATTGAAATAACGATCTCGTAGCACACTAAGGTATTTGGTGCCGGCGTGGATGTTGTTCTCAAGATCGTAGATATTATCGATGTTGACTCGCTTATCTTTGGCGGTGGACGGCATCACCTGCATCACACCGATGGCACCGGCATGGCTCCGCGCCTTAGGGTTAAAGCGCGACTCTTGATAAGCGAATGACATCAACAACACCCAATCAAGCTGATATTTTTCACCATATTTTTTGAATAGCGGGATCATCTCGTCAGCTCTATCAAAGGCTTCGTCGGACAGCGCCGACTTAACCCAACTACCCCTCTTTAGATAGCGATTCACCAGCATGTTGAACTCTTTGCTACCGATAGATACCGTTTCAGCAAAACCATCAATCAGCTCGTTTAATTGCGGGCTGTTCTTTCTCAGACCAAAGGCGATACGTCCGTGTTCACGCAGCGCCACTTGTTGATGTACCTTCATCTCAGCCAAAGCCAGTTGCCAAGGCCAGGTTTTATGTTCATCGACAACACTGGCTGGGTAGTGCCCTTGTGCGACCATTTGCATCAGGTCTTCATCCTCCAAGCGAGGATCAGCAAGTTGAATATTAACCGGTTTCATACCACGCTCTTGCAACTCATCGTTCAAGCGTAACAAGCTCTGGTAATAGCTCGACTCTTTACGAACCACCACTGTGGCGCCAGACAAATCCGTTATGCCTTGCAGCGCTGGATAATCCACACCAGTAACCAATACCTCCCGAGCCGAACTTGTCAACGGCGTGGAAAAATCGATCTGCTCTTGACGTGCAGCAGTAATGGTCATGTTGGCAAACACCAAGTCACCGTGACCATTATTAAGGTGCATCAACAGCTGATCACGCCGAACAGGAATAACCGTAACCTTCACTCCTTTAGCCTTGTCACCTAAGGTTTTATGAACATAGCGCTCGAACAGTTGGGTTAATTGATAGGTGATGCCACTGGGTTGTCCCTGCTCGATGTAGTACCAGCCAAGCGTAAAGGTAGTCAGGATGCGGATCTCACCGCGCGCAAGCATCTCATCGAGATCACCACCTGAGGGTTGTGCCAATATCGGCCAAACGTCATCTAACGGAGCAACACTTACTGGGGCCACCTTAGTGGGTGCCGGCGCATTGATTGATTCTTGCTGCTGCTCTGGCGGCGCCTGTTGGCCACACGCAACAACAGCCAGCAACATCGTCAGCACGCTACAACGGCACCACCGCTGCCAACCGGTTACTCGTGTCTGTTCGCCCATGACACATCTACCCAAACATCAGTTTAATCGTATTGTTAGTTTAGTCGGTTTGAGCCGTTTTTAAATAGACCTAAAGTACTGACATATTTAACTAACTTTGCTGACCTCAAGTTAATTGGGAGCAACAACGATAGCAGTAACTATCTGCAACATTGATACCCTCCTAGCTCATTAGCCATTATTGAGACCAAATCCGATTTGATAACTAACAGTGAGACAAAATCTGCCCAGCCACGGTGCTCTACTCGCGACAATACGTGACAAACAATGGATTGCCCTTCATCCTAGCCAGTATTCACCTGCGTCACCTATAGATTGAGACCGACCAACCATGAGCAACAATCAGCCCACCCTTCTTTGGCACGATTACGAAACTTGGGGGGCTAAACCGTCCCAAGACAAACCAGCTCAGTTTGCAGCTATCCGCACCGATTTGGAGTTGAACCCAATTGGCGACCCGATTGAAGTGTTTTGCCAACTGCCGGTTGATTACTTGCCCAGCCCCGAAGCGATGTTTGTTACCGGTATTACCCCGCAAAAAGCCAATCGTGTCGGCGTAGTTGAAGCTGAATTTATCAACAAGGTGCACCAACAGATGGCTCGGCCAGGTACCTGTACCGTGGGCTATAACTCCATCCGCTTCGACGACGAAGTAACCCGCTATACTCTCTACCGTAACTTCTTTGATCCCTACGCCCGCGAATGGCAAAACGGTAACAGTCGCTGGGACATCATTGATCTGGTGCGCGCCTGCTACGCGTTGCGACCTGAAGGTATTGAATGGCCAGAGCGGGAACCCGGCGTGCCTAGCTTCAAGCTCGAACACCTTACCGTTGCTAATGGCTTAGCTCATGAAAACGCCCACGACGCGGTGTCCGATGTAAAAGCGACCATTGCGATGGCAAAGCTAATCAAAGACAAGCAACCAAAGCTATATGATTGGTATTTTTCGCTGCGCAAAAAACAAGCTGTGTCGGCTCAGATCGACATCCTTACGTTAAAGCCGCTGCTCCACATTAGCTCACGTTTCCCAGCCCGCAATGGTTGTGCATCGCTGGTTTTACCAATGGCATGGCATCCAACCAATAAAAATGCAGTTGCTTGTATTGATATGCGTCTCGATCCAACCCCACTAATCGAATGGGACGTAGAGACGTTAAAGCAGAAGCTCTATCAGAAGGCCAGTGAGCGCGCTGAAGGCGAGCCGCGAGTGCCGGTTAAATTAGTGCACCTCAACAAGAGTCCGTTTATTGCTCCCGCTAGTGTCTTAGAAGATGCCAGTGCTGAACGTCTCGACATCGATAAACAACAATGCCGTGAGCATTTTCGTTTATTGCGCCAAAACCATCAGCTGATCCGTGAAAAGCTACACCAATTATTCGACGATGAAGCTCGTGAAGCAACCAACCAACCGGTTGATCAGCAATTGTATGGTGGTTTCTTTAACGATGCAGACCGAGCTCAAATGGAGCTTATCCGCACTACCTCAGCGGAGAATCTAGCAGCGCTTACTCCGCAATTTGATGACCCTCGATTAGAGCCGTTATTATTCCTGTACCGCGCCCGTAACTACCCACACACCCTTTCTGAGACAGAGCTAAGTCGCTGGCAACAACATTGTGCCGCTACATTAGATAACCCAGAGTACGTTTATCAGCTCGAACAACTATTTCGCACCCATAACGAAGATGAGTATAAAATGCGCCTACTTACAGCCCTAGGACACTATCTTCAGAGCTTGTAAGCCGATTAGTCGTGAGCAATCGCACAATAATGTAGTTCGCAACTACCTACACTGTGCCTAGGTTTCTTTTTGGAAATTCCAGATGAGTATAAATTATCAAACGATCTTAGCGGCAATGCCTAAGACGCTTGCCAAGTCACTAGCAGCACGACTCGAGCAACCGTTTTATGGGCAATTTACCGCAGCTGAACGTGAGACATTAGAGCAGCAAAGTGGTTTGGTCGACCACGATCTATTGCTCGCTTTACTGCCGCTGGCAGCCGAGTTCGCTTATACCCCAGTATCCGGCTTTAACGTTGGAGCTATTGCGGTCGGAGAGTCCGGTTCGCTCTATTTCGGTGCCAATATGGAGCTGCCTCAACAAACGTTGTTCCATAGCGTACATGGCGAGCAATCTGCCATTAGCCATGCCTGGTTAGCGGGTGAAAAAAGCATCAGCGATATCGTTGTTAACGCCTCACCTTGTGGTCACTGTCGGCAGTTTATGAATGAGCTAACCACACCCAAAGAGCTCCAGATAACCTTACCCAACGAAGGCAGCAAATCGCTATCGCACTACCTTCCTTATGCCTTTGGGCCGAAAAATCTTGGCATAAGTTACGGTTTGATGAGTGCTCCGGCGCTGCCACTCACCATCGAGTCTGCCGATGAGCTAGTTCAGTTGGCATTAGGCCATGCGCAAGCCAGCTATGCGCCCTATTCCAAAAGCCCGGCTGCAGTGGTGTTAGAAACCGAAGACGGTCAGCATTTTTGTGGCCGCTATGCCGAAAACGCGGCGTTCAACCCAAGTCTACCGCCAATGCAGATGGCACTAAACGCGATGATGTTAAAGCAGGTGCCATTCACTTCGATTCAACGCGCTTTGTTGATTGAAGCAGAAGCCGCCGAAATCAGCCAAGTTCGCGCCAGCAAGTCGGCGCTAACCTCCATCAGTAATGTTGAGCTCGAGGTTGTGTTTGGCCACCAAGAATAGAAAATTAAGACATCGGCGTCATAGTTGGTTCCTGTTAAATCGACCGAAACCAACCGCCTAACAGAAAACGCCACCGCAATTACGGTGGCGTTTTTGTATGTCGATAACAGATATCGAGCGATTACCTTAATTTAATCGCGCCTTCAGCGACGAGGTGTCCCAACGACTGCCACCAAGCTTTTGCACCTCAGCATAAAACTGATCAACCAACGCCGTTAGCGGTAACTGAGCGCCATTACGGCGCGCTTCGGTCAGGGCGATATCGAGATCTTTACGCATCCAATCAACTGCAAAGCCAAAATCAAATTCATCTTTGATCATGGTGCTATGGCGGTTATCCATCTGCCACGACTGCGCCGCGCCTTTACCGATAACATCAAATACTTTACTGCTATCTAAGCCGGCCTTCTCAGCAAAATGTACCCCTTCTGCAAGTCCCTGAACTACCCCAGCTATACAGATCTGGTTTACCATCTTAGTCAACTGACCGCTGCCGACTGGCCCCATCAATACAGCACTGCGAGCAAACGCCTCCATTACCGGCTGCGCTTGTTCGAACTGTGTTTGGTCTCCACCGGCCATCACCGTCAATACACCGTTCTCAGCACCAGCCTGACCACCCGATACTGGGGCGTCGATAAAGCCCAATTGCAACGTGGTAGCCACGTCGTCCATCTCGCGGGCAACGTCTGCAGAGGCGGTAGTGTGATCAACCAAAATGCTGCCTGGAGCCATACCAGCAAAGGCACCGTCATCGCCAACCAGCACCGAGCGCAGGTCATTGTCGTTGCCTACGCACACAAACACTAACTGTGCATCCTGCGCAGCCAAAGCCGGCGTTGCTTCACAGCGACCACCATGTTGCGCTACCCACTGCTCAGCCTTAGCGAATGTACGGTTGTATACACAAACCTGATGCCCGGCATTTTGCAGGTGCCCAGCCATTGGGTAGCCCATTACACCAAGACCAATAAACGCGACTTTCATTACTTTACTCCCTTAAATATGCATGCAATCTATCTTGCCAAACTCATTGCAGAAATACTGCGCTGAGATCTCGTTACACAATGCAAATTACGTCAAATAGCAAAAAGGCGCCCCGAAGGGCGCCTTTTTCTTTACTTAAGCGCTTTATACCCGCTTAAATAGCAGCGAACCGTTGGTTCCGCCAAAGCCGAAGGAGTTACATAGAGCGTACTCTAACTCAACTTCACGAGCGCCCCCTGGGTTAAAGTCCAGATCGCAACCTTCTCCTGGGTTTTCCAAGTTGATGGTTGGCGGCACTTTCTGATCGTGCAGCGCTTTGATGGTAAAGATAGATTCAACCGAACCGGCAGCACCTAATAAGTGACCGGTCATCGACTTGGTCGAACCCATAATCAACTTGTAGGCATGTTCGCCAAAAATCTTCTTAACACCGTTAACTTCGGCGATATCTCCTACTGGAGTAGATGTGCCGTGGGCGTTGATATAACCCACAGACTCCGGCGCAACGTCGGCATCGTTCAATGCATTTTGCATTGCCGCCGCGCCTCCACGACCATCGTCCCATGGGGAGGTCATGTGGTGAGCATCGCCGCTCATACCAAAGCCCGCTAATTCAGCGTAGATTTTCGCTCCGCGAGCTTTAGCATGCTCGTACTCTTCCAATACGATAACGCCTGCACCATCACCGATAACGAAACCGTCGCGATCTTTATCCCAAGGACGAGAAGCCGTTTGTGGGTCGTCATTGCGAGTAGACAGTGCTTTAGCAGCAGCAAAACCACCAACACCCAGCTCAGTCGTCGCCATCTCTGCGCCGCCAGCGATCATCACATCGGCATCACCATAGGCGATCATACGCGCCGCTTGACCGATGTTGTGCACACCAGTGGTACAAGCGGTAACAATGGCGATGTTAGGGCCAGTAAATCCATACATGATAGACAGGTGACCGGCAATCATGTTGATGATGGTTGAAGGAATAAAGAACGGTGAAATCCGGCGTGGACCCGACTTCGCCAAGGTATCTTTAGCCGCTTCAATCAGTTGCAAGCCTCCCATACCAGAGCCAATAGCGGCGCCGACACGGTGAGCGTTAGCTTCATTAATTTCCAAACCGGAATCTTTTAGCGCTTGAATCGAAGCCGCCATTCCGTATTGGATAAATAAGTCCATTTTGCGGGCGTCTTTCTTGCTTAGGTATTCTTCAACATTGAAGTCTTTAACCGAAGCAGAAAACTTTACTGCGAATTCGCTGGCGTCAAAATGAGGGATTGGGCCGACGCCACTTGTCCCAGCAAGCAAATTGTTCCATGCAGTTTCAGTGTCGTTACCTACAGGGGTAACAGCCCCCATACCAGTAACTACGATACGACGTTTAGTCACGGTAACCTCCGCAAATAAAAAAACAGGCGACTGTTAAGCCGCCTGTTTTAAAAATTTATCAGTTCAGCTTATTGGTTAGCTTGAACGTAGTCGATAGCAGACTGAACAGTAGTAATCTTTTCAGCTTCTTCGTCTGGGATTTCAGTATCGAACTCTTCTTCCAGAGCCATTACCAACTCAACGGTATCCAGAGAATCTGCGCCCAAATCGTCAACGAATGAAGCTTCAGCTTTCACTTCTTCTTCTTTAACGCCCAGTTGCTCAACGATGATTTTTTTAACGCGTTCTTCGATATTGCTCATTATTTTACTTTCCTATTCAGGTACGCACTTGCGTTGAATTGCCGACTATTTTATTCGATTCCACATACAATGCAAGCGTTTAGCTTGGTGGTCAAACCACGAATTTAGTTACAAATTCACGTTAGTTCGAAGCGAATTCACTGCCTTTGACTGCATGATGGCCTTAGGCCATTACCATGCCGCCGTTAATATGAATTGTTTCACCGGTAATGTATCCCGCACGGTCAGATGCCAAGAACAAAACGGCATCAGCAATCTCTTGGGCTTGACCCAAGCGACCAGTCGGCACTTGATTCATAATGCCTGCTTTTTGCTCATCCGTCAGTTCATCGGTCATATCCGTTTGGATAAATCCGGGCGCGATCGCATTTACGGTGATCCCGCGGCTCGCAACTTCTTTCGCTAGCGACTTAGTAAAACCTAATAAGCCTGCTTTAGCGGCAGAGTAGTTCACCTGACCAGCATTACCCATGGTACCAACAACAGAACCGATATTGATAATACGTCCATGACGTTTTTTCATCATCGCGCGCATTACCGCTTTTGAGGTGCGGAACACCGAAGTTAAGTTGGTATCGATAATATCGGTCCACTCATCTTCTTTCATTCGCATCATCAAATTATCGCGCGTGATGCCGGCATTGTTAACCAAGATGTCAACTTCGCCAAACTTGGCTTTAATGTCGCTAAACAAGGCATCAACAGACGTTTGCTCAGTCACATTTAAGACCATGCCGGTGCCGTTGTCACCAATATATTCAGCGATGGCTGCCGCACCACGATCACTGGTTGCGGTACCAATAACCTTTGCACCAGCCGCAACTAGTTGCAGTGCGATAGCTTTACCGATTCCACGGCTTGCACCAGTGACCAACGCCACTTTGCCGGATAGATCCAGAGTGACACTCATTGGCTTTCTCCCCAATTAACTGACTGTCGACAGATCCGCTGTAGTATTCAACGTCGCCGCAGTCATTGTTTTATTAATTCGTTTTGCTAAACCGGTCAGTACTTTGCCTGGGCCAACTTCAAACAGGTTGGTTACACCATGCTCAGCTAACAGATTGACGGTTTCTGTCCAGCGGACTGGGCAATGCAACTGACGTACTAAAGCGTCTTTGATTGCTGCTGCATCGGCAGCCATTGTGACATCAACATTATTAACAACTGGTATGACAGGCACGTTAACGTCTATCGCAACCAATGCTTCAGCCAGCTTGTCTGCAGCTGGCTGCATTAATGCACAATGGGACGGCACTGAAACCGGCAGTGGTAATGCGCGTTTAGCACCCGCTTCCTTACAGGCTAAACCTGCTCGCTCTACCGCTTCTTTATGACCAGCAATAACCACTTGGCCTGGACTATTAAAGTTAACCGGTGATACAACCTGCCCTTGCGCCGCTTCTTCACAGCATGTGGCAATGGCATCATCAGCCAAACCGATAATGGCGTACATGGCGCCAACACCAGCAGGAACGGCTTGCTGCATTAGTTGGCCGCGGAGCGCAACTAACTTAACTGCGTCTTTAAAGTCGATCGCTCCAGCACAAACCAATGCCGAGTATTCGCCCAAACTGTGTCCAGCCATTAACGCTGGTGCTGCTCCACCTTGTGCTAGGTAAGCGCGATAGAGCGCCACCGAAGCCGTCAGTAAAGCCGGTTGAGTGTTATGGGTTTGATTCAGTTCTTCAGCAGGTCCTGCTTGCACCATTGCCCAAAGGTCAAAACCTAATACTGTTGACGCTTCCGCGAAGGTTTGCTCAATGACAGCGTGCTCTGCCGCCACATCCGCCAGCATGCCAACGCTCTGACTGCCCTGTCCTGGAAATAAAAATGCGTTTTTGCTCATGTTCAAATTCCTTTAATACTTAACAACCGCAGCGCCCCAAGCAAAACCACCACCAAATGCTTCAAGCATTAGGGTGTGGCCTCGCTGGATTCGGCCATCGCGAACCGCCATATCAAGAGCAATAGGCACAGAAGCCGCAGAGGTGTTGCCGTGGTTTTCCAAGGTCAGTACCACTTGGTCCATGCTCATGCCGAGCTTCTTCGCAGTTGCTTTTAAAATTCGGTAGTTGGCATTGTGAGGAACCAACCAATCCAGCTCGCTTTTATCCATATTGTTGTGTTCCAGCGCTTGCTGGCACACTTGGGCTAAACGAGAGACGGCATGACGGAACACTTCGTTCCCTTTCATCTGCATGTAATCTTCCGCACCAGTAACTTTTGGGTCCTTAGAGCGGGTTGGGCGTCCGGCGCACAGCAGGCTGCCGTGTTGACCATCAGCGTGGATATGCGTGGATAAGATACCTGGCTCTTCGCTCGCGCCAACAACCACCGCACCGGCACCATCACCAAACAAGATAATGGTGGAGCGGTCTTCCGGATCACACACTTCAGACAAGATGTCAGAACCGATCACCAGTGCCTTTTTAACCGCACCGGTTTTAATAAATTGATCCGCAATCGACAACGCGTAGATGAAGCCACTGCACGCCGCTGCCACATCAAATGCAGCACCGCCCTGAATACCCAGCATCGCTTGTACTTCACAAGCAGACGATGGGAAGGCATTAGGCGCACTACAGGTGCCGTTAATGATCAGATCGATCTCGCTGGCGTCGATACCCGCCGCTTCAATCGCCTTTAACGCCGCTTGATAACTCATAGTGGAGACGTTTTCGCCTGCACTCGCAATGCGACGTTCACGAATACCGGTGCGCTCAACAATCCAATCGTCGGTGGTATCGACCATCTGCTCAAGATCAGCATTGGAACGCACCTGAGACGGCAGGTAGCTACCTGTTCCAAGAATTTTTGTATACATAGAAGATTTAGGACTTTTCCAACAATACCGATTCTAATCGGTCTTTGATTTGCAACGGCACCTGTTGTTCAACCTCTGCCACCGCTTGTTCTATCGCGTGGAAAAAGGCTGTTTTATCAACGTTGCCGTGGCTCTTCACCACAATACCGCGCAATCCTAACAGACTGGCACCATTGTACTGGTCGGGGTTCATATGCTGATTCAGCTGTTTAAGCCGTTTTTTGAGCAACCAACCTAGTAGTTTAGCTAAGAGGTTGCCCTGAATCGCATCATGAACCTGCTGTAACAGTAATCTGGCGGCGCCTTCAGTGGTTTTCAAGGTTACGTTACCGACAAAACCGTCACAGACGATCACATCAACATCACCTTTAAAAATGGCGTCGCCTTCTATAAATCCAGCGTAGTTCAATTGTGGTGTTTGCTGCAGCAGTTGTGCTGCTTGTTGTACCTGATCATTTCCTTTGACCTGCTCTGTACCAACATTAAGCAACGCCACCTTTGGCGCCCCTCGTTGATCAGAGCACTCGGCCAAAACCGAGCCCATTACCGCAAATTGGAACAGCGTATCGGAATCACAAACCACATTGGCGCCAAGGTCGAGCAGATATACAGGTTTACCTATCACCGTAGGTACCCGGGCGACTAATGCCGGGCGATCGATCCCTGGAAGGGTTCGTAACACCACTTTCGACATCGCCATTAAGGCTCCGGTATTCCCTGCGCTAACGCAGGCGTCTGCTTGGCCATCGCGAACCAAGTCGAGTGCGAGGCGCATAGAGCTTTGACGGCGGGTACGCAATGCTTGCGCAGGCCGTTCAGACATAGACACAACTTGCTCTGCATGGAGAAGTTGTAATCGAGGGGATTCAGTTGCGTTGTGGCTACGGAGTTGCTCTCCAATAGCAATGCGATCCCCGACCAAAATTAAATTTAGGTGCGGGAAATGCGACAATGCCTGCAAAGCTGCAGGCACTGTTACATGGGGGCCGAAATCGCCCCCCATTGCATCTAACGCTAGGGTTAGACTAGTCAAGATGGTAGCAACCTTACAGGTTGATTACCTTCTTGCCACGGTAGAAACCGTCTGCAGTCACGTGGTGACGCAAGTGCTTCTCGCCGGAAGTTGCGTCAACAGACAGTTGAACAGTGGTCAACGCATCATGTGAACGACGCATACCGCGACGTGAACGAGTTACTTTACTTTTCTGTACGGCCATGGCCCCAATCTCCTAGTTTAATTTCGCTTAAGAGTTTCTAACACCGCGAACGGGTTCTTCGGACGCTCATCAGCAGGTTTCGGTTCAGCTATTTTACCAACTGTTACATCGCGAGATGCTAAGTTGCAGCTATCGGTGTCGTGCGACGGCACGATTGGGAAAGCCACTAAAATTTCATCTTCGATCAATTGGTGGAGCATCACTTCGCCATTTTCGTCGAGTTCGACTGGCTCATAAGCATCCGGGAGCTCATCTATCTGTGAATCATCAGTCACAGGGCTGAATGCGAATTCAACCGCAACAGGGACTTTTACCGGTTCCATACAGCGTTGACATATCAGAGTGAGCTCCGTCACAGCCTTCCCCGAGAGGTAGACTATCCCCTGAACATCGACACCGCATTCCACGGAAACGTCTAAATCCTTGCAGTCACCAGCGCTGGCCCCATTAACACGCTTCATCACTTTACTAGGAAGGGTTCCTTCATAGGTCAAATGACGTTGAGCGCATCGGGCAGGGTTCAACGTAACTGGAATTAGTACTTTTTGCATAGGCCGCGCATTTTATAGAGAGTGTAATCACGAGTCAAAACAATTTTAGCTCGTTCAGCACTGTCCGTGGTAAGGGATTACCTAACCATGACAACCGATACTAAAAGCGTTCGCAAGCCGATGTTTGTACGTGGTTGGTGCTGTGCTGTCAACGACCATAAGCCCAAATTCGATCTAAGCCGGTTAGTTAACGAGCATTAGCTAGCGAGGAGGACCAACAACGTCGTAATAATCTTATCCCTTAGTATCTATTAACGGTGTGCACAGTTGCTCTAGCAACCAGAGTAAAAAGCGATATAGCAGCCATTTTTCTTGTTTACACTTGGTGCGGTTATCGGCCTTTGCTAACCTTTGCCCCACAGAATTTGTCGGACAACTACAGCAATGAACAAAACCCTAATCTTGGGCTCTACCTCCCCTTTTCGCCGCGAGATCCTAGCCAAACTAGGGTTACCGTTTGAATGTGATAAACCGCAGGTTGATGAAACCCCATTGGCTAACGAAACCGCAGAGCAGTTGGTTGGTCGCCTCGCCCAAGCTAAGGCCAGAGCGGTCGCTGAACGTCATAGTAATGCCTTGATTATTGGCTCGGATCAGGTTGCCGTGGTCGATGGCAGCATTTTGGGAAAACCAGGTAATCACGCTAACGCGGTTAAACAATTACAAAGCGCCGCTGGAAAAACTGTCACCTTTTATACCGGCCTTTGCTTAGTTAATAGCGATAGCGGTGAAGCGCAAACAACGGTTGAACCGTTTAAAGTACACTTTAAGGATTTGAGCTTGGCCCAGATTGAAGGCTATGTTGCAGCCGAGCAACCACTTAATTGTGCCGGTAGCTTCAAGAGCGAAGGCTTAGGAATCATGTTATTCGATCGCTTAGAGGGGCGTGATCCAAACACCTTAATTGGCTTGCCATTGATCACCCTTGGTGAGATGTTGGCGAATCAAGGCATCGATGTACTGCAACAACAAACCGCTGTGAGTTAACCGTTAGCCGCACCGGTTATCCGCTTCGCCTCTCTGCGTGGCGAAAGATTGCAGTTGCCACCTTGTTTATCCAGTTAGGACACAATTATGGCCAACTCATTCTCTCGTTACGCTGACTTCTACCTTTATTACCTTAGCGAACATCAAGATGTAACCTGTCGTCGCTTGCACTACGCCGGTTCATTTGGAGTTCTGGGGATATTATTGGCGCTGACCGTTACCGGCCAATGGCAGTGGCTTTGGACTGCTTTGCTAATAGGGTATGGCTTCGCTTGGATTGGCCATTTCAAATTCGAGCACAATAAACCGGCCACCTTTAAGTATCCGTTTTACAGTTTTATCAGTGATTGGGTAATGCTAAAGGATTGGCTGACCGGCCAACTTGAGGCGAAGCTGGCCATCGCGCAACAACGCCATGGCCAACCGGAACTTACAACAAATTAAGCAGTGCCAGCGGCTCGCCAATAATGGCTAACGGCTGTGCCCGCTGCAGCTCCTCAATTGTCCCGGCACCGTAGCTTACGCCCACGCCAACAGCACCAGCATTACGTGCCATAGCCATATCAAAGTAAGCATCACCAACCATCATGGTTTGCGCCGGTGCAATACCAACCTGTTCACACAAGGTTTGTACCATTAACGGACTTGGCTTACTCGCGGTTTCACAGGCGGTTCGAGTGGCGCTGAAGTGTTGACTGATGCCGCTGCTAGCGAGTGTACGGTCTAACCCTTGCCGCCCTTTCCCCGTACCCACCGTTAGTGTTTGCCCTTGCGTCCGTAACTGCTCCATCAACTCGGGAATGGCGCGATATAACGGAGACGGTTGGGCTTCCAACGCGAAGTAATGCTTACGGTAGCATTCGATAAAGGCTTCGATCCCTGCCTCAGATAGGTTCGGCTCGACTTTACCAATACCTGCATGCAACGATAACCCGATCATCGATTTGATCTGTACAGCGCTCAGCGGCGCTAATGACAGCTCAGTAGAGGCACCTTGCCACGCAGCAACAATATTGCTGATGGTGTCTTGAATGGTTCCATCCCAATCGAAAATCACATGCTTAATTGAATTATTCATTAGCGTAACTTCGCCAACAGTTTCTGCAGCTTCGGTTCTAATGGTGCTTCCAGCTCCATCATTACCTCTTCAACTGGATGAGTAAACTTCAACTTAAAGGCGTGTAGGAATAACCGGTCTAACCCCGCCTCACGCATCTTCTTGTCAAAATAATCATCACCGTAACGCTCATCACACGCAATTGGATGACCCGCGTACTGAGTATGCACTCGGATCTGGTGAGTACGACCGGTGACGGGGCTGGCTTCAACCAAGGTGGCACCGTTCAACTGCTCGATGATACGAAAACGCGTTTCCGAAGGTTTGCCCTCAGGCGAAACCGACACTGCACGTAAACCAGTGTTCAATTCACGCTTTAACAATGGTGCTTGAATGGCACGACGTTTAGCCGGCCATCCCCCTTTAACCAACGCCAAGTATTGCTTGCGCATCGTCTTATGGCGCAGTTGATCCTGCAGGTGGCGCAATGCAGAGCGCTTTTTGGCAACCATCAATAAGCCCGATGTTGCTCGGTCAATACGGTGCACCAACTCGAGATTTCGCTCTTCTGGACGCAAGGCACGCAATGCTTCGATTACGCCAAAGTTAAGCCCGCTGCCGCCATGCACTGCAATCCCAGACGGTTTATTCAGCACTAACATCACCTTATCTTCGTAGATAATGTGATGCTCTAGGCTTTTCACCTGATCGAGGTTGGCATTGGGTAATGCATCCGGCTTCGGCTCACTAACGCGAATTGGGGCAATGCGCAGTTCGTCGCCATCTTGCAACTTATATTCGGGTTTAATCCGCTTCTTATTTACCCGTACTTCGCCTTTGCGCAGTAACCGATAGATAAGGCTTTTAGGAACCCCTTTAAGAAAGGTGATTAAAAAATTGTCGATTCGTTGACCGACGTGATCGTCGGTAATGGTCACCCATTGAACTTTGGGTGCCGGAGTTTGTTCAGATAAATTCATGGCCGCTATTGTACCTATTTATGGCAGTAGTCCCAAGCTAAGCGGATATGTAGATTGCCGCATATTGATGAACTTGCTATGCTTGCGTCACCGGTGGCATTTACGTGCGCAAATCGCTGTTATATTAGCCATCGTAGGGACAAGGATGAGCCAGCGCTATTATTTATAAAGCGTCTCGCATCTCGTCAGGTCGGTAAGCCCACAGCTAAACCTATTGTGGCCCGGTCCAGGCACCATAGTCATTGACGAAACGTCATCCCCCGCTACTTTATATTTTACTAAAATCGTTACCGATACAGATGCTGCCGGAAACTGCCGGCATTAGAGAATTTCTGTTGGTTGCACCCTATATGCGGCCCACTGAGTACCAAGCGTACACGTTTGAGGACAATCAGGCATCGAGATCATCTGTGGTTGACCCACAGCAGCCTGCTCTTGTGAGTAACAAGTCCATTAAATTTGGCTTAGTTATCGACCTCCACTCCCCCATTACAGCCGCGAGGCTGCCTTTTGTCGGGGTGCCGGATCTTGTCCGGGCGACATCTGTATACGGTGACTAAAAAAATGGATTCAGTCACCAAATGAAAAGAATGCTGATCAACGCAACTCAATCTGAAGAGTTGCGCGTAGCGTTGGTCGATGGCCAACGCTTATATGATTTGGACATCGAAAGCCCAGGTCATGAACAGAAAAAAGCTAACATTTACAAGGGTAAAGTTACCCGAGTAGAACCTTCTCTTGAAGCCGCTTTTGTCGATTACGGCGCTGACCGTCACGGCTTTTTGCCGCTCAAAGAGATTGCTCGCGAATACTTCATCAACCCATCTCAAAAAGGTCGTCCTTCGGTAAAAGAAGCGATTAAAGAGGGTCAGGAAGTAATCATTCAGGTTGATAAGGAAGAGCGTGGCACCAAAGGTGCAGCCCTAACCACCTTTATCAGCTTGGCCGGTTCTTACTTGGTATTGATGCCAAATAACCCTCGCGCCGGTGGCATCTCACGCCGCATCGAAGGCGACGAGCGTAGCGACCTAAAAGAAGCGTTGTCTAAGCTTGACGTACCGCAAGGTATGGGCCTAATTGTCCGCACAGCTGGTGTTGGCAAAGCAGCCGAAGAGCTAGCAGACGATCTTAACGTACTGCTGCACCACTGGAACTCAATCAAAACTGCGGCAGACTCTAAGCCTGCGCCGCTACTTATTCACCAAGAGTCAAACGTAATTGTTCGCGCTATTCGTGACTACTTGCGTACTGACATCGGTGAAATACTGATTGACCATCAGAAAATCTTCGAAAAAGCACGAGATCACATCGCGCTAGTGCGTCCTGATGCAGTGTCTAAGCTGAAACTATACCAGAGCGAAGTACCACTATTTACCCATTACCAGATTGAAACTCAGATTGAGTCTGCGTTCCAACGTGAAGTGCGTTTGCCTTCTGGTGGCTCCATCGTTATCGACCCGACCGAAGCATTGACCGCAGTGGATATTAACTCCGCTCGTGCAACCAAAGGTGGCGATATTGAAGAAACCGCGCTGCAAACCAACCTAGAAGCAGCCGACGAAATTGCCCGTCAGTTACGTCTACGTGACTTGGGTGGCTTGGTCGTTATCGATTTTATCGATATGGGCCCGGTACGTCATCAACGTGAAGTAGAAAACCGTCTGCGTGATGCTGTTCGTCAAGATCGTGCTCGCGTTCAGCTTGGTCGCATCTCGCGCTTTGGCCTGCTTGAAATGTCCCGTCAGCGCCTACGCCCATCGTTGGGTGAATCCGCGGCACACCTATGTCCTCGCTGTAATGGCCAAGGCTCTATCCGTGGTACTGAATCATTAGCGCTATCTATCCTGCGTCTGATGGAAGAGGAAGCGATTAAAGAGCACACTTCGCAGATTGAAGCTCAGGTTCCAACTGATGTTGCCGCTTACCTGCTGAACGAAAAGCGCAAGGCAATTCGTATCATCGAACAGCGTCACAAGGTTGAAGTGTATGTGATCCCACATCCACACATGGAAACCCCAGCTTATAAAGTGGTTCGTCATCGTAAAGATGACACCATTGCTGAAGCTAGCTACACCTTAGTGGAGCGTCCTGAAGCTAAACTGTACGAGCCTCGTAAACACGAACGTGCTCAATTGGATAAGCCAGCGGTTAGCGCTCTGAGCCCAGCGCCAGTTACTGCCCCTGCCCCAGCTGCTGCACCAACGAAAGCTGAAGCTCGCCCAGAACGAAAGCCTAAGCGTGAAAAGCCTAAGCGCGCGCCACGCCAAGAGCGCAAGCCGGAGCCACAACCGAGCCTGTTTGCCCGTATTGGTGCAGCAATTAAGAGCCTATTCGGCGGCGAAGAGGAAGCAAAGCCGGAGCCAAAAGGACGTCGTAACGACAACCGCCGTGGTCGTAACAACGACCGCAAAGAACGTGGTGAACGTGGTGAACGTAACGATCGCAATCGTCGCAACCGTAACCGCAACGACAAGCGTGACGACAGCGAACAGCAAGGTGAAGCGAAAAACGAACGTCGCCGCAACCGCCGCGACCGCAACGAACGCACCGAACGCGATGACAACCGTCGCAACGAGCAACAACGCGGCCGTAACAACGACACTGCTGTTGAAACAAGCGTGAAGCCTGATGACAAGCGTCGCAACGAACGTGACGAAACCCGTCGCAACGAACGCGATGAAGCACGCCGTACTGAGCGTAACGAGCGTCGTAACAAACAGAAACGCGATGCCGCACCGGTAGAAATAGCAGCCGCTGATGCACCAGCCAAGCAAGAAGCCCGTCCTGAGCGTACCGAACGTGCAGAACGTACCGAACGCACTGAGCAGCCTAAGCGTGAACGTCGTCCACGTCGTCAGATGGAGCGGTCTGTACGTCTTGCTAAAGAGCAAACCGAAACCGCTGCAATAGCTGCAACGCCGGTAGAGCCAGTAGCCGCACCAATTGCCGCTCCAGCGGTTGAATCTAAGGCTCCGACTCCAGCACCTGTGGTAGAAGAGCAAGCTGTTGAAGCTGCACCAGCAGTAACAAAAGCAGAAGAGAAAACTGAGATCAACCTGACCGACAACGAGCGTCAAGCTCACCGTCGTTCCCGCCGCAGCCCGCGTCACTTACGTGCCGCTGGTCAACGTCGCCGTCGTAACCGCGATGAGGAAACAACTCAGACTGATCCAGTTAATGCTCGCTACCCTGAGCAAACTGAAAATCAAGCTCAACAGATCCCAATGGATCTACAGCCAGCTGCTCCAGTAGCTGCAGCTAAGCCTGCTCCTGCACCGGCTCCAGTAGCTGAAGCTAAGCCTGCTCCTGCACCAGCTCCTGTAGCTGAAGCTAAGCCTGCTCCTGCACCGGCTCCAGTAGCTGAAGCTAAGCCTGCTCCTGCACCGGCTCCAGTTGCTGAAGCTAAGCCTGCTCCTGCACCAGCTCCAGTAGCTGAAGCTAAGCCTGCTCCTGCACCGGCTCCTGTAGCTGAAGCTAAGCCTGCTCCTGCACCGGCTCCAGTAGCTGCAGCTAAGCCTGCTCCTGCACCGGCTCCAGTAGCTGAAGCTAAGCCTGCTCCTGCACCGGCTCCAGTAGCTGAAGCTAAGCCTGCTCCTGCACCGGCTCCAGTAGCTGAAGCTAAGCCTGCTCCTGCACCGGCTCCAGCAGCTGCAGCTAAGCCTGCTCCTGCACCGGCTCCAGTAGCTGAAGCTAAGCCTGCTCCTGCACCGGCTCCAGTAGCTGAAGCTAAGCCTACGACTCCAAAGCGCGGCCTACTTGATAACTCCCGAGGCGTTAGCGCTAAGATGGCATCACCAAAGAGCGTCGACTCTGAAGTGAAAAAAATCGATGTAACTGTGCCGGAGTTTGAAGCAAAGAAGAACGACTTTGCTCATAACCGCTACGCCAGCATGGTGAACTCAACGATGACTCGTCCAGAAGACAAGTAATCAGTGCTAAATAGAAAACGGCCACTCTTGAGTGGCCGTTTTTATATCTACAGTTCAGCGTTGTTATAACTGTTAATAACCACTGTTATAGCAACCACTCTCGTTGTAGCTTCTGTTCGTCCCCTAAGTAATCTAGTAACCACTGCATTAATGGTCCTTCGCTCTCTTTACGCCAGGTTAAACAACAAGGACTAGGTCGCTGCCCAGTCGGAAGCTCTCGCTCTACCAACGTACCTTCCAATAAGCTTGGTTCCACAAAGTGACGAGGAACATACGCTACCCCTATCCCTGCGGTAACACAGGCAACAGCATTGTTCCAATCAGGCACTAGGATCCGCCGTTGATTATCCAGCTTCCAATTACTACGCCGAGGCAAGGTTCGCGAGGTATCCTCGAGACTAACCATTGGGAAACGCTCCAACTCCTCAACCGGCAATGGAACTATATCTGCACACGGGTGATCCGGAGCCATCACCAGCGCCCAGCGCAATAAGCCCATATCGCGATAGCCAAAATCACCACCTACCGGTATTGCTGCCGTCGCGCCAATAGCAATGTCTGCCCGACCATCAGCCAAGGCATCCCAAACCCCGTTGAATACCTCATTGTTAATAACCAATTCAGCATCATTGAAACGATTATAGAAATCTCGGATCAGCTCAGTCACTCGTTCCGCTTTCACAACGGTATCCAATGCCAAGTTGATTTGATGCTGCCAACCATTTGCCACTCGCTGAGTGTGCAACTTAACTTGTTCCATCTCACGTAACCATAAACGGCATTGGCTAATAAAGTGCTCCCCTGCCGGCGTAAGCACCACCTGCCTAGGTTTACGCTCAAACAACAGCACTCCAAGCTGTTGCTCTACTTGCCTCACAGAATAGCTAATGGCTGAAGGCACCTTATGCATCGCATGCGCAGCAGCACTAAAACTGCCTAAGCGAGCGACATTATCGAGCATCTGTAATGTACCGAGATCAAACACCTTTACTACCTATCAAAAAAATTGAAAGTATTAGTGAAAATATAGCGTTTAACAGCGGCCAGCTCACCATATAGAATCCACAACCTTCGAATTTAACTGCATATTTCGCAGCTATTTAAATCAAAAAGATTGAACTCATGCCTCAAAAAATCACTATTGTTGAACTAATTTATCTGTCTGGCCTATCCATGCTCGGTTTTATCGCGACCGATATGTACCTGCCGGTATTCAAACAGATGGAAGCGTTCTATTTAACCGGGGCAGAATCAATTGCACTGTCGTTATCTGTATTCTTAGCTGGGATGGCCGGTGGACAGTTGTTATGGGGGATGGCCTCCGATCGCTTTGGGCGCCGACAAACCCTGCTTATTGGATTAGCGGTCTACACGTTAGCCTCTATAGGGCTGTGGTTTTCTAGCGAAATATGGCAATTGCTTTCGCTGCGTTTTCTCCAAGCTATTGGCGTCTGTGCCCCCGCCGTCATTTGGCAGGCGTTGGTTATCGACCGTTATGACTCCAAAAAAGCACAACAGATCTTCGCAACAATTATGCCGCTAGTAGCTCTGTCCCCAGCGCTTGCACCTCAGATCGGGGTCGGCTTGGCTTCAATGTTTGGCTGGAAGAGTATCTTTGCCGCTCTTAGCGTTATCGGAGCGGTATTACTCACCATTACTTATCGCCTACCAAATACCCCTAAAATAAAAAACGAGCGCGCGGTGTTTAATGACATCACGACACTGCTGTCATCACGCGTATTTATGGGCAATGTAATTATGTTTGGCGCTGCCTCAGCCGCTTTCTTTGCTTTCCTTACTGGCATGCCAGAAATCATGCATCGCCTAGGGTACGCTGAGACGGAAATCGGTTTGGCATTTGTACCACAAACTATCGCGTTCATGCTGGGTGGCTACATCGGCAAAAAGTGGGTTAACCGCCATGGAGATAAAGGCTTATTACGATTTTTGGTGCTGTTGTTTGCCGTTATTTCCACGACGCTACTAGTAGTAACCCAGCAGCCACTAGTATCGATATGGCCGCTGCTAATTCCATTCTGCCTGATGGCTTCTGTCAACGGAGCTATCTACCCGATTTTAGTTAGCCGAGCCTTAGGCAGCGCTACCCAGATGGCCGCAACGGCAGCTGGCTTACAGAACAGTCTACAAATCACCATCAGTTTTGGTGCCAGTGCTGTTGTGGCGGCCTTTGCTAGCCAAGCACTGGAGATCACCGGAATTGCGATCGCCGCCAGCGCAGCCGTAGTGTTTTCAGGCTACTTAACCGCCAACTGGAACAAAGCCGTTGCCGCTACTGCTTAATCGTTAATAGACTAACCCTTTACTAAAAACGGCCACAGTAATGTGGCCGTTTTTGATAATTCACAAACTAGCATTTGGCGGCGGCAATCTTGCTCAATAGATTGTGGGCCGACTCTTCAATTAGGTCTAGTACCAAGGCAAAACCATTCGCACCGCCGTAATAAGGATCTGGCACCTCAGAATAGGGTAAATCTCCCCACTGCAACATCAAACCAAGTTTGTGTTGTTGGTTCGGACTCGCCAGCTTCTGCAATTCTGCTAGGTTTTCCTTGTCCGCCGCTAAGATCAGATCAAATCGGGCTAGATCATGGCTAGCGATCTGACGTGAACGAATTCCACTAAAATCGAAACCACGCTGTTGGGCCGCATCACATGAGCGAGGGTCTGGCGCCTCACCTTGGTGATAAGCGCTAGTGCCAACCGAATCAAACTGCAGCGACAAGCCCAGTTTATTGGCCTTGCCACGAAATACCGCTTCAGCGGTTGGTGAGCGGCAAATGTTGCCAAGACAAACAAACAAAATGCTTTTGATTTCGCTGTAATTTACGCTGTTTATATCCATAAGAGATAATCTACCCGAGAACGCTTACCATTGCACAGTGCAACATATCAATTGCTATTGAGGCTTAATCCGATCCGCGTACTTTTCCGTTAACTTCGCTAACTTAGGGGCAATATTAAACGCACAATATGGTTGCTGAGCATTATCGTTGAAATAGTTCTGGTGCTGTTCTTCGGCACTATAGAACACCGAGGCGGGTTCAATCTGAGTCACCAACTTCGCATTACTGTATTGTTGCATCGTCGCCATATGTTGTTTGGCTTGCTGCTGTTGCTCGTCGTCCATGGTGAAGATTGCGCTGCGGTACTGGCTACCCTTATCTGCCCCTTGTTGATCAACACTGGTTGGATCGTGGCAATCAAAGAACAGTTCTAACAGTTGGCCAAAACAGATCTCTGATGGATTAAAATCAATTTTAATCACTTCGACATGGCCAGAGGTACCACTGCATACCGCACGATAGTTCGCAGTGTCGGCGTGTCCACCACAATAACCGCTGGTTACTTGAACAACCCCTCGAACCCGTTGAAATAGTGCTTCCAAGCACCAAAAGCAGCCACCACCAAATATTGCTGTTTGTTGTTCAATCGCTACTTGCTGCGGCACAAACTGCAGCGCCTGAGCGTTAACACAATGACGAGTGTCTTTTAGGGTCAGCTTCTCCCCTACAAACACATGACCTAAATGTCCAAGGCAATGGCTACAGAGAATCTCAGTACGGCGCCCATCAGCGTCCATTTTGCGGGTAACCGCACCTGTGATTTCATCATCGAATGAAGGCCAACCGCAACCTGCATCAAACTTACTTTCCGATTTAAACAGCGCCGTATCGCAACGACGACAACAAAAGGTGCCAGCGTTGCTTAAAAAGAGAAAGCGCCCACTAAATGGGTGTTCTGTTGCTTTATGTTCAATAACTTGATGTTCTTGAGGTGTTAGCGGCGCTTTACTCATGGTGCCTCACTAATTGAGCTGTTGTTGCTTCCAGCCTAGTTCAGTCATGCAGCGATCAAACATCTGCTTGTAGTCGGCATCCATACTTCCGATACGGGTAGAGCAGGTATCTCGGTCCTGTAAAAAATTATGATTTGCTTTGTCATCGTGTACCCACACCAATTGGGGCTCTCCACAACCACTAAGACCAATCAACAATACAGCCAACCCGAATACTTTCATTATTACTCCTACTATGTGCGCTATCGACTAACGTTAGATGCGTTCAACTCAGATTAGCACTGAATCAACACTGTTTTGCAATCGTTCCTTATGATTGAGCCTATCTAATCAAGCGGTTGTAACACCAGTAATGCCGTGGCAGACTGCGCCGATTAACAGGATTGGTACAGCATTGGAGTATTTAATGGCAACAGAGATTTTTAAAGAGTTCTATTTTGAAGCAGCCCATAAATTACCGCACGTTCCTGAAGGTCACCAATGTGGTCGTTTGCATGGGCACTCGTTCAAAGTTCGACTAACTGTTGCTGGTGATGTTGATCCACATACCGGTTGGATCATCGACTTTGCCGATCTTAAAGCCGCGTTTATGCCAACCTACAAACGGCTAGATCATTACTATTTAAATGACATCGAAGGGTTAGAGAACCCAACCAGCGAAGTATTGGCTAAGTGGATTTACAATCAGGTTAAGCCAAACCTAGCGCAACTGAGCGAAGTTGAAGTGATGGAAACCTGCACCGCGGGCTGCCGCTACCGCGGTGAGTAACAGCCACCAGATTTAATGGCGCTGTTGTGGGGAAGGTTGTGTCATGGCTATCAATCGATACTCAGGTATTTATGCAACTGTACTGACAGGCGCCAGTTACGCTCGATGCAGGTATCAATACATAACTGAGTTGCACGCTTTTGTTGGCTAATAGGTTGCAGCGCTACCGCCGGGGTGTTGTTGGTCTGAGCTAATAGCTGATCCAGTTGCTCAATGTGACTCTGCTTAGCGACTGGGTGTTTAATCTCATTGGCTCGCTCCAATGCCTGCGCTGCAATATCCAGCCCTCCCTTCATTCCCAGTTTCGGTGATACCGTTACCCAGGTGCGCGCGTCACACAACACAGGGTAACAACCACTGGTTTCAATCTGACACTGAACATCACGCTCAGCAAACAGTTGGGTTAGCGGCGTTAAATCATAAAGGCAGGGTTCACCGCCAGTAATAACGATGTGCTTAGCTTGGTATTGGGGACCGGTAAGCAAATCGACTAAAGCGGTTGTTGACCAGTAAGCCCAATGAGGCTGATCTTGAGCAACATTTATCACCTGTTGCGGCGCCACCTGATTAGCAGGATCGACTTCCCACGTATGTTTGGTATCACACCAACTGCAACCTACAGGGCAGCCTTGCAAACGCAAGAAGATGGCGGCTACGCCAGTAAAGTGGCCTTCGCCTTGTATGGTTTGAAAAATTTCATTAACTGGATACTGCATCACACCCCCTAATCAAGGGCGCTATTGTAGGCACAACCGTTTTCAATACCAAACAAAAAGGCGGTGTCGCAGCTAAGTGTTGAGGTTAATATCAAGCCTTCGACTGTACCGATTGTGGTGCTTTAAAGGATGATGTCGCGGTGGCGACGGCACATTCTTGTATTCATTAGGGCGAAGCTTCACCCCCTTTGGAATCCCCCCTTGCCTTAGGTCGCAGTCCAAAGCACCTCGCTGAACTGCTCCAATGCGGCAGACGATCAACAACGGCAGCGCTTTACCCTTGTATCAACACTCGCCTAGCCGGTGCTTTAACAGCAATGGAAAGAACACGGTTAGTTGGTACAGAGTCAACAAAAAGCGCCAGCCGAGGCTGACGCTTTAGATTAAGCAATGTGCTAATTAGTAGCTATTACTTGGTGCGGCCGTCGTCATGACATTCGTCACAAGTAACGTCTGCAGCTGCTTCGTGCTCGTGTGGCATGTGACAGTCGGTACATTCCATCAGGCCGTCGTGGGCAGGATGCACGCCTTCCATATCTGCCAGTTCACCGTGACAAGCTGCACACTGCTCTACTTCGTAAGCGCCGTCATCAGAAGGTTCGCCCTCAGCGTGACAAGCTTCACAACCTTCCATTTCAGCATGCATTTCAGACAGATCAGCAGAAACACTGAACGCCATTGCTACACCGAAAACCATAACCAGCAATTTCTTAAACATTAGATTCTTCCTCGCTCATTTATCAGGAGCCGTAGCTCGCTATCTCAACGTATTGAGATCGCAGGAATATAACAGATGCACTTTGGCCATTCTCCCAAACAGATCAATTTTTTATACGTAATCATTCGTTAGATCACAAAAAATCACAGTTTAGGAGCTGCATCAGGAGTAGGACAGTGCCCAATTCGCTGTTATTTACTCAACTGTTCGGCCGTCATCATGACAGGTGTCACAGCTAGGTTTCTGATTAAATGGCATTTCATGGGGTTCATGACAGTCAGAACACATCATCAATTCCGCATGAATGGCATGATGATCTCCTTCGAGCTCATCGGCACTACCGTGGCAATCTTGACACGCCTGATTCTCGGCCACAAAGTCGTCTGTCGGCTCCCCACCTTCGGTATGACAGGATTCACAGCCACCGTTTATTTCGGCATGGACATCAGCCAGTACATCGTCATCTGCGGCTGATACATTAAATGTTAATGCCGCTAAAACAGTCAACGGCAGAGTAAAGCGCTTCATACAGTTTCTCCTAGTAGCAAAATAAGAGGAATCTGCCCCCTCACTAGATAAATCTAGTTTCACTACCCCGACAAAGCAAAACGGCGACCCTAAGGTCGCCGTTGTTCGTTGCCGCAGGGATTAACCTGCTTGACGCAACGTAGCAATTCGCTTTTCCAGCGGTGGGTGAGTCAGCAACAGCTCAGACATTGCGCTCTTACCACTGATGCCAAACGCCGCCATGCTCGCTGGCATGCTACTTTCGTGGTTATGACGCAACCGCTCAAGCGCTGAAATCATCTTTTCTCGGCCAGCCAATGCCGCGCCGCCGGCATCAGCACGATACTCACGTTGACGGGAGTAGTACATCACGATAACCGAAGCCAACATGCCGAATAGGATCTCTAGCACCATAGAAACAACAAAGTAGGTCATGTACGACGCTTCACCGCCCTCTTCCTCATCGCTACCACCGATAACATTGGATACCGTGCCTGCGATAAAGCGTGCAGCAAAGATCACAAAGGTATTCACTACCCCCTGCATCAGCGCCATGGTTACCATGTCACCGTTGGCAACATGACTTACTTCGTGCGCCAAAACGGCTTCTACTTCGTCACGGTTCATGCCGTAAAGTAGACCGGTTGAAACCGCGACCAACGAGTTGTTACGACTTGGGCCGGTTGCAAACGCATTCATCTCTGGACCACTGTAGATGGCCACTTCTGGCATCTTAATACCAGCTTGTTGAGCTTGTGCAGCAACGGTATCCATCAACCACTGCTCTTGCTCATCACGAGCTTGCTCAATCACTTGCAAGCCCATGCTTTTCTTCGCCATCCACTTGGACATCTGTAGCGAAAGAATAGAGCCACCAAAACCAAACACACCCGCTAAAACCACCAAGTAGCCAACGCTGTTATGGGTAATACCCAATGCTGAGGTCACGACTGAAAGTACGACGCCTAACACCAGCATGACTGCTAAGTTGGTTAACAAGAACAAAGCAATGCGTTTCATTTTTCGTTATTTCTCCTAATAGAATCGGGCAACCTTTGTTGCTTAGTAGATGATGTGAGGGTTAGCTTGATTATTTTCAAGGGGGGATCGGATCAATAGGCAACTTTTGCTACGCTGTTCCCATTAGAACAAAGCAAGATGGAAAAGGGATAATGTCAGGGAAGATTTTATTATTGAGCAGCTCTCGAGCCGATGGAACCGGCTATTTAGCTCATGCAATTGAGATGCTTAGAGAACTCGTCCAGCCAGATAGCCGCTGGCTGTTTATTCCCTATGCTGGGGTAAGCATCAGCTACGATCAATATCATCAAATGGTGATGGATGCGCTGCCACAGTTGCAATGCCAGATCGATTCAGCCCACCAGTTGGAAGACCCTGCTGCCGTTTTAGATAAATATGACGGCGTCTTGGTCGGTGGTGGTAATACTTTTCATCTGTTGCATGAGTTATACCGTTTCAACTTGATCGAGGCGATTCAATCTCAATGCACCCAAGGGATGCACTACATTGGCTGGAGCGCCGGCTCTAATGTGGCTGGATTATCAATTCGCACCACCAATGATATGCCGATTATTGAGCCGCCACAGTTCACCGCACTGGAGTTAGTACCATTTCAACTCAACCCACACTACATCGATTACCACCCGCCAGGCCACCACGGCGAGACCCGGCAGCAGCGATTGGAAGAGTTTACCAAGGTTGCGCCATTAACGCCGGTAATCGCAATTCAAGAGGGGAGTGCCTTGCTAATCAACAACAATCGTATGACCTTACAAGGCCATAAACCCGGCTTCCTATTCCAAGGAGCCACTCAAAAACAACAGATTGAGGTCAACGCCGATCTTAGCCAGTGGCTCTAAACCTTAAGTAATCGAACCGCTGCTTGCTGTAAGTGATCTGCTGCTGTCTCCGGCTCGGCTAAAAACGGAACCGAGGCTAACATTGGCACCGGCATCATAGATTTCAGCGTATCAAGGTTGTCTTGATACGCTGACATCGATGGATCAACCTGATTCGCAACCCAGCCTATCAACTCCAAGCCATCCTGCTGAATCGCGGCAGCCGTCAGTAGCGCATGATTCAAACACCCAAGCTTAACGCCAACCACCAAGATCACCGGCCAAGCCTGTTGTTGCACCCACTGTGGTAGTGTTTGCTGGTAATTGAGCGGCAAACGCCAACCGCCGGCACCTTCCACTAAACATAACGACGCCTCCTTCATGGCTGCTTGCGGCAGTAATGGCGTCAATTGCTCAACCGTCAGGGGGTGTTGGCTACGTTTAGCGGCGATATGCGGCGCAATCGCTTCCTCAAAAGCAATAGGATTAACTTGCTCATAGCTAAGCTTGATACCACTGGCTTGCATCAACTGCAGCGCATCGCTATTGCGTAAACCCGCTGCAGTTAACTCACAGCCGGCGGCGATCGGTTTCAATCCTAATGACTTTGAACCTGCAGCGCGCAGCAATCCTGCGGTGATGCAGGTTTTGCCGGCGTCGGTGTCAGTTCCGGTAACAAAGTAGATCATCGTTTGCCTTCCAACAGGTGTATTTGCCACGTTAGCGGTAAGCCCCGCTCAGTATTATTAGTTTGTAATTGTTGGCAAATTTGCTGCCACCATCCTCGGCCACGCAGCCCTGGCTGACGCTTAGCATGCTGAGCACCGGTTAATTTAAAGTGCTGTAGCAGTGCCTTTGGTGACCCAAAATAGAGCGTGGTGGTGTGCGATGTTACCGTCACATCGCGCCACCCTGCTTGCTCTGCAACTTGCTGCAACTGCGCCGCCGACAAAAATCGATTACATGCAAGTTTCTGGCTATCAATCAACGGTTGCAGCTCGGTGAAGGTATAATCCGCCGGAACACTGACTAACAGCTGGCCACCAACCGCTGTTACCCGTGCCGCCTCGGTTAACGCCAGCTGCAGATCACTGCTCCATTGCAACGATAGATTTGCAGCAATGGCATCAACTGCCGCCGTGGCTATAGGGAGGCTGTGCATGTCTGCCTGCAGCAACTGTGCCCTAGCTGGTTGGCACTGCTGCAACATCGCTTTGGCAATATCGATACCAATTATCTGCTCTGCCGACAGGTGCTGACTCAGATAGCCAGTACCGCAACCAATATCCAACCAGCGCATTTGCGGCTGACAACGTTGTAGTAATAGATCCCCAGCCCAGCGCTGCACCGCCGCGTGCTGATCGTAATTGGCGGCCGCCAGCGCAAAGCAGTTTGCCGCTGTCATCGGTTCGCTCCTAACGCTTGCAACAAAGTATCGATGTCAGTGCTGCTATGGCATGCGTTAATAACGATACGTAACCGAGCTTGAGGTACTGTTGGTGGCCGAATCGCTGGCACCCAGATACCGTGGCTTTGTAGCCGCTGCGCCAGAGATAACGCTTGAGCGGTGTCGTTACATAGCAGCGGCTGAATTGGCGTCATTGAATCACCGAGCGGCCATCCTTGAGCTAGCGCACCAGTGCGAAATTGCTCAATTAAGCGCTGCAATTGTTGCCGTGGTGCTGAGCAACACAACCCAGCTAGACGCTGCGTTAACCGCTGCGCCAAATCCACCGGCATCGCAGTTGAATAGATGTAATGCTTACAATGCTGGGTAATCGCATCAATCAATATCTTACTGCCAAGCAGAGCGGCGCCACTAGCGCCCATCGCCTTACCAAAGGTAACGGTGATCAGATCTGGTTTAGCCAGCTGAGCGACACCCAAGCCATCCCTACCAATAACGCCGAAACCATGAGCATCATCAATCCAGCTTAACGCTCCGTGTTGCTTAGCTAATGCCACCAACTTAGCAACTGGCGCTTGATCGCCGTCCATTGAAAACACCGACTCGGTTGCCACTATAGTTGGGGCATCACTGTCTGCTAGCCAACGGGCTAATATCTCTAAATTATTATGGGGAAAGCGACGTAAACTCGCAGCACTCGCTTGAGCAGCATCGATAATGGAGGCGTGAGCCAATTTATCGGCCAACACACGGTCGCCGGCCTGCATTAACGCCAATGGCGCTGAGTTTGCGGCAAAGCCGGAACTAAATAGCAACGCCGCCTCGTAACCAGTCGCGCGACACAATTGTTGTTCCAATTGCTGATGCGCACGGTGATAACCACTTACCAGCGGAGCTGCACCGGCGCCTTTCGCTGCAATCGCTTCGTTAGCGAAGGCCAAGCCAAGGTAATCATTAGAGCCAAACTGCAGATACTGCTCACCGTCAATGGTCACCGTACGACCATCAACCGCTTCCACGCATTGACGCTGCCGCAGCAGCTGTTGACTGCCACGCTGCTCAACTATCGCCGTCGCTCGTTGGTGCCAATGGTTAGGGTGCGGCATTGTAAAACAGCTCGTCCTTCTGAGGTTTTGGTAACACCGGCTTTAACTCTTCAATATGCTTCGCAGTGCCGGCTTCTGGGGTGATCCCCAAGCGAGCGAACAACGCCATATCATCATTCTCTTTCGGATTCGCAGTGGTCAACAATTTGCAACCATAAAAGATGGAGTTAGCACCAGCGAAGAAGCACATCGCTTGCAGTTCGTCGCTCATATCTTCACGACCAGCAGATAGACGAACATGAGACGCAGGCATCATTACCCGGGCAGCAGCAATAATGCGAACGAACTCAATCGGGTCTAAGTCGGGCTGATCCGCCATCGGGGTACCTTCAACCTTCACCAACATATTGATAGGCACACTCTCAGGATGCGTTGGCAGGTTAGCTAACTGCTGCAACAGACTAGCGCGATCAGAAGCTTGCTCACCCATACCTAAGATACCACCGGAGCAAACCTTCATACCGGCGCGGCGAACATTATCTAAGGTGTTCAAACGATCGTTGTAATTACGAGTAGAGATGATTTCACCATAAAACTCCGGTGAGGTATCCAGATTGTGGTTGTAGTAATCCAACCCCGCTTCTGCCAGCGCATCGGCTTGCTCCTCGGTGAGCATGCCGAGGGTCATACAGGTTTCCATCCCCATCGCCTTCACTTCTTGCACCATCTGTAACAGGTAAGGCATGTCTCGTTCTCGCGGATTACGCCATGCAGCGCCCATACAGAATCGGCTTGCACCTGCCGCTTGCGCAGCCTTTGCTTCAGTAAGAACCTTTTCCACTTCCACTAACTGCTCTGCTGCTAAACCGGTATGGTAGCGGGCGCTTTGCGGGCAGTACTTACAATCTTCAGGGCAAGCCCCGGTTTTGATCGATAACAAACGCGAGATCTGCACCTGATTCGGTTCAAAGTGTTGGCGGTGCACGGTTTGTGCTTCAAACAATAAATCGTTTAGTGGTTGCGCTAATAGAGTTTGGATTTGCTCTAAGGTCCAGTCGTGGCGAATTGCGGCCATGGTCATTCCAGTAGTGTTGGTCGGGATATTCTATTGGCTAGGATAAAGCGAACCGATACACTGTCAATGCATAAACAAATCCGACCTTTACTGATGATTAAAAAGTAACCATGACTATTGATCTGCAATTTGATCGCGACCATCTTTGGCACCCATACACTTCAACCAGCAACCCTCTCCCCTGCTACCCGGTAGTGCGCGCCGAGGGCGTCGAGATTGAACTCGAAGGTGGCCAGCGTTTAATTGATGGCATGAGCAGTTGGTGGAGCACCATCCACGGCTATCAACACCCTGAATTATCACATGCTGCCAAACAGCAGATCGACGCGATGAGCCACGTTATGTTTGGTGGTTTAACTCATGAGCCGGCAGTAGAGCTAGGTAAAAAACTGCTCGCCATGACCGCACCGAAGCTCAACAAGCTGTTTTTATCTGACTCTGGTTCGGTCGCGGTAGAGGTTGCACTCAAGATGGCACTGCAATTTCAGCAAGGTGTGGGCCAGCTCCAGCGCACCCAGGTGTTGACCATCCGTGGTGGCTATCACGGGGATACCTTTGCGGCGATGAGTGTTTGCGATCCAGTCAATGGAATGCACAGCTTATTTGCCGATTCACTTTCCAAAGCCCATTTCTTACCCCGTCCAACTACAGCAGTAGGTCAGCCACTAACCGCAGCTGATGAACAAGCATTAGCAACTGGTTTTGCTGACCACGGCGAAACGTTGGCAGCAGTAATTGTTGAGCCGTTAGTGCAAGGCGCCGGCGGCATGCACTTTTATGGTAGCGCCTACTTAGAACGGTTGGCGACACTGTGTCAACAACATGGGGTCTTGCTAATTTTTGATGAGATTGCAACCGGATTTGGCCGCACCGGCAAGCTATTTGCCTACGAACATACTTCAGTGGTACCCGATATTCTCTGTCTCGGCAAGGCCTTGACTGGCGGCACCATGACATTAGCCGCAACGTTAGCCACTGACGAAGTTGCCGCAGGTGTGTGTGCCAGCGCAGCGGGTGTGTTTATGCATGGCCCTACCTTTATGGCTAACCCATTGGCTTGTGCAGTAGCCAACGCCAGCATGGCAATTTTGCAACGGGGTGACTGGCAACAACAAGTCGATGCCATCGAGCAACAGTTAACGGCGCAACTTGCCCCATGCCAACAATTGGCACAGGTGACAGACGTGCGAGTGTTTGGGGCGATCGGCGTTGTTGAAACCAAACGCGCAGTTGATGTGGCTGCAATCCAGCAGGAGTTTACCAGATTAGGGGTGTGGATAAGGCCATTCGGTAAACTGGTTTATATCATGCCGCCGTATATCATCTCGCCACAACAGCTCAGTCAACTAACTCAAGCTCTTACTCGCGTTTTGGCCTTACCCTCGGTTTATCAAGCCAGTAGCTGACCATCGAGAATAAGCTCCACCACCTTTGGCACTTCATCGCCAGCTTTGCCTTGGCGATGAAAGTCGAACTGACTGTAGCGTTCGGTCGGGGCAAGGTTTACTTCGAGAGTTTCTGCCCCCGCTTGGTTAGCTTGCTCGACAAAGCCCGCTGCCGGATAAACCGTACCGGAAGTACCAATGGCAATAAACAGATCGCACTTCGCAAGGGCTTCATAGGTTCTGTCTAAACCGAATGGCATCTCACCAAACCAGACCACGTGAGGCCGCAACACTTGTGGCATAACACAACAGGTACACAGGTTATCTGGCCCAAAAGGAGCAACCAGTGGAAACACTTGTTGGCTCTTAGGACAGCGCCCTTTAACCAACTCCCCGTGCATATGCAGCACCTGCTTATTGCCGGCTTGCTCATGCAGGTTATCGATATTTTGGGTAACCAGCATCACCTCACCACTAAACTCGCGCTCGAGTTTAGCCAAAGCATGGTGCGCTGGGTTAGCTTCTACCCCTTCGCGCAACTGCTGCCAGCGTTGATTATAAAACTTATGCACCAGATCCGGGTTGCGCCAATAGCCTTCAGGAGTTGCCACATCTTCAATTCGATGTTGCTCCCACAAGCCATCTTCAGCACGAAATGTCCTTAAACCCGATTCTGCCGAGATCCCTGCCCCGGTTAATATCACAATCCGTTGATACATACCGATAATCACTCATGTCAAAGCTAAATATTTGTGTTTACTAGCATATAGAAGCTTAACCATACAAAGCTAATGGTTTTAACTTTGCTCGAAGCTACCTATAATGGCCGCTAGCATATCTGGGGTTTAGTGCCCAATAACAATTAGAGAGTACCATGGCTGACGAAAACCAAGCGTTAAAAAAAGCAGGCCTTAAGGTAACTTTGCCTCGAGTAAAGATCCTTGAGCTACTCCAGCTTCCCCAGAATCAACATATCAGTGCAGAAGACCTGTACAAACTATTGCTGGATCTCGGTGAAGAGATTGGCCTAGCGACAGTGTACCGTGTATTGAACCAATTTGATGACGCTGGCATTGTCTCTCGCCACCACTTTGAGAGTGGCAAAGCGGTGTTTGAGCTGGCCAGCCAACATCACCACGACCACTTGGTGTGTTTGGATTGTGGCAAGGTTATCGAGTTTAGCGATGAAACCATCGAAAAGCGTCAAAATGAGATTGCTCTCAAGCACAACATCAAACTGACCAACCACAGTCTTTACTTATATGGCAACTGCACCAACGACAGTTGCGATCACAATAAGTA
Source organism: Ferrimonas lipolytica (assembly GCF_012295575.1). Classification (NCBI taxonomy): domain Bacteria; kingdom Pseudomonadati; phylum Pseudomonadota; class Gammaproteobacteria; order Alteromonadales; family Ferrimonadaceae; genus Ferrimonas; species Ferrimonas lipolytica. Next base: position 737,573 of record NZ_CP051180.1, on the reverse strand, counting down.
ACAGCAATACCGAGTCGACTAAACGCCGCTTCTTGCGGCGTTTTTTTTGTCTCGGCGCCAGACAGCGGCAACCGCAGTAACTCTATCTTTGCTAAGTTCCTCTTGGCCCAGGCCTTATCATGCCTTAACTTAGCTCAGAACTACCCCATAAACTGTCGAAATTGATGTCGTATTCGACCTTTCTGATTGATAGGTATCTATGACTTCGGCTTTTGATCAAATCATTATCGGCGCAGGCCTTTCCGGACTTGGGCTCGCTCACCAGTTAAAGCAACAACGCCCACAGGACCGCTTCATTGTGTTGGAAAGCCGAGAACGAGTCGGTGGTACTTGGGATCTGTTCCGTTACCCGGGCATTAGATCGGACTCAGACATGTACAGTTACAGCTTTAGTTTCAAGCCGTGGCGACGTAGCCAATACCTCGGCCAAGGGGCGCGGATCCGAACCTATCTGGATGAACTGGTTGATGACAGTCAACTGCAACCGCTCATTCGTTTTAGCCACAACGTCGAGCAAGCATCATGGAGCAGTGAGCAAGGGTTATGGACGCTTAACGTTGAGCACAACGGTGAGCTTCAACAACTGCAATGCAAGGTACTTATTAGCTGCGCGGGCTACTACAACTACCAACAAGGCTATCGACCAACATTTCCCGGTCAAGATAGCTTTGATGGCGTTATCGCTGATCCTCAACACTGGCCAGAATCCCTCGATTACCGCGATAAGAAAGTCGTTGTGATAGGCAGCGGTGCCACAGCGGTCAGTATTGTTCCGGAAGTGGCTAAAACCGCAGCCAGCGTTACCATGCTCCAGCGTAGCCCAAGCTATTTCTTCTCTTTTGCTGAAACCGATTGGCTCCACAAATGCTTAGCGCCAGTGCTGCCGGCTAAGTGGTTAGATAAGCTGATGCGTACCAAATACATCGGCAGTGCTCAACTGATCTACTTTATTGCCAAACGCTGGCCACAGGCAGCGAGAAACATACTCAAATGGCAAAACCAACTGGCTCTCAAAAATAGTGAGCAGCATCGCCAGCATTTTAGTCCCGACTACGACCCGTGGCAGCAGCGTTTGTGTATTTTACCCAGCAACGATCTGTTCAAATGCATCCACGATAAACGCGCGCAGATTGTCACCGATCATATTGACAGCTTCGATGCACAGGGAATCCAGCTAAAATCAGGCCGCCACATTGAGGCTGATATCATAGTCCCGGCAACGGGCTTAAATCTGCGTTTGTGGGGAGGTATGAAAGTGCTAGTGGATGGTAGCGAAGTTCACAGCGGTAAGGTGGTTAACTACAAAGGCGTGATGTATAGCCAAGTCCCCAACTTCATCAATATCTTCGGCTACATCAGTGCTTCATGGACACTACGCGCTGAGTTAAGCTACCACTATATTCTGCAACTCCTACAAGAGTTTGAACGCCAGCCTAGTCAACGTTTTTACCCCAAGTGGCAAGGAGATACTGCCGACTGTAAACCGATGTTGAACCTCAACTCCGGCTACGTGCAGCGCAGTGCTGCCATACTACCTAAAACTGGTATGGCATTCCCGTGGTTGAGCCACGATCTTTATAGCCTTGATGCCAAAGCGCTTAATAACTCGCCGCTGCTCGATGGCGTATTGCAATTTGAAGATGGGCTGTCCCTATGCGATTTTCACCAAAGGTAACGAACTGAAAGTGAATTGCCTTAAATTGCTTCGTTGATTCCCTAAACAAAAAACCGACGCCTAAGAGCGTCGGTTTTCGTTCCAGCTAAATGCTTCCGAGTGATTAACCGGAGATCTTAGCCCAAGAGTCGCGCAGACCTACGGTGCGGTTGAACACCAGGTTGTCACTGCTCGATTCAGTGTTATCAGCACAGAAGTAGCCCATACGCTCAAATTGGAACGCTTTCTCAGCTTCCGCTGACGCCAGTGATGGCTCAACCTTGGCCGCAACAGTCGTCAATGATTCAGGGTTTAAGGTCTCTTCCAGCTCAGCACCATTTGGGTTTGGTACGTTGAACAGACGATCATACAAACGTACTTTCGCGTCCAGTGCGTGCGCTGCGGATACCCAGTGAATAACACCCTTTGGCTTAACGCCGTCGGCAGGGTCGCAACCAAGGGTATCAGTATCAACACTACAGTAAACGGTAGTCACCTTGCCGTCAGCGTCTTTATCGCAACGCTCAGCAGTGATGACGTAAGCTCCACGCAGGCGCGCTTTCTTGCCAATCACCAAACGCTTGAACTTCTTGTTGGCTTCTTCACGGAAATCTTCCGCTTCGATGTACAGCTCGCCTGAGAATGGTACATCACGACTGCCCATAGACTCATCTGATGGGTGGTTGCTGATGTTGAGGGTTTCAACCTGAGCCGCAGGGTAGTTTTCCAGTACCAATTTAATCGGATCTAGCACCGCCATTGCCCGCGGCGCATTTTGGTTTAGATCGTCACGGATACAGGCTTCCAGCATGCCCATCTCGATGGTGTTATCCATCTTGGTGACACCGATACGCTTACAGAACTCGCGGATAGAACCTGGGGTGTAACCACGACGACGCAGACCAGAAACGGTTGGCATACGCGGATCGTTCCAACCGGATACGTGCTTCTCAACCACCAATTGATTCAGCTTACGCTTGGACATCATGGTGTATTCAAGATTCAGGCGGCTGAATTCGTACTGACGTGGATGACACTCTAACGAGATGTTATCTAATACCCAATCGTACAAACGACGGTTATCTTGAAACTCGAGGGTGCACAACGAATGCGTAATGCCTTCCAAGGCATCTGAGATACAGTGGGTAAAGTCGTACATCGGGTAGATGCACCACTTGTCACCAGTTTGATGGTGATCTGCAAACTTGATGCGGTAGATAACCGGATCGCGCATCACGATGAACGAAGACGCCATGTCAATCTTAGCTCGCAGACAGGCTTCGCCCTCTTTGAAGCCACCTGTACGCATTTTTTCAAACAGCTGGAGGTTTTCCTCAACACTGCGATCGCGGTATGGGCTGTTCTTGCCAGGCGCATTCAGTGGGCCCCGGTATTCGCGAATTTCATCAGGGCTCAGCTGACACACAAACGCCAAGCCTTTTTCTATCAACTCTACAGCGTAGCCGTGCAGCTGGTCGAAGTAATTGGAGGAGTACTCAACCTCACCGTCCCATTCGAAGCCTAACCATTGTACGTCCTTCTTAATTGAGTCAACGTATTCGATATCTTCTTTAACTGGGTTGGTGTCATCAAAACGCAGGTTACATTTGCCTTGATAATCTTGGGCGATGCCAAAGTTAAGACAGATGGATTTAGCGTGACCGATGTGTAGGTAGCCGTTTGGCTCAGGCGGGAAACGAGTATGCACACTAGTGTGCTTACCTGTAGCCAGATCTTCATCGATAATGTTGCGGATAAAGTTGGTTGGACGAACTTCGGTGTCCGGCTGGCTCATGCGCTGCCTCGTGAGTAAAATTTAAATAAGTTCGGTATTTTGCGACAACTTCTCCGCAGTGGCAACCACTGCAGAGAGGCTTTTGAGGGGTGGCGCAACTTGCCGCTTAGATTATCACCATCCTTGCGGCAGTTGGTGGGCGATCCCCTTGTGACAACTAATGCACGTAGGGCCGTCTTCATCCTTTAATACATCATGGTATTGCGCTGCGGTTTCACTTTGCTTGGCCACATTCATCTCTTCAACCTTGTGGCAACTGCGGCATTCATGCGAATCGCTCTGTTCAAGATGGGCCCACACTTTTTCAGCCATTCTGAGTCGATTGGACTCAAACTCCTCCTTGGTGGTGATCTCTCCCATAAGATGGTGGGTAACGTGGGTCGCAGCGCTAGTCGCTTTTACCCACAATTTTGGGAAAAACTCATGGGGAATGTGACAATCATGACAGGTCGCAATGACGCCGGACGCGTTGTTGCGGTGAGGTAAGTGTTGCATTTCCGCCGCCACAAATTGCGATGGTGAATTATGGCAAGAGGTACAAAATTTATCGGTACTGGTTACCTCTAATGAGGTTTCAAAGCCTATCCACAGCAGCGCCCCTACTATCAGTGCGATAAACCCACCCAGTGGGATGCCAAACAGCCACCATGTCTTTGGTTTCTTCCATATACCCTGCTCTGGTTCCGACATACTCTACCCATCTAATTGATTGTTATTCATTAAAGCTTAGTAAAGTTTCACCTGTGGAAGTAATCACTTTATGACAATCCAATTAAGCTAAGTTTTGCAAATATAATAGCGCTGTTCTAGATAGCAAAAAGGCAGCCAACTGGCTGCCTTTTTAGTGCGGAACATCTAGCGCTTACTGAACAACGACAGCGATGTCACCAGCGCCTTGACGAGCGGTTTTACCAAGGCGACGCATCACCACGAAGGAGATTACGAATACCGCGGTAATTGGTATCAAGCACCACGCCCCAGCTAAGCCGAAGGAAACCAACTGGTAGTATGCGGTTGCCACTGAGTACGCTACCACTAGGGTCCATACTGCAGAAAACGCTGCCCAACGGCTGCCCAGCTCACCAGCAATTGCACCCAGTACCGCAGCACAAGGGGTGTAGAGCAAGATAAACAGCAAGTAGGCGACTGCAGCAGTGGTTGAAACAAAGCCCGCTTGCAAGTTCTTCAAGCTAGCAACTTCAACCTCTAACTCCGCAGCGGCCACTTCCATATCGGAAACGTCACCGATGTTCATGCCGAGCGGGTCACTCAGGTCAATGCCCAACATATTTTCAGGGATAGTCACAGTGGCTTCTTGCAGCGCACCTAGCAGATCCCATTCACCACCGTCCTCTTCACCGCTTGGGGTGTAAAGGCTGTTGAGAGTACCTACTACTGCTTCTTTGGCGAAAATACCGGTGATGATACCTACAGTCGCTTCCCAGTTGTCGTCCTGTACGCCCATCGGTCCAAACAGAGGCGTTACTTGTTGCGCTGCCAGAGCCAATACCGAATTGTCACTGTCTTCATTACCTACCGAACCATCGGTACCTAAGGTGTTAGCGAAACTCAATAAGGTAACCATGATCACGATAACCTTACCGGCACCTACCACAAATTGGCGAGTTCGCATCCAGGTACGGTTCATGATGGTCTTGAATTTTGGCATCTCGTAGCTTGGCATCTCCATTACCGACATACCAACGGTGCCAGGTAACAAAGAGAAGCGTAAGAACAAACCCGTCAGGATAGCGGCGGCAATACCAACAACATAAAGAATAAATACCAGATTCTGACCCGACTCAGGGAAGAATGCCGCGGCAAACAAGGCGTATACCGGTAAGCGAGCACCACAAGACATAAACGGTGCCATCATCGACGTCATAATACGTTGACGCTTCTGATCTAGGGTTCGAGTTGCAGTGATCGACGGTACGTTACAACCAAAGCCAACAATCAGTGGAACAAACGCTTTGCCCGGTAACCCCATGCGGTTCATCAAACCTTCAACCACAAACGCAGCACGAGCAAGGTAACCAGAGGTTTCTAATACGCCAAGGGCGATAAACATAAAGGCAACAACAGGAACAAAGGTTGCTACCGTTTGAATGCCGGCACCAACGCCATTAGAAAGTAAACCGACCAGCAATTCAGGTGCGCCAACCGCTTGTAACGCTAGGCCTACGCCATCAACAAAGATGGTACCGGCCATGATATCAAACCAGTCAATAAACGCTGCGCCCATGTGAATGGCAAACATGAAGGTGAGGTACATCATCAACAAAAATACCGGTACACCTAAAACTGGGTGCAACACAATTTTATCGATTTTATCGGAGATCCCAGAGGTCGCAACGGTTGGCTTTTTCGCTGCAGCAATGGCTTTTTCTAACCAGTTAAAGCGTACGGTAGAGATCTGTTGCAGTTTCGCAACACCCTGCTCGCCATTAACCAGCTTAACCATGGCGTCAATGCGGTCGCCGCCTTGTTGTGCAATTAAGTGCTCTAAAGATTCACCGTAGTCAACATGCCAAGGTTGCGGCTGTTGCTCACTCAGTTGCTTAATCGCACCAATGGCGTAATCACGACACTTATTACGGCGAGCAGACAAACCAAACACTGGGCAACCAAACTGGCGCCCAAGTTCATCGGTATCAATATTAAGGTTTTGTTCACGTGCTGAATCCCACTTATTGAGCAGGATAATCATTGGTACACCTAGCTCACGCAACTGCATGGTTAGGTATAAGTGACGTTCCAGTTGGGTTGCATCAACAACGTTAATGATTGCTTCGTAATCGCGATTCAGCAACGCCTGACGCGATACTGCTTCATCCTCTGGGCCGCCAACAGCGCCAAGCTCATATAAACCGGGTAAATCGATCAGGTTAACGTTGTCTTGGTCTAGTTCAAGCTGCGCCTGACGAGATGAAACCGTAACACCAGCCCAGTTACCAACTTTGGCATTGTCGCCAGTTAATAGGTTGAATAATGTTGATTTACCGGAATTGGGGTTGCCAACTACTACATAATTTTTCATCTTTACGCTACCTTAACCCGTTCAGCCAACGCCGAAGTCAGGCATAAATCACTACCACGTAGCTTCAGTTGAATGCCTTTACCCATTGGTGCTCGACGCACCACTTCAACCGAAGAACCAGAGACAAACCCCATCGCAGTCAACTTAATCAATAAGCTACTATCGATACCGGCCATATCCAGCTCCACAATCTTGGCAACCTGACCGTCGTTCATCTCTTTTAGCGTCATGGGATTACTTCCTAGTTTGTGAATGCTAAATGCAAATTACTATCATTTAGCATCAGTATACGTTTTCAATTGAAAAAAACACTGATTCAGATCGTGTTTTTAAAGCTTGCTAGGAAAGCTACTTATCACCTTTACCTATGTGCTCGCTAGTGGGTGCAGAGAGCCCAATAAGGCATGATTAGGCTCGATAACCAGCGAAAGTTAACTCCAGCAGCATCACCATAATAATTGTTGCACAACGCAACACATACACTGGCGCATTAACATTGGGGAAAGTCACTTAGACTAATTAAGAATTAGTTTTTTATATACCGAGTTAGTGTGGAATTAATATTTGATCCAGATCAATTACTAATTTGCACGCCATTCCGAATTTAAATCGAATGCGATCGCACAATAAGGCACGGTAAATTATTTCATTCCTCAAATAATCAACCAGTTACACCGTACAATTTTCGGCCAAACGCACTAGCAAATTTGAGTTTTGAATATTATTTCTCCATCAAAGTGAAATATTTACGAATTGCATTAAGTTTAATTTAGACGCTGTTAAGTTGATCACAACAGCACTACCCACTTAGGATTAGTTTGCTAGTTGCCAAGAACGGCATCTAATAAAATTTACGTCATATCTTCTTAGCAGGGGTACGAAATGACAAAACGAAACAATTTCAAGCTATTGACCAGTGCTTTACTGGTCTCTTTGGCTCTGTCTGGCTGTGGCAGCGACGGTGATGATGGTGACAACGGTAACCCAGGTGAACCCGGGTTAATCGGTATTGCCGCAACTGAAGCAACACAGATTGTCTCGAAGGTAACCAGCGCATCTGTTGATGATGCAGGGGTTCTCACCATCAACTTTGATCTAACCAACGCTAACGGTGTTGCAGTTCATAGCCTAAAGAACACTGACATTGCCGGTGTATCTTTTGGTCGTATGGGCAAAGAGTCCGAAGTTGGTAGCGAAGAAAGCGAAGGCGCAGACGACCGTGACATTTGGTTGAGCTACTACGTAAAAGACAAAGGCGCTGATGCAGACGGTAACGCACTGTTCTCCGGTTCCTCCTACTTCGCTGGTATCAGCTATAACGGAAGCGTTAACTGCAGTGACTGTCTAACCGACAACGGCGATGGCAGCTATACCTTGGTAACTCAAGGCACTAAACCAGATGGCAGCGAATACACTGTTGCCGTAGATACCAAAGATCTTGCCTACGCGTACGACGCAGATGCAACCAATGGTGTCTACATGGTTATCAAGGTTCGCGATGCAGACCTTGAGCCAATTCACTTTGATGCCAACACCTACCTTAACGCGCCAGCGTTCTACTACTGGCAGCCAAGCAGCGACACCATGGTTGAGCGTCCGAAAGCAGTTATCGCTGATGAGACCTGTGAAACCTGTCACCGTCCTGGTCATGATGGCAACTTAGGCAACATGCACCATGCTGGCAAACACGACACCATGGAGTCTTGTACCTTCTGTCACACTGATTTCACTCAGTACCAGCAAAAGGATGAAGACGGCAGTGTGATTGGTAGCTACGACGGTTCCATCAAAGGTATTGCGCACAACTTCCACATGAACTTGGAAGCCAATGGCAAAACCCCATTCCCGCAAACCACCGCAAACTGTGAAAGCTGCCACGTTGCTGACTCAACAGCTCAATTTGATGCCTGGAAAATGGATCAAGATGCAGCCAGCTGTTTGAACTGTCACGGCGAAGGAAGTGAAGAAGAAAGTCACCACCAAGAAGGCGGCTGTCAGAGTTGTCACGCTACCGGTGTCTTTGGTCGTGGTGCCGAAGAAGCACACGTTACTGCAAACGCAGCTGCAATCGCCAGCAACGACATCAAGGTAGAATTCAACACCATCGTTGTTGATGCTGCGGCGCCATCAATCACCATCAACATGCAGGTAATGCATGGCGATGACAAATTGCCATTGAGCATGATTGACCCGCGTGATTACAAGTACGGTGGCAAGTCCAGCGCCATTGTAATTAACGGCATCAGTAACGACGACTTTGTCGTTAACTACCAAAAGGTTGGTGTGGCAGATCCGAGCGTTGGCGAGGAGAAGAGCTACGCTGTTGCCAATGACGACGACACCATTACCGTTACCGTAACTGGTGATCTAGACGCTGGAACTGGTGAATTCAAACTCAACGAAATCCTAGCCAACGATAACCAGATTGCACTAAGCAGTCAGCTACACATCTGTCAGGACAAGGTCAAAGTTGATGGTAACTACGCCATGGTGCCTGTTGACTGTGTTGTCGTGGATGGTGAACTTGATGGACAAGAAGCCCCTTACGTGACTTCTGACACCGTCTACTTCAATCAGGACAATATCAAGGCAACCGAATCTCCGCGTGTACAACACGCTGCGATGAGTAACTGTCAAGACTGTCACGATACCGCTATCTACCACCGTTACAGCAACGATGTAGATGGTTGTGCAAACTGCCACAACGGTACTCGTGATAAGAAAGGTTTAGGTTCATCTAACCTGTCTTACATCGTACACAGTAAGCACTACTTAGGTGGCTTCTTTAAGAAGACTGATTGTCAGAGCTGTCACGGTAGTGAAGGCTTCAAACTCAGTGCTATTGCTGACGATGCCACTCCAGTTGCCTTCGGTACCACTGACGGTCAACGCATCGGTACTGACAACGAACAAACCTTCGTTTCTCCACAAGCAGCAGCCTGTGTGAGCTGTCACCAAATGCCTTATGGTCTGAACGAGGGCGTAGTCTCTCACATCAACCAAAATGGCGGTGCTGTGGCAATTAACACCTTCACATCTACTGATGACGAAGGTGTGGTTACTACATCTTACGGCTACGGTGTTACTGCTGACGAGTACGAAGCAGCAGGCGTTAAAGAAACCTGTTCGGTTTGCCACACTGGCGATCAAATCCTTGAAGCGCACTCCAATTGGAGCAGCAGCCACTAAGAGGCGATAACCGAAGCGGCCATTTTAGCCGCTTCGGCTTTACTAAATTTTGTCGGCAGTAGCCGACTTTTTAGCTCGAAGCGTTCAATTAAGTCCTCAGCGTTATTCGCTCTTTATTGAACCGCCTCGAGTCCAAATATTCTTGTTGCAGGGAATAAATATAATGACAACACAAAAATCACACATGCGCCTAACTGCTTTAGCAGCATTGGTAGCCGCAGCTCTGACAGGCTGTAGCGACGGTAGCGACGGTAACTCAGGCGAACCTGGCCGCCCTGGTGGCGAGCCAGCAATGACCATTACCGATCTAAACCTTGCGGTAACTGACGTACAGCAAGTTGATGGTCAGCCTCAGGTAACCGTATTGGCCACTAACCAAGATGATGAATCTGTGGTTGGTTTAACCGATATCGAAGTGAAGCAATACGAACTCTACCCAATGGGTTACGCCGAATCTGGCAGTTCTGCTCGCTGGAAAAGCAACGGCAACAACAGTGCTGTAGTTGATCAAGGCAACGGCTATTACACCTTCACCTTTGCCGAGCTAGAGCAAAACGCCGCGCTAACCCAGCGCTACAACGTTGTTTCTGAAGCTGGCACCTTGGCTGATGGCACCACCGAAGTACCACACAACGAGCTTTCTTACGACGTTGATCACGCTGGTAACCCGGCGCTGTACACCAAAGACGTAGTGTCCCACGATAGCTGTGCAGCCTGTCACACCGAAGGGGAAGCGTTAACCCGTCGCCACAGTAAGTATCAAGAAGTTGAAACTTGCATTAACTGTCACAACGAAACTCGTATGGCGGGTGAACGTTCAAGCTTCCAGCACTTAGTGCACTTCATCCACAATGATGATCAATCATTGGAAGACAAGAACGGTGAAATCTACGACGGCGTTGCTGCCGAAGCCCTTATCGGCAACAACTGTCAAGCTTGTCACATTGTGACTGAAGAGCTTGCAGAGTCAGGTAACTGGAATCGCGTTCCGACTAAGGAAACCTGTTCTGCTTGTCACAACGACGGTTACGATGCAGATAAGAACACCATCTACAGTCGTCACCTAGAAGAACAAAGCAACAGCACCTGTTCCGCTTGTCACACTCCGAGCCAGATTGAGGAATACCATATTGGTGACTACCTCAACGCTGACAAAGTAGCTGATGCACTAGCAACCACCATGACCCTGACTGCCAGTGTTGATGGCGCAGTTACTGCCACCATCGGTTTGGTTGACGCCAACGGCACCGCCGTTGATGCTGCTAACTACGCCGACTCGCTCGACTTCCTTGAAGTAATTGGCAACATCAATCCGCAAGCAACCCAACTGAACTACGGTGAGAAGGCTAAAGCGGTTCTTCGTGGTGACGAGATTGCTGCAACCATCGTCGATGGTAACCTAGTAGTTGTCTTTGATGACCTGCTTGCTGGTGATGCCGCTACTGAAAGCGCATTGGTTATTGCTGGTTTACGTTTCTGTGCTGAAGATGGCGATTTTGCTCCATGTTCAGAAGAAGCAGATTACGTATCTATCGACAGCGCGGCAGGTACCGTTGCGATTGAAGGAGTGACCATCAACAACCGTCACTACGATTCAATCGATAGCTCCACCTGTTTCAACTGTCATGGCGACAACTTCCAAGTGCATAACTCCGGCGTAGAAGATAGCCACCACTCTGGTTACACCTTCAACGACAATATGCAGGTTGGTGACTGTGCCGCTTGTCACAACACCTACGGTACCTACGCGTATGGCGCTAACCAAGGCGCATTGGAGATGAAACTACACAGCGCCCACAGCTCTGACGTAGCAGATCCAATTGTTGCAGGTGATTGCACCAAGTGTCATACCGGATTCAACACCGACTCGTTCGAAGATAAAACGGCGATGGCTACTGGCTCATTCTACTCAGCAGAGACAGCTCAGTTCTCAACCCCTTGGGCGGCAACTTGTGCCTCTTGTCACGGTTTTGACGACGAAATCACCATCGAGCACATGAAGCTTGCTGGTGGTGCCGTTATCAACGGTACTGAAGCGGAAGCAAACCAAGCTATCGAGACCTGTAGCAACTGTCACGCTGCTGATGCGCTAACTGAACAGCACGGTGTGAAGTTCTAACCAAGCCTGCGGGGAGGCTCGCCCTCCCCTATTTAATGCATATAAGGAAATCGCTTTATGCACGCAAAACAACTTATTGCCACAGTGCTTGGTGGAGCCCTGTTGGCCCTAACTTGCACCTCGCCAGCAATGGCTGCAGGCAAATGGGCACACATGGATTCAGCCGAGTTTGAAGCGGTATTGGATCAGAAGTTTGCCGAAGGCAAATACTCTAAGAAAGGCGCTGACAACTGTCTGATGTGTCACAAAAAGTCAGACAAGGTGATGGCCTTATTTGATGGTGTTCATGGCCGTATGGATCACAAAGACAGCCCTATGGCTGGTCTGCAATGTGAAGCCTGTCACGGGCCAATGGGCAAGCACAACAAAGGTGGTAAAGAGCCAATGATCGCCTTTGGCGAAGGTTCTCCACTTAGCTCAGAAAAACAAAACAGCGTATGTCTCTCTTGTCACCAAGACGAAGAGCGCATGGCGTGGCATAGCTCGACTCACAACCTAGAAGAGTTGGATTGTGCTGATTGTCACCAAGTGCACGCAGCCAAAGACCCAATCATGGAACCTGCCACTGAGGTTGAAACCTGCAGCAACTGTCACACCCGTCAAAAAGCGGATATGGCTAAGCGCAGTGCTCACCCAATGGACTGGGGTGGCATGACCTGTTCTAGCTGTCACAACGCCCACGGTTCTATGTCTGAAGCGGCGCTTAACAGCACCAGCATCAACGAAAACTGTTACGAGTGTCATGCTGAAAAACGCGGTCCTTTCCTGTTTGAACACGAGCCAGTGGTTGAAGACTGTAGCGCTTGTCACAACGTTCACGGCAGCGTTAACAAAGACATGTTGACTCGTCGTGCACCGCAACTGTGTCAAAGCTGTCACTCTAGCGCTCACAACGGTAACCCTGCGTTTAACTCAGGTAGCGATGTGATGACTGCAGGTAAGAGCTGTTTGAACTGTCACAATCAGATCCACGGGTCTAACCACCCGAATGGCTCTGCGTTGATGCGCTAAGGGAGTACCGCAATGAAACTGCATTTGAATCTAATCACCTTAGCGCTGGTAAGCATGTCTGGCAGCGCGATGGCGAACTATGGTTTGGCCAACGCCAATACCGATAAAGTGAACTTGGATAAGTGGCAATGTAAGCGCTGTGTCACCACCGACGGCGCCAGTGGCAGCGTTGGTATTAGCGCTGGTACTGTTGATTCCAACGACATTCACGCCAACAACGCCTTTATGGGCGACGAAGATGGCGCGATTTATGGTGTCAACGCTGATCTGACCTATCGTCGAGCTGGCCACCAAGCCACCCTGAAGATGGATAACTTGGGCCGTGAAAACAGCACTGCATCCATGTCTGCGGGTAAAATGGGCGTTGCAGTATTGCAAGCCGATTATGCAACTTACACCAGTTACAAAGGCACCGCACAAAGCCAATACGTAACCAGTGGTGACAGCCTCACCGCAACCGGAGAGTTGGTAGACCAAGACCTAAAACTGGAGCGCGAACGCTACGGCTTTGCTCTTGACGCTGAGATTGGCATGGTTGAAACCTACGCTAATTTCCGTCGTGAAGACAAAACCGGTAACCGTTCTGCTTCAATTGGTGGCTTAACCGCAACCAATATCGTTCAGGCAGTCGATACCACTACCGATCGCTGGGAAGCCGGTGCTCGTTTAGTGGGCGCTAACTGGTTTGCTGGCGTTGGTTACGTATACTCTGAGTTCGACAACAATCAGGGCGCGGCAATTGACTTCAATGGCTACCAAGACGCACTAGCGTACGAGCCAAGCAATGACGCGTACCAGATCATCGCCAATGGCGCTTATCAGTTCGGTCGCAGTAACATCTCTGCCCGTTTCGTTTCTGGTGAGATGAACCAAGACTCCAACACCATCTCCAGCACCAGCGTTGCAGCGTTTGACGGCAAGGTAGAAACCATTGATGCCAACATCAAGTTCACTACCCTTGCTACTAACCGTTTGCGCTTAACTGCAGGTGTTGACTACTCAGATCGTGACAACAAGTCATCGATCTTAGCCGGTACCGATTTCACCGTTGATCCAATCAGTGGTGAGCTGGAAGAGGTAACACTGCTTGACACCACCAAAACCGATCTGGATTTGGGTGCTAGCTACCGTATCGCCTCTGGCTATCGTGTAGACGGTAAATATGAGTACCAGCAGAAGCAACGTACTGCCGAAGGTTGGGATGAAGAGGAAACTCAGGATCACGCCGGCACCATCAAACTTCGTGTTACTGCTTTCGACAAGTGGGATATCGCAGTTAAAGGTGGCTACAGCCATCGTGACCTATCCGAGTACGATGCCGATCGCTTAACCGCCAGCGAAGACAACACCCTGCTGCGTCGTTACAACTTAGCCGATCGTGACCGTACCGAAGCGAAGCTTGAGGTTACCCACACTCCGTTGGACAACCTCGCAATCGACTTTAATGGCTACTGGGCATTAGACGATTACGACAACACCGATATTGGTTTAACCGAAGGTGAAGATTACGGCTTCGATTTGGGACTAAGCTACCAAATCGGTAAGGCGAATCTACACGTTTACGGTGGCCAGCAGTGGATCAACACCGAGCAACAAGGTAGCAGTGGCGGCAGTGGTTCAGCTAACTGGTTTACCGACGTTGAAGATGAGTTTGTTCACCTTGGTTTCGGTGCTGATTACCAGCTGCTAGAAAACACCGTAGTAGGTGTTGATTACCTCTACGCGGACTCGACCAGCGACACCGTAATGAAGCAAGGTGTAACCGTACCTTACGATGACTACTTTGCTACTAGCCACAGCGTTAACCTGTTTACCGAAGTTGAAATCCGCACCGGTATGGCAGTACGCCTTGACTACCAGTACGAACGCTTCGAAGAGACCGATTACGGCAATGTAGACCCGTATGAAGTGGACAACTTAGTCACTCTTGGCAATCTTGACCACAACTACAACGCACACCTAATCATGCTGAGCTTCAGCTACGATTTGTAAATCGCGTTAGTTTTACTAAGCCCACCTTTTGGTGGGCTTTTTTGTAGGCTGTGTCGTACTTAGCTGTTGAAGTTTATCTTAAGCCTTCGGCTTCACCGATTTCGGTGCTTTTGGGGGAGGATGTCGCGGTCATTCTTGTATGCATTAGCGGGGAGCTTCGCCCCTTTGGAATCCCCCCTTGCCTTAGGTCGCAGTCCAAAGCGGCAGAATGTCAACGGCGGTAGTGCTTAACCCCTTGTATCGGCGCTCGTCGAGCCGGTGCTTTAACTGTATTAGAAAGAACAACACTTAATTGGTACACAGCCTTTTTGTATGCTTTAAAAGCAACTGGCGTAGCCATACACAAAAAATATCAAATAATCACAATCTAACCGCCACAACTGTGAACTGGTTAAGAGGAAACTCCCTATATAATCACAATAATAGCGCCCATAAACTGTGTATCGGAGAAAGCCGTGAAGATCGTCGTTGCCCCAGATTCATTTAAAGAGAGCTTAACCGCGATGGAAGCGGCTACCCAAATTGAAGCAGGGATCCTTGCTGCTATGCCAACTGCCAAAGTGGTTAAACTGCCGGCAGCCGATGGTGGTGAAGGCACAACTCAAACCTTGGTTGATGCCACCGGCGGACGCTTTATTGAGATTACTGCCTGTGACCCGCTTGGCCGCCCAAATCAAGCCAAGTTTGCGCTATTAGGCGATGGCAAGACTGCAGTGGTGGAGATGGCAGAAGCGTCTGGGTTACACCTGGTAGCACCGGAGCAACGCAACCCTCTCAATACCTGTAGCTTTGGTACCGGCGAACTCATCAAGGCTGCATTGGACTGTGGTATCGATACGCTGTTACTTGGGCTAGGTGGCAGCGCCACCAATGACGGCGGAGCCGGTATGGTAAAAGCCCTAGGTGCCAAGCTATTGGATGCTGATGGTAATCATATTAGCTCTGGTGGTGCTGCTTTGGCTGCCCTGTCGAGCATCGATTTAAGCGGTATCGATAAGCGTTTACAACAGATCGATATCCAGGTGGCGTGCGACGTTGATAATCCGTTGTGCGGAGCTACCGGTGCCTCGGCCATTTTTGGCCCACAAAAAGGCGCTACTGAGGCCATGGTGCAGCAACTCGACAGCGCCTTGGCTCATTTTGGCCGTTGCATTGAACAACAGCTAAATATAGACGTAATCAATAACGCCGGCGCCGGTGCTGCCGGTGGAATGGGTGCTGGTGCTATCGCTTTCCTTAAAGCCACGCTCCGTCCTGGAGTGGACTTGGTATTGGATGCCATTGCGCTGGATAGCTACCTTGCCGACGCCGATCTGGTTATTACTGGCGAAGGTAGGCTTGATGCTCAAAGCGTGCACGGAAAAACCCCGATTGGAGTGGCAAAACGAGCAAAGCAATTCAACCTGCCTGTTATTGCGATCGCCGGCAGTTTAAAAGAGGACGCCAAGGTGTTGAGCGAACACGGGCTTGATGCCATGTTTGCCTGCGTACCGGCACCGATGAGTTTTGAACTGGTTAAATTAGGGGCTGCAGAAAACCTAAAACAAACCGCAACCAACGTCATACGCGTTTGGTCACTGGCGCAAAAGCTCGAGTTTAATTAGCCGCTAGTCGCTCACATTGTGGCTGCAGCAGTGCTTGTTGGAGCTGCTGTTGCTGCTGATAAAACTGTAGGTCGCTTAGCTTGCCGTTGCTGATACACATCAGCGTCACTTGGTCTTCGCGTCGGGGAAAGCTGGAAGTAACATCGCCATCCCTATCCAGCAGCATGATAAACGGCATCTTCTTCATCTTTGGAAGAGCAAAGAATCGCGTAATCATCGACGGCATCTCACTGATGTCGATCACGTAAGTCAGCCGTTGCTGTTCAACCAAAGGCAGTTGCTGCATCACCGCAGAGACAACCTCTCCCGCCGAACGGCTATCGGTAAACAGCAAGGTGGCTGAGGAGATGTCGACAAGATGAGCTTGACCGAACTGGTCCTCCAAGCTGAATTGGTTCAACTTTTGTCCAAGATCAACAGCGGCAGCACTGTAACAGAGCAACATTAAACCGCCCATCAGGGCGGCTTTAAGAATGCGCTTCAAGCGACTTAACCCAATACCGAATCGGCAACAAACGGGTTCTTACGACGTTCATCAGCAAAGGTCGCACCTGGGCCATGCCCCGGAATAAAGCTAACGTTATCGCCCAATGGCCACAGTTTTTGAGTAATAGAGTCAATAAGTGCTTGGTGATCGGACATAGGAAAATCGGTACGGCCAATGGAACCATGGAACAGCACGTCACCAACAAAGGCGGTCGCGCTAGAGCGGTGGAAAAACACCACGTGGCCCGGCGTATGACCTGGGGTATGGATTACTTCTAACTCAATTTCACCTAAGTTAAGACGGTCACCCTCGATTAAGAATCGAGTTGAGGTGAAGGGTTCAATACGTGGGAAGCCAAACTTTTGCGACTGCTGATCAAGCGCGTCCAACCAGAACTTGTCGGCTTCGTGCGGGCCAAGGATATTAACCTGAAGCTGCTTAGCCAACTTATCCGCACCACCTACATGATCAATATGACCGTGGGTAAGCCAGATCTGTTCAATGGTCACCCCGAGGGTTTCAGCTGCACTAACGATGCGCTCAATGTCGCCGCCGGGATCGATCACTGCTGCTTGTTTAGTGGCTTCACACCACACTAGTGAGCAGTTTTGCTGAAATGGGGTCACTGGGATGATCTGGTACTTCATGACGATTCTCACTTAGATAATTGACAAGCAGATTAGCAAATTCCGACAACCGAAAACACACACCAACTCGGTCTGAAAGAGTAAAAAGTGATAACAAACTGCGTCAACCGCACACATTACTGATATTGCCGCTGAAACCGGTTTAACTCAACGACCTAACCCGCTTCGATGACATGGTCACGATTGCGCTAAGAGTAAGCAATATTCAGTACAAACTTAGCCGCAAATAGGGTATAACGCTCCGCCCAGCACAATTGTATAGGTAACGCATCCATGTCTAAGTTTTTCTTTAAAGGCAAAATTGAGAAGAAACCCAAGCACGAAAGTTTCGGCTACAACACCAAACGTGAAGTAAAGCTGGGTAGCGAAGAGATGCCGTTATCATTGCAAGTTGCTACCGAAGCGCGCCGCGCAGAGATTCAAGCACAGGTTGAGCAACACAATTTGGTTGCCACCATTGCAGTGATCGCCGATCAAGCTGAAGATATCACGCAACTGGACGCGATAGTTTCCAAGCCGGAAACCGTTACCACCGCGGCGACCCCAGGTCGTAATGACCCATGCACTTGCGGCAGTGGTAAAAAATTCAAGAAGTGCTGCGGTTAAGTTCCCCCACTTTCCTGAATTAAAACACGGCGCCTTAGGTCACCGCGTTTTTTGGGGCGGTGTCACAGTTAAGTGTTGAGGTTTATATCAAGCCTTCGGCTCTACCGCTTGTAGTTCTCTTAAGGGGTTATGCCGCGGTGGCGACGGCATATTCTTGTATGCATTAGGGGGGAGTTCTGCCCCCCACCTTTGGAATCCCCCTTACCTAAGGTTGTAGTCCAAAACGCTTCGCTAGACTGCTCCAATGCGGCAAAAGGTCAACATCGGTAGTGCTTTACCCCTTGTATCAATACTCGCCTAGCTGGTGCTTTAACAGTATTGAAAAGAAAAACACTTAGTTAGTACACAGCCTTTTTAGCTACAGCGATTAGGTATTAACGTTAGCTATCGGGCTAAGCCTTGATTGTTTAACGATGTAACGCGCAGATTTTATTACCTGATGGATCACGCAGGTAGGCGATATAGAGATCCCCTATAGAACCACCAGCACGGATCCCAGGTGGTTCTTCACAGGCGCTACCGCCGTTGGTAAGACCAGCCTGATGCCAAGCATCCGCCTGTTGGGGCGACGCTGCTGCAAAACCAATGGTGCTGCCATTGCCGTGAGTCGCGTCCTTACCATCTATCGGCTTGGTAAGTGCAAAGACTCCGGTTGGAGTAATATAGAAACAGCGCCCTTTCTCGTCCATGGTGCCTGCGCTGTAGCCAAGCTCAGCAAATACGGCATCGTAAAACCGCTTAGATTGCTGCATGTCATTGGCGCCAATCATGATGTGACTGAACATCTTCTCTCCTTGTGAATCCCACATTCCATCTCAACAACAGCTTGAGCGTTGAACCATAAAGTGCAGCAACCACAGAGAAAATTCAAGGCATGCCCACTACTTGGGTAGCCACCTTCCCAAACCAGCACCGCTGTTTTGCCATTAATCGTGCTGAGCTAGCGATGCCACTTGCAGTTAGTCACGAGGTAACTGATTATTACCGTTAAGATCCATCGTTAAGGAGCGGGTTATGACAACAACGTTCACCGCAACTCAGTTAATTAATGCCCTGCTCGACCTACCGACGCCACAGCTTACGGCTAAACCACTGTCTCAAGCGGTGTTCAGTATTCTGGCGCACCACCAGCAATCGGCTAGCCTTTGGAGCGGCAGCTATATCGATGATGAAGGTTTTGCGGTAACCCCACACTACTGGTTGGTTTGGCACACGGATGAAGATCTGATTGTCGATTTTCGTTACCCCGAGCGGTTAGCGTTAGAAGATGGGATTCGAGCCAGCTCGCTGGTCGGAGCGCGCTATCAACCGCTAGACAGAATTGAGTTTGAAGCCATTCCATTGGTGCTACTACCCAGCTTTTGTGCCGAAGACCACGCCCACTTTGATCACCTTGCAGGCAAATAGCAGCTAACTAAGCTAGCGGTGCCGATAAATCGCACAGCTAGCTTAATACGAGTTTATTGCTCCACTAGTGCTGCTCACCCAGCAGTGGTTATTAACCCAATTGACGCCAGTACTATCAGCTTAGTTACCCATAAGCTTTGGATTAACCAATTGGAACCAACATCGTGCGCCTCAAGAACTCACGACATTTCATGGTTGTCACGACACTCAAATTGGCATAAAAAGGCTATATCGTAGTTAACTGTTGAAGTTTATCTTAAGCCTTCGGCTTCACCGATTTCGGTGCTTTTAGGGGAATATGTCGCGGTGGCGGCGGCACATCATTGTATGCATAAGGGGGGAGCTTCGCCCCCTTTGCCTTAGGTCACAGTCCAAAACGCTTCGCTGAACTGCTCCAATGCGGCAGAAGATCAATAGCGGTAGTGCTTTATCCTTTGTATCGCGACTCACCTAGCCAGTGCTTTAACAGCATTGGTTAGCACAACACTCAGTTGGTACTAAGCCATAAAAAAACGCCAAACGGTTGCCCGTTTGGCGTTAGTCAAATCGATTATTAGTCGCGTTTTATCGCAACGCCGCACCACGTAAAAACGCGACTAGGGTTGCGTCATTACAGTCACGGTAGTGTTTGTTATTCGGTTTACGGAAAAACGCACTCAGTTCGTGCTTACTCAGCTCTACACCGCCCAGCGCTAGGGTTTCCAAAACTTGTTCAGCTTGCAAATTCAAAGCGATACGCAGTTTCATAAACACACCATTGTTGTTGATATGTGTTTCTGCGAGTGGTAGAGCACCCTCTTTTTTACCACGCAGCTTGTTGATCAAACCATTCAAAAAGGTCGCCAGAAGCTCATCGTCACACTTCTGATAATTTTGGTCGCCGTTGGTTAACAACATGGCATGGACGGTGTCTACGTCGATGGTGTGCTCAGCTAACGCAAACACATCGGTCATGGTGGCATCATCGTATTCAAGTAAATCTCGCACCATGCGCAGTACATCGTTATTAATCATTCATGTGTCCTAAGAGGTGGTTGGGCGCAAAGCAGCCGCAACAGGCTTAAAATAATCAATAAGGATAACCGATTCTGGCTATCCTGTCTGATTTGCCTGTAACAAATGTTGGCGGCAATGATGACACGGCGCAATCTTATTACGCCAAGCAAGCGGTCATCGTTACACTAAAAATCACTCATCCAGGCCGGTAATATTGCCATCGGCATCGATGTCGATATTTAAGTAAGCGGGCGTCGCCGACAAACCTGGCATGGTCATGACATTGCCGGTTAAGACATAAATGAAACCTGAGCCAGCACACAGTTTTAGCGACGAGATTGGCACCGTAAAGTCACGAGGAACTCCCTTTAACGCGGGGTTGTGACTGATTGACAACGGTGACTTGGCCATACATAACGGTAGATTACTATAGCCCAACTTAGCCAACGTTAGGATATCGGCCTTGGCTTGTTCACTAAGCTCTATCCCAGCACCACCGTAACCTGCTTCCACCATCGTTAGTAGCTTATGCTCAATGCATTGTTCAACATCATACAGATATTGGAACGACTGTTCTGATGGTTGTGCTAGAGCCTCAACCACTCGCTGTGCTAACAATTCAGCACCCTCGCCGCCTTTACTAAATGCTTCAGAAATGGCCACCGATGCACCTTGAGCTTCCACTTGCTGTTGCAGCCATTGCAGCTCGGCATCGCTGTCTTGCGGAAAGCGATTTAAGGCCACCACAACTGGAATCCCATAACGCTTAACGTTATTAATGTGCCATTGCAAGTTAGCAAAGCCAGCTTCAAGGGCATGTTGATCTGGTTCGAAAATCGCCTGCGGCAGCGTCTGTCCTGGGCGTAAATCATACACCCCAGAGTTGGCTTTTAGGCCACGTAAGGTAGCAACAACAACACCGGCATCTGGGGATTTACCCGCGGCACGCGCTTTAATATTACAGGCTTTCTCAAAGCCCATATCTGAGCCAAACCCACCCTCTGTAACGACTACATCGGCTAGGCCAAGTGCCATTTTATCAGCAATAATGGAGGAGTTGCCGTGCGCGATGTTGGCGAATGGGCCAGCATGCACCAAGGTAGGCACACCCTCTAAGGTTTGCATTAGTGTCGGCTGGGCCGCGTCGCGCATTACTGCTGCCATCGCACCAGCCACCTGAATATCTTCAGCAGTAACCGGTTTACCATCGATATTATAGGCCAACACCACCTTACCAAGGCGCTGACGTAAATCGGCTAAATCAGCAGCCAATGCCAACACTGCCATTAACTCAGACGCAGCAGTAATATCAAAGCCGCTTTCGCGTTCGATGCCATTGGCGCTTGAGCCCGGCCTATTGATGCCAATGGTGACCCGGCGCAGTGCGCGATCGTTCATATCAACACTACGACGCCACGCAATCCGGTTAGGATCGATATCAACCCGTGACAACCCCGTCTTAGCTGTAAACTCATTACCAAGCTGCTGCTCGTGGAACAGTCGGGCATCGATGGCTGCCGCAGCAAGGTTATGTGCGGCCGCTACCGCATGAATATCTCCACTTAAATGAAGATTCAGCTCTTCCATCGGCGCAACTTGGCTATAACCACCGCCAGCTGCACCTCCCTTAACCCCAAATACTGGCCCCATTGACGGTTGACGAATACATGCCATCACCTTGGTGCCAATACGTTGTAGACCTTGGGCCAAACCTATCGTGGTCACAGTTTTACCTTCGCCTAGCGGTGTCGGTGTGATCGCCGTTACTACAACCAATTTCCCTTGAGCTTCAGCTTCTGCTCGCTTTAACAGCGAAAACTTCAGTTTGGCCTTGGTATCACCATAGGATGTTACCTCATCAGCTAAGATTCCGGCTTGAGCGGCAATAACGCTAATGGGTTTCAGTGTGGTCTGTTGTGAAATAGCTAAGTCGGACTTCATCTTACTCGACATCCCTTGTGGCAGTGGATTGAACACAATATCTGGCGCGCGCAGTGTACATCAGCACAGTTAGAACACTGTGTTCACACAAGTGATTCATGCAGATTTTTTGATTTTCTCAACCGTGATCACAATCACCGTTATTATTATCGGATTCTGGCGGGTGTTGATTAGATGCAAAAGACCGAGCAGTAAGCTCGGCCTCGTGTCTTCATCCTCTGGGTACACAACGATACCCAATGGACAGATTATGGCGTTAGTAGCACCTTAACGCTGTCATCTACATCAGCTTGATCGATATAGCCAACCGCCGCTGAATTACCTGCAACTTGCTGTTTAACTTGTGCCGCAGAAGTTACTTGCGACGGTGCTGCAGCTTTGCCGGTGAACACCAAGCGTGACCAATAAGACTTAAGCTGTGCTTCGGTCTTACCGGTTACCTTTTGATGAAATTCAAGCCGTAATGGATTGCCGTCTTGCAGCTCAATCAACTTCGGTTTGCCGCCCCAAGGTAGGGTTTTCATCTTACCTAGAAACAGCTTAGAGGCGTTCGTTTGACTGAGCTCAGCAGCTGCGGGGTTACCAACCAGCACCACATCGGCTTGAGCAGACACACTTAACGCAATACCCACTAAGGCAATAGACAGTTTTTTCATTGTTATTATCCCCTTAGAACATCACGTCGAGTTTAACGGTGTACACCAGTGCTTCATCAAAGTTATCAACGACAACTGGCACACCGGGCAATCCAGCTAGCTCACCAATATTGCCTTCGAGGGCGGCGGAGCTGCCGTTGAAATCGTCAGAGTAACTCACGTCGAACTTAAGCGCCGCACCGGCAATAAAGTCCCAGCGAGCTCCCACAGAATAGGTAGTACGTTCAACGTCGAGTGCTGAACGCAAACCCATAGGCATAACACGATCGTCGTCATCCTGACTCTCAACCACCGAGTACATGATGTACGGTGTCACTGAACCAATTGGATATGACAAAGCGGCATAGAAAGAATCTGTATCTGGGTACTCATCATCGACTTCTATAATGGTGTACTCAGACATCAGCATAAATTCGTTAGCATCATAACGAAAACCAAAGCCATAAAAATCAACGTCTTTATTAGCTAAAAAATCGATATTATCCTTATCAGAGGTCGACGAAAAATAGCTACCGCGCAAGGTAACTCGCTCCCACTCGTAAGTAGCAGCTAAACCATAAAGGTCGCTGAATTCAGACTTCTCACCAAAGCTACTGTCTTCAGCTAGAACCGACATCTCACCCCAAATTGGCTGGACACTCAGTGATGAATTATCGAAATCGAAGGTATGTAGCAGTTCAACACCGGTATAGGAGCTAACCGGAGAGACGCTATAGACCTCTGCCGATGGACGCGCAAATGGATAGGCATAACCTACCTCTAAGTAATCGGACAGCATAAACAGCGGCAATCGCAGCTTACCTGCGCGAGCTTGGGCGCCATTATCAAACTCATAGGACACAAAGGCCCATTCAGTTTTTAGATCCCAATCATCACGGCCGCGGGATATCAGCTGTAACGTTGCATCCATTTTACTGTTGATTTGGTAGGTGCTTTGAATAGCAAACAAGCTGTCTTGAGAGAAGTTGAGCTCATCGTCATTATAACCTGCGTAACCGGCACCATCTTTCGCCATGCCTACAGCAAGTGATGCAAAGCCATTTACCCTAAAGCGTTCAATCCAGCTGTTTACTTCCACACTTGATTCCAATTGTGCCACTCGACTCTTTAATTGGTCGATTTCAGCATTGGCCTCGGTTGCGGCCATCGCGGTTGGCATAGCTAGCCCTAACGCAATGAATAAGCTAAGTTTTTTCAATTCCATTTCTAAACTCCAGACGAGGAAAATGCGGCGCTACTACAGCGCCAAATAGGTATAAGGAGGGAACGTTGTCAGTGTTGTGAGACTGAACTAAACCTTGAAATGGTTTACTTCATTGACTAGCTGCTGATTAATCTCTAGCAGAGATTGGCTTACATCTTCGAGCTCAGCGGTGTTCTCCGTCGATTGACGTGCCATAGTTTGAATCTCTTCGATGTAGTTGCGGATCTGCTCTGAGGTCGCACTTTGCTCTTCGGTTGCAGCGGCTATCAGATGGTTGGTTTGCGATATTTCCGAGACCTGATCGCTGATATTGTTCAACGACACTCCGGTATTTTCCGCTTGGGCAACACTGGTTTCGGTGCGGTCACTGCCGCGGCTCATCGCAGCAACGGCAGTCTTAGATGCACTCTGTAACTCCTCTAACACTACTTGAATCTCTTGAGTGGAGATCTGGGTCCGTGATGCAAGGTTACGTACCTCATCAGCAACAACGGCAAAGCCTCGGCCATGTTCACCAGCACGAGCCGCTTCAATAGCTGCATTAAGTGCTAGCAAGTTGGTTTGCTCTGCAATACTGCGGATGGTGTCTAAGATACTACCGACATTATTGGTATGACTCTCTAGCCGGCCGATTTCATCAGCAGTGTGTTTAACGTCGTGGGCCAGCTCATTAATAGTTTCAACACTGGCACGCATCAAGGTACGACCTTCATCACAATCTGTGCTGGCTTGGGTCGCGGCACTGCTGGCCATAGCCGCGTGTTCAGAAATGTGTTTTACACTGGCAAACATTTCGCTTAGCGCGCCTGTAGTCTGCTCAATGGCGTGGGATTGAGAGGCAATATTATTATTGGTCACTGTACTAACTTGACCTAAGCGAGTTGCCATTTCACCCAGCTTTAAGGTGTTATCTTTGGTTTGGCTAATCAACACCTGCAAGGTATCGACAAACTGATTAAAGTAGCTAACCAATTCTCCTAGTTCATCTTTACCATCATATTTTAACCGAACGGTAAGATCAGCTTCACCCGAGGCAATCTCTTTAAGGGAATCAGTTACACTATTAATACCGCTGGTAATATTGCGTGTGACTGACCAGCCAATAAACAGCACCATAATAATAGTAATTAAACCTAATGCAGCGGCTAAAAATTGAGCTTCACTGCTACCATCATTGGTTTCTTGCACTGCAAAATCAACTGCCTGCTGAGCCGAACTAATCATCTCAGTTTGGAATTGTTGTAACGCCTCAAGCTCGTTATTTATTTTCCCTGCTTGAGCCTCCATCTGCTGAAAGTCGAGAGTGCCATCCAGCATGCCTTTAGCTAGAGCATACGCTTGGCTATAGTAGCTTTGCATTAGTCGCTCAAGCTGTGGATTTTGTGTTGCGATTGGCTGCACTGCTGCTAGCTTTTGCGCGCTCTTTAGCCATTGTTGCCGGAACTCATTCGCGCTTTCCAGCATATCGGTTTCGCCCACCATCACTGCAGTGCGCAGCGAATCAACAATGCGATCCGTCTTGATCGACATCGACTGCAACTGCTGCATCGATGGATAAAGCGATTTTTGCAACAGCTCCAGTCGCTCGAGATTGCGCGTACTATGGACGCTGAACAGTGCCAGTAACAAAACACAACTAACCACTGCCACACCAATAATGATCGCAATCTTATTGCCGATAGATAATCGTTTTAATAAATTCATTGTGAACATCCCTTTACTGTACTTATTTATTTGAACAAAAATAAACCAGTCACCTACCAATCTAAATCGACCAAACAAAAATCCGTAACAGTGCAGTAACTCCTTAAATAACCAACACTAATGAACGACCCAATCACAACCAATCCACTATAACCAACATGCTTTCGTTACGATGAACTTCCTAAACTTAGTAAGGCATCGACAATAACCTAATTCAGGTTAACAATAACCTGTTTTTTTTTACAATTTTTTCTTTTGGGCAATAAAGCAACAATTGGTGTAACAAGAACATGTCGACCGCCAAATTAATGTCACTAAAAATATTAATGGGAGGCGTACAATTAACATCAATAAAAAAGGCACCAATAAATGATGCCTTTTTATAAAGTGAATGATTATTGCGCTAATAAATTATAATACGCCAAGCTCCTTTAATCGCTCGGTAAGGTAACCTTCAGCGGTATACCGTTCCGACAACACCACCTCTGGTCGAGGATGCAAGAACAAAGGCAGTGAAATCCTAGCGCTATTATCACTAGAGTCTGGATTAACCACACGGTGAGTGGTCGAAGGGAAATAGCCGTTAGACGCCTCTTGCAGCATATCGCCAACGTTAACCACCAAATGACCGAAGTCTGCCGCCACCTCAACCCAATCTTGCCCGTCTTTAAGCTGCAACCCCTTAGCATTAGCTGCAGGTAGGATGGTCAAAAGGTTGATATCTTCATGGGCGGCAGCCCGCATTGCCCCCTTTGGCTCATCACCCTGCAACACCGGATAGTGAAGCACCCGAAGCAGGGTTTTGTCACTGCCATAGACCATGCTTGGCAATGGTTCACTATAGCCGTTGGTAAGCTCTTTGGGGCCAAAACGTTGTACCCAAGTGAGTAACTCACTGGCCAATGCCCCAGCTTGGGCATAGTAGCTGGCCAATTCAACTCGCAGTGAGTCAGGACATTGCCCCCAAGGGTAAAAGTGGAAATACTCCTTCAGATCTTTCTTGTCGTTGCCCTTCGCGGTTTCTGATACGTCAGCAGGAAAGAAGCCATCCTGCGTTTTCGGATCGAAACGAAAATTGCTTTTCTGGTCGGTAAGAAAGAAGCGCCCCCACTGTTGATAAATGGTTTCTACCAACTCTTGTGAGATTGGATGATTCTTGATCACTGCAAAGCCGGTATTATGCAATGAGCGAACAAACTGCTCTGCCGCATCTGGGGCTTGGTAATCTACTGCAACCAATTCCATATTGCCGATATCCTTATGGTTAAACTCCCGAATTAAGACTACTGCTAAGTGCCTTAGGAAGCAAAAAGCCCACCAAAATAGGTGGGCTTAACGAGTGTTACGCTATGACATTATGCCGTTGCTGCGCTTACCAGCCGGTTACATCGCGCAACGCCGTACCGATATCAGCCAATGAGCGAACAGTGCGAACACCTGCGTCTTCCAATGCAGCAAACTTTTCAGCCGCCGTACCTTTACCACCAGCAATAATCGCCCCAGCGTGGCCCATGCGCTTACCTGCTGGTGCAGTAACGCCAGCGATGTAAGAAACCACTGGTTTGGTTACATTCGCCTTGATATAAGCGGCAGCTTCCTCTTCAGCAGTACCACCAATCTCACCAATCATGACGATCGCTTCGGTTTGTGGATCGTTCTGGAACATCTCCAGTACGTCAATGAAGTTAGAACCTGGAATCGGGTCACCACCAATACCAACACAGGTAGACTGACCGAAGCCTTCGTCGGTGGTCTGCTTAACCGCTTCGTAGGTCAAGGTACCAGAACGAGAGACGATGCCAACTTTGCCAGGCTGGTGGATATGACCAGGCATGATGCCAATCTTACACTCGCCCGGAGTGATAACACCTGGACAGTTAGGGCCAATCATACGAACGCCAGCTTGGTCTAGCTTAACTTTCACTTCCAGCATATCCAGTGTCGGGATCCCTTCAGTGATGGTTACGATAAGCTCAATTCCCGCATCGATAGCTTCAAAGATAGCGTCTTTACAAAACGGCGCTGGCACGTAAATAACCGACGCGGTTGCACCGGTGGTTTCAACAGCATCACGAACGGTATTAAATACCGGTAAGCCTAGATGAGTGGTACCGCCTTTGCCCGGTGACACACCACCAACCATCTGCGTTCCATACTCAATCGCTTGCTCTGAGTGGAACGTACCTTGTCCGCCAGTAAAACCCTGACAAATAACCTTGGTGTCTTTATTAATTAAAACGCTCATTACTTGGCCTCCGCTGCCGCTACTACTTGCTGCGCCGCGTCAGTCAGGCTAGTTGCAGCGATGATGTTCAAACCTGAATCCGCTAGGGTCTTAGCGCCTAATTCAGCGTTGTTACCTTCAAGGCGAACAACAACAGGAATGGTTACACCTACTTCTTCTACTGCACCGATAATGCCTTCGGCAATCAGGTCACAACGCACGATGCCGCCAAAGATATTCACTAGAACGGCTTTGACGTTATCGTCAGACAGGATGATCTTAAACGCCTCGGTAACACGTTCTTTGGTTGCGCCGCCACCAACGTCCAAGAAGTTCGCTGGGCTGCCACCATGCAGGTTAACGATATCCATAGTACCCATCGCCAAACCGGCACCGTTCACCATGCAACCGATGCTGCCGTCAAGAGCTACGTAGTTAAGCTCCCACTGAGCAGCGTGTGCTTCACGCTCATCTTCTTGGCTAGGGTCGTGCATTTCACGCACCTTAGCTTGACGGTAGAGGGCGTTAGAATCGATGTTGATCTTGCCATCAAGACAGTGCAGATCGCCTTTATCGGTAATAACCAGTGGGTTGATTTCTAGTAGTGCAAAATCTTTATCGAGGAACATTTGCCCCAACCCCATAAAGATCTTGACGAACTGCTTGATCTGATCACCTTTCAGGCCAAGCTTAAATGCGAGTTCACGACCTTGGTAAGGCATTGGACCTACCAATGGATCGATAGCGGCTTTGTGGATCAGCTCAGGGGTCTCCTCAGCTACTTTTTCAATCTCAACGCCACCTTCAGTGGATGCCATAAACACCACGCGCTGGGTGCCACGGTCAACAACAGCGCCAAGGTATAGCTCTTGATCAATGTCGGTGCAAGACTCTACCAAAATTTTAGTTACCGGCTGGCCGCCAGCATCAGTTTGATAGGTTACCAAGCTTTTACCCAGCCAGTGCTGAGCAAACTCGCGGATCTCTTCTTTAGTGTTAGCCAGCTTTACGCCACCGGCTTTACCACGGCCGCCGGCGTGGACTTGGCACTTTACTACCCATTTGTCGCCACCGATTTTACCGGCAGCTTCTGCTGCTTCTTGGGGGGTGTCACAAGCGTAACCTTCTGATACAGGTAGACCGTATTCTGCGAAGATCTGCTTAGCCTGATATTCATGCAAATTCATGGTTATAGTCCGTTTACTTCTAATTATCCTTGGCTCTGATCAGAATCAGAGTTGAAACTGGGGCAGCGATGCTGCCCCAGGTAGATCAGATGTCCAACAACAGTCGAGTTGGATCTTCCAGTAACTCTTTAATGGTTACCAAGAAGCCAACCGACTCGCGGCCATCAACGATTCGGTGATCGTACGAAAGCGCCAAGTACATCATTGGTTGCACTACAACTTGTCCATCAACCGCCATCGGGCGGTCTTTGATCGCATGCATACCTAAAATTGCGCTTTGTGGTGGGTTGATAATCGGGGTCGACATCAAAGAACCAAACACGCCACCGTTGGTGATAGTGAAATTACCTCCGGTCAGCTCGTCGACTGTCAACTTGCCTTGTTGACCTTTAACTGCAAGCTCTTTAATACCCTGTTCAATTTCAGCCACAGACAGCTTGTCTGCATCACGCAGTACTGGCGTTACCAATCCACGCGGGGTTGAAACCGCAATGCTGATGTCAAAGTAGTTGTGGTAAACCACGTCATCACCATCCAGCGAAGCATTCACTTCAGGGTAACGCTTCAGGGCTTCAACTACTGCTTTTACGTAAAACGACATAAAGCCTAAACGGATGCCATGGCGCTCCTCAAAAATGTCGCGATATTGCTTACGCAAGCTCATAATCGGTGCCATATTAACCTCGTTAAAGGTGGTTAGCATGGCAGTGGAGTTCTTTGCTTCCAACAAACGCTCAGCAATGCGCTTACGCAAGCGGGTCATTGGCACACGCTTTTCGGTACGGCCACTCAGCGCTGGGGCTGGTGTTGGTGCAGGAGCGGCAGCAGCTGGCGCAGCCTTGCCTTTACCTTGAATGAAGGCTTCGACATCCTCTTTGGTGATGCGGCCACCAACGCCACTGCCACTAACGGCGGTAATATCAACGTTGTGCTCAGCAACCAAACGACGTACCGATGGGCTTAACGCATCACTACTGTCAGACTCTGCCACTGGCTGGGCTTCGGCTTCCTGTTTCGACACCTCTTGACCAGCCTTAGCGCCTGCCAAGAAGTTAGCGATAACTTGTTCACCTAGAACAGTCTCGCCTTCACCCTGCAGAATTTCGCTGATCTGGCCATCCTCTGGCGCCACCACTTCAAGTACTACTTTATCAGTTTCGATATCTACCAGGTTCTGATCACGGCTAACCGCTTCGCCTGGTTGCACATGCCAAGTGGCAATGGAGGCATCGGCTACCGATTCGGGCAGAACGGGGACCTTAATTTCGATGCTCATCGGCTATTCAATCCTTGTCTTGTTCTAATACAGATTCAGCGCACTTTCAATCAGTGCTTGTTGCTGTGTGTTGTGCAATGAAACGTAGCCCACTGCTGGTGCAGCAGAAGCACTACGTCCGGCGTAAGATAACTGTGCACGCTTTGGAATCGCGGCCCAGAAATGGTGCTGGCTACAGTACCAAGCGCCTTGATTTTGTGGCTCTTCCTGACACCAGACAAATTCAGTGACGTGTTGATACGGCTCCAAAATTTTACTCATCTCCTCAGCAGGGAATGGATACAGCTGCTCAATGCGAACAATGGCTACATTATCCATCTCCTCTTTGCGGCGACGCTCCAGTAAATCGAAGTAGACCTTACCAGAACAGAACACCACACGATCAACCTTGCTTGGGTCAAGATCGTCGATTTCACCGATTACATTTTGGAAGGTGCCATTGGCCAGTTCTTCGATACTGCTAACCGCCATTGGATGACGCAACAGCGACTTAGGACTCATGACCACCAATGGACGACGCATCGGTCGGATCGTTTGCCGGCGCAGCATGTGGTAAACCTGCGCTGGGGTCGTCGGTACACAGACCTGCATGTTGTAGTTGGCACACAACTGTAGGAAACGCTCCAGACGCGCCGAGCTATGCTCCGGCCCTTGGCCTTCATAGCCGTGCGGCAACAGCAGCGTCAAGCCGCACAAACGGCCCCACTTCTGTTCACCCGACGATAAGAATTGGTCAATCACTACCTGAGCACCGTTGGCAAAATCGCCAAACTGTGCTTCCCAGATGGTCAGTCCTGACGGCTCGGCGGTAGCGTAGCCGTATTCGAATGCCATCGCGGCGGCTTCAGACAACACCGAGTCGAAAATCTCAATTGGACCTTGGTCATCGGCGACATGACGCAGCGGCATGTATGCGGTAGCGTTATCTTGGTTATGTAGCACCGCGTGGCGGTGGAAGAAAGTGCCACGGCCGGAATCCTGACCGGTCAAGCGAACCCGGTAACCCTGTTTCAACAAGGTGGCGTAGGCCAGAGTTTCTGCCATCCCCCAATCCAGAGGCTTATCGCCACTGGCCATGGTTTCACGATCGCGATAGATCTTAGCAACCCGCGACTGCAACTTGTGCGACTCAGGGATTTCACTGATAGCCGCCGCTAGTTTACTCAACTGCGCGACTTCAATTTTGTCGTCCCATGCCACATCCCATTGGTGGCCGAGGTACGGTTCCCAATCAACGGAATGCTCTGCCATGGTTCGCCACTCAGGTACAACACAATCGCCAGCGTCGAGCTGGTCACGGTAGGTGTTGATCTGTTCAGTCACCTGCTCCGCTTCCAATACTTTGGTTGCCACCAGTTTATCGGCGTACAAACGGCGGGGGGTCGGATGCTTCTTGATCTTTTGATACATCAGCGGTTGAGTTGCGTCTGGCGTATCGGCTTCGTTGTGACCATGACGACGGTAACAGATGAGATCGATAAAGACATCGCGACCAAACTCATAGCGATAATCCATCGCCAGCTGAGCTACAAAGGCGACCGCTTCTGGATCGTCAGCGTTAACATGGAATACCGGTGCCTGAACCATCTTAGCGATATCAGTACAGTATTCGGTCGAGCGGGTGTCGGCAGGATTAGAAGTGGTAAAACCAACCTGGTTATTCACCACCAATCGAATTGCACCACCAACCGAGAAGCCACGGGTTTGCGACATGTTCAAGGTTTCTTGCACCACCCCCTGACCCGCAATAGCGGAATCGCCGTGAATCGTCACCGGCACCACTTTGTTGCCATTGGTACAGCCACGACGGTCCATACGCGCACGGACAGAGCCGATAACAACCGGCGAGACGATCTCAAGGTGGGATGGGTTAAAGGCCAACGCAAGGTGAACGTTACCCCCCGGGGTTGCAAAATCAGAGGAGAAGCCTTGGTGGTATTTAACGTCACCAGAGCCAAGCGCTTCGTCATGCTTACCGGCAAATTCATCAAACAGATCACCAGGTTTCTTACCAAGGATGTTTACCAGCATATTCAAACGGCCACGGTGAGCCATGCCAATAACCATCTCTTTAGCACCATGATCGCCAGAGCGGTAGATCAGTTCACGCATCATCGGAATCAACGCATCGCCACCTTCCAGCGAAAAACGTTTCGCCCCAGGGAACTTAGCGCCTAGGTACTTTTCTAGCCCTTCTGCGGCGTTGAGACCTTCGAGAATCTGGACTTTCTTTTCGGCGCTAAGCTTGTCGACACCAACCACTCCTTCGATCCGTTGCTGCAACCAGCGCTTCTCTTCAGTCGAGGTGATGTGCATGTATTCTGCGCCAATATGGCCACAGTAAGTACGCTTAAGCGAATCAATCAACTGACCCAGCTTCATCGAATCGCCACCAACGGCATAGGAGCCGGTATTGAACTGGCGCGACATATCTTCAACGGTTAAGCCGTGAAAAGCAGGGTCAAGTTCTGGTACTGGTTCACGCTTCCACAACCCAAGAGGGTCAAGATCAGCGCCTTGGTGACCACGGAAACGGTGGGCGTTAATCAGCTGCAGTACGCGCACCTGCTTTTCGCTCAATTCCGGATCAACAGTAGTCTTTTTAGAACGATTGCTATCCAACGCCGCGGCACGGAAATATTCACGAATTGGTGTATGCGCTACTTCGTCCCTTTGTCCCGGTAGCTCAGAAAAAATGGCTTGCCACTCTTCACTTACCGAGGAGGGATCTTCCAAATAGGCCTCATACAGCTCTTCCATGTAAGCTGCGTTGGCACCGGCAAAGTGTGTACTTTGTTGCCAAGCCTTGAGGGAATCCTGTCGCATTCTTATTCCTTTAGCTAATCAGTATCGAGAACTCATTCCTCGAACATGAACCTAAAAGGCCACGTCCTTCATTGCTGAAAACGTGGCCTTATGTTTCTCAACCGTTAAACAACGGCATCCTACGTCAGACCGCGCGATTCAAGAGCATCGACTTGATGTGCCCAATCGCCTTTGTAGGATTTAGTCCCTTAGGACAAACATTAACGCAGTTCATGATGCCATGGCAGCGGAAAACGCTAAATGCATCATCCAAATCACCAAGGCGTTCATCGGTAGCGGTATCACGACTGTCCACCAAGAAACGGTATGCGTGCAGCAAGCCACTTGGACCAACGAATTTATCTGGGTTCCACCAGAACGAAGGGCAAGCGGTAGAACAACAGGCACACAAGATACACTCGTACAAGCCATCCAACTTTTCACGCTGCTCTGGCGACTGCAAATTCTCTCGAACCGGCGTTTTACCATCGTTTATCAGATATGGCTTAACTTTCTCGTACTGCTTGTAGAACTGACTTAAATCAACGACTAAGTCGCGAACCACCGGCATACCTGGCAGCGGACGTATCACCAGTTCTTTGCCAGTAAAGGCGGAGATAGGGGTGATGCATGCCAAGCCATTCTTACCGTTCATATTGATACCGTCAGAGCCGCAAACCCCTTCACGGCATGAACGACGAAACGACAGCGTTGGATCCTGTTCTTTCAACTGAATTAATACATCCAGAACCATCAGATCGGAGCCTTCCGGCAGATCCAAACTGTAGTCTTGCATCTTCGGCTTCAGATCCGTTTCCGGGTTGTAGCGATAGATAGAAACTTTTAATGACATCCGCACCCTTCCTTAGTACTTACGCTCTTTCGGCGGGAAAGCTTCCCGCAGCTTCGGCGACATGTTCACTTCACGACGGCCCATCTCACCAGTACGAGGATCGTAGATGGAGTGGCACAGCCAGTTAGCGTCATCTCGGTCAGTAAAGTCTTCACGCGAATGAGCACCACGACTTTCAGTACGGAAGTTTGCTGCCTTCGCCGTTGCGATGGCGGTTTCCATTAGGTTATCCAGTTCCAAACATTCAATACGTTGGGTGTTGAATGCCTTAGAAGTGTCGCTCAGCTTAGCGCTATGTAAGCGTTTTTGAATCGCTTGCAGCTGCTCTAAGCCTTCAGCCATCGCGTCGCCTTGTCGGAATACCGAGAAGTTAAGCTGCATACACTGCTGCAAATCTTTGCGGATCTGCACTGGATCGTCGCCGTTACCATCAACGGAGTTATCCCAACGGTTAATGCGTTCAAGAGCGGCCTCAATTTGGGCTGGGGTCGCTTCTTTTGGCTCCCCCTGTGCATCCAAGGTTTCACCTAAATGCATACCCGCAGCGCGGCCAAACACCACCAAATCAAGCAGCGAGTTGCCGCCTAAGCGATTAGCACCGTGGACCGATACACAAGCTATCTCGCCAACAGCCAACAAACCGCTCACTGGGTTTTGATCTGCATCCAGTGCTTGTCCGGTAACGTTGGTCGGAATGCCGCCCATCATGTAGTGACAGGTTGGAATAACTGGGATTGGCTCTTTTACGGGGTCAACGTGAGCAAAGGTACGCGATAGTTCACAGATACCCGGCAGACGCGATTCAAGCACTTCAGCACCTAAGTGGTCTAACTTCAGCTTGGCATGGGGACCCCAAGGGCCATCACAGCCCCGACCTTCGCGGATTTCGGTCATAATTGAGCGAGCAACCACGTCACGACCGGCAAGGTCCTTGGCGTTCGGTGCGTAACGCTCCATAAAGCGTTCACCATCTTTATTAAGCAGATAACCGCCTTCACCACGACAGCCTTCAGTAACCAGTACACCTGCTCCTGCGATACCGGTTGGGTGGAACTGCCACATTTCCATATCTTGCACCGGAACACCAGCACGCAGTGCCATACCAACGCCGTCGCCGGTGTTAATGTGAGCGTTAGTGGTAGAGGCGTAGATCCGCCCTGCACCACCGGTGGCTAATACGGTTGCCTTAGCTTTGAAGTAGACGATTTCACCGGTTTCAATCTCGATTGCGGTACAACCAACAACTGCACCGTCATCGTTCTTAACCAAGTCTAAGGCGTACCACTCGGAGTAAACCTCGGTTTGGTTCTTTACGTTTTGCTGGTAAAGACAGTGCAACAGTGCGTGCCCAGTTCGGTCGGCTGCTGCTGCAGTTCGTGCAGCCTGCTCACCACCAAACTCTTTTGACTGACCACCGAACGGCCGCTGATAAACACGACCATCTTCGAAACGAGAGAATGGTAACCCCATGTTCTCCATCTCGAGGATCGCTTCTGGGCCGGTTTTACACATGTACTCAATCGCGTCTTGGTCACCGATGTAATCGGAGCCCTTAACCGTGTCATACATGTGCCATTCCCAGTTATCTTCGTGGGCATTGCCCAGCGCTACGGTGATACCACCCTGCGCCGATACGGTATGAGAACGGGTAGGAAAAACTTTAGAAAGCAAAGCACAGCTTTTGCCCTCTTTGGAAATCTGAAGTGCCGCGCGCATGCCCGCACCACCTGCGCCAATTACAATGGCATCAAACTCTTTTACTGGAATAGACACTTACACACCCCACAGGATCACTATACCGGCGAATAGGTACGCCAGTAACATCAAAATGACCACAAACTGGCCAACGGCTCGCAAGCCCGCCGGCTTAACGTAATCGGTCAGGACTTGCCATAAACCGATCCAGCCGTGAACAACAACCGCTAACAAGGTGATAAAGGTAAACACCTTCATACCGACGCCAGCGAATAACTGTTGCCACGCGGCATAATCCAGTTGTGGTGTGCACGCTAAGTAACCAACAAGAAAAATGAGGTAACTAGCAAGAATGATCGCCGTCGCACGGATCAACACAAAATCGTTGACACCACTACGTCCAATCGCGCCGGTAGTTTTTACCATAACCAAATCCCCGCTATCACTGCCATTACTGCGGTAACCGCCATACTGACCTGAGCTGACTTATTACCGCTTTCCATTGAGTCTTCGAAATAACCCATGTCCATCATTAGGTGCCGGATACCGGCACACAAGTGATACGAGAAAGCGATTAAAATGGCCCAAAGGATAAGTTTAAAAAGGAAGCCATCAAACAGATCGACAACGTAGTTAAATCCAGCTTCAGATTGGAGGGAAGTGGCTAACAGCCACAAAAGCACGGCAAGGGCGCCAAACATCACTACACCAGCGACACGGTGCAAAATAGAGGCAATTGCCGTTGCGGGAAATTGGATCTGATTCAGATCCAGGTAGACAGGTCTTTGCTTATTCACGTTCTGCTCACTCAGCTCCATTGAGCAAATAATTATCGTTTTTTTGCTCGGCTGTGAGCGTTAAGCCTATTGCCATCGCGGGCATCAAACTAGCACCTTGCCAAGCTGCCTCCACATGCGACTTAAAATCTAAATTGTCACATTTTTAACACTTAAAACTCACCCTGAGATCTGCCTTGCAAAAAGGCCGCGGTGGAGAGACGCGGCCAGTATACAAATGTGATTAAACAAATACAAACATCACACTTTAGGAATATTTGGGATTTAAACCATCCACTCTCGAGTGATTATTAATCGATAGCGAACCAAGAGGTGTTAAATACTCGTAAAAATGTTCTAATTTCTCTCAATTGGCTTTTGTGACATTCCTCACTTAAGATGACCCGGCAAAAAGAAATGGAATAACATAAGAAGTAAGGAGATTCAGCTATGGCTGAGAACGTTGCTATACTCCAGATCCCTGGTCGCGCCCCAATTGAGTTGCCGATCAAATCCGGATCTGAAGGTCAGGATGTGATCAACATCAGCTCTCTAGGGAAGCACGACCATTTCACCTTCGACCCAGGATTCATGGCTACCGCCTCTTGTGAATCAGAGATCACCTTCATTGATGGTGATAAGGGTATTTTGCTGCACCGCGGATACGCCATTGACGAATTGGCGACCAAGTCCAGCTATTTAGAAGTGTGTTACCTGTTGTTGCACGGTGAATTGCCGTCTACCCAGCAGATGAAAGAATTTACCAATTTAGTAACCAACCACACCATGGTTCACGAGCAGTTAGCCACCTTCTTTAAAGGCTTCCGTCGCGATGCTCACCCAATGGCAATCATGTGTGGCGTTGTTGGCGCATTATCAGCGTTTTACCACGATTCATTAGACGTAAATGACGAGCATCACCGCTCGGTGGCGGCGATCCGGTTGATCTCGAAGATGCCTACATTAGCGGCAATGGCATACAAATTTAACCTAGGCCAACCGTTCGTCTATCCTCGTAACGACCTGTCTTTTGCAGGTAACTTCCTCAATATGATGTTCTCGGTGCCATGTGAAGATTACGTGGTTAATCCAATTGTTGAGCGTGCTGTAGACCGGATCTTTATTCTGCATGCCGATCACGAACAAAACGCCTCCACCTCTACCGTACGCTTGGCTGGCTCCTCTGGTGCTAACCCATTCGCCTGTATCTCTGCTGGCGTAGCGTCGTTGTGGGGCCCCGCTCATGGTGGTGCCAACGAAGCGTGTTTAGAGATGCTGGCTGAGATTGGTACGGTAGACCGTATTCCTGAGTTCATCGAACGCGCTAAAGATAAGGCTGACCCGTTCCGCCTAATGGGCTTTGGTCACCGGGTTTACAAGAACTTTGACCCTCGTGCCACGGTGATGCGTGAGACCTGTCACGAAGTATTGGCTGAGTTGAATATTCAGGATCCTTTACTTGATGTTGCTATGGAGCTGGAGCGCATTGCGCTGTCTGATCCATACTTTATCGAGAAGAAATTGTATCCAAACGTCGACTTCTACTCAGGTATTATCATGAAGGCCATCGGTATTCCAACCTCCATGTTTACCGTTATTTTTGCACTATCTCGTACCGTTGGTTGGGTTTCCCACTGGCAAGAGATGTTAAGCCAACCTGGGCACAAGATCGGTCGCCCACGTCAGCTATACACCGGTGCAAAACAACGTGATTACGTCCCTGGTGACCGTCGTTAAGCAAACGCTACTCCATTAAAACCAGCCCTAGGGCTGGTTTTTTTATGTCCAAAATCAGCGAGTTTCGATGATATAAACGATTACAGCAATCTATATTTGTCAGCTAAATACCCCAACAAGCAAAATCACCACTCACTTGTACATCCAACCAACAACTGGTGATTTACATTAACAAAGTATCCCCAACTTCCAATAAAAACCAATAAATACAAAGACTAAAAAATTGGCCTGCTGTTTGCTTAAGTTGCATGTGTCGTTTACTTTGCCGGAACCGCTATCATGGATTTGAAACTGCTCCTCGCATTAACTTGTACCACTCTTGTTTGTGCTTGCACGCCGTCACCGGCTGCAGATAACGCGCTAACAAACCCGATTGATGATGTTGCCGACATTATTGCTATGCCAGTTGAAGTCGAAACCACGTTGCAAGACTCGATTTCTCACTTTTACCAAACAACCGCGGTGCTTGAAGCGCCAGAAAAAGCCCATGTCGTTGCACGGGTCAGCGGTATGGTTGAATCAATACATGTGGAGGAAGGTGAGCAAGTCAGCGCTGGGCAAGTGTTAGCCAGTATCGATCCGAAGCGATATCGGCTGGCGCTGAACAAAGCCCAAGCGGAGCTCGATGTGATTGACCAAGAGTTAGCGCGAATGAAGGCAATTGCTAACAAACAACTCGTCAGCCAAGAGGCGATGGCTAAACTCGAATTTAAACGTCAATCGGCGTTGGCTGATCGTGACTTAGCCCAGTTAGAACTGCACTACAGCCAAGTTACCAGCCCTATTGCGGGGGTGGTTGCCAGCCGTAAGGTTGACCGTGGCAATATGGCTACTGCAATGCTTACCGAGCTGTACTTCATTGTTCAACAACAGCAATTGCACGGCATTATTCACCTCCCTGAACATGAGATAGCTAACGTCAATGTCGGTCAGTTGGCCAAACTCGAGGTGGATGGCACAGCAACGCACTACAACGCAAAAGTTTTGCGAATAGCCCCAGTGGTTGATAGCAACAGCGGCACCTTAAAAGTGACGCTAGTCATCGACAACAGCCAGCACAACTTACGTAGTGGCATGCTCGCACGAGCAAAACTGCAATTTGACACTCACCATAACGCCATCATCATGTCGCGGTCAGCCCTGCTGCGCCAAGACAATGGTTATTCCGTCTTTGTGGTTAACGGCGACATGGCAGAGATCCGCGACGTTACCCTCGGCTTTAATGATGATGGCCAAGTGGAGGTGTTAACTGGATTAGCCGCAGGCGATCAAGTCGTTATTCGTGGTCAGCACCAACTAAAAGACCAAACCAAAGTCGATATCATTAATCCCGTGCGCCTCGCGGCCAGCAAATAGAGGCACTGCCAATGAGCTTAATCAAAACTGCCATTAAGCGCCCGGTAACGGTGTGGATGGGGATCCTCACCTTGGTTCTATTTGGTATGGTCGGCTTCAATCGACTACCGGTCACGCTCTTACCAGAGATGAACTACCCCACCCTGACCGTCCGAACCCTCTATGCTGGCGCCGCTCCAGCAGAACTCGAGCAGTTAGTATCTAAACCCATTGAGGAGGCGATAGGCACCGTTAAAGGGTTACGCCGGTTAAGTTCAACTTCACGTTCTGGTTTGTCCGATCTGCAGTTGGAGTTTAATTGGGGCACCAACATGGACCTGGCTGCCTTGGACGTACGAGAGAAGCTCGACGCCATTCAACTGCCTCTGGATGTCGATAAGCCACTGATTCTCCGGTTTAACCCCAACCTTGATCCAATTATGCGCTTGGGCATAAAAAGTGAAACCGACCAATTAAGCGAACTGATTGCGCTGCGCACCTGGGCTGACGACGAACTGAAGCGCCAGCTGGAAACCATCGAAGGGGTTGCCTCGGTTCGCCCTGCGGGCGGCTTGGTTCGCGAAATTCAGATTCAACTCGACCAAGATAAATTGGCGCAGCTGGCATTAACGCCAGCACAGGTGGTAGAACGGATCGGCGCTGAAAACATCAATCTGTCCGCCGGTAAGCTCAACCAAGGAAGTAAAGAGTTACTGGTACGCACGCTGAATCAATTCAATAGCGTCGAAGAACTCGCCAATATTATTATCTATCGAGAGGATGCACGGCAGCTACGCCTGAATGATATCGCTCTAGTGGTTGACGGTTATGCCGAACGAACTGACATCTCGCGGGTTGATGGTGCCAATGCGGTCGAAATCGCCATCTATAAGGAGGGCGATGCCAATGTAGTTGCAGTCGCCAAAGCGGTTAAAGCCAAGCTTGAACAGCTAAAACAGAAGCAGCAGCTTAAGCCGTTGGAGATCCTCTACGACCAATCTGAATTTGTCGCGGGCGCGGTTAAGGAGGTAACCAATGCTGCATTACTTGGTGCTGCTTTAGCAATGTTGGTGATTTTCCTATTTCTGCGCCAACTTAAACCGACCTTAATTATTTCACTTACCATCCCGGTTTCGGTCATAGCCACCTTCAACTTGATGTACTTTTCTGGCATTAGTCTGAATTTAATGTCATTGGGAGGGATAGCCCTTGCCGTTGGTCTGTTAGTCGACAATGCGATTGTGGTTTTGGAAAACATCGATAGGCATAAGCATCTGCCGCCGCCGGAAGCGGCGGAACAAGGTACTGCTGAAGTCGCAACGGCAATCACTGCATCGACCTTAACGACACTGGCGGTGTTTGTGCCGCTCCTGTTTGTGGAAGGCGTCGCCGGAGCGCTATTTGGCGATCAGGCCCTCACCGTCGCTTTCGCGCTGGTGGCGTCTCTCCTCATTGCATTAACTGCTATTCCTATGCTGGCAGGGCAAGCTAAGTGGCGCTGGCCAACCATTACCAAAGTCAGCAAAACACCAACACCGGTTAGCGGCCGCAACAAGCTAATCCATTACGGCTCTACCGTTGCTAGTTTTCCGTTTACCTTATTATTTCAGTGGCTTCCTGGTGCACTGCTGTTCGCGCTGCTATGGCTCGCTACCGTTATCAGCAAGATGCTGTCGCTGCTGTTCAAGCCTGTCGATTGGCTATTTAATCGTGGCTATCGCGCCATCGAATGGTTCTATCCTCGCCTGCTTGGAGCAGCACTAAAGCAACGCGCCTTAACACTATTGTTAGCGCTGGTTTTTACTGCTAGTGCTGGCTGGATAGCTCCTCGCCTCGGGATGGAACTGATCCCAGCGA
The DNA here is from genome assembly GCF_012295575.1 of Ferrimonas lipolytica. NCBI lineage: Bacteria > Pseudomonadati > Pseudomonadota > Gammaproteobacteria > Alteromonadales > Ferrimonadaceae > Ferrimonas > Ferrimonas lipolytica. Next base: position 695,776 of record NZ_CP051180.1, on the reverse strand, counting down.
TGAATCAGGGCGAATTTTACTTAGACCTGCACTTGCCACCAGGTACAGAGGTACAACAAACCGATAGGGTCTTGGCGCAGCTAGCGCAAACCGTGCTGCCGTTAAAAGGAGTAGCCCACGCCTATTCGCAAGCCGGTAGTGCTAGTCAAATGGCCTCGTCAAGCAGCCGCAACGGCGAAAATTGGGGCCGACTGCAAGTCGTGTTGAATGACTCAACTCAGCAAGCGGCGGTAATGGCGGCATTACGACAGCATGCCCGCACTATTCCCGATCTCGAATCAGAGCTGAAACAACCTCAGTTGCTCAGTTTTAAGCAACCGATTGCGATTGAAATAAGTGGCTATGATCTGGCCCAGCTTCGCCGTGCTAGCCATCGTATTGCAACAGCATTGACCAATGATGGTCGCTTTAGTGACATCAGCAACAGCCTTCGTGACGGTCAGCCAGAGCTGGCAATCCGCTTCGATCACGCTCGGTTGGCGGCACTGGGCTTAACCGCTCCACAAGTGGCGCAACAGGTGGCTACGATGGTGGGCGGCAGCTTGGCGTCACGCTATACCTTAGCCGATCGTAAGATCGATATTCAGGTACGTGCCCTGCAGCAGCAGCGTGACCAAATTGACGATATAAGTGCATTGGTGATTAATCCCAATAGCAGCCGCCCTATCCCATTAGCTGCGGTAGCAACCATCATCGAATCCGTTGGTCCAGCGGCAATCAGTCGTATCGATCAACAACGGGTAACCATTATTAGCGCGGGCATTAATTACGGTAGCTTAAGCGAAGGGGTTGCTCACGCTAAACAATTATTGGCACAACTGCCATTAGCGCCTGGGCTAGAGCTGAATTTTGGTGGCCAAAATGAAGAGATGGAGCAATCCAGCCAGTCACTGTATATCGCCTTAGGGTTAGCGATGTTTCTGGTTTACATCGTTATGGCCAGCCAGTTCGAGTCGTTCCGACAACCACTGCTGATCTTGGCTGCCGTGCCGATGGCGCTCGCGGGCAGCGTTTTCGGCCTGTGGCTTACTGGCACGCAGTTATCGGTATTGGTGTTTATCGGTTTCATCATGCTGTGTGGCATCGTGGTGAACAATGCCATCGTGTTACTGGATCGCATTAATCAGTTACGTCTACAACAGCTGTCATTAGTTGACGCGATTGAGCAGGCTGCAGCCAATCGCCTCCGCCCAATCATCATGACCACGCTTACCACCATCCTTGGCTTACTGCCGATGTTGATAGGTTTTGGCGACGGTGCCGAGTTACGCGCCCCGATGGCAATGACGGTGATCTTTGGCTTAGGGCTGGCGACCATTTTGACCTTAGTTGTGCTGCCGGTGCTTTATGCAACCTTTATTACTAAGGAGTTGCGTCATGACTAAATTCAGCCTAACCGCTTGGGCGTTGCGTCGACCAGTTACCATCACCATGTTGTTTATCGCCATGCTGTTACTTGGCGCCGTTGCGAGTAAATTACTGCCGCTAGAGATGTGGCCTGGCTTGGACATTCCACAAATAACCGTGCAGGTGCCCTACCAAGGCAGCTCGCCGCGAGAGGTGGAACGAGAGATCACCTCAGTTCTGGAGGAGTCATTAGCCACCTTAGGTGGCGTCAAGAAGATGCGCTCAGGCTCTAACCAAGATGAAGCTTGGGTACGAATGGACTTTGCGTGGGAAGAGGATATTGGTAATCGCGTGGTCGAGGTGAGAGAACGCATCGATTCAGTCCGTCACCTGCTACCTGACGACGTAGAACGACTACTTATTTGGCAGTTTGCTACCTCTGATGCCCCTATTATGACCCTCCGCTTATCCTCCCAGCGAGATCTGTCAGCGGCGTTCGATCTGCTCGACAAACAGTTAAAGCGCCCTTTAGCTCGACTTGATGGGATCTCACGGGTTGAACTGTACGGGGTTGAACCGATGCAGATCCACATCCGCCTCTCTCCGGAGAAAATGCTCGCTCGAGGGGTTAATCAACATTGGTTAAGCTCGCAGTTACAACAGCAAAATTTTGTATTAACCGCCGGCACCGTTCGCACTGGTGAGCAGTTGTGGCAAGTATCGCAGCAGGGCGAGTTTAATAGCCTCGCCAGTATCGAGCAGTTGATGATCCGCAAGGATTTGCTACTCGGCGATATTGCCGAAATCAGTTTTAGTCAACCCGAGCCAGAAGAGGGGCGCCACCTCAATCGCGCCTATGCCGTTGGCTTAGACCTATTTAAGGAGTCTGGCGCCAACTTAGTTGAAGTGGCTGAACGAGTCAGGCCAGTGCTTGAACGGGCCCAACAAAGCCCGCAATTTGACGGCATCGAACTGTTCGTTATGGATGACCAAGCCAAAGGGGTCAAAAATTCACTCAATGACTTAGCCCAAGCCGGTGGCATTGGAGCGTTACTGTCATTCGCAGTGCTGTTTCTGTTTATCCGTAATCCATTAACCACCGCCATCATTGTTATCTCGGTGCCGTTATCGATAGCCATTACATTGGGGTTAATGTACCTGCTTGGTTATAGCCTCAACATTCTGTCAATGATGGGATTGTTACTCGCAGTAGGCATGCTTATCGATAACGCCGTGGTTGTTAGTGAAAGCGTTTTGCAACAACCTCCGGAGAATCGTCGCCAAGCCGTAATTAGCGGGGTCGATAATGTCGGCTTGGCGGTATTGGCAGGCACACTAACCACCGCTATCGTCTTTATTCCAAATATATTTGGGGTCAAAGTGGAATTGACGGTGTTCCTTGAGCACGTTGCCATCGCTATCTGTTTCTCACTACTAGCAAGCTTATTGATTTCACGCTCACTGTTACCGTTGCTGCTATTTAAGTTCTGCCACTTTGGTCAGAGTGCACAACAGTTGGAATCGACTCGTTACCGTCGCCTACTCAGCTGGACCCTATCCCACCCAAAAACCAGTGGTGCTATGGCAATAATTATCCTCGCTAGTACCGCCCTGCCGGTATCGAAGGTGAATAACGGTGACGACGAAGATGGCCAAGACCGTTTGTACATCAATTACCAGTTAGAGGGACGACATCAACTCGAATTTAGCGAAGCGATGATCAACCGGATGGAAGACTACCTCTATCAACACCAACAAGAATATGGCTTCCACTCGATTTACAGCTACTACGCCACCGATGACATTCAAACCACGCTGTTATTGAATGACGAATTACCATTGCCTCTACCAGAGCTCAAACAGAAAATTGCAGCTGGGTTTCCAAAATACGCCTTCGCCGAACCCGTTTTTGGTTGGCAAGACAACGACAACAACGGTATGAGGGTTCATCTGCGCGGTCGCTCCACCGAAACGCTGCTGGAGTTGGCAGCCGAGGTAGTGCCACTGCTGAGTAGCATCGACGGCTTGTCCGATGTTCGTAGCGATCTATCCGGTGGTCAGCAAGAATTACTCATTCGATTTGACCGACAACGATTAGCCCAACTTGAGTTGTCGTTGCAGCAGAGCGCCGCCACAGTGGCAACCGCACTGCGGGGAGAGAATTTACGCTCCTACCGCCATGATGTTAACGGTGAAATCGAGATCCGCTTACAGTGGCCCAAGCGATGGCAACAATCGCGGGCAAAGCTATCGCAACTTCCTCTAGGTAAAGTCAACGGCACCGTAGTCACGCTCCAACAAGTAGCGACGATATCGGAGCAACCGAGGTTGAACGAAATCCGCCACTTCAATCGACAAACCTCCATCGCTATTGGTGGCAACATCAACGACCGTGACTTTAACGATCTCAAGCAAGAGATCGAGCAACGGTTACAATCGATAGCATGGCCTGAAGGTTATGGTTATAGCTTTGGTGGTGGCTTTGAGTATCAAGATGAGAGCCAAGCACTGATGGCAACCAATATGTTATTAGCCGTGGTAATGATCTACATCGTTATGGCCGCGCTGTTTGAATCACTGCTGCTTCCTACCGCGGTGATCAGCTCGATACTGTTTGCCATCACTGGCGTATTTTGGACCTTCTTCATCACCGCCCAGTCGATGAGTATTATGGCGATGATCGGCATTTTGGTATTGATGGGGATCGTGGTTAACAACGGCATTGTGTTGGTTGACCAGATTAATCAACGTAAGCCACAACTAGAAACGTTGCAGCAAGCAATTATTGATGCCGCAGTTGGGCGGCTTCGACCGGTGTTAATGACGGTAGCCACCACCATCTTAGGGCTACTGCCATTGGCTTTGGGTGATACCCGCATCGCCGGAGGTGGCCCTAGCTATACGCCCATGGCAATTGCCATCATTGGCGGCCTGATTGTTTCAACCGCAACCAGCTTGTTGCTTGTGCCCTATCTCTACTTAATCCTAAGCCGCTGGCGTAATCGCTGCGCCCAAGGGGTGAGTGCCATATGGCAACGGCAACAACAACAGGTTCCCAACAGGTTAAAGTAATAGACGCAATCGCAGCAGCTTGATAAATGGCACTTCATTGCGGTGCCATTTTCAACTAAGTTGGTTATTCATTGTTCAAATGGACTTTCCAACATGCTTAACAAAATACTGCTTTTGGCGTTATGTTTTAGCGCTACCGTCAGCGCCGATCGCTTTGCCGAGGTCAACATTACCGCCACCGAAGTTGCCCCAGGGATCCATATGCTTACCGGTGCCGGCGGTAACATTGGAGTCAGCAGCGGTACCGATGGCGTACTCATTATCGATGACCAGTTTGCTCCGCTAGCCCAACGTATTGTCGAGGCACTAACGCCATTACAACCAGATGCCGCCGGCAAACCCAAATTCATTATCAACACCCACCATCACGGTGATCACACCGGCGGCAATGGCCATTTTGCCCAGCACGGCACCGTGTTTGCTCACCACAACGTGCTTAAGCATCTGCAACAAGATAGCAAGGTTAATCCGTCTGCTTATCCGGTAGTGACCTACAACGATGGGATCACCTTTCATTTTAACGACCAAGATATCGAAGTGGTCCACCTAGGCGTTGGCCATACCGATGGCGATTCACTAGTGTGGTTTAAACAACACAATGTAATTCACATGGGCGACCTGTTTTTTAAAGATACCTTCCCGTTTGTTGACCAAGCCCACGGCGGCAGTGTCCGCGCTTATATCAACCGCGTTGACGAGGTGTTGGCTAGTGTCGACAACAATACCAAGATCATCCCTGGTCACGGCGAATTAGCGAACAAAGCTGATCTAGAACAATTTAAAACCATGTTAAATCAATCGATAACGTGGGCAGAATCTATGCAGAAGCAACCAAAGGCAGTATGGTTAGAGCAAGGATTACCGCAACACCTGCAATCATGGAGCTGGCGTTTTATTACTGAGGAACGCTGGATTGAAACCCTTTGGACGGAACTGAACGGATAACACTATGCTGATGCAACTGGCGCTATTTCTTGCTGCCTCTTTAGTTATTGGACTCACCCCGGTCTATGTCGGCGCACGAGTCTTACGCACCGGCAACCCCAGTTTTATTGGGGCCGTTATCGGTATAGTCGCGGTGCTAGCCTTGCAAGATATGGCATTTAAGCTAATCGACGACACTCAGTTTGCGTGGCTAGCCAGCATCTTTGCCGGAGCATTTGCCGTCAGCTTAGTTTTAGATTGCCCATACTGGAAAGCCGTCATTGTCTGTGTATTCATTATTTTGATCCAATTGGCCGCAACCAGCATCCTGTTAGAAGACACCCCTGCTCCAGAACGCCTTAACTACCTAGTAACCGAAACTCAAAAAGAGCTATGGCCCGACTATAATTGACGCCGCTCTCACTAGGATCAAAAAGAGCACCTTAGCGGTGCTCTTTTTATTGTTACTTAGTGTTTAGCTCAGAATAGCTTGCACTCTGGCTAAATCTTCAGCGGTATCAACCCCGGCAGGCGGTGGCTCAATCGCCTCAGCGACATGAATTTTTTCACCTTGATAGAGTACTCGAAGTTGCTCTAGCGACTCAATCTGTTCGAGCGGACTAACCGGCCAGCGAATGTAATCGCGAATAAAGCCAGCACGGTATCCGTAGATCCCAACGTGGCGCAATGCACCTGGGCTTACCCCAAGCTGTTGGTTAAAGCTGTCACGGTCCCATGGAATGGCTGCGCGTGAGAAATAGAGTGCATAGCCTTCTTCATCGCACACAACCTTGACCGCATTAGGATTGTGCATCTCTTCTGCGTCGGCAATAGCCACCGCTAACGTCGACATACGCGCTTTACTGTCGGTTAGGTTTGCCGCTACCTGACTGATATTGGCCGCAGGGATCAACGGCTCATCCCCCTGTACATTCACCACGATGGTGTCGTCACTCAGTTGCAGCAACTCAACCACTTCAGCCAGGCGCTCAGTACCGGACTGGTGATCTGCTGAGGTCATCAGCACTTCACAGCGGTTACCAAGGGCAGCAACAACACGTTGGTCATCGGTTGCAACCACAACGCGAGCGGCACCGGACTGCTTAGCACGGTCAACAACGTGAGCGACCATCGGCTTACCTGCTATCTCTGCAAGAGGCTTACCTGGCAGGCGGCTGGAGCCATAACGTGCAGGGATAACCGCAACAAAGCTCATTAGTCGTTACTCTCTAGCGGCGTTGCTCGGTCTTCTAACAACACTGGGATCCCTTCATCAATGCTGTATACCAAGCGATCGGCACGACAGATCAAACGCTGACCGTCACGATCATATTCCAGCTTTCCCTTGCACACTGGGCAAGCGATGATTTCCAACAACTTATGATCAAACGCCATTGAGCTTTTCCTTCAGTAAAGTCAAAAAGTGACTATCAAATTTTTCGCCCAAATTAGCACTGACAGGTAGGTAATACCAGTTGTGCTGGGCAAAGTCGCGACACTTAACCGCATCTTTTTCTGTCATTAATAACGACTGCTCAGCGGATACCAGCGGCATCAACATCTCAGCACTGTAAGGCA